>NZ_LBJP01000003.1:77868-78010 GCF_028128715.1 Bradyrhizobium sp. CCBAU 51745 | reverse complement strand
ACCCTACGATATCTGCGCTCGCAATGACGAGCTCGTGGCACCCGCGTTCCCGCACACTCGCTGTCGTACTGGATTCCCCGCTTTCGTGGGGAATGACACCGAGGATGAGCGCGGGCGTGCTATCCCGCACGCAATGACGGTG
>NZ_LBJP01000003.1:0-77391 GCF_028128715.1 Bradyrhizobium sp. CCBAU 51745 | reverse complement strand
TTGATGCAGTGTGCCAGCAACAAAGGCAGTTTCGTAGGGTGGGCAAAGGCGCCCTTGCGCCGTGCCCACCATCTCTCGCCAGTCGCGACAGGTGGTGGGCACGCTTGCGCTTTGCCCACCCTACGATATCTGCGCTCGTGGTACGCCGCAGAGCCGCAGCAACGCTCTCGCGTTGCGGCGCGTCCGGGACACGAGACCCCCCAAGCCGCGAATGGGTCTTGGCAGCGAGGCGACCGTCGTGACATGCTCGGCCTCAAACAAAGGCGCGGAGTGATCGCGCCGACAAAGGGGAGGGCAGACCGATGCGCTTCGTGGCTGCGTTGGGCGCGCTTGGCGCCGTTTCAATCCTGCTAGCGCCAACCTTGTCGCTCGCCGCCGAGATGCGCGGCGTCACCGCAACCGAGATCAGGATCGGCCAGACCATGCCCTATAGCGGGCCGGTCTCCGCCTTTGGCGCGCTCGGCAAGGGCGAGGTCGGCTATTTCAAGATGCTGAACGAGAAGGGCGGCATCAACGGCCGCAAGATCAATCTGATCTCGCTCGACGACAGCTACGCACCGCCGAAATCGGTCGAGCAGACGCGGCGCCTGGTGGAGAGCGACGAGGTCGCGCTGATCTTCTCCTCGATCGGTACGGCCCACAACACGGCGATCGCGAAATATCTCCAAGCCAAGAACATCCCGCAGCTTTTCCTCGCGTCCGGGGCCTCGAAATTCGCCGACATCGCGCAATATCCGCAGGCGACCATGGGCGTGCAGGCGCCGTTCCGCTACGAGGCGCGGCTCTATGCGCGCTATGCGTTGGCGAAAAACCCGAACGCGAAATTTGCCGTGATCTCGCAGAACGACGATTATGGCCGCGACTATCTCGCCGGCCTCAAGGACGTGCTTGGCGAGAAATATGATTCCGTCGTCACCGTCGCGACCTATGAAATCCAGGATCCGACCATCGATTCCCAGATCGTCAAGCTGAAAGCCTCTGGCGCCGACGTGTTCGTGATCGCGGCGACGCCGAAATTCGCGGCGCAAGCGATCCGCAAGTCCTTCGAGATCGGCTGGCGTCCCATGACCTTCCTGTCCAACGTCGCGGTCTGGATCTCGACCGTGATGGAGCCTGCCGGCGTCGAAGCCGGCACCGGCATTCTCTCCACGGCCTATGTGAAGGACCCCGATGATCCCGCCTGGAAGGACGATCCCGGCGTCAAGGCCTGGCGCGACTTCATGACGAAGTATGTGCCTGAAGCCGACCAGCACGATACCAACTACGTCAATGCCTATAACAGCGCGATGGCGCTGGAGGCCGTGCTGAAAGCCTGCGGCGACGATCTGTCGACCGAGAACATCCTGAAGCAGGCATTTTCGATTCACGACCTCGAACTGCCGATGCTGCTCCCCGGCATCAAGATCAACACCAGCGCGACCGACCACGTCCCGGTCGACCAGATGCAGTTCATGCGCTTCAACGGCAAGACCTGGGAGCGCTTTGGCGAGTTGCAGACGGGGAATTGAGGGGGCAAAGCTCGCGAAACAACTCCGCTATCATCGGGTGGTCGACACGCCCGAAGGCATATGGTCGCCAGCTCTCGTGCCCCGGACGCGGTGCGGCGCGAAGTGCCGCTCCGCAGAGCCGGGGCCGAGTCAGCCGGGGGGGGCCAGGTTTCCGCACAGCACCGGCTCCGCATTCACGATGCCAGACGAAGCCAGACGTCCCGGCTCGCCAGCGTACCGTCAGGCGTCGCAATCTCCAGGTCCACGACGTGCAGGGAGTGGTCCCCGTAGACATATTTCAGATGCCAGATCAGCCCCAGGTCCGGCGTGATGACGAAATCATCGAGCCCGTCGGTGATCGCCCGCACCGCCTCCCGGTGCGTCAGGGGCGCCGAAAACATCGCATCGATCAGATTGGCGAGGCTCATGCCTTCGACCAGCATTATGCGCGCGATGTCGTCACCATGGACGTGGCGGAGCGCTGAGACGATGACGGCGATGGCGTCCGGATTCTTCATGACACGGTTGCTTCAGGCCAGCTGAGGTAGCCCGGATGGAGCGCAGCGTAATCCGGGATTGGTACTTTAGAGAAGGCCCCGGATTGCGCGGAGCCTGTCATCGGGCGGCGCTTCGCGCTCCCTTACTTGCGCACGCGCCAGATAGTCCAGCCCGGTTTCGACACGGCCTGCACGGGCTCCAGATAGTCCGGAGCTTCACCGCGGCCGAGATGTGCGGCAAGACCCTCCGGCGCGATGCGGACGAGATCCTCCTGGTCGAAGGAGCCGTTGCAGGTCAGGATATAGTCGACTTGCCGGGCGCGCAGCATGTCGCGGGCGGCCTCAGGTGCTGCTGTCATCGCGTGCACCATGGCGAGGTTGCCGTCATTGTTGCGGTGATAGGGACCAGCGAAGACGGCGTGTTCCGTCGCGGCCAGGATCGCAGGACCGGAATCGATCGGCGCCATCATCCGTCCGGGCGGCAGGTCGGCGAGCGCTGCGGCGCTGGAGATGGTCTGGCAGGACGCCCCGGGATCGGGCATCGCGATCTTGGGTCCGCCTGTGCCGGCGGCGAACGCCGGCCAGACCGCAAGGCCGATGCCGCCAAGCGTGGCGGGCGACAGCAGCAGCGCGACGCGGACCAGCCGCCAACCGGCGACGATTTCAGTGCGAAGCCGGACAGTTCCGGCGACGCATAGCGGGGCGGCGACGATGTTGGCGGCAGCGGCGCCGCGCAATTCCCACAGGCTCTCGCCGAACAGCGCCGCGAGCGTGATGGTCGAGACGATCCAGCGAAAGCGCATTTGCGGCGTGCAGCCGATCATGGCGGCCGTGCACAGGCCGAGCGTCAGCATTGGAAACGCGTAATAGCCGAGCAGCTTTTGCGGCTGCATCTGTGCCAGTTCGCTCACCGACATGGTCTCGACGACGCGGCCAAGCCAGAAGCTGACGAGCAGGGGGTCGACCTGCGCATAGGGCGACGCAACGCAGCTTGGGTACGATCTGTAGAATGCGCCGAGCAGGAGCGCACCGGCAATCCCGCTCGCCGCGAATCGCGTCCACACGCCGTCGCGCATGCGGGCAACACCGGCAACCGCGAGCAGGGCGACGCCGCCGCCCGCACACAACAGCAGAATAGGCCCGCCGAAGGCATCGCAGACCGGCCTGCTGAGACTGTTCATCGGCAGCAGCAGCAGCGCCAGCAGCAGCGAGGACCCGGCAAGGCCCGCACCAAAGGCGCAGGCGGGGCGCAGGACGTCAGTGCCTTTCCACACCAGCAGCCCCACAACGGCCGCGCTCGCCATGGCGATGGCAGGCAGCATTTCCAATCCGACCGCCAGCGAAAGCGCGCCGCACAACCCGGCCAAAGCTGCCCTGTCCGCACGGTGTTCCAGATCACAGATGCAGAGCACGAAGCCGAGCAGCAGCACGATCTGCAGGTTGTGATGGTCGATCGCGCCGGCCCGGAAGTGGATCAGGGCGGGGATCGACAGCGCCGTGACCACAATCGCCGCAAGCTGTGCCCGCTTCCTGTCTTCAGGGGCGCAGGCCTGGCCTGCGATCGTCGCTGCGAGCCATAGCGCCGCGCCCATCAGCAGCGACGGCCACAGCACCAGCGTCAGCACTTCGGCAAGATGCTGGCCGAGCAGCGGGCGCAACACGAGGATCAGCACGGCCAGGGGCGCATCGACGACGCGGGACCAGTGCATGGCAATTCCGGGCGGGTCGAGCCGGTATTGGGTCAGGTCGAACCAGCCCTGGCCGGCCAGAAGATCACGCACCTCGACCAGACGCAGGGCGTCGTCGGTCGACAGCGTGTCGAACACACCGGTCTTGATCGCGGGAAGTCCGAGCGCGACCACGATCATTGCCCAGACGATCGCGAGTACGATCGCAGGCTTCGGCTCTGTGGTCGATCGTGGCGGCGACATTGTCCGGCGTCTCAATTTGAGTGCGTGGACATCGGCGCGTTGCCCGCACTCGCCTCGTCATCCCGCACATGGATCACGGCGATGTTGTCGGCATAGAGCCGTTTCCAGCCCTTGATATGATCGAGCACCTGGGCGGCGGGGCTGTCGGCGACCAGCAGCGTGGCGTCGATCTTGTACTCTTCGAGCAGCCGCGTCAAATTATCGAGCTTCTTGACCTCGATCGCCCTGAAGAAGTCCATCACGAACTTCTCGCCATAGAGCTCGGCGCGGCCGTCGACGAAAACAGGGATGTCGCGCGAGATCAGGTAGCCGCCGAACTGGTAGGCATTGAAGATGCGCTGCGCCTTGCGCTGCTGCAGCAGATCGACGGCGGTAACTGGCGTCTGGTCCATCGTGAAGGTGAAGCGGTGATGCGACATGTAGACCGAGGTCGAGGTCCAGGCCGCGGCTGCGATCATCAGCGCGCCCATGACAGTGACATAGCGCGCCGCCGGGCTCTCGTTGCCCCGCTCAGTATCTTGCGGAGCTTGCGGCAGCGGCGACTTTTCGCCGAGCGGCTTTGCCAGCGCCAGCGGCACCAGGAAGGCAAAGGCCTCGATGCTCCTGACATGGGTCAGCCCCATCCAGGTGAACAGCAGGACCAGGAGAATGCGCGGCGGCGACAGCGCCAGGCCGCGAAACAGGCCGATCGCGATCAGGCCGAGGATCGCGCCTTCGAACGCGGAGAACGAGGCGAAATTCGCCGGCATCCATTCCGAGATGACCGTCAGCAATTCGCCGAGATTGAGGATGTTGGTCGCGCCCAGCAGCGTGCGCCAGCCATAGGGCGTGACGCAGGCAGCGATCATCGCGGCGACACCGAACAGGAACCAGCGCGCGAGCAGGCGGATCTGCCTGGCCGAATCCAGCGTCCAGATCGCCTCTAACGCCATCGGGCCGATCAGCATGAGGCCCAACACGAAGCCGCCATGCAGGTTCGCCCACAGCGACATCAGCGGCAGCCACGCCCAGGACGGCGTGACCTTGCGGTCGGCCGCATTCATGAGAATGCCGACCCAGGCGATCATCACCGGCAGCGCCAGCATATGGGGCCGCGTCAGGATGTGATGCAGCGACAGCAGCACCGCCAGCATCGCGAACAGCACCGAGCGCGGAATTTCGAGATGGGCGTCGAGCAGATAGACAAAGATCGCAACTGACGCCGCAATCGCAAGTGCGGTGAGGATGACAGGTCCGGCCCAGTCCCATTGCGCGAAAGTGATGGCGTACAGAATTTGCGACAGCCAGGACGTCGAGATCCAGGGCTCGCCTGGCCGCGTGAAGGAATAGAAGTCGGTATAGGGCAGGGCGTGGTGGTCGAGGATCCACTGTCCGATCTTGATCTGCCAGAACGAGTCGGAGTCCTGAAGCAGCGTGTCGCCGACATAAAGGAAGAAGAGATAGGCGCCCGCGCCGACACACAGCGGCACCAGCGCTCGCGCGCGGCTCTGCACGGCGATGCTGTTGGTGAAGGAAAGCGACATGCCGCCTCGTCTTGTTCTTGGGTGTGTTTTCTTGGGTGTCTTGGCCGAGCGGGCGGCATTGGACCATGGCGGTCATAACTTTCGAGTAAATCGTCTCGATCACTATTTTTGCGTCGGCGCAATTTAACCGGTTGTTTTCAATTTCGGTTTACCATCGGCCAATACATGCCATTTGTTCCCGGTTTACGCAGTCGAATTAACTGCGACGCAAGTCTTTGCCTCTACGTTCAGTTCCATGGTCGGGCGGCGCTGGGAAGCCGAAGAAACCAGACCAGACCAGTTGAAGCCTCGTGTACTTTTTGGAGCAGTCTATGAAGAACCTCGTTTCGCGTTTCGTGAAGGACGAATCCGGCGCCACCGCCATCGAATACGGCCTGATCGCCGCCGGCATCGCGCTGGCGATCATCACCGTCGTCAACAACCTCGGCTCGACCCTGAACACCAAGTTCGGCTCGATCTCGACCAGCCTCAAGTAAGCCAGAGACGAATTCAGAGCTCAGAGCCCCGTCCTCGGACGGGGCTCTTTTCGTTTGGGCGTGCGGGATCATCAGCAAGCGCGGTCATCGTCCCGTCACCCTGAGGTGCTCGCCTCTTCGGCGAGCCTCGAAGGGCGACGGCCCGGCTGCATCCCGGCCGTTCATCCTTCGAGGCTCCCGGCGCGATGCTTTGCATCGCGCCACTCGCACCTCAGGATGACGGAACTGAAGACCGTGTAGTTGAACAGCTCTCGTAGGGTGGGCAAAGCGACTTGTCCGGCCTAGCTTGAAGAGCGAAGACGGAAGCGTGCCCACGTCACGTAGATTGTCCGCACGTGTATCCCCGCGTCATTGCGAGCGCAGCGGAGCAATCCAGACTGTCTCCGCGGAGGGATTGCTGGATTGCTTCGCTGCGCTCGCAATGACGAGGACGCGGCAGCCACTTGCCGCAATTACGGAGAGATGGTGGGCACGGCGCTGCGCGCCTTTGCCCACCCTACAAGAGCTGTGGTTGTGATTGATCTGCGCGTTTATTCCGCGAGACTCGGCTGCCACAGAAGATCTCGTAGGGTGGGCAAAGCGAAGCGTGCCCACCATCCGTCGATGGCGGGCACGCAATATCGACAACGTCAATGACGAGGACGCGGCAGCCACTTATCGCAATGATGCGGAGATGGTGGGCACGGCGCTGCGCGCCTTTGCCCACCCTACGAGAGCTGTGGTTGTGATTGATCTGCGCGTTATTCCGCGAGACTCGGCAGCCACACCGCCGGCGCTGCCGGGACCCGCGCGCTGCGGTTCGTCCACGCCAGATAGGCCTTCGCCGCCCAGATCGAAGCTGCCGCGAGCGCAACACCACCAGCGACGTCGACGATGTAATGCGCGCCGATGACAGGCGTGGCCGCGATCATCATGAGGTTGAGGGCGGCCGCAAGACCGCCGATGCGCCGCACCGGCCACAGCGCCCACATGTAGAACACGGCGGATGCGGCATGGAAGCTCGGGAACGAGACGATGCCGGACAGGAAGAACAGTCGCAGCTCGTGCAGGCTGCCGTCGCGTAAGCCCAGGATATCGCGCAACTGTCCGGCGTAGATCGCGGTGTTGATGTCGGGGATTTGGGCCGCGGGCAATTGCAATCCGTAATAGGTGCCGATCGCCGGCACGAGGGCCGAGATCGCGATGGTGACGGCAAGCCCAAGACTCATTGCCAGCATGAACAATTGCAGCCGTACATAACGCGCCGTCAGCGTCAGCACGACGGGGACGAACAGCAGGGGCCATTTGATCAGGCCGTAGCTGCGCGACAGGATGTCGGCGAGCCAGGGGTGATCGTTGACGAAGCGCGCGATCGGCTCGGGATCGAGGCCGAGTGCGCGATCGATCGCGAGCAGCGCCTGGTCCTGCAGCGGAAAGCCCAGGATGCCGGCGACGTAGCTGAGCGGCCCGACGATCGCGCAGGTGATGATGACCTGGCCGATCGTACCAAGCGAGAAGATCAGCTTCGGATCGGCGTGATCGCCTTTGGCGATGCGGTGGCGGTAGGCGATGCCGACGAAGAGTGCGGCGATTGCCAGCGTTACGCCATAGGCGACGGGCTCGAGCCTGAGGCCGGTGACGGATAGGCCGAGCGCCAGCAGGCCGCCCATGATCGCGATGGGAAGCCAGTTCAAATGGAAGAGCTGCCAGGCGGTCTTGGCGTCCGTGTCGAGCATGCTGCACCGGGTTGGATCGCAGCGACAGTCACCGACCGCCTTTAAGACCGCGGTAAAAAGTGTGGTTAGCCGTTCACCAATGGATTCCCCGCACTTTGAGCGGTTTGCAATGCAGCGTTTCGCGTGTGAGCGCTTTTGCTGCTTGTCATCCCCCCTGAATAGTTGTTCAGTCCTTGCGGGGCGATTTGCAGCGAATTCAGTGACGAAGCGTTCGGCCGCGGGGCGTGCGGCAGGCGTGGTGGGACAGGAAGCGCGCCATGGTTTATCGGCGGACGCATCAAGTGGTTAAGCGCCTTGCGGCTCGGCGCAGCGCCATCCTGGCGGCGGCAAGGGAAGCCGCAGCCGAAGGCGGCATGGCGGCGGTGCAGATCGCGCCGGTCGCCGTCAGGGCAAATGTGGCGGCCGGCACCGTCTACCGCTACTTCCCCTCCAAGGCCGAGTTGATCTCCGAACTGATCTCGGAAGTCTCCCGCGACGAGCTCGCGGCCATCCGCCGGGCGGCCGATGCCGCGCCCGGACCGTCCTCGGCGCTGGCGGCGGCCGTGACCACCGTGGCGGTCCATACGCTGTCGCAGCGTCGCCTCGCCTGGGGCATTTTGGCTGAACCGGTCGATGTCGATGTCAGCGCCTCCAGGCTGGCCAGCCGCCGGGAGATCGCGGGCGAGATCGCCGCGCGGATCGACGCCGCGGTGCGCGCCGGCCATCTGCCGGCGCAGGACACGGCGCTCGCCGCAACTGCGCTGCTGGGTGCGCTGCATGAGGCCCTGGTCGGTCCGCTCGCGCCCGACAATCTCGAAGATCCCGTCAAGATGCGCGACGCCGTCCAGACCGTGACGCTGCTGGCGCTGCGCGCCGTCGGTGTCATGGACGCCCGCGCCAGGGGGCTGGTGGTGCAGCAGACCTTGCTGCCGACGACCAAGGTGCTGGTCGGGGCCTGAGAAGACCCGGCCCCGCCCAGGCATTTGCCTGAGCTGGCCTTTTCCCAAGGCCCGCGCAAGGCAGCCGGATTCAGCCGGCTACTGTGCATGGGGTTGTTTTCGCAGTTTGGCTCGGCCGGCCGGCGGCCGCCTCACATATTCGCGTCGCCCTCGGGGCCGACGGAGGCGATGCGCACCATGTTGGTGGTGCCGGGAATGCCGAGCGGCACGCCGGCGACGATGATCACGCGCTGGCCGGCGCGAACGAAACCGTCGCGGAAGGCGATCTGGCCGGCGCGGTTCACCATGTCGTCCTGGTCGCGCGCATCTTCCGCCACCACGCAATGCACGCCCCAGACGGCAGCAAGCCTGCGGCCGGCGGTGATGTTGGGCGTGATCGCCACGATCGGCGGCTTCGGCCGCTCGCGCGCCACGCGCACCGCGGTCGAGCCGGATGAGGTCCAGCAGATCAAGGCGGGCAGGTCGAGCGTCTCGGCGATCTGACGCGCGGCGTCCGCGATGGCATCGCCGGCGGTGGATTCCGGCGCGGGCCGCTGGGCGGTGATCACGGACCGGTAAGTCGGGTCGCGCTCGACCTCTTCGCCGATGCGGTTCATGGTCGAGACCGCCTCGACCGGGAATTTGCCGGCGGCCGATTCCGCCGACAGCATGATGGCGTCGGCGCCCTCATAGACGGCGGTGGCGACGTCGGAGACCTCGGCGCGGGTCGGCACCGGCGACTGGATCATCGATTCCAGCATCTGCGTTGCGATCACCACCGGCTTGCCGGCGCGGCGCGCCATCCGCGTCATCTGCTTCTGCAGGCTCGGCACGCGCTCGAGCGGCAATTCGACGCCGAGGTCGCCGCGCGCCACCATCAGCGCGTCGGACGCCTCGATGATGTCGGCGAGGCGGTCGATCGCCTGCGGCTTCTCGATCTTGGCCATCACGGCGGCGCGGCCGCGGATCATCTTCTTGGCCTCGATCACGTCGTCCGCGCGCTGCACGAAGGACAGCGCGATCCAGTCGACGCCGGTGACGAGGGCCGCCTCGAGGTCGGCGCGGTCCTTCGGCGTCATCGCCGAGACCGGCAGGTCGGTGTCGGGCAGGCTGACGCCCTTGCGGTCAGACATCTTGCCGCCGACCACGACGCGCGTGACCGCGTGTTCCTTGGTGGTCTCCTCGGCGATCAGCCGCACCTTGCCGTCGTCGAGCAGCAGCGCATGGCCGGGCCGCAGCGCGGCCAGGATCTCCGGATGGGGAAGGTTGACGCGGGTGGCATCGCCCGGCGCCTTGTCGGAATCCAGCGTGAAGGTCTGCCCGTTCTGAAGCTGCACCGCGCCTTCAGCGAAGGCGCCGAGGCGGAGCTTCGGGCCCTGGAGATCGACCAGGATGCCGATCGGGCGGCCGTAGCTACTCTCGACATTGCGGATCGTCGCCACCAGCTCCCGCATCTTGTCATGCGGTGTGTGGCTCATGTTGATGCGGAACACGTCGGCGCCGGCCTCGAACAGGCGGCGGATCATCGCGAGGTCCGACGAGGCAGGTCCGAGGGTCGCGAGAATCTTGATACGGCGAAGACGCCTCATGGCTTATTCCCAGACGGTGGCGAGGGGGCTGGCGGAAGGCCAGGTGCGGCGGGGGGCGTACCACCGGGCGGACTATTGGGCAAACCCGGGACGCCGCCACCAGGGCCGACAGGGCCGGGCATGCCCGGGACACGCTGCTGCGTCGAAGGCTGCTCGTTGGCGTCGGTGAGCTGCACCGTCCAGGCTCGCTGCTCGCCGGTGTCGACCTCGAAATAGCCCGTCCGGTCATAGCCGCGCGCCAGGCAGTCCTCGGTGCCGCGGATGGTGAATTCCTTGTCGCGCGAGCACATGAAGGCCTGCCCCGACCATTCGCCGCCGCGGTCATAGTCGATCGCATAGATGTAATAGTAGCGGGCGACCAGCGTACCCCGCAGCAGGGTCTCGCAGGAGCGGGACGAGATGTTCCACCAGCCCTCGGTGGTCCAGCCGTCGGCGTCCTTGTAGCCGAGCGCGATACCGACCCGGCTTGAGGTGTTGTTGCAGAGGCGGAAGTCGGCCGAGGCCGGGCTGGCCCAAAGGCACAGCAGCGCAACGGCCAGCACCGGGACTATCAGGGCGAGCAGGCGAGGGGGGGAGCGGGGAGATTCGGCGATCATTGTCGCGGAACGTATACCAGATGATTGACGATTTGGCGTAGGCCCGGGGAACTGCCCGTTTGCCGGCCCGGCCGCCGTTTGCGCCGCGATATGGCAAAATCTGTGACAGCACCCCACCTGATCCCGTATGGGTGACCGCCATCAAGGTACAGCCGAGGAATCCTGCCATGGCCATCGACGACAAAACCAGAACGGAGCTCGAGGCGGCCGCGTTCCGGCGGCTGGTCGATCATCTGAGGACGCGAACCGACGTCCAGAACATCGACTTGATGAATCTGGCCGGATTCTGCCGTAACTGCCTGTCGAACTGGCTCAAGGACGCCGCGGATGCCCAAGGCGTGAGCTTGAGCAAGGATGAGAGCCGGGAAGCCGTCTACGGCATGCCCTACGAGACCTGGAAGGCGAAGTACCAGGGCACGGCGAGCCCCGGGCAGCTCGAGGCGATGAAGAAGGTCCATCCCCACAATCACTGAGTGTTTACGTTCCGTCATTCCGGGGCGATGCAAAGCATCGAACCCGGAATCTCGAGATTCCGGGTTCGCCCTGCGGGCGTCCCGGAACGACAACATCATCTCCTGTGGGCGCGCTGTGGACGAGCGTGATGCTTGCTTGAACGCGGCAGGCGCCAACCCTAAGGGTCTACCCAGCACGCGCGGTGAGGATGCCGGCGTCACCTCGTTTTGCCAGTTCCATTGGGAGTACCAAGATGGCCACCTCCGCCGCCGTCCGCGACGACGAGCCCGCGACGAAATTTGCCAAGGACCAGCTCAAATCCATCATCG
This sequence comes from Bradyrhizobium sp. CCBAU 51745, assembly GCF_028128715.1. NCBI lineage: Bacteria > Pseudomonadati > Pseudomonadota > Alphaproteobacteria > Hyphomicrobiales > Nitrobacteraceae > Bradyrhizobium > Bradyrhizobium sp. CCBAU 51745. The sequence continues at coordinate 65,878 of NZ_LBJP01000003.1, read as the reverse complement.
AGCGCATCGAGCGGCTGGAGGAAGAGAAGAAGGCGATCTCCGACGACATCCGCGACGTCTATGCCGAGAGCAAGGGCAACGGCTACGACGTCAAGGCGCTGCGCACTATCGTGCGCCTGCGCAAGCAGGACCCCAACGAGCGCGCCGAGGCCGAGACGATTCTCGAGACCTACATGCAGGCGCTCGGAATGATCTGAGGCGTTCGCGCTTCAGGCAGCATTGCCGTAGCCCGGATGGAGTGCAGCGAAATCCGGGGCCGTCATCGCTTGTGGCGCGATTCCCGGATTGCGCTGCGCTCCATCCGGGCTACGAGAGGGTGAAGGCGATCCGTCTCAGCGCAGCGCGGCCGTGCGCATGACGAACGACGTCGTTTCGATCTTCGTCGTCGCGCTGCCCGAGAAACTGTCGCAGGACAGGCCCTGCATCGGATCGTCGGTGAAGCCCATTGCGACCACGGCCTGCGGCTTGACGAAATAGGCGCGCATCGCCGCCATATCGAGCTCGCCCATCAGCGTCACCGACATCGCGCGGCTGGCGCTCGGCGACAGCATCACGATCTTGAGCCAGATGCTCTCGCCCTTGGCGGCGGAGAGGCGGGTTGCGGTTGCGATCATGCCGTCGGTGCTCTTGCCGACGACGCTGTTGATCTCGGTGGCCGGCGCACCGTTGCGGGCCGTGGACGCCGGACGCGCGCCGCGCGGGATCGGCGCCGAGGCGGCGACGACGCGGGCCCGGTCGACGGGCGAAGCAGAAGCGGGTGCAAAGGCCAGCGCCTGATAGGCGGCACTGGAGACGCTCGCGGTCGGTTGCGGATCTGTCGCGGCGGCAAGCGCCTGGCGCGCCTTCAATGCGGCGATCTGCGCTGGTGTCGCCTGCTGCGGTGTGGCCGGAGCATCCCAGAAGCCGCGGGCATTGATGATGTCGGCCGGGGATTCGAGCTTGCCGGCTGCCGGCTTGTCAGCCACGGGCTCGGGCTTCGGCTCGGCTTTGGGTTTGGGCGGTGCAACGAGCTGGGCATCGGCCGAGGCGAGCTGGATGGCGGAGGCGGCGGACGGCTTGGCGCGTGGCGTCGGTACCGGATCGGCGGGTTTGCTTGCGGCGACGACCACGGTCGGCGTGACGGGCTTGGCGGTCGGGGCGGGCGCGCCCTCGTCATCCTCATCGGTACTGGCTGCCGGAGCCTGCTTGCCCCTGCTGAACAGGGAGGCGAAGAAACCCGGCTTGCTGGCGCCGTCGTCGCCATCGCCGCGCCGCTCGATCTCGGCCTTGGCCAGCTCATAGCCCTTCAGCGGCACCCCGTCGGTCGGCAGATGCACCGTCTTTCCGTCCGGGAAGACGCGGGCGAGCTGGTCATGCGTCATGCGCGGCCAGTGCCGAATGCTGCCGGTGTCCAGATGCACGAAGGGCGAGCCTGATGTCGGGTAGAAGCCGACGCCGCCCCGCTGCAGGCGCAGGCCGGCGAAGCGGATCTGCTCCAGCGGCACGCCCGGAATGTAGAAGTCCATCGCATGGCCCAGCATGTGCTGGCTGAACCGCGCCACGCCCGAGGAGCGGCGGCGGAGCATGGCGTTGGTGGCGGGGGAGCGATAGGAGGAGATGATCTGGATCGGCTGCTTGCCGTCGACGTCGCGATACACTTCCCAGAGGATGTCGAACAGGTGACGATCCATCACCGTCTCGTCCTGGGTGCGCCAGTCGCGCAGGAAATGGTTCAGCGTCTTCAGCGCGGCTTCGTCGTAGCGGCCGTCGCGCTTGAAGGTGACGGTGAGGTCTTCGCCGGAATGGGTGTGGTGGAAGGAGAGGGTCTTGGTTTCGTTCAGCGCCGCGGCGTTATGAACCGAGCCGGCAGCCGCAAGCAGCACCAGCGAGGCGAGGCCGATCCGAGATCCGACCTTCACTCCCGCATGGGACAACGACAACGCAGCGAATTTGCGTGCGAAACCAGTCAGCACGTATGAGCCCACCCAGTCGACGAGCGTTCAATGGACTCTCCCGCCAACCCCGTTAGCGCGCGAAAGAGGGTGAACGCTTTCTTAAAACGAGAAGGTTAATTCGAGGTTGACCTTCCCGCCCCCAAACCAAGTCAGACGACAATCCTAAGCGGTTGAGTGTGGCAAAAAAACGCCAGCAGCCGGAACTCGGGCGGACAATGGTTAACGTTAAGCAGCCCTATCCAGAGGAAAGGGTCGCTGATTTTATTGAAGAAATTAGGGAGTTGAGGCGCGGACCTGATCTCAGCGGGTAAACACCCGCTGCGGCCGACGGCCGACCGGAGCCGGTGGGGGGGTCGGAGCCCCTCCACCGAACAGCCGCTCGAAGAAGTTCAGCCCCGACGAGCCGCCATTATTGGCGAACGTCACGCCTGACGGCAGCGTCGTTGCCGGGCGCGAATAGCTCGGCTGCGAATGGGCGACGACGTTCTCGAGGTCCTTGCCGCGGCCGTTCTTCAGGATGCTGATCATGGTCGCGTCGCGGCCATAGACGTCCTTGCGGAATTGCAGCTTGCCGCCATCGTCCACGAACGCGGTTTGGTAGGTGATGTTGACCGGGATCGGCGTCGGGAATTTCAGGTCGATCTCACCGGAGCCATACATGCTGCGCACGCGCTCCGGGGTGTAGTGCTCGTTCGGCATGGTGATGTTGAGCAGCACCGAAGCGTACTGATCCGGATTTTGCACGCGCATGCAGCCATGGCTGAAGGCGCGATCTTCCTTGGCGAACAGGTGCTTGTCCGGCGTGTCGTGCTGATAGACCAGGAACTTGTTCGGGAAGTTGAAGCGAATGCGGCCGAGCGCGTTGGCTTCACCGGGCGGCTGCGAAATGTGCACCGAGCCGTCGCGGTTCTGCTCGAGCCTCAGGCCCATGCGCTGAAGCACGGTCGGGTCCTGCTGCAGCGCCGGCAGATATTCCCCATAGACGATCGAGGGCGGCACGTTCCAGGTCGGGTTGACCGTAATGTACTTCATCGTCTCGGTCAGCAGGGGCGTAGCGTGCTGGCCCGGCTTGCCGGTGACGACGCGGGTGGTCCAGACCTGCTGGCCGTGCTGCATCACCTTCAGCGTGTAGTCGGGAATGTTGAGGATGACATAGGCATCGCCCAGCGAGGGCACGCCGAGGTCGCGCGGCAGCCAGCGCCAGCGCTCCATGTTCACGACCACGGTGTCGATCTGCTTGTCGCGCTTCGGGCTGTTCAGGGCCTTGACGGTCGGCGTGTCGAGCACACCGGTCGCCTTCAGCTCGGCGCCGTCCTGGAATTTGCGTACGGCTTCGGCAACCGTGGCGTCATAGTGGTCGTCGCTGGCGTTCTCGGTGATGCCGAGCTTGGCGCGAAGCTGTGGCACGCGCGGATCCTGCACGACGATTTCAGCCTGCTTCTTACCCCTGGCGGGGGTGTATTTCAGCGCGGGGCCGTCGGTGATCTCGATCACCGGACCGTCGCCCTGGCCGCGCAGCTTGGCGAGCTGCGCCTTCAGCTCCTTGTAGAGCTTCTGCGGCGGATTGTAGCTGTCGAGCGCGACGGACGCGTCAGCCGCCGTCGTGACCTTGGTGATCACCTCGCTCGGATCGATCGGATGCTCGGGATAGAGGATATCTGCACTGACCTGCGACCAGTGCATGCGGCCGCTCTGCGCCTGGCGCGCATAGTCGAACATGCTGGCGGTGAGCTTCAGCTCGGCATCGGCCAGCGCATCAGGCGTCGTGGCGGCGGCGAAGTCAGGCACCGGATAGTCGGCTGGATTGAGGCCGTCGGAAGCCGCGTCCTTCAGCCGCGCGATCACGCCCTTGGCCGCGGCGGTCAGGCTGCCGGCTTGCGTCCAGACCGGCGCAAAGTCGCGGGCGCCATAAAACTTCTCGGCAGCGGCACGTTCGTTCTTGCGGTCGAAATGGCGCGAGGTCTTTGAACCGAGGATGTCCCTGATCTTGTCGGCGACCGGCTGGTCGGCGGCAGGAACGTTGCTCGCGGCCTTGACCGGCTCGGCGACCGGGGTTGCGGCTGCCGCCGCAGGTGCAGCGGGAGCGGCAGTCGGCGCGGTGGCCGTGTCAGCCTTTGCCGGTTCAGATTTGGCGGGTTCGGTTTTGGCGGGTTCGCTCGTGACCGTCTCGCTCTTCGGTGTGTCGGCGGCGGGCGTCGTGGCGATGTCGGCAGGTTTGGTCTCCACCTTCTCCGCGGCCGGAGCGGCTTCGGCCTTCACAGGCTCCTTGACCACGTCCTTGGGGCCGTCCTGAACGGTGGCGGTGGTGTCGAGCTTGATGTCGGACGCGGTCGGGGGCGGAACGTTTGCGGGCTCGGGGCGCGGGATCGCGGCTTCGATCGCAAGTTCGGCAGCGCTGCTGCGCGCCTGGTCCTGTGCCAGCGCCGAGCCGGCCGACACCGTGAGGAAGGTCGCTGCGACCGCCGCCAGAACGCGGTCAAAGCCTGCACGGTGGTTCAAACAGTCACGCATTGTATCGCACCCCTCGGGTGAACTGTCCCTCGTGGAACAGCTTTCGTTTTCGCCTAATTGAGCTTCGGCTAAATCGCGCCGGCCTCTCGAAACTTGCACGCCTGCACACAACGATTCCTACGCAGACGATATACAGGCCCCGTTCTTGCAGCTAGCACTACCCCGGGAAACTGACCACAAACTGACTTCAAGACAGACCGTTTGCAACGGATTGTGCGGTTTCACCGCACGCTTTTCCGACCCTCTGTCACTTCCAAGTCACGGTTTCGGCCGAAGCCGAATTTTGCCGTAATTCAACGGGTTGCAGGCGCATCGCTGAGGCGCGCGAACCCCCGTTCGCATGAGGTTCAGTGCGTCTCCTCGCCGCTTTTCCCGCCATGTCCGGGAACCCCGGCTTCGTCGAGCTTGCGGTACAGCGTGGACCTGCCGATCCTGAGTCGGCGCGCCACCTCCGACATCTGTCCGCGGTAGTGCGAGATCGCAAAGCGGATGATCTCGCTCTCCATCTCCTCCAGCGGGCGAACATCGCCGGTCGGGGTGAGCATCGAGAGCGACCCGGTCTGAGGCAGCGGCGCGATGGGTATTTCGCTACCCGACACCACGGAGGGCGCTGCGATCGGCTCGATCATCAGCGGCGCGGTCGGGATCTCCGTCGCCGAATGCGGATGCGGGCCCGGCAGCGGGAAATCGTCGAGACCGAGCTGGTCGCCCTCGCTCATCACCACCGCGCGGTAGACGGCATTCTCGAGCTGGCGGATGTTGCCGGGCCAGTCGAGCTGGGTGAGATGCGCCACGGCCTCGCCGCTGACGCCGGAGATCGCGCGGTTCTCCTCGGCGGCAAAGCGCGCCAGGAAATGCCTGAGCAGATGCGGGATGTCCTCGCGGCGGGCCTTGAGCGAGGGGATCGTCAGCGGCAGCACGTGCAGGCGATAGAACAGGTCTTCGCGGAAGTGCCCTTGCTTGACCCGGTCCAGAAGCTTGCGATTGGTCGCGGAGATGATGCGGACGTCGACCTTGACGGGTTTGCGGCCGCCGACGGCCTCGACTGCGCCCTCCTGCAGTGCGCGCAGGAGCTTGACTTGTGCAGTCAGCGGCAGCTCGCTGACCTCATCCAGAAACAGCGTGCCGCCATGGGCTTCGAGGAATTTGCCGGTGTGCCGTTCGGTTGCGCCGGTAAAGGCGCCCTTCTCATGGCCGAACAAGATCGACTCGACGAGATTGTCGGGAATCGCGCCGCAATTGACCGCGACGAAGGGCTTGGCCTTGCGCTCGCCGCTGCCATGGATGGCGCGCGCGAACATCTCCTTGCCGACGCCGGACTCGCCTTCGATCAGCACGGGGATCGATGAATTTGCCGCCTTCTGGGCCGCGCGCATCACCGGCGCCATCGCTTCGGCGCGCGTGATGATGTCGGAGAAGGTCAGCCGGCCCTCGCGGCTGTGACGGATGCGTTGCAATTCGCCCTTGAGCGCGGAGGCATTCAGCGCGTTGCGAAGCGAGACCTGAAGCCGCTCCATTCCGACCGGCTTGACCACGAAGTCGGCCGCACCGGCGCGCATTGCCGAGATGACGTTGTCAATGCCGCCATGGGCGGTCTGTACGATGACGGGCACGCTGAGGCCCGCCTCGCGGATTTTTGCCAGCACACCCATGCCGTCGAGGCCGGGCATCACGAGATCGAGGATCACCGCGTCGATCGCGGGGGCGTCGGGACCGGTGAGGGTCGCGATCGCGGCGTCGCCGGATTCGACGACGACCGTTTCATAGCCGCATTTCTGCACCATGTTCTCGACCAGGCGGCGAGCTACGGCGTCGTCGTCGGCGATCAAAATACTGGCAGCCATGGTGCTCCCCGCACGCTACTACTATCTGTCTCGAATCGGGTCACTCTGGCCGAAGCCGATTAACGCACTCTTAAATCTTGATGCCCCCGCCCGCCGCAGCGATCGTTGAACACAGGTTTCCCACACAATGAAGTCGCGCTCCAAGACTGCTGTCCGCAAACCAGCCGCCAAGACATCCGCCGCCAAGACATCCATCGCCAAGACATCCATCGCCAAGAAATCCGCTGCCAAGAAATCCGCTGCCAAGGCAAAACCCTCCGCAAAGCCTGTGAGCAAGACGGGCAAGCTTCCGGAGTGGAACCTCGCCGATCTCTATTCCGGGATCGACGCGCCGGAAGTGGCGCGCGATCTCGAAAAGATGGATGCCGATTGCGTCGCGTTCGAGACCGACTACAAGGGCAAGCTCGCAACAGGCACAGCAAAGGAAGATGGCGGAAAATGGCTCGCGGAAGCCGTGCGGCGCTATGAGGCGATCGACGATCTCGCCGGCCGTCTCGGCTCCTATGCCGGTCTCGTTCACGCCGGCGACAGCGTGGACCCTGCGATTTCAAAGTTTTACGGCGATGTCTCCGAGCGGCTGACAGCGGCCTCGACGCATCTCTTGTTCTTCGCTCTCGAGCTCAACCGTATCGATGACGATATTTTGACCGGCGCGCTGCAAGCCCCTGAGCTCGCGCACTATCGTCCGTGGATCGAGGATCTGCGCAAGGAGAAGCCGTATCAGCTCGACGACAAGCTCGAGCAGCTGTTCCTGGAAAAGGCGCAGACCGGCTATTCGGCCTTCAACCGTTTGTTCGACCAGACCATCTCGAGTCTCCGCTTCAAGGTCGGCGCCAAGGAACTGGCGATCGAGCCGACGCTGAATTTCCTGCAGGACCGCGACGGCGCCAAGCGCAAGGCCGCGGCGGAAGCGCTGGCGAAAACCTTCAAGGCCAATGAGCGCACCTTTGCGCTGATCACCAACACGCTCGCCAAGGACAAGGATATCTCCGACCGCTGGCGCGGTTTCAAGGATGTTGCGGATTCCCGCCATCTGAACAACCGCGTCGAGCGCGAGGTGGTCGATGCGCTGGTCGCCTCGGTCCGCGCGGCCTATCCAAAGCTCTCGCATCGCTATTACGCGCTGAAGGCAAAGTGGTTCGGCAAGAAGAAGCTGGCCTATTGGGACCGCAACGCGCCGCTGCCCTTCGCCGCGACCGATGTGATCGGCTGGCCCGATGCGCGCAACATGGTGCTGACGGCCTATCGCGGCTTCTCGCCTAAAATGGCCGACATTGCCGAGCGCTTCTTCACCGATCGCTGGATCGACGCGCCAGTGCGGCCGGGCAAGGCGCCCGGCGCATTCTCGCATCCGACCACGCCGTCGGCACACCCTTATGTGCTGATGAACTACCAGGGCAAGCCTCGCGACGTCATGACGCTTGCCCATGAGCTTGGCCATGGCGTGCACCAGGTGCTGGCGGCCAAGAACGGCGCGCTGATGGCACCGACGCCGCTGACGCTGGCGGAGACCGCGAGTGTGTTCGGCGAGATGCTCACGTTCAAGCGGCTGCTTGCCCAGACCAAAAATACAAAACAGCGCCAGGCGCTGCTCGCCGGCAAGGTCGAGGACATGATCAATACCGTGGTGCGGCAAATTGCGTTCTATTCCTTCGAGCGCGCCGTTCATACCGAGCGCAAGAACGGCGAGCTCACCGCGACACGGCTCGGCGAGCTCTGGCTGTCGGTGCAGGGCGAGAGTCTGGGGCCCGCGATCGAGATCAAGGCGGGTTACGAGAACTACTGGATGTACATCCCGCACTTCATCCATTCGCCGTTCTACGTCTACGCCTATGCCTTTGGCGATTGCCTCGTGAACTCGCTCTATGCGGTTTACGAGCATGCGGCCGAAGGTTTCGCCGAGCGCTATCTCGACATGCTCGCCGCCGGCGGCACCAAGCACTATTCCGAGCTGCTGCGGCCGTTCGGGCTCGATGCCAAGGACCCCAAGTTCTGGGAGGGGGGCCTCTCCGTCATCGCCGGCATGATCGACGAACTGGAGGCGATGGGCTGAGGGCGAAGCGGGCTTCCTAACCGATTGGGAATCCAAATGAACCGATTTGCGGGAAAACCGCGCCTCGGTGCCGTTGCCCTGCCCGAGGGTTTAAGGTATCCCAGCCGAAGAATTCGGCTTTCGACTGGGGACATTCCATGGCTGACCATAGCGAAGTGGCGTACAGCACCGCCGACGGCAACGACTACGTCGCCCACGAGCAGACCTATGAGGGCTTCATCAAGCTGGTGAAGTACGGCACCGCCTCGGTCGCGCTCATCGTCATCCTGATGGCGATCTTCCTGACCTGATCCATCGCCTGTTGCACCGACATCGTCGTCGGTGCTCATAAAATTTGCATTCAAGCCGGTGCCAAAACCGGTATCCAACGTTGCGGGAGTGACGCTAAGTTCGCGTGCGCGCTTTGTCCCGCGTCGCCGGAGGGCCTATGAAGATCGCCGTTGCCAAGGAAATCGATCCGTCGGAGCCGCGCGTTGCCGCTTCGCCTGATACGGTGAAGAAGTTCAAGGCGCTGGGCGCCGAGATCGCCGTCGAGCCGGGCGCCGGCGTCAAATCGGGCCTGCCTGATTCCGAATTCACCGCGGTCGGCGCCACCGTCAGCGCCGATGCACTGAAAGATGCTGACATCATCATCAAAGTGAAGCGTCCCGAGGCTTCCGAGCTGTCGCAATACAAGCGCGGCGCGCTGGTCATCGCCATCATGGATCCCTACGGCAATGAAGCTGCGCTGAAGGCGATGGCCGAAGCCGGCGTCTGCGCTTTCGCGATGGAACTGATGCCGCGCATCACCCGTGCGCAGGTCATGGACGTGCTGTCCTCGCAGGCGAACCTTGCCGGCTATCGCGCCGTGATCGAGGGCGCCGAGGCCTTCGGCCGCGCCTTCCCGATGATGATGACCGCGGCCGGCACCGTGCCTGCCGCGAAAGTGTTCGTGATGGGCGTTGGCGTGGCCGGCCTCCAGGCGATCGCAACCGCGCGCCGTCTTGGCGCCGTCGTCACCGCGACCGACGTGCGACCTGCGACGAAAGAGCAGGTGGAATCGCTCGGCGCAAAATTCCTCGCCGTCGAGGACGAGGAGTTCAAGAACGCGCAGACCGCCGGCGGTTATGCCAAGGAGATGTCGAAAGAGTACCAGGCCAAGCAGGCCGCGCTGACCGCCGAGCACATCAAGAAGCAGGACATCGTCATCACCACCGCGCTGATCCCGGGCCGTCCGGCGCCGAAACTCGTCTCGGGCGAGATGGTCAAGTCGATGAAGCCGGGCTCGGTGCTGGTCGATCTCGCCGTCGAGCGCGGCGGCAATGTCGAGGGTGCCAAGGCGGGTGAGGTCGTCGACATCGATGGCATCAAGATCGTCGGCTACACCAATGTCGCGGGCCGCGTCGCGGCCTCGGCCTCCAGCCTCTATGCCCGCAATCTGTTCTCCTTCATCGAGACCATGGTCGACAAGAAAGAGAAGAAGCTCGCCGTCAATTGGGACGACGAGCTGGTCAAGGCCACTGCGCTGACCAAAGATGGCGCCGTCATCCACCCGAACTTCCAGCCGAAGGTGTAAGGAGATCCGTCATGGAGCATGCTGCACAGGTCGTCGACCCCTTCATCTTCCGGCTGTCGATCTTCGTCCTCGCCGTCTTCGTCGGCTATTTCGTGGTGTGGTCGGTGACGCCGGCGCTGCATACGCCGCTGATGAGCGTCACCAATGCGATCTCCTCGGTGATCGTGGTCGGCGCGCTGCTTGCCGGCGGGGTCGCCAATGTCTCGAGCGGTTCGGGCTGGGCGCGCGCCTTCGGCTTCGTCGCGCTGATCTTTGCCTGCATCAACATCTTCGGCGGCTTCCTTGTCACCCAGCGCATGCTGGCGATGTACAAGAAGAAGTCGAAGTAAGCGGCCACCTCGGGCTGATGGGATCAATGGGGACCTGAGATGAGCGCCAATCTCTCTGCATTCTTGTATCTCGTGGCGGGGGTGCTGTTCATCCTGTCGCTGCGCGGGCTGTCGAGCCCGGCCTCTTCGCGCCAGGGCAATCTGCTCGGCATGATCGGCATGGCGATCGCGGTTGCGACGACGCTTGCCAACCATCCGCCGGCCGACGGCCTCGCCTGGGTGCTGGTGATTGTCGGCATCGCCATCGGCGGGACGATCGGTGCCGTCATCGCCCGCCGCGTGCCGATGACCTCGATGCCGGAACTGGTCGCCGCCTTCCACTCGCTGGTCGGCATGGCCGCGGTGTTGGTCGCGGCGGGTGCATTCTATGCGCCGGAGGCCTTCGACATCGGCACCCCCGGCAACATCCACACCCAGAGCCTGATCGAAATGTCGCTCGGCGTCGCCATCGGCGCCTTGACCTTCACCGGCTCGGTGATCGCGTTCCTGAAGCTGTCGGCCCGCATGAGCGGTGCGCCGATCATCCTGCCGGCGCGGCACGTGATCAACGTCGCGCTCGCGGTCGCGCTGGTCGCCTGCATTGTCGGGCTCGTCGTCACCGGCAGCCCGGTGTTCTTCTGGCTCAACGTCATTCTCGCGCTGGCGCTCGGCGTGCTCATGATCATCCCGATCGGCGGCGCCGACATGCCGGTCGTGATTTCGATGCTGAACTCCTACTCCGGCTGGGCCGCGGCCGGCATCGGCTTCACGCTCGGCAATTCGGCGCTGATCATCACCGGCGCGCTGGTCGGCTCGTCGGGCGCGATCCTGTCCTACATCATGTGCCACGCGATGAATCGGTCCTTCATCTCGGTCATTCTCGGCGGCTTCGGCGGTGAGACCGCTGCGGCCGGTGGGGCTACCGGCGAGCAGAAGCCGGCAAAGCTCGGCTCGGCGGACGATGCCGCCTTCATCATGAAGAACGCCTCCAAGGTCATCATCGTGCCCGGCTACGGCATGGCGGTGGCGCAGGCCCAGCATGCGCTGCGCGAGATGGCCGACATGCTGAAGAAGGAAGGCGTCGAGGTGAAATACGCCATTCACCCGGTCGCGGGCCGCATGCCCGGCCACATGAACGTGCTGCTGGCCGAGGCCAACGTGCCCTACGACGAGGTGTTCGAGCTCGAGGACATCAACTCCGAATTCGCGCAGGCCGACATCGCCTTCGTGATCGGCGCCAACGACGTCACCAACCCGGCGGCGGAAGAGGACAAGACCTCGCCGATCTACGGCATGCCGGTGCTGCAGGTCTGGAAAGCCGGCACGGTGATGTTCATCAAGCGCTCGCTGGCGTCGGGCTATGCCGGCATCGACAATCCGCTGTTCTATCGCGACAACACCATGATGCTGCTCGGTGACGCCAAGAAGGTCACCGAGAACATCGTCAAGGCGATGTAATCAGCGAGGGGGACCGTGGCCCTGAACAAGGAGTGGCACCGGTCCCATCGCATGCCGTCGAAGGCGACGCGCGAGCAGCGCATCGCCTGGCACGCTGCTCATGCCGCGGCGTGCGGTTGTCGAGAGATCCCCCTGGGCATCCGGTCCGACGTCCTCCAATTGCTCAAGAGCCGTCGCAAGCCCTGAACTCAGCAATGACGGGACTGCGATGACATTCCTGAAATGGATCGCCATCATCCTCGTGGCCGAAGCAGTTCGTTCGGATCCCCGAGGGCGGGCATGACGATCTCGTCAATCTTGGCATGATCGAGATCGCACGAGGCTTCATCAACGGCTCTTGAGGGCTGACGGGCGCGATCTTCTCGCGCATAATCGGTGCGTTCAACCAAGGAATAGCCTGCATGAGCGCACACGGACCGATGCCACGGTCGTCCTGGGTCTTTCCCGCGCTGGCGGTACTGCTGTTCCTGGTCGTCACCGTGACCGGCTACAGCTTTACGCTATCGACGGGCGGCGGCGTGTTTGCGATCGTCCTGCTGGTGATCCTGTTCGGCACCGTGTTCGCGGCCGTGCATCATTCCGAGGTGATCGCGGAGCGGATCGGCGAGCCGTTCGGCACGCTGCTGCTCACGCTTGCGGTGACCATCATCGAGGTCGCGCTGATCACCACCATCATGCTCGGCGACAAGCCTGCGCCGGAGCTTGCGCGCGACACCGTGTTCGCGGTGGTGATGATCGTCTGCAATGGCCTCGTCGGCCTCTGCGTGTTCATCGGCGGGCTGCGCTATCGCGAGCAGGGATTTCAGGTCTCCGGCGCCAACGTCTATCTCAGCGTGCTGATTGCGCTCGCGACCCTGACGCTGATCATGCCGAACTACACGCTGACGACGCCGGGCCCGGTCTATTCGACGCTTCAGCTCGGCTTCGTCGACCTCGTGACCATCGTGCTCTATGGCGTGTTCCTCTACACCCAGACCGTCCTGCACAAGGACTATTTCGTCCATGAGCGGACCGAGGGCGAGGGCGGCGAGACCCATCTGCCGGGCAAGCTGCTGGCGCTGAGCATCGTGCTGCTCCTGATCTCGCTCCTGGCCGTCGTGCTGCTGGCCAAGAAATTCTCGCTGGTGGTGGATGCCGTCGCCGACAGGATCGGCGCTCCGCCGGCCTTTGCGGGCCTCCTGGTCGCGCTGCTGATCCTGATGCCGGAAGGCGTCTCCGCGATCTCCGCCGCCCGCAAGAACGACCTTCAGAAAAGCATCAACCTGGCGCTGGGATCCTCGCTGGCGACCATCGGCCTGACGATTCCGGCGGTCGGGCTCGCCACCTATGTGATCGAGCAGCCGCTGGTGCTGGGGCTCAATGCCCAGAGCTCGGTGCTGCTGTTCCTGACATTCTTGCTGAGCATGCTGACCTTCGGCACCGGCAGGACCAATGTCCTGTTCGGACTGGTCCATATGGTGGTATTTGCCGTCTACGCGTTCATGGTCTTCGTGCCCTGAGCCGATTCGCCTTAAGCGAGGTTCTAGATGCTTGCCGCCAGCTCCGAGGTTCAGATCGACAATGACGAGGTCCGGGTGACCGAATGGCGGCTTGCCCCGGGCAGCGCCACCGGGCATCACACCCACGGAATGGACTATGTGATTGTTCCCGTCGTCGGCGGAGAAATGACCATCGTGGCGCCGGGCGGGGAGCGTTCCAAGGCGCAGCTTGCGGCGGGAAAATCCTACTTCCGCAAAGCCGGCGTCCAACATGACGTACTTAACGAAACCTCAACCGACATCGTGTTCCTTGAGATTGAGCTGAAGGCGTAAGGCGCTCGTAACCTTTGCCATCGATCCGTCGCAGTTGATCCCTTACAATGCCCCAAAGTTCCCGCATCAGATCGCGCGGGGAGTGGCCGAGAAATGCTGAAATACCTCGCTAAAATCTCGATGGATATTTTCCCCTCGGTGCTCGCGACGATCATCGGGGCCTACATCGTTAACCACTACATCAATGCGAGGCCGGCGGCGGATACGCCAGCCGCAGTCGTGGCACCTGCCGACGCCGGCAAGAAGCCCGCTGGCGTGGCCAACCTCCCGGGCCCCGGCGTGAAAGCCAAGGGCGTTTCCGAGAAGAGCATTTCCGACAAGAGCGGATCGGACAAGCCGGCGGCCGACAAGCCTGCTGACACCAAGGCTGTCGACACCAAGCCTGCCGACACCAAGGCTGCCGACACCAAGGCTGCCGACACCAAGGCTGCGGACGAGGCTGCCTCGCGCGGCCGCACCCCGGCGCATGAGAAGGCCGTTGCCAAGTCCTCCCCCGTCACGTCCAGTCCGGCGGCGCCCGCCGCTGCGCCGGTGGTCGAGGCCAGTTCGTCGCCGGCCGCTCCGGCCGCGACCCCCGACGCCAACGATCTCGCCCGGGCCGCCATCGAACGCCTGCGCAAGTCGCCTGAGGGCAAGGCTGCCGAGAAGGCTGCCGAGGCCAAATCGACCGAAGCCAAGCCTGTCGAAGCCAAGCCTGCCGAAGCCAAGCCGGCCGAGAGGACGCCGGAGCCTGCCGTGCAGGAAGCATCCCGCACGCCGGAGGCTCCCCGTGTCGTGACGACAGTGCCGACGACGGTGCGCCCCTTGCCGCCGCCGATCAATGTGTCGACGCCGTCGCCCGAGGCCTATGGCAATGGCGCCGCGTCGCAGGCGAATCCGCCCTACACGGCCTCGGTCGGCAACGACACTCCGAATCGGCTGACGCCGCCGGCCGATATCCCGGTCCCGGTGATCGCCCCGCCGCTCGATCTGCGCGCCGACGCCGGCGCGCCAATGCCGCGCCCCAAGACCAACGTCGCCGACGACATGCTGTCGGGCATGAAGTCGATGTTCCACGCGGTGCTGCCGAAGAGCGCCACTCCCGACTAACCAGGACGGCGTCTAAAGCGCGATGAGATTGGGTTGAATCGTCATCGCGCTTTAGCTCTTTGTTTGAGCATGATCTTTTCGGAAAACCGCTGCACACTTTTCCGGATCATGCTCTACGCCGTCCAATGACTGTCAGCCGCCGACGCGGGCCAAGCCGCTGCGGGCGGCGTCATCGCGTGGGCGCAGCGCGACGGCCTTGTTGTAGGACGCCGCCGCCTTGGCCTTTTCGCCCAGCCGCTCATAGGCCTGTCCCCGGATCGTCCAGACCTGAGCATTGTGCGGATCGGCTTCGGAGGCCTCGTCGAGATCGGCCGCCGCCTCCTTGACCTTGCCGATGGCAAGATAGCTGACGGCGCGGCCGAGCAGCGGCTCGGCCTTCTGCGGATTGAGCCCGCTGGCGGCGCCGAAATCGGCGATCGCGAAGTCGTGCTCGTTATTGCCCTGATAGAGCAGGGCGCGGCCGTAGAGCGCCTGCGCATTATAGGGATCGAGGGCGACGGCGCGATTGAACTCGTCCAGCGCGGCCTGCGTCTCGCCCGACTTGGCGAAGGCTTGCGCTTTTGCCGTATGGGTCTGGGCCTCGGCGACATTGGCGGCGCTGACGGCGCTTTCAGGCGCGGCGGCCGCCTTCGGCGCTTCCTGCGGCTTGTCCTTCTCCGGCCCCAGCGAGCCCAGATCGAACGAGCAGCCGCACAGGGCGATCCCGATCAAGGCCAGCACAAGCGGCTTGCGCCAGATCTGGCGTCGCCGCGCCAAGCTGGGCTCTGGGAAAGGAAAGGCCATCTACGGTTCGCTCGCGCTAGAGCATGATTCGGAAAAGCGTGCAGCGGTTTTCCGAAAAGATTATGCCCAAACAACAACCTAAAGCGCGATGACAAACAATCCCGATCTCATCGCGCTTTGGCGCCGCATCTGTAGTGCCCCGTCCCAGAAAGGCACCCCTCAAAAAACAATAACGCGGGCTCGGAGCCCGCGTTATCGAAACCTCAGTTCTGCATGATGGGCAAGATCAGCGCGGTCCGCGCGGACCTGCACCGGGGCCGCCACGGCCACCACGCTCGCCACCGGGGCCAGCGCCGAACACCGGCTTCGGCTTCATCGGCAGCAGGCCTTCGCGCTGCAGCTTCTTGCGGGCCAGCTTGCGCGCGCGGCGCACGGCTTCAGCCTTTTCACGAGCCTTCTTCTCAGAGGGCTTCTCGTAGTGACCGCGGAGCTTCATCTCGCGGAAAATGCCCTCGCGCTGCATCTTCTTCTTCAGCGCCTTGAGGGCTTGGTCGACATTGTTATCGCGAACGAGAACCTGCACGCGGCATCCTCTTCAGTGGATCGGATTTGAATTCTGGTAAGACGAAGGGATGGCAAAAAGCGCAAGCCCTTAACCTTGAGGGCGCGGATGTATCAGACAAAACCTGAGATGTCCACCGGCCAAGCAGGTTTTCGGACCAAGTTCAGCCATTAAATACGGCGAAAATGCTCCCGTGCGGCCCCGATTTGGGTGGTTTTGGCGCCAAGGACGGGCTGTTCCCGGCCGGGTTGCGCCGGACACCAGAAATCAGGGGAGACGCCACATGGACATGAAGAAATACGCTGCCGAGGCCATCGGCACGTTCTGGCTCACATTCGCAGGCTGCGGCAGCGCGGTGATCGCCGCCGGCTTTCCGCAGGTCGGCATTGGCCTCGTCGGCGTGTCCCTGGCCTTTGGCCTCAGCGTCGTCACCATGGCCTATGCGATCGGTCACATCTCGGGCTGCCATCTCAACCCGGCCGTCACGGTCGGCCTTGCCGCCGGCGGGCGCTTTCCGGCAGGCCAGATCCTGCCTTACGTGATCGCGCAGGTCTGCGGCGCCATCGTCGCCGCCGAGCTGCTCTACGTGATAGCCAGCGGTGCGCCGGGCTTCGACGTCACCAAGGGCTTTGCCGCCAACGGTTACGACGCGCATTCGCCCGGCCAGTACAGCATGGTCGCGTGCTTCATCACCGAGGTGGTGATGACCCTGATGTTCCTGTTCGTCATCATGGGCGCGACCCATGGCCGCGCGCCGGCAGGTTTCGCGCCGCTCGCGATCGGGCTGGCGCTGGTGATGATCCATCTCGTCAGCATCCCCGTCACCAACACGTCGGTGAATCCGGCGCGCAGCACGGGCCCGGCCCTGTTCGTCGGCGGCTGGGCGCTGGCGCAGCTCTGGCTGTTCTGGATCGCACCGCTGATCGGTGGCGCGCTGGGAGGCGTGATCTATCGCTGGCTCAGCGAGGCGCCCTCGGGTGTCGTCGCAGGCGTGAAGACGGCGTGATCCAAAAGTGGGATCGCGGCTGCGGTCGCCTCACTTGCCCTTCGCGGGCCTGACCTCGGTGACGTGGCCCATCTTGCGGCCGGGGCGCGGGGCGCCCTTGCCGTAGATGTGGACAGTCGCGCCGGGCACGCTCAGCCACTTCTCGTAATCATTGATCTCGTCGCCGATCAGGTTGGTCATGGTGACGACCTCACCGTGGCGCACCGGCTTGCCGAGCGGCCAGCCGGCGATGGCGCGGATGTGCTGCTCGAACTGTGAGACGGAGGCGCCGTCGAGCGTCCAATGTCCGGAATTGTGCACGCGCGGGGCAATCTCGTTGACCAACACCTTCGATCCGCCGCCATTGGCGAGCACGAACATCTCCACCGCGAGCACACCGACATAGTCGAGCGCGGTCGCGATCTTGCCGGCAATGCTGCGCGCCTCCTCGGCGAGCGCATCCGGGATCGGTGCTGGTGCGCGGGAGATCTTCAGAATGTGGTCGCGATGCTCGTTTTCGGTGACGTCGAAGCATTCGACCTCGCCCGATGCAGCGCGCGCGGCGATGACGGAGATCTCGCGCTCGTACGGGATGAAGGCTTCCAGGATCGCCGATTTGGTGGCGAGGCTGGTCCACACTTTCGCAATGTCGTCGCCCTCGCGGATGATGGCCTGGCCCTTGCCGTCATAGCCGAAGCGGCGGGTCTTCAGCACCGCGGGAAGGCCGATTCTGACGATCGCCTCGCGCAACGATGCGACCGAGGTGACGTCGGCATAGGCGGCGGTGCCGATGCCGAGCCGCGTGACAAAATCCTTCTCTGCGAGCCGGTCCTGGGTGGTCTCGAGGATCTTGCGGTTGGGCAGCACCGGACGGCGCGAATCCAGCACCAGGGCCGCCGCGGATGGAACATTCTCGAATTCATAGGTGATGACGTCGACGTCGTGGGCGAACAGCTCGAGCGCCTCGACGTCGGCATATTCGGCGCAGGTCGCGTTCAGCACCACGTCGAAAGCCGGCGAGTCCGGATCGGGCGAGAACACCTGGCAGCGCAGGCCGAGCCGCGCCGCGGCCATGGCCAGCATTCGACCGAGTTGTCCGCCGCCGAGGATTCCGATGGTGTCGCCGGGCTTCAGCTTCACCTGCTTTGCGTCAGTCACGCCTTGCCCTCCGGGCGCTCGGCAACCGCCTCGGTCTGCGCCTTGCGCCAGGCCGCGAGGCGATCGGACAGCGCGGGATCTGACAGCGCCAGCACGGACGCCGCCAGCAGCGCCGCGTTGATCGCGCCGGCCTTGCCGATCGCGAGCGTACCGACCGGAATGCCGGCAGGCATCTGAACGATCGAATAGAGCGAATCGATGCCCTTCAGCGTCCTGGACTCGACGGGGACGCCGAACACAGGCAGTTCCGTCAGGGCCGCGGCCATGCCGGGCAGATGCGCGGCCCCGCCGGCGCCGGCGATGATGACCTTGAAGCCTTCAGCCTTGGCGCCCTTGGCGAAGGTAAACAGCCGGTCGGGGGTGCGGTGAGCCGAAACGATGCGGGTGTCGGAGGCGACACCGAGCGCTGCGAGCGTGTCGGCGGCATGCCGCATCGTCTCCCAGTCCGACTGGCTTCCCATGATGATGGCGATCGGCGCGGTCATGACGTCAATTGTGCTCGGAAAACAGAAAGATAGGCCAGATTAACGGTTCCGGCCGGCGGCTCGCAAGGCGGTGGCAAGGAGAAGGGAATGCACTATCCTGTCTTGGTGAATCCCCGCAAGCCTTCATTGAGCAGGATGCCCATGAAGAAACCGAAAAGGGCGACCGCTGCGAAGGCCAAAAAGGGCCGGAAAACCCGCGGGCGCCGAACGAAAGCTGCAGCCAAGCGGGCTGCGGCTGCCGCGCCGCGTCGCGTGACCGTCGTTGGCGCCAAGGAGGTCGGCAAGGACAGCAGCAAGGCGACCATCCGCGACCTGCGGACCAAGCTCACGCAGGCGCTCCGACGCATCGCCGAGCTCGAGGCTGCAGCGGACACCGATTTCCTGCTCGACATTCCCAACCGGCGCGGCTTCGAGCGCGAGCTCCAGCGCGCCATCGCTTACATGAAGCGCTACCGTGCCAGCGGTGCGCTGATCGTGCTCGACGTCGACCGGCTGAAGCCGATCAATGATTCCTTCGGCCATGCTGCCGGCGACGAGGTGCTCAAGGCGATTGCCAACACGCTGATGCGACAGATCCGCGCGTCCGACGTGGTCGGCCGTCGCGGTGGCGATGAGTTTGCTCTGCTGTTGTGGAATCTCAGCGAGACCGACGCCAAGGCGAAGGCTGCCATCCTGGAGCAGGCGATCGACGATTTGTCGTTCACCTTTCGCGGGCAGCACGTGACCGCGGGCGCCTCCGCCGGTGTCGCGCTGCTCGGTGCGCACTCAGATGCTGCTCGTGCGCTGGAGGAGGCCGATGCCGCCATGTATGTGCGCAAGGCGCACCGGCGCCACGAGCCGCGGGTCAGGCTTGTGAGCAGCTAGGCATGATCCGGACCCGAAGGGCCGCGTTAGCGCAAAGTGTGCAGCGGTTTTCCCTCGCGACATCAGCGGAACGCGTTTGCGCGGAGATCATGCTCAAACAATAAGACTCTACAGCGTTGCGAGATCTTCCGGCACGTTGCCGAATTTGCGCAGCAGCGTGGCATCGCCGAATTCACCGGTCATGGGATCGCCGCTGCGACTGAACGCGACTGCGCCGATATGGCCGGTGCCGCGCGCCAAGACTTCGGCGCGCCGCAGCGCGGCCGTAGGGCTCTGGCATTCTTCTGCGGCGCCGGCGACAGGCGATCCGTCGGCATCGATCAGGAAGGGCATTGCAACGTAGTAGGTCACATCTGACATGGCGTTGCTCCAATGGTGGGGTCTTAAGCGGCGCTGCTCCTGCTGCGCGAAGCCTCCGGAATGCAGCCGGCGGAAATCGCCGCCTGCAATTCTTCCAGCTCGGCTTCCAGATATTCGTTGGCCATGATCAGCGCTTTGATGGTGCTGCGCATGTTGCCGTCGCACATCGCGATCGCCTGATCGCAGGCCTGTTCATAGTGGCTGTGGTCGAGAAGGGCTGGGACTGACATCGGCGGTGTCCTTGCGGGTGTCCTTGGGCATTAGCTGTGGGCGTTAGCCCTGGGTGTTAGCCCTGGGTGTTCTTGGGGCGGCGGGACTTATGTTCTTCTTTTGTTCTTTTTGAGTCAAGCGGATTCACGTGGCGGCATTCCGCGACCGCTCACGGATCAGGCAATGATATCAGGGGTAATCTGGTCTTCGATGAATGCGATACGGTCCCGCAACAATAGCTTGCGTTTCTTCAACCGCTGTAACCGCAACAGGTCGGGGGCAGGCGATTGATGCAGTGCATCGATCGCCGCGTCGAGATCTCGGTGTTCCTGCTGCAACCGGGTGAGCTCGGCTTCGAGTTCACGCTCGTCTTCATGGGTCATGTCTGCGGTGGCCGAAAACCGATAGGCTTGAGATCAAGGCTGTGGATGCCCTATGGAAATTATCGTCCTTGCGCGGCTTGATCGCAAGCGATCTGCGGCCTTCCTGCACCCCTCTCCCGCAAGATATTTCGACGATTCGGGAAGCGCACAGCGCAAGCACATTGATATCATGGATTTTTCGACGCGCGGTTCCTTACTCACGCTTCATTACATATGAATTTTCAAAAATGACCGTGCGACGACGGATACATATCGACAGAACGAATCGCTGATGTACACTTGCGCGTCCGGATCGAATCCAAGGTTCACCCCTACCGAGGAGGTTTCGAATGACAATTCAGGCACATCTGGTTGAATTGGAACGGAAGCACAAAACTCTCGAAAACGAATTGCACGAAGCGCTCGTGCACCTTTCAACAGACGACCTGCAAATTGTTGAGTTGAAGCGCCGCAAATTGATGGTCAAGGACCAGATTGAACGACTGAAGCAGACCGGCGACACGCTTCACTAGTAACCCCCGTAACAGCGTCAAGTTTGATCGTATCCTTTCAGGCAGGGACGAAAGCCTTTGCGCTCGTCCCTGCTGTAAGGCGCGCACCCGTGCGATTATCGTGCGCAGCAGGCTTTGTGACGCGAGCCGGTTCTCACTCCGGCTGCAATGCTCTCTAGATTTCCGCGAGTTCTGCGACGTGGTCCGCGATCGCGAGCGACGACGTCAGTCCCGGCGATTCGATGCCGAACAGATTGATCAGTCCTGCGACACCATGGTCGCGCGGACCCTGCATGAGAAAATCCTGCGTTGCCACCGCCGGCGGTACGATCTTGGGGCGGATGCCCGAATAACTCGGCATCAACGCCCCATCGGGCAGCGTCGGCCAGTATTTGCGGATTGCAGGATAGAACCGCTCGGCGCGCGACGGATCGACCTCATAGTCGATCGTCTCGATCCATTCGACATCGGGGCCGAATCGCGCCTGTCCTGCCATGTCCAGCGTCAGATGCACCCCAAGCCCGCCGGGTTCGGGCACCGGATAGATCAGGCGCGAGAACGGCGCGCGCGCATTGCAGCTGAAATAATTGCCCTTGGCGAGATAGGCCGGCGGAATCCGGTCGATCGGCATGCCGTCGATGTGGCGCGCCACTGATGTCGCCGACAATCCCGCGGCATTGACGAGCAGGTCGCATTGCAACGTCATCGGCGCTTCGCCGCCGGCTTCGAGCTCGATCACGCCCGCCTCCGCCTTGGCGCGGATCAGCGGCGTGTGAAACGCAAAGGCCGCGCCCGCCTCCTCGGCCTCACCCCGCAGCGAGAGCATATAGGCATGGCTGTCGATGATGCCTGTCGACGGCGACAGCAGGGCGGCGTCGCAGGCCAGCGCCGGCTCCAGCGCGCGCGCGGCCTCGCCGGACAGCAACTGCATGTCGAGCACGCCATTGGCCTCGGCATGCGCCTTGATCGATTGCAGCTTCTCGGTTTCCTTCGCATTGGTCGCGACGATCAGCTTGCCGCAGTTCTTGTGCGGAATGCCGCGCTCGCCGCAATAGCGATACAGCGCATGCTTGCCGCTGACGCACATACGCGCCATCCAGCTTCCGGCACGGTAATAGATCCCGGCATGGATCACTTCGCTGTTGCGTGAGGAGGTGACGGTGCCGATGGCCTCGGCTTCCTCGAGCACGATCACCTCGCGCCCGGCCTGTGCGAGCCTCCTTGCCACCGCGAGCCCGATCACGCCGGCTCCGATGACGACGCAATCCACCCTATCCATGGCGATGCAGAAGTCCCGCTGAAGGTGGTGCCGATGGTTCCGGTTTGCCTGGGAAACGCGCTGCGCGGGCGTTATCCGTTAAGAAAGCATTTATCATGTCAGGGCAATTGCCGTATTTCACGTCACATTTTTCTGTTGGGCCTACAGGCGTTTACCCGATCCAAACCCGTGAAGCCAGACAATCCGCAGTTGAAATTGCGGGTGGCTGATGGCTGAGAAGAACTGGCAGGAAGGCAGCATGCTTCCGATTGCTGTACAGGCCCTCGTGTGCCTGACCAGCGCGGTCGCGCCTTCGCGTGCCTATGCCAACGGCTTCGTTTCGCTCAACCAGCTTGCCGATGTCGACCCCATTCTGGTCTGGGAAGCCCTGATCGGCGGCGTTGTCGTCTGCGCGTTCCTGGTTGCTATCGCGCTGTGGATCCACTCCGCCCAGCGCCGGAGCAACCGTTTGCAGTTGCGGCGCAACGCCTTCATCTCCTCCGCCATGAACAATCTCAACCAGGGCGTGGTGATGACGGATGCGCAGCAGCGCATCATCTTCTGCAACGACCGCTATCTCGAGATCTACGGCCTTGCGCGCTCGGACCTGTGGACCGGCATGACCGGCTACGACATCCTCGGGTTGCGCCGCAAGCGCGGCGTTCTTGGCGTTTCTGACGATGAGTTCTACGAGAAGGCGGCGAGTCCTAACGGCCTGGTCACGGAACTGTCCGATGGCCGCGCCATTCTGGTTAAGTACTTCGTGCTGCCCAATGGCGGCTCGGTGGCGACCCATCTCGACGTCAGCGAGCAGCGCGCACTCTCGCAGCAGCTCGCCTCGACCAAGCAGTTCCTGGAAACGGTACTGGACAACGTTCCGGCTTGCGTCGCCGCGAAGAACATCGAGGACGGTCGCTATATCTTCGCCAACCGGGCCTATGAGCACTTCTGGGGCTTTTCGCGGGACCAGGTCGTTGGCAAGAATGCGCGCGAGCTGTTCGGCCCGAAATCGGCTGACAGCATTGAGGCGACCGATCGGGCCGCATTGCTGGCGCCGGGAGGACAATATCGCAACGAATTCGAGGTCGAGGTCGACGCGGCCCGGCGCAAGGTGGCCTCGATCCGGATCGTGGTCCGCAACGAGAGCAACAAGCCGCAGTTCCTGCTGATCGTGTTCGAGGACATCACCGATCGGCAATCGCTGTCGATGGAGCTGGAAAGCACCAAGAAGTTCCTCGAGCTTGTGGTCGACAACATTCCGGTGGCGTTGATCGTGGAGCAGGTCAAGGACGGCCGCTACCTGCTCGCCAACCGCAGCGCCGAGACGATCCTGAACCGCCGGCGCGAGGAAGCCACCGGCCTGACCGCCTCCGACATCTTCAATGCCAAGGAAGCCAAGCTGATCATCGCGCGCGACGAGGCCGCCATCAAAAAACGCGGGATGATCACCGAGGAGCATCCGATCTCCACCAAGGACGGCTTGCGCCTGTTCCTGACCCGGCGTGCCACCGTGCTCAACGATTCCGGTGAGCCGCAATATCTGATCAAGACCCACGAGGATGTCACCAACCGCCGGCAGACCGAGTCGCGGATGGCGCACATGGCCTACCACGACGGCCTCACCGATTTGCCGAACCGCGCTGCCTTCCTTCAGGCGCTGACCCAGATGATCGAAGCCTGCGAAGGCACCGACGAGGAATTCGCGGTCCTGTGCGTCGATCTCGACGGCCTCAAGGAGGTCAACGACGTGTTCGGCCATGCGCTTGGCGACAAGCTGTTGATCGAGGTGGCGCAGCGGCTGCAGGACACCGCACGCGGCGGGCTGGTGGCGCGCCTGTCCGGCGACGAGTTCGGCCTGATCATCGACGGCAAGCAGCCCGACGCGGGCCTCGCGCTGGCGCAGCAGCTTGACGAGGCGCTCGCGCCGGAATTCCACATCGACGGCCGCGCGGTCCGCGCCGGTATCACCACCGGCATGTCGGTCTTCCCGCACAATGGTCCCGATGGTGCCTCGCTGCTCGCCAATGCCGGCGCAGCCCTGTTCCGCGCCAAGCAGAAATCGCGCGGCACGATCAGCCTCTACCAGCCCGAGATGGACCAGCAGATCCGCGACCGCCGCGTGCTGCACCAGGACCTGTCGAAGGCGATCAAGAATGGCGAGCTTTCGCTGGCGTTCCAGCCGCAGGGCATCGCGCGCAACAGCGTTGCCGAGAGCGAGATCATCGGCTTCGAAGCCCTGGCGCGCTGGCAGCACCCGGTACGCGGCCAGGTCTCGCCAGCCGAATTCATCCCGATCGCGGAAGAAAGCGGCCTGATCGTCGAAATGGGCGAATGGATCCTGCGCGAGGTCTGCCGCGAGGCGGCGTCGTGGCCGAAGCCAATGCAGGTCGCGGTCAATCTGTCGCCGGCGCAGTTCATGCACGGTGACGTGGTCGGTCTCGTCCATTCGATCCTGATCGAGACCGGGCTTGCGCCCGGCCGGCTGGAGCTGGAAATCACCGAAGGCGTGCTGATCGAGGACTTTGATCGCGGCCTGGCGCTGCTGCGCCGTCTGAAGGCGCTGGGCGTTCGTATCTCGATGGACGATTTCGGCAGCGGTTATTCCTCGCTGAGCTATCTCCAGGCCTTCCCGTTCGACAAGATCAAGATCGATCGCGCCTTCATCATGAATCTCGGCCGCAACCCGCAATCGGCGGCGATCGTTCGCGCCGTGATCGATCTCGGCCACGGCCTCGAAATGTCAATCATCGCCGAGGGCGTCGAGACGCTCGATCAGCTCGCTTTCCTTGCCAAGGAGGGCTGCGACGGTGTGCAGGGTTATCTGCTCGGCAAGCCGCTGCCCATCGGAAAATATGCCGACCTCGTCGGCCGCGGCGAGGCCATGGAGCTTGCGCTCAAGACCGGCTAGTGGTGGCGGGTACTTGGCTCGCTCCCTTCAACGGTTTCATGGCGGATTACGACCTCGCGATCATCGGTGGTGGCCTGAACGGTGTCAGCCTTGCCCGTGATGCCGCCGGCCGCGGGCTGCGGGTGATCCTGATCGAGCAGGGTGATCTCGGCGGTGCGGCCTCGTCGGCGACCCCTCGGTTGATCCATGGCGATCTGTCGGTGCTGGAGCGGCGCGGCTTGTGGCGCGTCCGCCGGGCACTGGCCGAGCGCCGGATCTGGCTGCGGATCGCGCCGCATCTGGTGCGGCCGATGAGTTTTGTGATCCCGGCCCATTCCGACGAGCGTCCGCCCTGGCTGTTGCGGGCGGGCCTGTATGTTTACGACGCCCTGGCGAACCGCGACGGCCTTCCGGCATCGACGACGCTCGACATCACGCATCATCCGGTCGGTAACGCGCTGAAGCGGCCGTTCGGCATTGCCTTCGCATATGCCGATTGCGTCGTCGACGATTCGCGCCTGGTGGTGCTCACGGCACTGGATGCCGCCGAACGTGGCGCCGCGATCCGGACCGGGGCGCGTTGTGTGCGGGCCGACAGGACCGATACTTGGCGGCTCGCTGTCGTCGATCGCGGTCATCGCCGCACGATCACGGCCCGCGCGCTGGCCAACACCAGCGGCGCCTGGACGTCGATGGTCGCGGAGACCGTGCTGCGGCTGCCGCAGCCGGCCATGGCGGCCGTGCAGATGAGCCAGATCATCGTGCCCAGGTTGTTCGAGTCCGACAATGTCTATGTGTTCCAGAACAACGATGGCCGGCTGATCTTTGCCAGCCCGTTCGAGCGCGACTTCACGCTGGTCGGCACTGTCACCCATGATTTCACCGGCGATCCCGCCATCGTCGCGATGCCGGGCGCCGATGTCAGCTATCTCTGCGAGGCCGTGAACCGCTATTTCCGCGAGCGCGTCGCGCCGACCGACGTGGTGCGCACGGTCACCGGCGTCAATTTGGTGCCTGCGTCGGCGCGGCGACGCGACGGCACGACGTTGTTCCACGCGCGCCGGCGCAAGGCACCGCTGCTCACGATGTTCGGCGGCGCGATCACGACCTCGCGCTTCCGCGCCGAACGGGCGGTGACGCTGATGACGCCGTTCTATCCGATGTCGCGGCCCTGGACGTCCGGCGCGGCCTTGCCGGGCGGCGATTTCGCCTGGGATCGTTTCGAGACCGAGGTCGATCTCGCGTGCCATCGCTGGCGCCTTCTGAAGGAGCCGCAAGCCCGGCGCATGGTTGCCGCCTACGGCTCGCGATTGCCTGATGTGCTGGGCGAGGCGAAGACACGCGAAGAGCTCGGCCCAAGCTTCGGCCCCGACCTGACCGGCGCCGAGGTGCGCTATCTCATGAGCAGGGAATGGGCGCGCTTTCCCGAGGACATCCTGTGGCGCCGCTCCAAGCTCGGCCTGACCATGCCTGCCGCGGACCGCGACGCGCTGGCTGCGTTCATGGCGGGGGTCACCTAAGCGAAATCACGTTTTCCTGGCATCCCGCCCGGATCGCGGGCGCCATGGCGGATCGCATGGATGATGATCTCCTGATGCCCAATCTCGTAGAAGACGAGAAACGGGTAGGGCGTTGTGGTCAACCTCCGGATATCTGGATCGTCAGTCCGGAGGCCGATCTCGGGATGCGTCAGCAGTAGGCTGATGACGTCCCGGATGCGCTTCTGGACGCGTGCAGCTCCCTTCGGAGACGTCGCGGAAATGTAGGTCAGAATAGAATCGAGATCGGCTAGCGCCGGAAGCGTGTAGCGGATCTTCACAGGCCGTGTTTGGCCCAAGTCGCGCGGACCTGCGCCTCGGTCGCGAATTCGCCTCGCGCTGCGGATTCCTTCGACGCAGCAATCGCCGCCCTCTCATCCTCGGAGAGGGTGACGGGAGAGGCTGCTTCTGCGCCGGTGAGCTGCAGCACGATCCGAGCAATGTCGTCCTGCGCGTCCGCCGGCAGACTGCGCGCAATTTCTAGGGCCTGATCCAGCAACTTGGTCATGTCTGTGACTATACATGTTTTGGCACCCGGCATGAAGTCCGATTTGGGATGATCCGTCTCGAACCGGTTGAGCAAAGGACGATCCGCCGCTAGCGTGCGGCGGCATTGGGGTTGGCAGGGCCTATGACTGACGAATTGCCGAGAAGGGATGCCGGGGCGAAAACGGCAGGAGATGCGTATCCGGCCGCGGGCGAGCCGCTGCTGCGCATCGAGGACGTGGCCAAGACGTTCGGGACATTCCGTGCGGTCGACGGCGTGTCGCTCGAGATCAAGGCCGGCGAGTTCTTTGCGCTGCTCGGCCCCAGCGGCTGCGGCAAGACCACGCTGCTGCGCATGCTGGCGGGCTTCGAGGCCCCGGACGAAGGGCGCATCCTGCTCGGCGGCAAGGACATCGCGCAGGCGCTGCCGCATGAGCGTCCGATCAACATGATGTTCCAGAACTACGCGCTGTTTCCGCATCTGTCGGTGCGCGACAACATCGGCTTCGGTCTCAAGCGCGCCAATATGGCGCGGTCCGACATCGCAACGCGCGTCGCGGAGATGGTCGCGCTGGTCAAGCTCGAGGGGCTGGAGAAGCGCAAGCCGGACCAGCTCTCCGGCGGCCAGCGCCAGCGCGTCGCGCTGGCCCGGGCGCTGGCCCGAAGGCCGCAATTGCTTCTGCTCGACGAGCCGCTCGCGGCCCTCGACAAGAAGCTGCGCGAAAACACGCAAGGCGAGCTGATGGAGCTGCAGCGTCGGCTCGGCATGACCTTCATCATTGTCACCCACGATCAGGAAGAGGCGATGACGATGGCCAGCCGGATCGGCGTGATGAAGTCGGGCAAGCTTGCGCAGGTCGGCGCGCCGCGCGATCTCTACGAGGCGCCGCGTTCGCGCTGGATCGCGGAGTTCGTCGGCGACATCAATCTGTTCGACGCCGAGTCCAAATTGCGCGACGGACATCGCCTCGTCGTCGGCACGCGCGATGCCGGCGCGCTGGTTGTGGCCGAGCCGCGTGAACCGGTCGACGAAGGAAAGTTCTCGGTCGCGATCCGTCCCGAGAAGGTCAAGCTGTCGCGCCGCGGCCCGGTGAGCGAGACCGGCCACGCAACGGCGATCAATCGGCTCGACGGCGTGATCGCCGACATCTGCTATCTCGGCGGCACCACCACCTACAAGGTGAAGCTTGATACCGGTGGAATGCTGCAGGCCTCGGTCGCCAACAGTGCGCGGCTCGATGTCGATGCCTATAGCCTGAACCAGCAAATCGTCGCCTGGTTCACGCCCGATGACTGCGTGGTGCTGCCGTCATGAGCGCGCGCCGGATTTTCGCGCGGCCGGCGCGCCTCGCCGCGATCGCGCCCTATGTCTGGATGGTGCTGTTCTTCCTGGTGCCGTTCGGCTTCGTGCTGAAGATCAGCCTGTCGCAGACCGCGATCGCGCAGCCGCCTTATGAGCCGGTGTTCGACCTGACGGCAGGGTGGACCGCCATTCATGCAGCCTTTGCTGCGCTCTCGATCGACAATTTCAAGCTGCTCGCCTCCGACGACATCTATGTGTTCGCCTATTTGCGCAGCCTGACCGTTGCCGCGGCGGCGACCGCATTGCTGCTGCTGATCGGCTATCCCATCGCCTATGGCATGGCGCGACTGCCAAAACGCTGGCAGGCGGTGGCGATGGTGCTGGTGATCGTGCCGTTCTGGACTTCGTTCCTGATCCGCATCTATGCCTGGATCAACATCCTTCAGCACGACGGCCTGCTCAATCAGATCCTGCTTGCGCTGCACCTGGTCAGTCGGCCGGTGGTGTGGCTTTCCACCGACACCGCGATGTATATCGGCATCGTCTATTCCTACCTGCCGTTCATGATCCTGCCGCTCTATGCCACGCTCGCCAAGATGGAGCCGGCGCTGGAGGAAGCGGCGGGGGATCTCGGTGCGCCGCCCTGGCAGGTGTTCTGGCTCGTGACCTTCCCGCTGTCGCTGCCGGGCGTCGGCGCCGGCGTGCTGCTCTGCTTCATCCCTGTTGTCGGCGAGTTCGTGATCCCGGATCTTCTCGCCGGCTCCAGCTCGCTGATGATCGGCCAGACGCTGTGGCTCGAATTCTTCACCAACAAGGATTGGCCGGTGGCCTCAGCCGCGGCGATCGTGCTGCTCGTCGTGCTGCTGCTGCCGCTTCTGCTCTATGAGCGGCTGCAGCGTCGGCAGCTTGAGGAGCGGTGAGATGCGCAAATTCTCCCGCCTGTCCCGCTTCAATATCGCCTCGCTCGCGCTGGGGCTCGCCTTCCTTTATCTGCCGATCCTCATCCTCGTCATCTATTCTTTCAACGCCTCGCGGCTGGTGACGGTGTGGGGCGGCTGGTCGCTGCGCTGGTATCGCGAGTTCTTCGCCGACCGTGCCATGATCGAGGCGTCCTGGATGAGCCTGCGCGTCGCGGTCGCCTCGGCGACGATCGCCACGCTGCTCGGCACGCTGGCCGCGGTGGCGCTGTCGCGCGGCGAGCGCTTTCGCGGCCGCACGCTGTTCTCCGGCATGCTCTATGCGCCGCTGGTGATGCCGGAGGTGATCACGGGATTGTCGCTGCTGCTGCTGTTCGTGGCGCTGGACGCCGAGCGCGGCTTCTGGACCGTGACGATCGCGCACACCACGCTGACGATGTGTTTCGTCGCCGTCGTCGTGCAGTCGCGCCTCGGCTCGCTCGACCGCTCGCTGGAGGAAGCGGCGATGGATCTCGGTTGCGCGCCTGCGCGCGCCTTCCTGTCGGTGACGCTGCCGCTGATCGCGCCTGCGATTGTCGCCGGATGGATGCTCGCCTTCACGCTCTCGCTCGACGACCTCGTGATCGCGAGCTTCACCACCGGCCCCGGCTCGGCGACGCTGCCGATCCGGATCTATTCCGAGGTGCGACTCGGTGTGAAACCGGAGATCAATGCGATCTGCACGCTGGTGATCGCCCTGATCGCGGTCGTCATCGTCCTCGCCTCGCTCGCTTCAAAACTGTCGAGCTCGCAGGGCGAGAGCGCTGCGCCTCTGTAGAAGGATATTGGTCATGATGTTCGCCTACCAAATCCTGGTCCATACCCCGCTTTGGGTGTGGATCCTGCTGGCCTATCTGGTCTGGCAGGGCATCAAGTCGATGCAGCCGCGCAAGGCGCCGATCTGGCGTGCATTGATCGTCCCCGTCGTCTTCATCGTCTGGGGTGTTTCGAGGATCGGTTTCGGACATCAGGACAGTCAATGGCCGCTGGTCGCGTGGGTCTTCGCAGCGATCGTGCTGCTGCCGCTCGGCGTGCTGACACCGCGTCCGTTCGATGTCGATCACAAGACGGGAGAGATCATCCGACCAGGCAGCGCGTTCGCGCTGATTCGCAACCTCGTCGTGTTCACCCTGCAATACACGGTGAGCGTGATCTCCGCCATCGACGCAGGCGACCGAGCGCTCGCAATCGTCGTCGGCCGCGCCATCTCGGGCGCGACCGCCGGCTATTTCTTCGGTTCCATGATCGCGCTGCTGCTCGCCTATCGCAGGAAGCGCGCCCAGGATGTCTAGGACTTCACCGCACCCGCCGTCAGCCCGCCCACCATGTAGCGGCGGAAGGCGTAATAGACCGCGGCCGGCGGCAGCGCGTAGATGAAGCCGGTGGTCATCAGCAGCTCCCAGGGCGAATCGTCTGCGGCGAGGAAGTTGCCGAGCGCGACGGGGAGCGTGATCTCGCGGTCGTTCGAGAGCAGCAGGAACGCGTAGAGATATTCGTTCCAGGCCAGCAGCACCGCATAGGTGCCGATCGCGACCAGCGAGGGCATCATCAGCGGCAGATAGACCAGGCGGAAGATCTGCAGCGTTGTCGCGCCGTCCATCACCGCGGCTTCGTCCAGCTCGACCGGGAGCTTGTCGGAAGCCTGTTTCAGCACCCAGATCGCGTAAGGCGAGGCGATCGTCACCATCGCCAGGATCAGCGCCCAGTGATTGTTGAGCAGGCCGTAATTGCCCATGGTGCGATACATCGGCACGGCGAGGAACGCCGCGGGAATGAAGTAGGTGAACAGCGCAAGGTTCAGCACTACGCGCCCGCCGGGCACTTTCAGCCGCGAAATCGAGAATGCCGCAGACGTGGCGATGAACAGCGTCAGCACCCCCACGGCGGCCGCGATCAGCGTCGAATTCCAGAACTGAACGTAGAAGTCGCGCAGGAAATAGTGCTGCTGCCTGAACACGATTTCGAAATTGTGCAGCGTCGGATGATCCGGCCACAGCTTGCCCGAGAACGCGTCTTCCTTCGGCGAGATCGCGAACAGGAACATGTGATAGATCGGAATCATCGTCCAGAGGAAGACGGGAATGCCGATCAGCAGCAGCCGCGCTTCCGTCGCGACGTCACGGAGGGAGGGAAGCTTCATCGCGACAACCGTTTCATCATGAAGTACACGAGCGGCAGGACGAACGGCATCGCGCAGACGATGGAGGCCATCGCGAGCGAGAGCTGGTCGAGCCGGAGATAGCGGATACCGAGCGTCGACAGCACGTGCGTGAGGTCGGCCGGACCACCGCCGGTGAGCAGATAGACGCTGTTGAAATCGCCCAGCGTCCAGATCATCGAGAGCAGCGTGCAGGTGACGTAGAGCGTCTGCATCGACGGCCAGGTGATGAAGCGGAATTTCTGCCACCAGTTCGCGCCGTCGACTTCGGCGGCCTCGAACAGGTCCTGCGCGATCGCAAGGCGCCCGGTGATGAGGATCAGCGTCCAGAACGGCAGCGACTTCCAGATGTGCACGCCGATCGCCATGGTCAGCGCCACGGTCGGGTCGTTCAGCCAGTTCGGGCCGTCATCGCCGGTGAAGGCGAAGATGTAGTGATTGATGATGCCCCATTCGGGGTTGAGCATGAAGCGCACCGACAGGATGGTCGGAATCGACGGCACCGCCCAGGGCAGGATGAAGATCACCGAGAGCCATTTGATCCAGGTGCGCTGCTGCGCGAAGAAGCCGGACAGGAACAGCGCGATCAGCATCTTGATGTTAATGCCGATGACCAGGAAGATCAGCGTGTTGACCGCAGCGCGCGCGAAGATCGGATCGTTGTAGAGCGCGACATAATTCGACGGCGCCCGCGCCAGCCACAGCCCGTAGCAGACGGGATAGACGACGAAGGCGAGGAAGACGAGCAGATAGGGCGCGAGCAGCACGATGCCCCAGACCTGCGCCGTGGTCAGCCGCGACGTCAGGGGTGGGGCGGGGATCGCCTGATCGCCAGAGAGCGTAATCGCCATTCTTTTCGGACTCTTCAAAGAGAAGCCGGCCGCGAAACGCGACCGGTGTTGTTCTTACACCTCTCCCCGCAAAGCGGGGAGAGGGACCTGCAGGACTAACCCGCGACCTGCTTGATGCGGGCGATCAGTTCGTCGACCGCCTTGTCGACCGGCACCTTCTCGCTGACCACCCGGTTCATCGCCTTGGCCCACACGTTCTCGTTGTTGAGGATCGTGAACTTCCAGTTTTTGGTGAAGTCGAACGGCGCCGTGCCGCCGGTGAACTGCGCGTGCACGGCCTTGCGGTGCTTGTCAGCCTGCCAGAACGGGCTTTCCTGGCTCGCCTTGGTGACCGGGAACCAGCGGCCCAGAGCACCCTCGATATACGGACGGACGTTCTCTTCCTGGAGCAGGAAGCTGATGAACTGCTTGGCCTCGGCCTTGTTCTTGGCCGCGGTGAAGACCAGCCCGGTCTTGACGTCGGAGCGGTAGCGGATGGTCGAACCGTCAGGCGCCTTCGGGAAGGACGCCGTGATGATGTCCTGCTCATAGGCCTTCTTGCCGGCGTCGCGCTGCTCCTGAGTGAGAGCCTGATTCTGCGAATCCTCGTACCATTTCGCCGCGATCGAGATCGTGAAGTTATGGGTCATCACGATGGTCTTGTTGTGGAAGGCGACGTTGTTGTCCGGATCCTTCCAGGTCGTCGAGGACGGCGGCGTGCAGCCCTTGATGTAGGTGTCGGTGTAGTCCTTCATCGCCTTGATCAGGTTCTCGCGAACCTTGGGATCATCGACGGTGAGCTTGCCGTCATCGTCGACCAGCTTGACGTGATAGGCGTCCATGAAGGTGTAGAACGACTGGAAAGCGTCGGTGGATTCAACGCCCATCGGCTGGCCGACGGCATAGATGCGCTGGCCGGTAGCCTTGCGGATCGCCGGCTGCACCTTGTCGCACCAGAAGCTCCAATAGCCTTCCCAGTCATTCGGAATGTCGCTCTGCTTGAAGCCGGCCTTCTCCAGCATGTCGTTCCAGATCTGGACGTGCATGCTCTGCTGCTTCAGCGGGAAGCCGTAATAGGCCTTCTTCTTGGCGACGTCGTTATAGAGGATCGACGCATCCAGCGTATTCTGCACGAACCGATCCTTGATCGGCTCCATGACGTCGGTGAGGTCCTCGAGCTTGCCCTCATAGGCCCACTTGCCCTGTACCTGCACGTCGTAGCTGTCGGAATAGGCGACGTCGGGCACGGTGCCGGCATCGAGCGCCGCGACGGTCTTCGGAATCATGTCCTGGATCGCGTACTGCGACAATTCGACCTTGATGCCGGTCTTTGCTTCGAATTTCTTGATCGTCTCGGCGAGCGCTTCGTCCTCGGACTTGTAAAAGCCCTTGACCCACCAAACCGTAATCGCCTTTTGCTGCGCAAAGGCGGGCGCGGCGGCTGCAAACAGCCCAACTGCAGCGACCGCTAGTGACACTGCGCCAATAACCTTGGATCTCACGTTTTTCTCCCTCAAACGGCCGGTGTTTTAACCGGTCGGATAAAACACTAGCCCATGGCCGCTATCCGATCTAGCGGCATGTTGTCAGACCTAGGTCGAGGGGTGCCGGGCGCTCGGAGATGCTTAACGCGCGCATCGATCCAATCGCTGCATCAATTTGCCCCGATCAATTCGCATGATGCGTTCCGGCCTCGACTGACCATCCGCGCGCGACACAGAAGCTGCCCAGGAAAGACCTGACGGCTTGTATTCGCTGTCAGCACTCGGCGCAACGCGACGGCCGGCCGGCGCACCACGCCGAGGGAGGTCAAGAACAGGGAATGGATCGCGAAACCTGGTCCGAGGGGCCGATCATGCGTCGCTGCGCGGGGAGTTCTCAGCGTTTTCCTTTCGGGCCGATCGAAGCGGCATTCGAGCTTGCCTCGGTGGAGCGGGGCTTGTCGTGTCCACTCGTCCGGGACGGTGAGCGCCACGCCTCGAGGAGCATCTTGAGAAATTGGCTGGCATGAGGTGACAGCGTCGCGCCGCGCCTGCGCACAATACCGATCGTCCGCGACACCTCCGGCTCGATCAGCCTGATGGTGCGAATGATCGGATGACCGGCGGCGGGTGTCGCGAGCCTCGGCAACACGGCGATACCCAGTCCCTCTTCGACGAGGCCGAGCGAACCGGAGAGGTGAGCGACCTCATAGGACCAATTCAGCTGCAGACCCTGTCGCGCCAGCGCATTGTCGATCAATGCGCGATTGCCGCTGTTGCGACCGACGGTGATGACCCGGTGCGAAACAATCTCCGACCAGCTGACCTGTTTGCGTGATGCCAGCGGATGGTCATGACGGCAGGCCAGGACGAAAGGATCCTCGACGAGTTTCTCAAATTCGATTTCGGCATGCGAAGCACCGATGAAATTGATGCCGAAGTCGACTTCCCCGCGCGCGACCGCCTCCAATCCCTCATTGGCACCGATGTCCAGAATCCGGATGCGAATGCGCGGATACGCTTCGGCAAACCGGCCGATCGCACGTGGCAGGAAGTAGAACACGGCCGTCGGCACCGCAGCCACCGAGACCAGGCCCGAACTTCGTGCGCCGATATCATGGATGGCGAGTACGGAGGTCTCGAACTCGTCGATGAGGCGGCGAACCTTCGGAAGGAGGTCGCGGCCGGTCATGGTGAGATTGACGTGACGTGTCGAGCGTTCGAGCAAGGGCGCACCGAGGCTTTCTTCCAGCTTCTGAATGCGTCGGCTGAGCGCCGGCTGAGACAGGTTCAGCGCCTTGGCAGTCCGCACGAAGCTTCCCGTCTCGGCGACGGTGATGAACGCCTTGAGGTCGAGCAGCTCCGCATTCATGGCTGGTCTCCTATTATACCGATTAACGCATTAATTCTTCATATATTTGCATTTTACAGAAGAGTTGCAAAGGAGGATGTTCGGTGCGCGGCAAAGACGTCGTCGAACGGAACAGCTTCATGAATGATCAGATTGCCATCCCCTGTGTGGTCATGCGCGGCGGCACCTCGCGCGGGCCGTTCTTTCTGGCGAGGGATCTCCCCGCCGATCCGAGGGCGCGAGATGCGGTCCTGTTGTCGGTCATGGGGGGCGGGCACGATCTTGGAATCGATGGGATCGGCGGCGGCAATGCCGTCATCAACAAGGTCGCGATCATCGGGCCGGGGTCGGTGCCCGGCGCCGACGTCGATTATTTGTTCGCCCAGGTGCGGGTTCGCGAGGGGATCGTCGATACCTCACCCAATTGCGGAAACATGCTGGCTGCGGTGGGACCGTTCGCGATTGAAGCGGGCCTGGTGACCGCCGCCGCAGAGCGCACCCATGTGCGTATCCACAATGTCAACACCGGCAAGTTGATTGATGCGACGGTTGCCACGCCCCGAGGGCAGGTGACCTACGAGGGCGAGGCGCGGATCGACGGTGTACCGGGAACGGCTGCGCCCATCGAATTGTCATTCCCGAACGCGGCCGGCGCACGCACCGGTCGCCTCCTCCCGACGGGACGAACGGTCGATCGCATCGACGGCATCGACGTGACCTGCATCGATGCGGCCATGCCGGTCATGCTGGTCCGCGCGGCGGATCTCGGCTGCAGCGGCCGGGAGGCACCCTCGGATTTCACCGACAGCCGCTTCCGCGCACGTCTCGAGAACTTGCGCATCGAGGCCGGTCGCCTGATGGGTTTTCCAAATCCGGCGGCAATGGTGATTCCGAAACCTGTCCTGATCGCGCCCGCAAGCGAGGCGACGTTGAACGTCAGGTACTTCATGCCGCACGACTGCCATAGCGCGCTGGCGGTGACCGGCGCCGTCGCGATCGCGACGGCCTGTGTCACGCCCGGAACGGTCGCCGCAGACATGGTGGGATCGCTCGCGCCGCCGGTGCCGATCACGCTGGCCCATCCTTCCGGCCAACTCGTGGTTCGGCTGGAGCCCGGACCGGTGGCGCGGGTGCAGCGGACGGCCCGGCGAATTTTCGAAGGGCACGTCTTCGCCCGCCGAGCGCACCTGCCCCAGTCGGTGCTGGCGGCCTGACGCCGGACTGCTCTTAGAATTTCAAGAATCAGACCAAGGGAGAAACGAGAATGCAGATGCAAGCGCTGGCTGAGCCCGCGAACGCCGAGCCGCGAAAGCCATTCTACCGGATTCTCTATGTCCAGGTGCTGATCGGCCTGACGCTGGGTGTGCTCACGGGCCATCTCTGGCCTGAATTTGGTGCCGCGCTGAAGCCCCTCGGAGACGGCTTCGTCAAGCTCGTCAAGATGATGATCGCGCCGATCGTGTTCTGCACCATCGTGAGCGGCATCAACAGCATCAGCGATTCCCGGGAGGTCGGCCGCACCCTGGTGAAATCCATGGCGCTGTTCTACCTGCTGACCGTGCTCGCCTTGCTCGCAGGGCTGATCGCGGTGTTGCTGATCCAGCCTGGCACGGGCATGCATGTGTCCGTCAATACGCTGGATCCGTCGGTGGCTGCGAAATTCACCAAGCAGGCAACCGCGACCGGGTTCGCCGATTTCATGCTGCACATCATCCCGCATTCGTTCTTTGGCGCCTTCGCCGACGGCGAAGTGCTGCCGGTCCTGCTGGTCTCCATCCTGATCGCCTTTGGCCTGAGCCGTGCCGGCGACGGCGGTGCCGTCGTGACGAAGGCGATTGAATCGTTCTCACAGGTTCTGTTTGTCTCGTTCGGCTTCATCATGAAGCTCGCTCCGCTCGGCGCTTTTGGCGCCATGGCGTTCACGGTTGGGCGCTATGGCATCCGCTCGATCGGCTCACTTGGGCTGCTGATCCTGACATTCTATGTCGCCTGCTCCGTCTTCGTGGTCGTCGTGCTCGGGACGCTGGCGCGGCTCAACGGCTTCAGCCTGTGGAAGACCATCCGCTACTTCAAGGAAGAGCTGCTGATCGTGCTCGGCACGTCATCGTCGGAGCCAGCGCTGCCTGGCGCGTTGCGCAAGCTGGAGCAGCTCGGGTGCCGGAAAGGGGTGTCGGGGCTTGTGCTGCCGATGGGCTACTCCTTCAATCTGGACGGCAGCGCCATTTATCTCACCCTCGCGTCGATCTTCATCGCGCAGGCCTGCGACATCCATCTGTCCTGGGGACAGATTGCGGCGATGCTCGGACTGATGCTGCTGACGTCCAAAGGGGCGGCCGGCGTCACCGGCAGCGGCTTCGTCGCGCTTGTCGCAACTCTCACCGTCATGCCGGATTTGCCCGTGACCGGCGTAGCGCTGCTCGTCGGCATCGACCGCTTCATGTCGGAGGCGCGGGCACTGACAAGCATGATCAGCAACTGCGTCGCGGCCATCACCGTCTCGCTGTGGGAAAACGCCTGTGATCGTGAGGTGTTGGCCCGTGAACTCGGGCAGCGCGGCACTCTCGACGTCGCGGTCGGCTCCGCGATGGGGGGAGCAAAAGCGATACAGGAGAACGAGAGCTGGATTTCGACGGCGAAATCCGCCGCTTGATGCCGTCTCGGATGAACCGGTCGTCCTGTTCTGAAACGCGATGAGATTGGGTTGAATCTTCATCGCGCTTTAGCTCTTTGTTCGAGCATGATCTCCGCGCAAACGCGTTCCGCTGATGTCGCGAGGGAAAACCGCTTCACACTTTTCCGGATCATGCTCTAGGCAGCCCGGCGGCGTAAAGCGCGATCACGATTCATCCTGATCGCATCGCGCTTTAGTTGGACTTCGCGTTTTCCTTCGCGTTCTCCGCCGTCGGCGATCCCTCCGGCGCCTGCCGCTTGCCGCCGGTGATGCGTTGCTTCAGAAGGTCGAGGAACGGAGATGCCGCTGGCGACTGCCGGATCAGGGCTTCGGGGTCGGGGAAGATCAGCGGATCGTCCCACGGACCCTGCACCATGAAGGGCAGTTGAAAGCCTGATGTCGTGTTCAGGCTCGCCACACCCTTCATATCGTATTCGCGCGTCGGCACCGACGCGGTGCCGGTCAGCGTGATCTTCGCCGCAGGTCCCTCGATGCGGATGTCCTCGGCCGTGGCGATCCCGTCGGCGAATTTCACTGCAATGGTGAGGTTGTCGTAAGGCGTCGAGCCGTTGCGGAAATTGCCGCCGCCGGACAGCGGCCGGCGCTCGAGCCGCTTCAGGAGCTGCTCGGCATTGAAGCCGGAGATGGCGCCGTCGTGCCCGGTCACGCTGGCGGTGCCGTCGAGCGACTGCACGAGGCCAAACGGGCTCGAGCCGGAGGCGACGAGAGACACGTTGATGTTGCCGCGGCCGGACAGCTTGTTGAGGCCGAACAGTTCGGTAGCGCAGGCCTGAAGGTCGACGTCGGTGAACTGGAATTGCGCCTTGATGTCGGCAACCGTGTCAGCGCGCGAGATGCCGAACGAGCCCTTGGCGATGCCGCCATAGACCTGGGCCTCGCCGACCGAGAGCGCCAGCGTGCCGTTGCGCAAATTGGCACCGATCGCGGTGCGGCCGAGCTTGGTCGGGCCGACCGTCAGCTTCGCCGCCGAGAGGCGCATGTCGAGGTCGGTGCTCGACAATCCGTTGAGATCGAACAGCTGCCTGTTCCAATCGCGCGCGCCGCTCGCGAGCAGGCGGAAGGTGGAGATATAAGGCGTGAAGTCGAGCGCGTCGGCAGCGAGCGTCGCCTGCAGAGTCTGCCGGCCGTTATTGACATAGGTCATGACGCCTTCGGCGGCGTTGCCGTCGAGCTCGACATTGACGTTGGTCAGCGCGATTGAGGCGCCAACGACATTGGCGCGGGCCTTCAGCGCGAAGCGGCCGAAGCCCCCGCTGCCGGGCTGCGGCTGGCCGGTCCAGCGCAGCGCGTTGCGCAAGGACGGGCTGTCGATGGTGAGCGTGCCCTCCATCATCGGGCTGGTGCGATTGGCGACGCTGCCGTCAAAGGCGAGCTTGAGCGGGCTACTTGCGATCCGCGCCCTCAGGCCGGAGCGCTCGCCCGAGAGCGCCGCGACGAAATCGGCAAAGCTGATCGAGCCGTCGACGCGTTCGCCGCGCCAGTCGAACTGCCCGGTTGCGGCGAAGGAGCGCGAGATCGAGGGCCAGGCCAGCGACAGGTCGATGTCCTCAAACTTCTCGGTGGCATTGGTGGCGACGTCCAGATAGTCGAGCAGGCCATCCTGGATCCTGATCTCGGAAAATGAGACCTGGTTGTCGGCGCCGGGCTTCATCGTCCGCGCAATGGTCTGGATGAACGGTGTCCAGTTGCTCTCGCCGTCCGGCTTCAGGCTGACATGGATATGCGGCCGCAGCAGCGTCAAGTCGGCGATCTCGAACCGTTGCAGCAGCAGCGGCAGCAGCCGAAGGTTGGCGGTGAGCACGTCGACATGGAGCGCGGGATCGGCGGTGCCGCCGCCCTTGAGGCCGACGTCATGGAAGGAGATGTAGCTCGCCGGCAGCACGGAAATGTCGATGTTACCCGCCACACTGAGCTCGAGCCCGGTGACGTCGCGGATCTGCGCTTCGACCGCCTTGCGCAGCGCGTCGCGGTTGATGAGCCAGGAGGTCGCGATCAGGGCGACCAGCACGACGCCGAGCAGCGCCGCAATCGGCGTCCCGAGGCGCTTCATTCCTTGGGCCATGGTCAATGGCATGTCCTGATCGGGTTGGTCGTTTGAGCTAGCTAAGGCGGGCCGGGAAACCTGCGCGCCCCGCGCCCAAGATCCTGTCCAAGTCCTGTTATGTTAAGTGCCGCAACTTGATGGGTTTTCTTGTCGCTTTCAAGGCCGCGGACGGTTCTGCCCACGGCGTGGGCAGCTTCTAGCACCGCCTCTCAGAACGGAGAACCCCGTATCATTGACGGCTTCGGACGATTTCGCCTAATAATCGCCACCAACAAGGGCGGGCGCGACGCCTCTCAGGTTTAAGTCGAGGGTTTTGCATGAACAAGGTCTATCCCGACGCTAAGTCGGCGCTTGAGGGCGTTCTCAAGGACAACATGATGATCATGTCCGGCGGCTTCGGCCTCTGCGGCATCGCCGAATCGCTGTCGGATGCGATCCGCGACTCCGGCGTGAAGGGTCTGACGGTCGTCTCGAACAATGCCGGCGTCGACGGCATCGGACTCTCTCGTCTGCTGGAGACCCGCCAGATCAAGAAGATGATCTCGTCCTATGTCGGCGAGAACAAGCTGTTCGCCCAGCAATTCCTCGCCGGCGAGCTGGAACTCGAATTCAACCCGCAGGGCACGCTGGCCGAGCGCATCCGCGCCGGCGGCGCCGGCATCCCCGCGTTCTACACCAAGACCGGCGTCGGCACGCTGATCGCCGAAGGCAAGGAAGTAAAGGAGTTCGACGGCGAAAAGTATCTGATGGAGCGCGGCCTGTTCGCCGACCTCGCCATCGTGCACGCCTGGAAGGGCGACACCGCCGGCAACCTGATCTATCGCAAGACCGCGCGCAATTTTAACCCGATGATGGCGACCGCCGCGAAGATCACCGTGGCCGAGGTCGAGCACCTGGTTCCCGCCGGTGAACTCAACCCCGATCATATCCACACGCCCGGCATTTTCGTGAAGCGCATCGTCGAGGTCGGCACGGCCAAGAAGCGCATCGAATTCCGCAACACCCGTCCGCGGCCCGCGGCTTAACTCGCAACCCCTTAGGAGAGTCATATGGCCTGGACCCGTGAACAGCTGGCCGCTCGTGCCGCCAAGGAGTTGCGCGACGGTTATTACGTCAATCTCGGCATCGGCATCCCGACGCTGGTCTCGAACTACATTCCTGATGGCGTCGACGTCAGCCTGCAGAGTGAGAACGGCATGCTCGGCATGGGCCCGTTCCCCTATGAGGACGAGGTGGACGCCGATCTGATCAATGCCGGCAAGCAGACCGTGAGCGAGCTGCCGTCGACCTCGTATTTCTCGAGCGCGGATTCCTTCGGCATGATCCGCGGCGGCCACATGGATCTGTCGATCCTCGGCGCCATGCAGGTGGCCCAGAACGGCGATCTCGCCAACTGGATGATCCCCGGCAAGATGGTCAAGGGCATGGGCGGCGCGATGGACCTCGTCGCCGGCGTCAAGCGCGTCGTCGTGGTGATGGAGCATTCCGCCAAGGATGGCCCGAAGCTCTTGAAGAAATGCAATCTGCCGCTGACCGGCGAGCGCGTCGTCGACATGGTGGTGACTGACTTGGCCGTCTTCACAATCGACAAGCACGGTGACGGCGGCATGGCCCTGATCGAGCTCGCCGACGGCGTCACGCTCGACGAGGTCAAGGCCAAGACCGAAGCCGAATTCCGCGTCGCGCTGACGAACACGTAAGGTCTTCGCGAAGGGGGCGCGCATGACGATCCGGTCTGCGCGTCCCGAGGACGCCGATTTCATCGCCAGAACTATCCTGCTATCGCAGCGCGGCTACCGGCCGCGCGGCTGGTTCGATGTTGCGCTGGGTTGGCCGGAGCAGCAGTGTCGCGACTTCATCGCGCGCATCGCGACCGCGCAGGCCGTGTCAATGTGGCACTATTCAAATTTCCTCGTCGCTGAGTGCGATGGCCAAGCTGCCGCTGCGCTCTGTGCCATGCCTGCGGTAGGCACCGGCCCCGCGGCGTGGGCTGCGATCGAGGAGGTCGGCGCGGCGACCGGGCTAACCGCGCCGGAGCTGGAGGCGATCCGCCGACGCGGCGCCTATATCCGCAATTGCTGGGTCCAGGGCGGCGAAGGCGATTGGATGGTCGAGCACGTCGCGACCGATCCCGCCTATCGCGGCCGCGGCCTCGTGCAGGCATTGATCGAATCCGCGCTGGCAAAGGGAAGGGCAGCCGGCTTCCGCCGCGCGACGATATCGTTCCTGATCGGCAATGAACCGGCCGAGCGCGCTTACACCAAGGCAGGCTTTGCGTTCGCGGACGAGAAGCGCGATCCCGCTTTCGAGGCGATCATTGGTGCGCCGGGCTTTCGGATGTTCGCGCGGATGATTTGAGCAAGCCGCGCGTGCCGTGCGGCTTGAGGGCCGGGCGCGCGCCTCAATCTCGTCATTGCGAGGAGCCCTTGCGACGAAGCAATCCAGACTGTTTCTGCGTAAAGATTCTGGATTGCATCGCTGCGCTCGCAATGACGGAGTATCCGGCTACGACCGCGCCGCCCACACCTTGCTCCATCTCGTCGAAACGTTCGCCACCCACGACCGCTCCTCGCGCACCAAACGAAAACCGAGATTGGCGGGCGGCACCCCCTGGGCGCAGCCGCCGGCGCGGGCGTCG
Source organism: Bradyrhizobium sp. CCBAU 51745 (assembly GCF_028128715.1). Lineage (NCBI taxonomy): Bacteria > Pseudomonadati > Pseudomonadota > Alphaproteobacteria > Hyphomicrobiales > Nitrobacteraceae > Bradyrhizobium > Bradyrhizobium sp. CCBAU 51745. Next base: position 23,472 of record NZ_LBJP01000003.1, on the reverse strand, counting down.
CGGATGAAGTCGGTGACATAGGCGCGGTGCGCGCCTTCGGCGACGCGTACGCCGCAATTCACCGTCGATCTGCCGGCGTTGTCTGATGCATCGACGCGCGAGCGCACGAAGCAGGTTGAGGTCCACTCCCAGACATTGCCGGCGACATCGGACACGCCACGCTCGTTGAGGCCGAACTTGCCGAACGGATAGGCTGTGGTGTCGGAAAGATCGCGTTCGGATTCGCGCTCGTAGCGGCTGATCCAGCGCTTTGCCGGATTGTCCGCGTCCGCAGGCGCGCCGTCGTCCCTGAAGCGGGAGCCTGCCGCAAAAGCCCATTCGGCGTCGCTCGGCAGGCGGTAATGGTGGCCGGTTTTGCGCGACAGCCAGCTCGCATAGGCCTGCGCATCGTGCCAGCTCACCTGCACCGCAGGCCGGTCGGGCGCAATCGCGACGCCGCGATCGAGCGCGCGGCATTCGCCATGCTGCACGCAAAGCTGGTAGTCGGCGGAGGAGACCTGCTCGCGCATGATGTGAAGCGGCCGCGTGAATTGCAGTATGCGCAGCGGCGCCTCGGCCTGCTGCCCGGCGCGGGTGAAATCGCCGGCCTCGCGATAGGCGAAGCTGCCCGCGGCAATCTCGACGATCGCAGGCTCGCCCTGCGCGTCGCGCATCGTCATTTCGGAAACGATTGGCGCAACGGCCAGCGGTCCTGCGAAGCCGGCGGCGCAGGCGAGCAGCAATTTGAGCTTGAATGCAATCAGCATGGTCGTTCCCCGAAGAGGAGGGGCCGGTGACGACCGGCCCCTGGTCGCCTCTAGTTGGTGTTGGCGGCCGGTATGTCCGCAGGTGCCTTCACCTGGGTCATCAGGTCATCGTTCCACTTGCCCTCGATCTTGAAGTGCGCGGTGGCACCGAGGTCAGCGGCTTCGATCAGATTGTGCGTGACATAGGCGTAGATGCCGGGTTGCAGGAACTTGTACATCGCAGCTCCCGCCGAGCCGCCGCGGATGAACCAGGTCTCGAGTCCGGTCTCCGGCGGGTTGGAGAATTTTCCGGTCTCCCAGACATAGTCGCCGTGGCCGCCGATCAGGTGCGGACGGCTGTCGCGGTTGGCCTGCGAATGCACGATCAGGACGTTCTCGCCGACATTCGCCGTCAGCGCGTTCTTGCCAGTGAGCGCGCCGACCTTGCCGTTGAACACGACGTGCGAGGGGATGAGCTTCTTCATCACTTCTTCGGTGTCGGTGAAGGCTTCACCCGGCGAGTCGTAGGACTTGAAATTGCCCTTCTCGTCACGCGGCACGTACAGGTCCTGCTCGCCGACATAGTAGACCTTGTCGTATTTCAGTGCGTGACCCTTGCCGTCGTTGAGTCCGTCGCGCGGCAGCACCATCACGGCGCCGTTCATGCCGGAGACGACGTGCCAGGGAATCATCGGGCCGCCCGGCGCGCAGTGATAGACGAACACGCCGGTCCGCGTGGCCTTCCAGCGCAACACGACCTGCTCGCCGGGATTGATCAAAGTGAGCGCGGCGCCGCCGAGCGCGCCGGTGGCGGAGTGGAAGTCGATATTGTGCGGCATGGAGTTGGTGGCGGGATTGACCAGCGTCACTTCGACATAGTCGCCCTCATGCACCACCATCAGTGGGCCCGGCATCGAGCCGTTGAATGTCATGGCCTGGAAGGTGGTGCCCTTCTCGTCGATGACGACCTTCTTCTCCTCGATGGTGAGGGTGAACTCCATGATCTTGGGGCTCTGCCTGGTCGCCTGCTCGTGCGCATGCACGAAGGGCGGGGCAACCAGCTCTACCTTCTGCCGGGGCAGGTTGAGATCGCTGGCGGCGAAGGCGGGAGTTGCCAGCATCAGGGCGGTCGCGGCGGCGCTGATCAATGCGGCTCTGCGGGTAAACATCGGAAGCATCCTTCATCTGAAAAGCGTTTGATGACGGATGCAGTGTGCGCCTGTTGCGGCAAGCGTGTTTGTGCTGCGACAAGCTTTTGCCGGATTCGGCTCCTGTGAATCCCTTAACGGAGCCGAACCGCGTAGCCGGAGGCATGGATTAGAGAAGCTCGATTGCGATCCAGACGGTGCCCCAGACTGCGAGCGACAGCGCGGCGAGCACGGCAGCTATGATGACCAGCATGGGCACGAGACGATTTGCGCCAGCGGCGGGCGCGACGGGGACGGGACGGAAATCGTCGAAGCGCGGGATGTGGCCGCGGATACCGGCGAGCCAGAGAACGAGATCGAGCGCAAACGACGCCATGGCCAGTCTCCCAGGAGTGATGATCAAATGCCACAATGACTGCGATCCAGCGCCGTGACTTTGAGCGAGCGCAAGGTGGTCTCGTGGAAAACGGGTCATTCTTTACCATCCAGCTTTGCCGCGACCGCGTGCAGCATCAATTTACCGATGGGTAAGACATGAGGACCGACCTCGCGGCGAGCTATGGCGAAGAGCGATTGCCGCGCTACACGAGCTACCCGACCGCGCCGCACTTCTCGGCGGAGATCGGTGCCGACACCTACGCGCGATGGCTGTCCGAGCTTCCCTCGGGCGCCAGTGCATCGCTGTATCTGCACGTGCCGTTCTGCCGCGAGATGTGCTGGTACTGCGGTTGCCATACCCAGATCGTCCGCCGCGACGAGCTCGTCGCGGCCTATCAACGGACACTCCTCGGCGAGGTCGCCCTGGTCGCCGATACCATCGGCCGCCGCATCAAGGTTGAGCACATTCATTTCGGCGGTGGTACGCCGACGATCATGGCACCGGAGGCCTTCGCGGAATTGATGGCGGCGATGCGCCACGCCTTCTTCGTGCTGCCCTCGGCCGAGATCGCGGTCGAGATCGACCCGCGGACGCTGACGTCAGAGATGGTCGAGGCCATGCGGCTCTCCGGCGTCAACCGCGTCAGCCTCGGCGTGCAGAGTTTCGATCCCGTCGTGCAGCGCGCGATCAACCGTGTGCAGAGTTATGAGCAGACCGCCTCCGTCGTCAACATGCTCCGGCAGGCCGGTATCGGGGGAATCAATTTCGATCTGATCTACGGCCTGCCGCACCAGACCATCGCATCCTGCCTGGATACGGTGCGTCGCGCGCTCGCGCTCGCCCCCGACCGCTTTTCGGTGTTCGGCTATGCACATGTGCCGGGCTTCAAGAGACACCAGCGCATGATCAACGAGACCCATTTGCCTGACGGCCTCGCACGCCACGACCAGGCCTGCGCCATCGCCAACGCGCTGAACGAGGCCGGCTATGTGCAGATCGGCCTCGACCATTTCGCGAAACCTGGCGATGCCATGGCCGTGGCCTACGAGCAGGGGACGCTGCGGCGCAACTTCCAAGGCTATACCACCGACCAGGGCGAGGTGCTGCTCGGCTTCGGCGCCAGCGCCATCGGACATCTGCCACAGGGTTACGTCCAGAACGAGGTGCAGATCGGCGCCTATCAGCAGAGCATCGCCAGCGGTCGCCTCGCCACCGCGAAGGGCTATGGACTCAACGACGACGACCGGCTGCGTGCTGACATCATCGAGCGCATCATGTGCGAGTTCGGCGCCGATCTCGGCGACATCTGCGCGCGCCATGGCGCTGAGCCAAAGGCGATGCTGCGATCGGCGTCGCGGTTGAAGTCGCTGATCTCGGACGGCGTGGTGAGAATGGATGGCGACCGTCTCGCGGTCGCGAACGATTCGCGCTTTCTGGTCCGCAGCGTCGCCGCCGCATTCGATGCCTACCTGGATCCGGGCAGGCAGCTGCACAGCCGGGCGGTGTAGCCCCGTCATTCCGGGGGCGCGCGCCGCGCGAACCCGGAATCCATCGTGCCGCGCGTGACGTAGGGGAATGGATTCCGGGCTCGCGCCAAGTGGCGCGCCCCGGAATGACGAGTTGAGGAACTGGCGACAGCTTGCGCTTCCACAAAGAAACTGAGCCCCGCCCCGCTATCGTCTGTTCGGAATGGAGTTGTTCATGCCTTTCCGATCCGACGATCTGGTCGATGACATCATGCGCAACGCGCCGCGCACGATCCGCGTGTTCCTCGCCTTCAGGATGGCCTGTGTCGGCTGTCCGATCGCGACCTTCCACACCGTGGACGACGCCTGCCGCGAGCATGGCATCGACCGCGACAAATTCCTGGCCGCGCTGAGCGATTGTGTGCCGGCCTGAGCTGGGTCGAAATCTGCGCCGGGGCGCACGTCAAGCCGCGCCGCTGTCCGGGCTCCGCTCCGCCAGCACGACGATCTTGTGCGGATCGCGCAGGATGATGCGTTGCCGACTGCTCTCGACCAGACCCTGGCTCTCCCAGCCGCTGAGGATGCGGCTGACCGTGTGTAGCGTGGTGCCGGTCATCTGTGCAATGTCCTGGCGACTGATCGGGAAGTCGATCTCGATGCCGTGGTCGAGCTTCTTGCCGGACTGGTTGGCGAGCCGCAGCAGCGCATGCGCGACGCGCTGCTCGACCTGCTGGGTCGACATTTCCAGGATGCGGGTGTGGCTCTCCTGCAGCCGCTTGCCGACGGTCTGCATCGTGTTGGCGGCAAGTGCAGGAAACCGCGCGACCAGACGCGGCCAGGCAGAATTGGGCCAGATCAGGACGACGCTGTCCTCGACCGCGAGCGCGGTTGCCGGATAGTGCGCAGCTCCGATCGCCATCGCCAGCCCAAACGTCTCGCCGGGCGCCACATAGCGCACCACGATCTGCTCGCCGGTTGGCGTCGTCTTGGCCGCACGGACATGGCCGTGCAGCAGCAGGAAGAACGACTGTGCGTCTGCGCCCTGCTCGAAGACGGCGGTGTTCCTGGGATAACGCACGGAGTGGGCCTCGCGCAGGATCTCGTCGAGATCATCAGGCTTGACACCGGCAAACAGCGGCAAATGAGCAACCAGTGACGTGTCGACCTTGGCCATTCTGCCTCCTTGACATCGGGAGTGTGATGGCACCTGCAATCATCTGGCAGTTTGCGATAGCGCAAAAACGCACCAGCTGCGCAGCAGTATTTTTTCAATATACACGGTCTCAATCTGCTGGAGTTGTTCCGATGGCTGGCGCCCGATCCCGTCATTTTCAGGGCATTCCGCTGTTTGCAAATAGCTTTCGGCCCTTCTTCCTGCTCGCCGCCATTCAGGCCGCGCTATCGATCCTGCTCTGGCTGCCGATGTTCTATGGCGAGCTGTCGGTGACGTCAGCCTTCGCGCCGCGCGACTGGCACGTCCATGAGATGCTCTACGGCTTCCTGCCGGCCGTCATCACCGGCTTCCTGTTCACCGCGATCCCGAACTGGACCGGGCGGCTGCCGATCCAGGGCGCGTCGCTGGGCGCGTTGCTGGTGGTCTGGCTCGCGGGGCGTGCCGCGGTGGTACTATCGGCCGAGATGGGCTGGCGGTTTGCGCTGGCCGTCGATGCGGCCTTTCTGGCGCTGGTCGTTGCGGCTGCAACGCGTGAGATCATCGCGGGCGGTAATTGGCGCAATCTGCCTGTCGTGGGGCTCGTGCTGGTGCTGCTGTCAGGCAACGTCGCCTTCCATCTCGAAGCGCATTTCAATGGCGCGGCGGATACCAGCATCCGGATCGGTGTCGGTGTGGTCGTGCTGTTGATCTCGCTGATCGGCGGTCGCATCATTCCGAGCTTCACCCGAAACTGGCTGGTCAAGTTCAATCCCGGCCGCGTGCCGGTGCCGTTCGGACGGTTCGACGGCGTGGTGATCGGATTGAGCGCGCTGGCGCTGATCGCCTGGATCGCGGCACCACTGAATGCGGTCACTGGTGTCGCGCTGGCGCTTGTCGGCATGCTGCATCTGATACGGCTTGCGCGCTGGGCGGGTGATCGCACCACGCGTGAGCGGCTGCTTGTGATCCTGCATGTCGGCTACGCCTTCGTTCCGCTTGGCTTCATCCTCAACGCCCTGGCCGGCTTCGGCGTGCTGCCGCCGAGCGCCGGCATTCACGCCTGGATGGTGGGGGCGGCCGGAATCATGACACTCGCAGTGATGACGCGCGCGAGCCTCGGCCATACCGGGCAGGCACTGACGGCGTCGCCGGCAACACAAATCATCTATATTGCCATCATCGTCGCGGCACTGACGCGGATTGCTGCCGTGGTGCTGCCCGCACATGGCGATGTGTTGCTGCACCTCGCGGCCTGCGGCTGGATCGTCGCCTTCCTCGGCTTTGCCGTCGCGTTCGGCCCGCTGCTGACAGGCAGTCCTCGGCGGGCACTCGCCATCATGGGCGCGGCCGCCCCGGCACGCTGAGATCTAGCTTGCTGACGCCGATGTGGCGTCGGCCGCTTTTGGGAGTGGCCGCACGCCCTTGCGCCACTCCGTGATGGTGCAGCCGAAGCGGCCGCGAAACCAGCGTGCCATGGCGCTCTGCGCGGAGAAGCCCAGTTGCGCGGCGATATCCGCCAGCGGCCGGCCGGAGTCCTCGATCAGCTTGATCACGAGGTCGGCGCGTTGCGCATCGAGGATGGCCGAGAAGCTGGTGCCTGATGCGGCGAGGTGGCGGTGGATGGTGCGGCGGGTGCAGGCCAGATGCTCGGCGACGCGTTCGACCGTGCAGTCGCCGCTCGCGAGCAGGCCGCGTACGACCTCGTCGACTTTCTCCTCCCAGCCTGCGGGCCGGCTTTCCATCGCCTCGATTCGCTTGCGCAAGTAGCTGGCGATGAGGGGATGCGCGCTCGGGATCCGGCGCTCCATGTCGTGCGCCGACATCACGATCGCGTCCTCGTCCGCGTTGAAGATCACGCGGCAGCCGAAGAAGTCGCGGTAGCGCTTGCGGTCCTGCGGCGGCGGGTAGTGCAGATGCACTTCCTGCGGCCGCCAATCGCTGCCGAACAGCGACTGGATGATGCGGTGGATGCTGCCGAGCGCCATGTCGATCGATTGGCGCGGCGCGGTCGGCTGCCGCCCACGCAGATGCAAGATGATCGTCACGGTCTGCTTGTCCTTGACGATTTCGAGCTTCATGCCGTCGTGATGGATAGGAATGAAGCGGGAGAGAGCCTCGATCGCCTCGCCGACTGTCGCCTGTTCGCGCACGATCAGGCCGACCGCGCCGAAATTGGTCAGGCCGCCGCGCTCGGCCAGCCGCAAGCCAAAATCTTCAGCACCGGATTCCGCTGCCGATATCTCGAGCAGGCGACGCAGGGCCGGGACCGCAATGGGTGTATCGGGCTCGTCCAGGATGGCCAGCGGCAACCTGACCTTGCGCATCATCTGCCAGGGGTCGAGCCCGACCGACCGGGCCACGTCCGGGTAACAGCTCAAACCTGCGCTGCGAATGAGGTCGGTCATGCGACCATGTCCTGTCAGCCATTCCGCGGATGTCCCCAAATGTAAAGTTTCTGTCCCGATCCGTCAAATCCGGGAACCGGGTGCACCATACATAAGGGGAAAGCCAAGCACCGGCGCGAATGCCGTGCTGATGACGGCCGGGCGCGACGAGCCCCTTGGCGTCGCTGGCCATTTGACCAAGACATTGCTGGATCGGGACTATGCCGGGGAACATGTTTTCCAAGGGTGAAGTATTCGTCATTGAAACCGACGCTGCCTCTCGCGAACAATTGTCCAACGCGCTTCAGCAGAGCGCCTATGACGTGATCTGCTTCGCCGATGGCGCATCGCTGCTGTCGGAGGCCAAGGCGCGGATGCCGGCCTGCGTGCTGCTGGAGATGCCAGCCGATCGCTCCGCCCTCGACGTGCTCAAGCGTCTGCGCGAAGAAAACTGCATGGCGCCGGTGCTGGTGACCGCGGCGAACGGCAGCATCGCCATGGCGGTCGATGCCATCAAGAGCGGCGCGGCCGATTTCATCGAAAAACCGTTCCGCACCCACGATATCGTCGGCAGGATCGACGCCGCGATCGACGAATTTGCCCAGCCGGAATCGGCCAGACATCGCTGGTTGCCGGGTTGCGAAGCTCTGACCGCGCGTGAGAACGACGTGCTCACGCATCTTGCCGCCGGCCTCACCAACAAGGAGATCGCCCGCCGTATGCATCTGAGCGCGCGTACGGTCGAGGGCTATCGGGCCAACATTTTGAAGAAGGCGGCCGCCCGCAACGTGACGGACCTGCTTCGCCGCATCTTCGGCCAAGGTTCGCCCAGCCAGGTCTGACGGGCGAGGTTCGCCTTTCGGACGAATTTGTGCCGCTGCGTGGTGACGCGCTCCGCGGCCATGGTGCCGCCGCGGCGGCGCCCCACGGAAACCCCAATCGAACCGGTTCCTTCCCTGCCGCGTCCAACCATGTTGGCGTGGCATTTGATCGCGCGTCCGGCTGGCGACGCGGCGATATCGGCAGGGAGAATTGTGATGCGCATCACCGCAAGATGTTTGGCGACGACGAGACTGGTCCTGGTGACCACAGCGCTCGCCTCGCCCTCATGGGCCGCCGATGTGGACGCCACATCGGCCATCGACACCGTCACCGTCTATCCTGATGGCGCCACCGTCACGCGCGTGATCGCGCTCGACCTCGCCTCAGGGGATTCGACGCTGGTCGTCAAGGACTTCCCGCTCTCGCTCGATCCGTCTTCGCTCCGCGTCGAGGGCGAGGCGGGTGCCAAGCTCACGATCGGCACGATCGATGCGCGGCCGCCGCGGGCGGCACCACCGGTGAATCTGCCCGAACTCGACAAGCGCATCGAGGCGCTCAAGGACGAGCGCGCCGATCTGCAAGGCACAATCGATGCGGCGGCCGCCCGGCGCAAATTCGCGCAGCGCTTTGCCGAAGCCTCTCCCGCCGGCCTTGGCGAGAAAGGCGAGGCGCGCCCGATCACTGAATGGCGCGCGGCCTTCACCGCGGTCGCCGAGGAAGTCGCGGCCGCCGAAACGGCGATCCGCGATGCCACGCGAAAACAGCGCGAGATCGATCGCCAGATCGCGCAGCTCGAGGCCGACCGGTCTGCCAAGCCGCCGGGCAAGCTCGAGGTGCGCATCGACGTCGCCTCGGCCGCCGCGACGAAAGCGACGCTGCGCGTGGCCTATACTGTGCGCAATGCGCGCTGGCTCCCGCTCTATGACGCCCGGCTCGACACCGGCGCCAAGGATCGCAAGCCGCAACTCGAGCTGGTCCGCCGTGCCGAGGTCACGCAGTCGACCGGTGAAGACTGGTCGAATGTCGCGCTCGGCGTTTCCACGGTCCGGATCGCCCGCGGCGGCAGCGCGCCGGAGCTGGGTTCGCTGGTGGCGCAATATCCGCAGGTGCCGAAGCCGCTGGCGGCGGGTTCGGTCTCCGATCTAGCGCGGCCGGCCCCAATGGCGCGTCAGATGCAGTCTCCATCCTTCGCGAGCAAGGTTGCAGAGGCGGCCGAACCGCGCGAGCGGGTCGACGAGCAACAGGCAGTCGCCGAGATCGGCGATTTCCAGGCCACCTTCAAGATCCCCGGCCGCGTCAGTCTCGGTGCTGCCGAGGGCGCCAAGAGCCTGCGCATCGCCTCGATGAGCGTGGCGGCCGACCTCGCGGTACGCGCCGCGCCGGTGCAGGACCCCACCGCCTTCCTCGAAGCCAGCTTCAAGCAGACCGACGATACGACGCTGCTGCCTGGCAAGGTTGCGATCTACCGTGACGGCATCTTCGTCGGCCGCGGCAAGCTCGCAGCCTCGGCCAAGGACGACATCGTCCGGCTCGGCTTCGGCGCGGACGACAAGGTCAAGATCGAGCGCGCCGTGCTCAAGCGCAACGAAGGCTCAGCCGGCTTGATCGTGACGACCTCGAAGACCGACGAGCGCGCCTTCAAGACCACCATCCGCAACGGTCACGACTTCCCGATCCATGTCGCGATCGAGGATCAGCTGCCGGTCAGCGAGAATGACGAGATCTTGGTCGAGATGCTGCCCACGACCACGCCGCCCACCGCGAAAGACATCCGTGACAAGCGCGGCGTGTTGGAATGGTCGTTCGACGCCAAGTCCGGCGAGATCAGGGACATCAACTTCGCCTGGCGCGTCCGCTGGCCGAAGGACAAGACCATGGTGATCGTGCCGTCGGGCTAGCGGCCGCGCCACGAAGGAGATGTGCTCCCTCTCCCGCTTGCGGGGGAGGGAGAGGACCGAGGAGAGGAAAAATTATTCCTTCACCGCGCCGGTCAGCGACGAGACGTAATAATCCACGAACAGCGAGTAGAAGATCGCAACCGGCAGCGAGCCGAGCAGCGAGCCCGCCATCAGCGCGCCCCATTGATAGACGTCGCCGGTGACGAGCTCGGTCAGGATCGCGACCGGCACGGTCTTGTTGGCTCCGCTCTGGATGAAGGCAAGCGCGTAGATGAACTCGTTCCAGGACAGCGTGAAGGAGAAGATGCCGGCCGAGATCAGGCCGGGCACCGCGAGCGGCAGCGTGATCCGGCGCAGGATCTGCAGCCGCGTCGCACCGTCGACCAGCGCGCACTCCTCGAGCTCGTACGGGATCGACTTGAAATAGCCGATCAAAAGCCAGGTGCAGAACGGCACCAGGAAGGTCGGATAGACCAGGATCAGCGCGAGCGGGGAATCGAACAGACCGAATTGCACCACCACGGTTGCGAGCGGGATGAACAGGATCGACGGCGGGACGAGATAGGCGAGGTAAATGCCAAGGCCGACATAGGGGCTGCCGCGGAAGCGCAGGCGCTCGATCGCGTAGGCGGCAAGTGTGCTCGCGACCAGCGACAGCGTGGTCGAGCCGATCGCGACCAGCATCGTCGTCCACAGCCAGCGCGGATAGGCGGTGTCGAACAAAAGATGCTTGATGTGCGCCAATGTCGGCGAGGAGATCCAGAACGGGTTGTGCTCCCGGTAGTTCATCAGCTCCGCGTTCGGCTTGAACGAGGTGATCGCCATCCAGTAGAACGGAAACAGCAGGATCAGCACGAAGCAGCCGAGCGGCAGATAGATCATCATCAGCCGCCGCAGCCCGGAATCCCAGGCCATGGTGTCGGGCGCTGTTTGGGCGACGGAGGCTTGTGCGACAGCGTCAGTCATTGGCCTCTCCCTGCTGCCATTTGCGCCGCGCCAGGCCGAAATAGGAAAACAGCGTCGCGAACACCAGGAACGGGATCATCGACACCGCGATCGCCGCTCCTTCGCCGAGCTCGCCGCCGGCGATGCCGCGCTGGAACGCCAGCGTCGCCAGCAGGTGGGTCGAGTTGACCGGTCCGCCGCGGGTGATGGCGTAGACCAGCTGGAAATCCGTAAAGGTGAAGATGATCGAGAAGGTCATGACGATGGCGAGAATCGGCATCATCATCGGGAAGGTGATGTAGCGGAAGCGCTGCCATGAACTGGCGCCGTCGAGCATCGCGGCCTCATAGAGCGATGGCGAGATGGTCTGCAGGCCCGCCAGCAGCGAGATCGCGACAAAGGGAATGCCGCGCCAGATATTGGCGGCGATCAGCGAGAACCGCGCCGGCCAGGGCGAGCCGAGGAAGTCGACATTGCTCGTGCGCCAGTGCAGCACGTCGACCAGCAGATAGGAGATGATCGAGAATTGCGGATCGTAGATCCACCAGAACGCCAGCGCCGAGAGCACTGTCGGCACGATCCAGGGCAGTAGCACGATGGCGCGCAACAGGCTCTTAAACGGAAAATGATTGTTGAGCAGCAGCGCGAGCCAGAAGCCGAGCGCGAACTTCCCGAATGTCGCTATCCCCGTATAGAGCACGCTGTAGAACACCGCGTTCCACCACAGGGGATCGGTGAACAGATACTGGAAGTTCTCCAGGCCGATGAACTCGCCCTTGCGGCCGATCGTGGTGTCGGTAAAGGCGAGCCAGATGCCGAGCCCAAGCGGATAGGTCAGGAACACCGCAAGCAGCCCGATCGCGGGCGCGAGGCACATCACGATCAGGAACGGCTTGTAGTCGAACAGCCGGACGAGCCAGTTCGGCTGCCGGTGCACCAGCGCGGGAGAGGAGAGGGTGGTCACGGACATCAGTGTGTTGTCCTGTCTGTGAAGGTCACCACATCCGTCATTGCGAGCGAAGCGAAGCAATCCAGTCTATCGCTGCGGTGAAGTCTGACTTGCATCGTCGCAAGTGCTCCTCGCAATGACGGCCTATCGGCCGTCATTTCTGCCGCCGGAAGTAGCGCTTGCAACGCTGCTCCGCCTCCGCAGCCGCGGCTTCAGGCGTCGCAGCGCCGGTTGCGACCGAGGCGAACATCTGCACTGTGACATAGTCCGCGCGAACAGCACCGGTGGCGGTCGAAATCGGACCCTTATAGCCGGCGTAATAGTTGCTGTTCATCGTCTCCTTGAAGATCGCGACCTTGGGGTCGCCCTTCCACACCGCCGCATCGGCATAGGCTGCCAGCGGCTGCGACCAGTAGCCGCTGTTGGCGTTGAGCCACGGTTCGTACTGGTCCTTTTCCAGCATGTATTGCAGGAAGGCCTTGGCGGCGTTGGGATACGGGCTGTGCTTGAACACCATGGCATTCAGCGTCAGTCCGGACATCGGCGAGACCGGTGCAAGCCCCTTCGGCAGCGGCTGATGTTCGGAGTCCTCGGCGATGGCCGCGGTCGCCGGATCGTTCTTCAGCGAGAAGTACAGCGAGACGCCGTTGGAAGTCAGCGCGATTTCCTGCGAAGAATACGCGCGGTTGTTACTGACGTCATTCCAGGACGATGTGCCCGCGATGAAGGTTGAATAGAGCTCCTTCACGTAGTTCAGCGCCGCGATGGTTTCCTTGCTGTTGATGGTGACGTTGCCCTCTTCGTCCAGCAGTGCGGCGTTGTGCGCCCACATCATCCAGTCCGCAAAACCGTTGCCGTCGCCGACGGCATTGCCCAGCGCAAAGCCGGCGGGCTTGCCGGCCTTCTGCAGCTTCTTGCAGAGGTCCAGGAATCCGGGAAGGTCGTCCGGTGCCTTGTCGAATCCGACGGATTTGAGAACGGACTTGCGATAGATCAGCGGCCCGCCGGAGGCTCCAAAGGGGAGTCCAATCCAGGAATCGCTCTTGGCCTTCTTGCCGTAGATCTTCGCCAGGTTCTGCCAGCCGCCATACTTCTTGCCGAGATAATCGGCGACGTCGGTCAGTTCGATCAGCTTGTCGATATAGATGTGCGGTGCATCGGAGAAGCCCATGATGACGTCGGGGCCGGCGCCGGAATTGGCCGTGACCGCGGTCTGCTGGTTGATGTCCTCCCAGCCGACGAAATCGACCTTGACCTCGACCCCGGTGTCCTTGGTGAACTTGGCCGCATTGGCGCGGAACACGTCCTCGTCGGCCTGCACGAAACGCACCGGCCGCAGCATGCGCAAGCTTGCGCCCTTCTCGATCTCGCGCTTGGGCGCCGCAACGTCGGCGGCCTTGATATTTGACGTTTGCGCCGCAGCACCGGTGGCGGCGAACGTCGCAGCGGACAGGCCCAGCGCCAAGGCATCACGACGTGTGATGTCGTTCCTCATCAGTTCCTCCCTATGATGTCTCCCTTCCCGGCGTTGATCGCCGGTGAAGGGCCGTTCGGTTTCCCTGCGCGTTTGCCGCGCGGGACCGCCTTAGCTGTTCGGGCCGCGGTCCATGCTGACGGGCTGCCAGCGGCGGAGCGCGGTGTCTTGCAGCACCGACGGGTTGACACAGCTTACCGGCCACATGCCCTGCAGCACCAGTGACAATTCGTAGCCCACCCGGCGCTTGCGCGCCTCGTCGAACCGTGCCGAGGCCGAGGCGACATGGGCGGTCAGCGTCACGTTCTCCATGCCCAGGATCGGGTTGTTGTGCGAGGGCGGTTCCTTCTCCAGCACGTCGAGCGCGGCATGGGCGATCCAGCCCTCCTGCAGCGCCTTGATCAGGCTTTCCTCGTCGACTGTGGCACCGCGCCCGGTGTTGATGAAGATCGCGCTCTTCTTCATCTGCCGAAAATGCTTCTCGGTCAGCATGTGATGCACTTCGGGCCGGGCGGGGGCGTGCATCGAGACGAAGTCGGATTGCGACAGCACCTCGTTCAGCGTCGCCGGGATGACGCCGTGGTCCCACATCAGGGTTTCCTGGATGAAGGGATCGTAGGCCATCATGCGCAGGCCGAATGGAGCTGCGCGCTTGGCGACCGCACGCGCGACGCGTCCGAACGAGATGAAGCCGAGCGTCTGGCCCATCAGCCGCGGAATCTTCAGCAGCGCCGGCCGCCCCTCGGTCCATCGCCCTGAGCGCACCATCTTGTCCTGCTCGACCAGGCGGCGGAAGCCTGACAGCAATAGCATCATGGCGTGGTCGGCGACTTCCTCGATGAAGGTGTCGGGAATGTTGGTGACGGGAATGCCGCGTGCAGTTGCTGCCTTCACATCGACGCTGTCGACGCCGACCGAGCCGAGCGTGATGACCTTGCAGTTCTGCAAGCTGTCGATGATGTTTTTGGTGATCGGGATGCCCTTGGCGTAGATCGCGTCGGCATTCTTCGCGGCGGCGATGAACTCGGCCTCATTGGCCGGCGCCTCGACGATCTCGGCATCGATCGGATCGAGCGCCTCGCGCTCGTACGAATAGTCGCTGCCGGCGACCGTGAAGCTCGCGCCCTTCGGCGTCACCACCCTGTATTTCGGCATTTCCAGCTCCGATTTTGTTTGTCGGTTCTTGTTGCGACCCGCCGTCGGACGGGCCTTTACGTCTTTTACGCGAAATCGGCGTGAGTGCGTACAATTCCCGGTTGTCGCTGCGGCGATTATTTGGCGTTTTCCGCGGCAGCGTCCGGGCTTCTACGGAGACCTGTAAGGAACTTGCTAAGGGGTCCCCCACTAACAGTTAATTCAATTTCGAACGATCGACTCGCGTGCATCCCTTTTTCCGGAGCCTATCCCGTGAAGTTAAGCAATCTGAAGATCGCCCCCAAGCTTGGCATCCTTGTCGGCGTCACCTTGTTCGGCCTTTGCATCGCCGGGTTTCTCGCCGGCTATCTGATGAAGTACGAGATGGTGAATGCGCGCATCGACCAGGCCAAGGCGATCGTCGATTTGGGGCGCAACTATGCAGCCGCGCTGAAGAAGCGCGTCGATGCCGGCGAGCTGACGAAGGATGCCGCCATGGCCGAGCTTCGCCGCTACGGCAATGCGATGACCTACGACAACGGTGCGGGCTATCTGTTCGGCACGACCTATGACGGCATCACCCAGCTCGCGCCCGATCCGAAGCAGATCGGGCTGAACCGCATGGACGTCGTGAAGGCCGCAGGCTGTCGCAGGAGTTGATGGATGGCGTCAAGGCCAACGGCTCGATCCTGCTCTACTATGAATATGTGAAGCCCGGTCAGGAAACGCCGATCCGCAAGATCGGTTATGCGGTCGCCATTCCCGGCTTCGACATGTATCTCGGCACCGGCGCCTATCTCGACGACATCGACGCCAAGATGGGCCCGGTCTACTGGATGCTCGGCCTTGCCATGCTTGGCATCCTCATCGTCGCCGGCAGCGTCGCCTGGCTGCTCGGCCGCAGCATCAGCCGCCCGCTCGCGCTGCTCGGTGCCCGCATGAAGGATCTCGCCGACGGCAAACTTGACGGCGACATCCCCGGCGTTGGTCGCGGCGATGAGGTCGGCGCGATGGCCTCGACCGTCCAGATCTTCAAGGACAACGCGGTCCGCATCCGCGAGATTGAGAAGAGCGAAGCGGACGCCAAGGAGCGCGCCGCGGTGGATCGTCGCCGCGCGATGGAAGATATCGCCAACGACTTCGAGCGCAGCGTCAACGGCATCGTCCGCTCGGTCTCCTCGGCCGCGGCCGGCATGCAGTCGACGGCGCAGTCGATGACTGCGACCGCCAGCGACGCCTCTTCGCGCGCAGCGACCGTCGGCGCCGCCTCGCAAAAAGCCTCCGGCAATGTCGGCACGGTCGCCGCGGCTGCCGAGGAGCTGTCGAGCTCGGTGACGGAGATCTCCCGCCAGGTGACGCGCTCGACCGAAGTTGCGAGCCGCGCCGTCAGCGATGCCGAGCGCACCAACGCCACGGTGCAGGAGCTATCGACCGGCGCCGAGAAGATCGGCGAGGTGGTCAAGCTCATCCATTCGATCGCGGCGCAGACCAATCTGCTCGCGCTCAACGCCACCATCGAGGCGGCGCGTGCCGGCGAGTCCGGCCGCGGCTTCGCCGTCGTCGCCTCCGAGGTCAAGGCCCTGGCCAACCAGACCGCCAAGGCGACCGAGGAAATCTCCGCCCAGGTCGCGGCGATGCAGACCTCGACCAGCGATGCGGTCGCGGCCATCGGCGGCATCACGCAGACGATTGCCGAGATGAGCGAGATCACCGCCGGCATCTCGGCCTCGATCGAGCAGCAGGGCGAGGCGACCCGCGAGATCGCCCGCAACATCCAGTCGGTCGCGGCCGGCTCGGCCGAGATCAACGCCCATATCGGCAGCGTCACTTCCGCCGCGGAAGCGACCGGCACCGCCGCCGGCGACGTACTGACCAACGCCCGCGAGCTGGATCACCAGTCCGGCGCGCTGCGCGGCGCGGTGGACGGCTTCCTCGCCAAGGTCCGCGCGGCATAAGATCTTGCGCTGAATTCGTAGGGTGGGCAAAGACGCGAAAGCGTCGTGCCCACCTTTTCTTTTTGAGTTCACGATGATGTTCAGGTGGGCACGCTTCCGCCTTCGCTCTGCGAGCTACGGTGGACAAGTCGCTTTGCCCACCCTGCGAGAGCCTTCTCTTGGCGCGGAATTACTTCACCGCCGTGAGGCGATGACGACGCCGGCGAGCACCAGTGCGTAGCCGATCAGGTGAAATGGCTGGAGCCTTTCGCCGAGCAGCAGGATCGCCATCGCCGAGCCGAATACCGGCACCAGATGGAAGAACGGCGCGGCGCGATTCGGTCCGATCAATGCGACGCCGCGGTTGAAGAAGAGATAGGCGAGCGTCGAGGGGAAGATCAGGATCCAGCCGAGCGTCAGCAGCGTCACGGTGTCGAACTGCAGCACCCTGCCGCTCCATCCCTCCCAGATCGCCGTCGGCAGCAGCATGAAGGCGCCGCAGCAGGTGGTGAAGGACAGGAAGGAGAGTTGATGAACCTTCGGCCGTCGCGGGATGAAGGCGGAGTAGAGTCCGAACGCCACCAGCGAGGAGGCGAACATGATGTCGCCCCGGTTGAACGAGATGCTCGCCAGCGCCGCCAGGTCGCCGCGCAGGATGATGATGAGGACGCCGGCCAGCGAGATCGCGATGCCGGCGAACTGCCCGGCCGTCAGCCGCACGCCAAACAACACCAGCGACCACAGCGCCACGAACAGGGGACCCGCCGACTGGATCAGCAGCGCGTTCAGCGCCTCGGTATATTGCAGCGCCCAGTACGAGATCGCGTTGTTGAAGGCAAAGCCCACCAGCGACAGGAACAGCATCAGCGGCAGGCTTTTGCGCAACGCCGGCCAGTCGCGCTTCAGATGCGGCCAGGAGAACGGCAGCAGGATCAGGAACACGCCGAACCAGCGGATCGTCGTCACCGTCAGTGGCGGCACATGCGCGCCGACATGGCGCGCGATCACGATGTTGCCGGCCCAGAACAGCGAGCTCAGGCTGAGCAGCAGATAAGGCTGGTTGTTGAGCCAGCTGGCCGGATTCGAGGCCGCTGGCGCGGGCGATGCAATCGTCATTGGCGTTGCGTACGACCTTGCGCCGGATGGTCGTCATGACACAAGTCCCGTCGCCGCAATGCTACAATGCAGGCAAACCTTACGGAGGTGCCATTGGCGGTTAATATGTTGAACATCGAGGGCCTGGAACGGCTCGACCGGCATGCGCCGGTGGTGATGCTGAACTTGATGCGTTTCCACGCCCGTTCGCGCGACGGCGACGGATCCGGCTGGGATGCGTATTTGCGCTACAGCGCGATCACCGTGCCGATGATCAAGGCGCGCGGCGGCACGCTGCTGTGGACCGGCGAGGCCAGGGCGATCGCGCTCGGCCCGCACCAGGGCAATGCGTGGGATTTCGTCGCGCTGGTGTTCTATCCGTCGGTCGCAGCCTTCCTCGACATGATGACGTCGGAGGCTTACGAGCTCGATGCCGACCCGCATCGCCTCAACGGCTGCGCCGAGCACGTCATCATCGCGACCAGCGAGGCCTACAGCAAGTTCAGGGCAAGCTAGCTCGCTTGCTTCCGCGATGCCACGAAAACGCCCGACAGCACCAGCGCGAAGCCGATGAAGTGAAAGGCCTGCGGCAGTTCGCCGAGGAAGACCATGGCCATGATCGAGCCGAACACCGGCACGACATGGAAGAACGGTGCGGCGCGATTGGCGCCGATCAGGCGGACGCCGCGGTTGAAGCAGAGATAGGCGAGTGTCGAGGGAAACACCGAGACGTAGAACAGGGTGAGCAGGTTCGGCCCGTCGAGCTTCATGACCGGGCGCGCCGATATTTCCCAGATCTCCAGCGGAATGAGACACGCGGCACCGGCCCCGAAGGTGAAGGCGAGGAACGACAGGCCGTGGATCGGCGGTCGCTTCAACGTCAGCACCGAATAGAGCGCGAAGATGATCAGCGCGACGATGAAGATCAGGTCGCCCTTGTTGAAGGCGATGTTCGACAGCGTGGTGAGATCGCCGTGCAGCAGGATGATCAGCACGCCGCACATCGAGAGAGCTACGCCGAAGGCCTGCGCGCCCGTGAGCCTGATTCCGAGGATGACCAGCGACCACAGCGCCACGATCAGGGGCGCGGCCGACTGCAGCAGAAGTGTATTGAGCGCCTGGGTATGCTCCAGCGCCCAATATTGCAGGGTATTGAAGGCGCCGATGCCGGTGATCGACAACGTGATCATCAGGCCGAGCTTGCTGCGGATGGCCGGCCAATCCCGGGCGAGGTGCTTCCAGGCGAACGGCAGCACCAGCAGGAAGGCGAACAGCCAGCGCAGGAACGACAGCGTCACCGGCGGGATGTGGCCGGCGGCGAGCCGCCCCACCACCGCATTGCCGGCCCAGCACATCGCGGTGATGCTGAGCAGGAGATAAGGCTGATTGGCGATCCAGCTATGGCCCGATGATTCGGCGCTGGTGGTCTGGCCGGTGGCGGTCATTGTAATTGTTATGGCCCCGCGTCATGCACCGAGGCTTCCGGCCCGGCGTTCGGGCCGGCTGATCGCCCGGCACCTCTCAAAGACACGGAAATGCGCCCGATATCAATGCCGCGCGGCGCATCGCCATCATGCGCAGGGCGGTGCAACAGGAACCTCAGCCGGTCGGTCCCGTGCGGATCGCGAATGGCTTCAAAAGTTCGGCGCAGGCGAGATAGACGACGACGAGAAACGCGATGCCGGCCATCATGATCGGCGGCGGCGCGACGAAGCCGAACCAGGTCCCGAGCGGCGTGAACGGCAGGGCTATCGCGGCGAACAGGGCGATCAGCGAGGAGGCCGCAAGCACCGGATCGGGCCAGTTGTGCCAGGGCCGTCCATAGGTGCGGATAACGAAGATCACCAGGATCTGCGTCGCCATGGATTCGACGAACCAGGCTGTGCGGAACTCGTCCGGCGAGGCCTTGAACAAATAAAGCAGCGCGCCAAAGGTGAGAAAGTCGAACACCGACGACAGCGGCCCCATGATCGCGGCAAAGCGCACCAAGCGCGACATGCTCCACACCTGCGGCTTCGCGGTTGCCTGCGCCGAGACGCGGTCGAAGGGAATGCCGAGCTCGGAGAGATCGTAGAGCAGGTTGTTGAGCAGGATCTGCGTCGGCAGCATCGGCAGGAACGGCAGTGCGATCGAGGCCGCCGCCATCGACAGCATGTTGCCGAAGTTCGAGCTCGCGCCCATGCGGACATACTTGAGGATGTTGGCGAAGGTGCGCCGGCCTTCCTCGACGCCGTCGGCGACGACTTCGAGATCCGACGCCAGCAGGATCATGTCGGCAGCGGCCTGCGCCACTCCGGTGGCGCCGTCGACCGACAGGCCGACATCGGCAACCTTCAGGGCCGGTGCGTCGTTGATGCCGTCGCCAAGGAAGCCGACCACCTCGCGGCCGGCCTGGAGCGCCTTCACGATGCGCGATTTCTGGTCCGGTGCGAGCCGGCCGAACGCATCGGCCGAGCGCACCTGCACGGCAAGCGCCTCGTCGCTGAGCTCGGCGATGTCGGCTCCCGACAGCACGCGCTCGGCGTTGAGCCCGACCAGGGCGGCGAGCCGCTTCACCACAACGGGATCGTCCCCCGACAGGATCTTCAGCCTCACGCCGCCCGCTGCGAGCCGGGCGATCGCGGCCGCGGCCGTCGGCTTCGGCGGATCGGCGAAGGCGCAGAGACCTTCGAAGACGAGGTCGGTCTCGTCGTCGGTCTCGACCTCACGCAGCGCGCCGCTCCACGCCCGCGACGCGATGGCCACGGTGCGCAGGCCCTCGGTGGCAAGCGCGTGGACATGGGCCATTGCCGCCTCGCGCGCATGTTGGTCCATCGCGCACAATTCCAGCACGGCCTCCGGCGCGCCTTTGACGATCAGTCGCGCGCCTTCGGGGCCGGTGGCGAGCACCGATCCCAGCCGGCGCGAGAAATCGAAAGCCTGCCGTCCGGCGAGTGTCCAGCCTTGGCAAGGCTCCGGCCGGCCGGCGACGAGGGCGGCATCGAGCGCGCCACGGTCGCCGCCGAGCGAGGCCGCAATGGCGCCGAGCCGCGCGGCGCGCGCATCGTCCTTGCCGGCGGCATCGAGGCTTCTGGCGAGCGTGATCTCGGCCGATGTCAGCGTGCCCGTCTTGTCCGTGCACAGCACGGTCATGGCGCCGAGGTCGTGAATGGCGGCGAGCCGCTTCACGATCACCTTGCGGCCGGCCATGCGCAGCGCACCGCGCGACAGCGTCACCGTCGTGATCATCGGCAGCAGTTCCGGCGTCAGCCCGACCGCAAGCGCGACGGCGAACAGCAGCGAATCGAGCACGGGACGGCCGAACACGACGCGGATGGTGAGCACGACCAGCACCAGCGCCAGCGTGGCGCGCGCGATCACGAGGCCGAATTCGCGCAAGTCCCGTTCGAAGGGAGAGGGCGCCTGCGCCTCGGCGAGCGCGGAGGCCGCCGCGCCGAACACGGTGTCGCGGCCGGTCCTGACCACGAGCGCGATCGCCTCGCCGGTTTGGGCGACGGCGCCGCGGAACAGCGCGTTCGAGGTGTCGTCGGGGCCGGCGCATGGCCCGGCGCGTTTCTGCACCGGATAGGGCTCGCCGGTGAGCGCGGCTTCACCCGCGGTGAAGGCGGTGCTCTCAAGGATCAGCGCGTCAGCCGGGATGATGTCGCCGGCGCGGACGCGCAGCAGATCGCCGGGCACGAGGCGCTCGACATCGATATCGACAAATGCGCCGTCGCGGCTGACCTCGGCCTTCAGGGCCACCGAGCGCCGGAGAATCTCGGCGGCGCGGACCGCGTGTCCCTCCTGGATGGTATCGAGGCCGATCGAGAGCGCGAGGATCAGGACGATGATGAGCCCGCCGATCTCGTCGCCGGTCAGCATCGAGATGATGCCGGCCACCAGAAGGATCAGCGACAACGGTTCGAGCAACCGGCGCAGGATCGCGCGCGCCGCGCCCTCGATCCGCGGCGGTGCGTCGGTGTTCGGTCCGAAACGGTCGAGGCGTTCGTCGGCCGCCGCCGCGGACAGACCGTGCAAGGAGCAGCCGAGCTGCGCGCTGAGCGCCTCGGCCGAGAGGCGCCAGAAATGGCTGGCCTGGTTGCTTGATGGCTGGGTCACGGCGTGTCTGAAAAAGGGGCCTGCTGACCGGGGAAGGTAAGCTGCGGAGGTGACATCAGTCCCCTTGGCACGACCAGGCGCCGGCATGATTGATACCGGTCAATCCGTCGCCCGCGCGGGCCGCCCGATACGGCCGTGAAGGTTGCTGGATTTTAAGGGGATATCAAAGGCTTGGGACACGCCTTGGGCCCGAAAAAAGCCCCGTTCTTGCTTGCCTAGAGGGGCCGCTTCCTTTATCCGGTGGAGCTGCCTCGCGTGCGAACGGCCTTCGGCCGGGAATTGGGCTGGGCGCATCTAAAATTCTCGAAGGATTACCCGCGAATGGCCAATGTTGTCGTCGTCGGCGCCCAGTGGGGCGACGAAGGAAAGGGCAAGATCGTCGACTGGTTGTCGGAGCAGGCGGATATCGTCGTCCGCTTCCAGGGCGGCCATAACGCCGGGCATACGCTGGTCATCAACGGCGCGACCTACAAGCTCGCGCTGCTGCCCTCCGGCGTGCTGCGAGAGGGCAAGCTGTCGGTCATCGGCAACGGCGTGGTGTTCGATCCCGCCGCCTTCCTCGACGAGATCACCAAGCTCAGGGCGCAGGGCGTGGCTGTCAGCCCGGACAATCTGCGCGTCGCCGAGAACGTCACCCTGATCCTGCCGCTGCATCGCGAGCTCGATGCGCTGCGCGAATCCTCCAACGCGGCGACCGCGATCGGCACCACGCGCCGTGGCATCGGCCCGGCCTACGAGGACAAGGTCGGCCGTCGCGCCATCCGCCTGATGGATCTTGCCGACCTCAACACCCTGCCGCACAAGATTGACCGGCTGCTGGCGCACCACAATGCCTTGCGCCGAGGGCTCAACCTGCCTGAGTTCGACGGCAAGGAGATCCTGAAAGAGCTGAGCGCGCTGGCGCCGCAACTGCTGCCCTATGCAGAGACGGTGTGGCGCCTGCTCGACATCGAGCGGCGCGCCGGCAAGCGCATGCTGTTCGAGGGCGCGCAAGGCGCGTTGCTCGACGTCGACCACGGCACGTATCCTTATGTCACCTCGTCCAACACCGTCGCAGCGCAGGCCGCGACCGGCGCTGGCCTTGGACCGGGCGCGGTCGGCTATGTGCTGGGTCTCTGCAAGGCCTACACGACCCGCGTCGGTCAGGGCCCGTTCCCGACCGAGCAGGACAACGCGATCGGCCGCAAGATCGGCGAGCGCGGCCGCGAGTTCGGCACCAACACCGGCCGTCCGCGCCGCTGCGGCTGGTTCGACGCGGTCCTCGTCCGTCAAGCCGTCCGCACCTGCGGCATCAACGGGCTGGCGCTCACAAAACTCGACATTCTCGACGGCTTCGACACGATCGATGTCTGCGTCGGTTACAAGCTCGACGGCAAGGAGATCGACTATTTTCCGGCCGGTGAAGGCGCGCAGGCCCGGGTCGAGCCGATCTATGAGACCATCGAGGGCTGGAAGGAGCCGACCGCCAATGCGCGGTCCTGGGCCGACCTGCCGGCCCAGGCCATCAAATATGTCCGCCGGATCGAGGAATTGGTGGGGTGCCCGGTCGCACTGCTTTCCACCAGCCCCGAACGCGAGGATACTATCCTCGTGCAAAACCCGTTTGAGGCTTAACGATCTCTTACCAGGACGCGGGTATAGTTGAGTTGAAATGGCTGATTACTATCCGCTGATCGCCCGCGCTATTGCCGCCCTGGACCCCAACGCTCCCGGCGAAAGCCGGCGCGCGCTGTATGAACGGGCGCGCACGGCGCTGATCGCGCAGCTGCGCAGCGTGCAGCCGCCGCTGTCCGAATCCGAGATCACCCGCGAACGCCTGTCGCTGGAAGAGGCCGTCCGCAAGGTCGAATCCGAGGCCGCGCAGCGCG
>NZ_LBJP01000002.1:0-217 GCF_028128715.1 Bradyrhizobium sp. CCBAU 51745 | reverse complement strand
TGAACTCCCCAGGGGAGCCTTTATGCAGCCCCACATGCAACTGGACCCTCCGTATTCGCTCTTTCACAGCAACCCTAAATATAACCCTGGCCCGCATGGCAGACGACTGAAAAATCGGGCCCCAGAAAACGTGCTACAAGCCCCATTCGACCATCCAAAAGTGCCCCCAAAGGAAGGCTTTGGGTACAACTGAACTCCCCAGGGGAGCCTTTATGCA
>NZ_LBJP01000001.1:398969-570787 GCF_028128715.1 Bradyrhizobium sp. CCBAU 51745 | reverse complement strand
CGGCCCGCCCCGGGCCCACCGCCCGCAAAGCCGCGGCCGAAGCCACCTCTGGTCCTGACGCCGCAGAATCCGTAAGGCGCTGTTGGCATGAACGTGTCAAAGACGCTCGTCATGGCCGGGACAAGCCCGGGCATGACGTCGAAGAGGCTCCGATGCCCTCACGCGTCCGCGCGACAAACGCCGGCCTTACCCCGTGGTCACCGCAATCCCTCGCATTTGAATGAATTTTCGTCGGCAAAACTGATGTGACGGTTTTACTGGATTCTCGCGTTTGTTCCCTAGTGTTGGTCCCCAGAGGAATCCGGCGTCCTGCCCGCATCGGCAGGATGGCTCGCCAGCAACTGGACCAAGAACTGGGGTTATCGCGATGGATGGGGCGAAAACGCTTCTACAGGATCTGGACGACGCAATCGCACGCGGCACGGACGAGAGCCGGGCGAAGGCGTTGTGGCATGCGACTGATCTTCTGATCACCGGTCGCTACGTCGACGACGAGATCAGCATGTTCGGCGAGGTCATCGGCCGGCTTGCCGATGAGATCGAGGTCGCCGCGCGGGCGCAGCTCTCCGAATTGATGGCAGGCTGCGATCACGCACCGCTCAACGTCATCGAGAAGCTCGCGCTCGACGACGAGATCGCGGTCGCCGGCCCCGTGCTGCGCGACTCCGTCAGGATCGGCGAGAAGGTGCTGGTCGAGAGCGCCATGACCAAGGGCCAGGCGCATCTGCTCGCGATCTCCCAGCGCGAGACGATCGGCGAGGCCGTGACCGACGTTCTCGTCAAGCGTGGTAACCAGGAGGTTGTCACCTCGGTCGCCAGGAATGAGGGGGCGCGCTTCTCCGGCTCGGGCCTGCTGCACATGGTCCGCCGCGCCGAGGGAGATTCGATTCTTGCCGAACAACTTGGCCTGCGCAAGGACGTGCCGCGCCACGTCTTCCAGCAGCTCATCTCCAAGGCGTCGGAGGACGTCCGTCGCCGCCTCGAGACCGAGCGCCCGGAGATGATGTCGCAGATCCAGAGCTCGGTGACCGAGGTCACCGGCGACCTGCAGTCGAAGTTCGGCCCGTCCTCGCGCAGCTATTTCGTCGCCAAGCGCGTGGTGACGACGCAGTACCGGCAGGGCAACCTGAACCAGGTCTCGATCTCGAACTATGCGCGCCAGCATCGCTTCGACGAGGTCCAGATCGGCCTGTCGCTGCTGTCCTCGCTGCCGGTCGATGTGATCGAGCGTGCGCTGATGGATCGTAACCGCGAGATGATCCTGGTGCTGTGCAAGGCGCTCGACTTCTCCTGGGACACGACGATGTCGCTGCTCTTCCTCGGCGCCAAGGATCACCTGATCACGGCGCGCGAGCTCCACGACAATGAGCGCGATTTCAGCCGGCTCAAGATCGAGACCTCGCGCAGCATTCTGAAATTCTACCAGTCGCGCAAGAACAGCGCCGGCGCCGATCCCGCCACGGGTCGTCAGCCCGAGCTCCAGGTCCACTGAGCGGGATATCGAGGGAGTATTTGCAATGTTGCCTCAATTCGGCACCGCGATTCGCAAGAACAAGAGCCTCGCCAAGCCGCTTCCCGCCGAGACGGGCGGGGCGGCTCCGGAGAAGGCCACGGTCGACGCCGCATGGCTCGTGCTGGAAGCCGCCAACGATCTGGGCGACCACGCCGCGATCGAAGCCTGCCGCCGCGTCATCGACGCCGAGCTGAACGGCACGGTCGCCGCCAGTGCGGATACCGATCTCGTGGTCGGGTATTTCAGGTAACGACGTCAAGCTCACCCCTCACAGTCGCGCGAGCTATCGTAGGGTGGGCAAAGCGAAGCGTGCCCACGACTTTCTATCGTAGCGCCGGATTCGTGGGCACGGCGCAAGTGCGCCTTTGCCCACCCTACGATCTTCTGGTCACGCCTCCTACCTTGGTCCCATTTACCCTGCCTGAATCCTTCGTCTGAATAGCACCGCGTCGCTTCTGCATTCGCAGCATGGCGAGGCATCGCGCGAATCGTGGTGCGCCAGCGTCATGCCGGTTGGGTTTGCGGGGCTTGCTGGAAACGGGAGATGGCCATGCTCTATCTGCCACTCGTGATCTTCGATCTGTTCCTGGACCTGCTGGATCTCATGGCGAATTCGTCCGAGGCGCATGGGCAGAAGCCATCGCCCCGAAAGCCGACAGTCATCATGCTTGAATAGGAGTGGCATCGGCGGCGGGCTCGCTCGGGAGTGCGGTTGCCCGCTGATCTCTCTGCGTTGCGGACTGGTTCGGACAAATCCGGGAGGCGAGTGGTGGCAATCTATTTCACGGTCCCCGCAGTGGCCTGCGCGATGCTTCTCGCTGCGCCCGACGCATCCGCGGCGGAGTCGGACGAACTCAGGCTTGTCACACCGCCGCTCAGCATGTTCAGGGAGCAGATACGGCCCTCGGCCTCCGAGTTGCCGGTGCCGCCGGGATATACGCGGGACCACATCGTGTTGGGCGACCGCGTGTTCCACGGCGAGGCCGCGAATGGGCAATGCAGTGTTTGTCACGGCATCGACGGCAAGGGAACGCCCAACGGCAATGATCTGACCGCCGGCATGTTCGTCTGGAGCGACGGCAGCGTCCGTGAGCTAAAGCGCACGATCCTGCACAACATGGCCGTGGTGCCGGGCATGGACGGTGACCTCAAGCCGGATGACGTCGATGCGGTCGCGGCCTATGTCTGGGCCATCAGCCATCCGCTTCAGTGAGGGAGCGCAAGGGCTGCCTCACTGCTTGAGATCGCACTTCTGCTTATGGACGTCCGGCTCAGCCGCAATTCCAGATCGCGCCGATCGGCGTCCGAGTCCAGCACGGACCGAAACTGCCGCCATTGTAGCGAGAGCCGCCAAAGCCGGGCCGGCCGAAATAGTGCCATTCGCCGTCGAAGAAACGGTAATAGGCCGGCACCGGATCGATGTACCAGGGGCGCTGGTTTTCGCGCGCGTAACGACGAAAGCCGTTCTTCTGCATGAAGATCGGCTGGGTGTTGCTCAGCGGCTGGCGATAGCCCGGCAGGAAGCCGTAGCCGTGCCAGGCTTGCTTGGGCTTTTTCGCGACGGCCTCGGCAGGCGCAACGGCCGATAGCAGCGACAGGATGGCAGCAACAAATAGACAGAGAAGGCGTGACATGGTCAGACCATAGACAGCCGGTCGCGCGAAAGCCATTCAAATCAGAGTGGGATTGTCACAGGCTTGCTGTTTAGCCTCATCCTGAGGAGACCGCTGGAAGCGGTCGTCTCGAAGGACGAGGCGTGCGTGCAGGTCGCGCAAGGAGCCCGTATGCGATGGCCCTCGGCTGGGAGGGACTTCTTGCCAGTTTCGGCGGTCTCTCGCCATAGCGCGTAGGATGGGTTGAGCTCTTGCGAAACCCATCATTGCATACGAGTGTGTTGCAGCGTGATGGGTTTCGCAAGGGTTCACCCCATCCTACAAACTCACCCATCCGACGAACTGAGGACAGCATGACGCGTCGGAGATTTATAGCGATTGGCGTTGGAGTGCCGGCTTGGCCTTGGTTCGACCGAAACTTCCTGATGCCGTTGGAGAGCTAGCGATGACCACTCTCTCTTGGATCGACCTCGTCGAGAGGAATGCCACCGAGTTTGGCGAGCTGGTGGCGGGCATCGATCCATACCTGCCTGAGCTTCCTGCCTTTTTCGATCACAGAGGAGACGGCTCATGGATTGAAGACTACGTCACATTCATGCTTGAGCTACTCAAGGGCCAGGTTGGCTTTGTAAAGTTTCAGTCCGCATATTTTGAAGCCTGCGGACTAAGGGGCCTGACGGCACTATCGGCCGGCATTGCACAGGCGAAGGCCAACGGGATGGCGGTCATTCTCGATGCCAAGCGAGGTGACATCGGATCGACTGCAGCGGCCTACGCCCGGGCCTATCTCACCCCGGCCTCGGCCGGTGGCAGCGGCGACTTCGAAGTCGATTGCCTGACAGTCGCTCCATTCATGGGCCCGGATACGCTGGAGCCTTTCGTCGATTGCTCGCGTAGCTACGGTAAGGGTCTGTTTGTTCTCTGCAGAACATCAAATCCGGGCGCAGGTTGGCTTCAAGACAAGGTGGCAGGGAACAGGCTGATCTCTGAACATGTTGCAGACTTGATCGCCAATATTGGGCCTCCGCTGGAGGGTGCGCAACGTCTGAGCGCGATTGGCGCGGTTATTGGTGCAACGGCAGTTCATGAGGGCAGGCGGTTGCGGCAGCTCATGCCGCGATCGATCATACTTGCACCCGGGTTGGGCGCGCAGGGCGCGGATGCCGCCACGATCGGCGCCATGCGCGGACAATTCGATGGCGATCTCCTCCTCCCAGTTTCGCGCGGTCTTTCGGCTGTCGTCGATCGCAATCTTGATGCAGACGCGTATCGCAATCTCGTGCTGGAAAGAACCGCTACGTTCAAGCTCCTATCCACGCGACGCAGCGGCCTTGCCCGAACGAGCGCGTGACGCTTTGACGCCAAGGGCGGACGCGGTGCGAAGGATGGCAGTCCGTAGCATCACAAAAAGGCCCCGCCGAAGCGAGGCCTCCTTGTTTCACGATGCTGGCACGAACTAATCGTCGTCCCAGTGGTGACGGCGGATCACGACGCCGCGATCGTAGTCGCGATCATGGTGGTACCAGCCATGATGCCAGCCGCGATCGTGCTCGTAGATGCGGGCACGCGGGCCGTAATAGTCATCGCGGTCGCCGCCGACATAGACGCCGAAGCCGGCCGCATTGGCGATGGTGGGGGCACCGATTGCGAGTGTCGCAACTGCCGCAAGAGCGTAAGTCAGCTTCCTCATCTGTTCCTCCTCCTTCTGCATCGTCGGTTCGTCAACGGATGCCGCCGCCGCCTGTTGCAGGAACTGACAAGAAACTTTCTTGAATGGGTGTTCAGGTTTCACGCACGCCATCGTCAGAAAGCCAAAAACATATGTTGCGTTGCGGATGAACTGGAACATTTGTATCGCGTGAGCCAAAGGTCCAACATGTCGGAACCGCCTTCGATCCTGATCGTGGAGGACGAATATCCGCTGCAGGGCGTGCTCGAGAGCGTGCTGGCGGATGCAGGCTTTGCCTCCGACATCCTTTCGTCCGGCGAAGAGGCGATGACGGTGTTCCTCGCGCGCGGCAAGCGTCACAAGGCGCTGGTGACCGACGTCTATCTCAGCGGCAAGCTCAATGGTTGGGATCTCGCGCGGAGAATGCGGGAAAAGCATCCGGCCCTTCCGGTCGTGTACATCACCGGCGGCGCGGGTGCTGCATTGTGGAAGTCACAAGGCGTGCCCAACAGCCTGTTGCTGGAAAAGCCGTTTCATCCCGAACACCTGGTTGCGGCGCTCACGAGGCTGTGAGCCGCGGGCATGTCAGGCGTCATCGCCTGATGCGATAGATCACGACGTCCTCGCCACGATGCGTCGTGTGTTTCTCCAGTGCATAGCCTGCCTTCTCCAGCACGCGCCGCGAGACGCCGTGCTCGAGGGAGACGAGACCGATCAGGGACGGCAGCTTCAGTTGTGACAGCCCGATGTCGGTCAGCGCGGTCGCGATCTCGCTCGCGAGCCCCTGGCCCCAGAGCTCGCGCCTGAACGTGTAGGCAATCTGGATCTCGTCGACGCCGTCGACGGGAATGTGCCTGATGCCCGCCCGCCCGGCGAATGCGCCGTCCTTGGTGCGTAGCGTCCACAGCCCGAAGCCGTGCCGGTCCCAATGCGCCACGTTGGTCGCAACGTAGGCCTTCGTGACCTCGGCGGAACGCACGCCGCCGAGATAGCGGGAGACATCAGGATCGAGATGGAGTGCGACGAGGTCGGCGAGGTGGCCCTCGCGCAGTTTCTCGGCGGTCAATCTGTCGGTGCTGAAACGATCCATGACGACCAACGTGTCGATTGCCCGCGTCAGACAGTCAAGCGCGGGGTTGATCTGGATCAATCGCGAAGATCACGGCCATATGACAACCACCGCTGGGGCGGGTGACAATCGATGGGTGCAATGAATCCGATCTGGTACGTCACCTTTGAAAATCGAAAGAGCGGACTTTTGCCGAGGCAGCGGAGTCCGCGCGAGACAAGGACATTTGCAACCGAGGATGAGGCCAAGCAGTTCGCGCGCGAAAAGTTTGATCAGGGGCTCGCCGTGTTTGCGGGAACGATCAATCCCCACGTTCCCAGACGGCTCATTCCCGCGTCCGACATCCAGGCATGGCTCGCCGATGACAGCGATGGTGCCCCGTCGGCAGGAATCCTGCAAAACGAGTAAGCACGGTATCGTGCACTTCGATATCGCTTGGGTGTTGCCATTTTGATACGGGCCAAAACACCCCTCGCGCTTAAACTTCAGGATGTTCGTGGAACTTATGCACGCCAACCTGCATAAGGGCCGGTTTTTTTTTTGAACGATCGAGAATTGAGAAAAAGGGGACGAAACGATGAAAAAGCTCTCAATGGCGGCGATCAGCGTCGCGACGCTGAGCCTGGCAGCTCCGGCCATGGCGGCCGACATGGCTGTCAAGGCGCCGCCGCCGGCACCGGTGGCGGCAATCTACAACTGGAGCGGATTTTACATCGGCGCCAATGGTGGCTGGGGGCAGAGCCACAATTGCGTCGATTTCCTGACGCCCGCGGGAACAGTTGCAGGTGGTTGCGCTGATCGCTCCGGTGGCGTTTTGGGTGGGCAGATCGGGTATCGATGGCAGACCAATCAATTTGTGTTCGGCCTCGAAGCACAGGGCGATTGGGCCGACCTCAAGCATACGCGGGTGACCCTGATCGATCCACTGGTCTCCACCACGGGCAAAACCGATGGTATCGGCCTGTTCACGGCCCAACTCGGCTGGGCGTGGAACGCGTCATTGTTCTACGTCAAGGGCGGCGCCGCCGTGACGCACAACCGCTTTGACGTCTTCAACAACGTCACCGGTGTCGGGCTGGCCTCCGCAGGCCACACGCGCTGGGGCGGTACGGCTGGTATTGGATGGGAATATGGCTTCGCGCCGAACTGGTCGTTCGGTATCGAATACGATCATCTCTGGATGGGGCGTGACAACACCACCTTCGCCGGCTTCGTCACTCCTGGAGGGGTCACGCTCCTTGGCGACGGCGTCAAGCAGGATGTCGATATGGTCACGCTTCGGGTGAACTACCGCTTCGGTGGCTACAATGCGCCGGTCACCGCCCGCTATTGAGCTTGCGGCTTCCCAGTGACCTCGGCCCCGGCATGTCCGGGGCCTTTTTTTGCCGAAAACAGCGGCAAGCGCGTCACGCGCTGCCGAGGCTTAGAGCATGATCCGGTTATTGACGTGCAACCGCGGCCCTGAACGTCGATGATTGCCCTCTCGATGAGAAGCCGAGCGAAATCAGCATCGGTTGGAGCGCTTGGTGTCCATTTCGCGCCCGAGGTCTGACGTCACCGCTTTCAGCGCTGCGGCCAGTTCCTCGATGTGGTAGGGCTTGGGCAGGATCTGGATTCCCGCCAATTCGGCGTCGTGAACTGCGGCCTCGGAGTATCCGCTGGTCAGGAGCACGGGTATGTCGCTTCGCCGTCGTCTGATTTCGCGGGCGAGCTCCACGCCATTCATGCCGCCGGGCATCATGATGTCGGAAAAGACGAGGTCGACCGTTCGGCCGTCGGCGAGAGCGCCGAGCGCGGCGGCGCCGCTCGCTGCGTGGGTGACCTCGTAGCCGAGCTGTGCGAGCATCTCGCTCACCAGTGCGGCGACCTCGTCGTCGTCTTCGACCAGCAGAATGCGGCCGTGGGTGCTTCTTGTCGGCCGCACCATGTTCAGATCCACGAGGTGCAGCTCTCGGGAGGGAACGTTGTGCGATCGCGGCAGGTAGAGTTCGATGCTGGTGCCTTTGCCGACCTCCGAGCGTATGCGGACCGTCCCCCGCGACTGTGTCGCAAATCCGTGGACCTGGGCGAGGCCGAGCCCCGAGCCCTTTCCGACCTCCTTGGTCGTGAAGAACGGCTCGAAAACGCGCGACAGGATTTCCGGCCCCATGCCGACACCGGTGTCGATGACGGACAACCGCACAAAGTCTCCCACGATCTGCTCGTCCTTCAGATCGGGAAGGTTTTCCCCGCGCACGACGATCGTGCCGCCATTGGGCATGGCGTCACGGGCGTTGACGGCGAGGTTGAGGATCACGAGCTCGAGCTCGCCGGGATCGACCTCAACAGGCCAGAGCGCGTCCGGAAAATCGAACTCGACGTGGACGTCGCCTCGCAGGCTCCGATCGAGCAATTCGCGCATGCCGCCCATCTGCGCAGCAACATCGACCGGCTCTGGCCGGAGTGTCTGCCGGCGAGAGAAGGCAAGAAGCTGCCGGGTCAGGCTGGCCCCGCGCTGCGCCGCCTGAACCATTCCATCCATCAGGCGGCGCCTGCGGTCCGGATCAGCCTGGCGATCGAGCATGTCGAGGCCCCCGGAAATGACCATCAGCAGATTGTTGAAGTCATGCGCCACCCCGCCAGTCAACTGGCCGATGGCTTCGATCTTCTGGGCCTGGCGAAGCGTCTCCTCGACCCGGGCGCGCTCGTTCATTTCAAGGCGTAACTGCTCATTTGCCTCCGCCAGCGCGCGCGTCCTCTCGACCACGAGTTTCTCGAGCTGCTGCGCGGTCTGCTCGCGCGCGGCCAGCAGGGCCCGGACCTCATATTGGCGCCGGCGGGCGCGCAACGCCGACTGAACGGCGCTCGTCAGCGTCATCGGCTGCAGCGGTCGTTCGAGCAGCGAAACGTTGCGAAGCAGCGAGACAAGGCTGCGGCGCCACGCCATCACCGCCGGCTGTTCACGGTGACTGGTCAGGACGACGAAGGGCAGATCCGACCAGGGCGGCTGGCTAGCGATCCATTGTGCCAGCGGCACCGTGTCCTTGCCGAACAGGGCTTCCTCGGCCACGAAGACGGCGCCGACCCCGAGCGCCATCTCGCTGACGAGTTCGGCCAGGTTCCGGCAGTTGACTGCCTCCAGGTTCGCGCTGCGGAACAGCTCGACCGATGCAGGCCCGTCGCGCCCGATCGGAGCAAAGACGAGAATCCGCTGATCCGGCGCGGCGCTCATTCAGCGGTCTCTTCGGACATCGCCGGACCGGTATAACGCGGCGTGCCGGAAAAGATGCCGCTGAAGTCCTTGAGGGGCGGGCCGAGCTTGATGCCGCTGCTGGTAAGCCGGAATTCGCGGATGGTGTGCTCGTGGTCGCCGCTGCGTTTTTTGACGACCGACAGAGCGCGCCGTACCGTACCGGCGACTTCGAAATAGCGCAGCATCAGCACCGCATCGCTCAAATAGCTGATGTCGAGGCTTGTGTCGGTCGGGCCCATCAAGCCATGCTGGGCAAGGATCAGGATGGTCAACACGCCTTGCTGGGCGAGGTAGCTGAGAAGCTCGTGCATTTGCAGGATGAGAAAGCGTTCGTCCGGCATCGCGTTCAGATAGCCGTTCAGGCTGTCGATGACGACGATTCGGGCATTGTCACGCTCGACGCTGTCCCTCACATTGGCGGCGAACTCGCCGGGCGAGAGCTCGGCCGGATCGACTTGCTGGAAGCGGATCTTGCCTGAATCGATATGCTTGTCGAGATTCAGCCCCAGCGTCCTGGCGCGCGCTTCGACAGTGCCGCGGCCCTCGTCGAACGCAAAGAACACGGCGTGCTCGCCGCGATCCGCCGCCGCGATCGCATAGGTGAGAGCCACCGACGATTTACCCACGCCCGCCGAGCCAATGAGAAGGGCGTTGGTGCCGCGCTCCAGACCGCCGCCCAGAAGCTGATCGAGCTCTGCGTTGCCGCTCGGGGTGAAATCTCCGGTGAATGATCTGTGATGTTCGGCCGCCACGAGCCGGGGAAAGATGGTCAGGCCGCCCTGTTCGATGATGAAGTCGTGATAGCCGCCGCGAAAGCGGATGCCGCGCATCTTGATGACGCGAAGCCGGCGCCGCTCCGCGCCGTAATCGATTGCGAGCTGCTCGAGCATCACGACCCCGTGCGCGATCGAATGCAGTTGCAAATCGTCTTGAGCGGACGACAGGTCGTCGAGCAGGATGACGGTGCAGTTGCGGTTGGTGAAGAAGTGCTTCAAAGCCAGCACCTGACGCCTGTAGCGCAGCGGATTCTGGGCCAAGAGGCGAAGCTCGGACAGGCTGTCGAGCACCACGCGGGTCGGGTTGATCCGCTCGACCTCCTTGAAGATCAGGCCGGTGGTCTCGCTCAGCTCCACCTCGGCCGGATGAAACACGGTGAGCTCGCGGTCCGGATCGAGCGTCGTTTCCGGTGGGACGAGCTCGAAGATGTCGACGCCCTCCAGCGTCCATCCGTGTCGCTGCGCGACGACAGTCAGTTCACGTTTGGTTTCGGAGAGCGAAATGTATAGCACGCGCTCGCCATCCCGCACGCCGCGCAGAAGGAACTGAAGCGCGATCGTCGTCTTGCCGGTCCCGGGCCGTCCCTCATACAGATACATCCGGTTGGCGTCGAACCCGCCGCCGAGGATGTTATCCAGGCCCTCGCTGCCGGTCGAAATTCGCGGCAAATCCGAGGGATTGCTGCCTGGAGCAGCATTGGACGAACCGGTCAATTGAAACCTCTATACGCTCTGGAAAGGCCGCTATTGCCCCGAGCCTCCACGAGGCGAGTCAGGAAAAAAGGTGCGCAATAGGAACTCGCTAGCAGCGATCGAGTTCCCGGCGGCCCCTCATCCGATCCCGGCACAATAGGACGCGAACAGCCCAGGCAGGGTCGGTTCACAATTGCACACAAGCCGCTTTGGAAGCCTTGGAGATAGCGGGAGACGTCGGGGTCGGGATGCAGCGCGACGAGAGTCGAGGTGGTCGTCGCGCAGGCGCTCGACGAGCAGCCACGTCTTGCTGTAGCTATTCATGGAAGCAGATGCTTGTCGGGGATGATGGCATCATGCCAGTGTTTTGCCCGACGGGTCAACGGATTTTCAGAAGTGCATAGTTCGTAGCCCCGTTGGCTCCATCCGGGCTACGGGCAGCAGATTTTCTTCTGCGCGCGCAAGCCATCGATTTCACAACCCCGTCTACTGTGCATGGGGTTGTTTTCGAGTTTTGGTTTGTGGGGCGCTAGCCGGCGCCCAGCGCGACCGCGACATTGTAGGTCAGAAGGCTCGCCGCATAGGCCAGCACCAGCATGTAGCCGAAGGTCGCCGCCATCCAGGTCCAGCTTCCGGTCTCGCGCCTGATGACGGCGAGCGTGGAGGCGCATTGCGGGGCGAAGATGTACCAGGCGAGCATCGACAGCGCGGTGGCGAGCGACCATTTGCTCGCCAGCACCTGGCCGATCTGCTCGGCCGCCTCCTTGCCGCCTTCGATCGCATAGACGGTGCCGAGCGCAGCGACCGCGACCTCGCGCGCCGCCATGCCCGGGATCAGTGCGACCGCGATCTGCCAGTTGAAGCCGACCGGCGCGAGCAGCGGTTCGATCGCCTTGCCGATGATGGCAGCCAGGCTGAAATTGATCGCGGGCTCGGTCGCGCCCGCCGGCGGCTGCGGGAACGAGGCCAGGAACCAGATCAGCACCATCATCGAGAAGATCGTGGTGCCGGCGCGCTGCAGGAACATTTTTGCGCGGGTGAAGATGCCGATGGCGATCGATTTCAGCCTGGGCACCTTGTAGTCCGGCAGCTCCAGCATGAACGGCGCCGGCGCATAGTCGCGCAGCATGAAGAATTTGATCAGGAACGAGACGACAAGCGCGCTGGTGATGCCGGCGGCGTAGAGTCCGAACATCACGAGGCCCTGCAGGTTGATGAAGCCCCAGACGTCCCTCGCCGGAATGAACGCCGAGATGATCAGCGTGTAGACCGGGATGCGTGCCGAGCAGGTCATCAGCGGCGCGATCAGGATCGTGGTCAGCCGGTCGCGCTTGTTGTCGATGACGCGCGTCGCCATGATGCCGGGAATGGCGCAGGCAAAGCTCGACAGCAGCGGAATGAAGGCGCGGCCGTGCAGGCCCGCGCCGCCCATGATGCGGTCCATCAGGAACGCGGCGCGCGCCATGTAGCCGAAATCTTCCAGCAGCAGGATGAACAGGAAGATGAGGATGATCTGCGGCAGGAACACGATCACGCTGCCGACGCCCGCGATCACGCCGTTCTGCAGGAAGCTCTGCAGCAGGCCGTCGGGCAGGGTGGCCTGCACGAACGCCCCGAGCGCGTCGAAGCCGGACTTGAGCAGGTCCATCGCCGGCTGCGCCCAGGCGAACACGGCCTGGAACATCACGAACAGGATCAGCGCCAGCACGATCAGGCCGCCGACCGGATGCAGCACGATCGCATCGATCCGCGCGGTCAAGGTGTCGGGTCTCGCAGGCAGGCTGACGCAGTCCGAGATGATGCGGTCGGCCTCGCGCTGGGTCGCGCGCAGTTCGGAGACGCTGAGTGCGCGCCAGCTGTTTTCCCGCGGTTCGGCGGCGAGCCTGGCGGAGATCTCGTCGGTCAGCTTCAAGAGGTCGGCGGTGCCGCCCTTGCGCACCGCGATCGAGGTGACCACGGGCACGCCGAGCTCCTTGGCGAGCCTGACGACGTCGACCGAGATGCCGCGGCGGCTCGCAATGTCGAACATGTTGAGCACCAGCACCAGCGGCCGGCCGGTGCGCTTCAGCTCGAGCAGCAGGCGAATGGTCAGGCGCAGGTTGGTGGAGTCCGCAACGCACAGCACGAGGTCGGGCACGATCTCGCCGGAAGCCTTGCCCAGCACGAAGTCGCGGGTGATCTCCTCGTCCGGGCTGCGGCCGCGCAAGGAATAGGTGCCGGGCAGGTCCACGATCGAGACCTGGCGCCCCAGCGGCGTGACGAAAAAACCTTCCTTGCGCTCGACGGTGACGCCCGGATAGTTCGCGACCTTCTGCCGGCTGCCGGTCAGCGCATTGAACAGCGAGGTCTTGCCGCTGTTTGGCGTGCCCACCAGGGCGAGATGCAGAAGGGGTAATTCCATGGAATCGGATTTCCGGTCGCGTGACTTAAGCGACGATGATGGCCATGGCCTCACGGCGGCGCACCGCGATGGTGATGTTGTCGACACGCACGGCGATCGGGTCGCGCCCGACCAGCCCCTCATGCAGGACCTCGACCCGGGCGCCCTCGACGAAGCCCAGCTCGATCAGCCGGCTCTCGAGCTCGATATCCGAGAGAGCCGAACCCGCCTCCTTGGCGGCGAGGTGCTGAATGACGCCGGTGTAGCCGCGCTGGGCCAGGCCCAGCGGCATCTCGCGGCGCATATCATGAGTGTCGGTCATGCCCTGTATTTTCAACGCAGGGCATGCAGGTCAAGCGCGCACGCCCGTGGAAACTGCACCTTAGAGGGATTTTAAAGTGCAGATCACGAAAAGCGCGGCCAGGCGGTCGCTATTGCGCCGGGACCTTGTCCGGCTGCATGGCGCGGCTCTTGAAGTAGTCGAGCACGAACAGGCGGATCGCCGAGGACAGGTTGCCCTGCTGGCGGGCGCCGTCGATTTCTCCGACGAGCTCGGACAGCGTCATGTTGCGCAGGCCCGAGATCTCCTTCATGCCGTTCCAGAACGCCTCTTCCAGGCTGACGCTGGTCTTGTGGCCGGCGACCACGATCGAACGCTTCACCACGGGCGACTTCATGGCTGCTCCTCGCGATCGATCCGGTGCTGGTCCAGATGCGCCTTCGCCTGGTCCGCCTGCTTCGCCTCCGCCGATCGCTCGGCCTTCGTGCGGCCGAACTTCGTTCGGTTGGCGTCCGCCTGCTTCGCCGAGGCTTCCCGCTCGGCGCGCTTCCTGAAACGATTCAGGTTGATGACGTTCCCCATGCCGCGTCTCCATCACCCGATCCTTTTCGGGCAGGATGTTACATTCAGAAGCAAGGCGCAGCGTCGCGCCCAACAAGACTTGATCGTCGTCATTCGCTCGTCCTCGTCAATCGGCCTCGAGGCCATCAAACGATGAATTTCGCCCCGTCAAGGAGCGGAGGGGGCCTTCCGTAACACGCGTCCCGGCCGCCACATTGACGGTAATCAAATCCCGTCCTTTAAACCTTATAATTATGAGCTTTTAGGGCTCCGTATCACTACGGATGGCTATCGGAATTCGGAATTCATCCTGGCCGCGTCATCTTGTCCGGCTGCACCAGGCGGTCGAATTCGTCGGCCGAGACGAAGCCGAGCCGCAGCGCCTCTTCCTTCAGCGTGGTGCCGTTGGCATGTGCAGTCTTGGCGACCTTGGCGGCGTTGTCGTAGCCGATCTTCGGCGCGAGCGCGGTCACCAGCATCAACGAGCGCTCCATCAACTCCTTGATGTGCTTTTCGTCCGCGCGGATGCCGCTGACACAATGTTCGGTGAAGGAGCGCGCCGCGTCGGCCATCAGGCGGATCGAGTGCAGCATGTTGTAGGCGAGTACGGGCTTGTAGACGTTGAGCTCGAAATGTCCCTGGCTGCCGGCGAGTGTGATCGTTGTGTGATTGCCGAACACCTGGCAGCACACCATGGTCATCGCCTCGCATTGCGTCGGATTGACCTTGCCCGGCATGATCGATGAGCCCGGCTCGTTCTCCGGCAGGATCAGTTCGCCTAGCCCCGAGCGCGGGCCAGAGCCGAGCAGGCGGATGTCGTTGGCGATCTTGAACAGGCCTGTGGCGACCGAATTGATGGCGCCGTGCGCCAGCACATAGGCGTCGTTGGATGCCAGCGCCTCGAACTTGTTGGCGGCGCTGGTGAAGGGGAGCTTCGTGATCGCGGCAACGTGCTTTGCAAACAGCTTTGCAAAGCGCGGCTTCGAATTGAGGCCGGTCCCGACGGCCGTGCCGCCCTGCGCCAGCGGATAGAGATCCCTGACTGCGACCTTCAGCCGCGCGATGCCGCTTTCGACCTGGGCGGCATAGCCGGAAAATTCCTGGCCGAGCGTGAGCGGCGTCGCATCCTGGGTGTGGGTGCGGCCGATCTTCACGATCCTGGCGAACTCCTTCTCCTTCTTGCGCAGCGCGCGGTGCAGTTCGCCGAGGGCAGGGACGAGATCGGCATTGATGCGGCTTGCCGCGGCAATATGCATCGCAGTCGGGAAGGAGTCGTTCGACGACTGGCTCATATTGACGTGGTCGTTGGGATGCACCGGCTTCTTGGCACCAAGCTCGCTGCCCAGAATTTCGTTGGCGCGGTTGGCGATGACCTCGTTGAGGTTCATGTTGCTCTGGGTGCCCGAGCCGGTCTGCCACACCACCAGCGGGAAATGATCGTCGAGCTTGCCCTCGATCACCTCGTGTGCGGCACGGATGATGGCGCCGGCTCTGCGCTTGTCGAGCAGGCCGAGCTCGAGGTTGGACTGTGCCGCCGCAAGCTTGACGATGCCGAGCGCATGGACCAGCGAAATCGGCATGCGATCGATGCCGATGCGGAAATTCTGCCGCGAGCGTTCGGTCTGCGCCCCCCAATAACGATCGGCGGGCACCTCGATGGGACCGAAACTGTCGGTCTCGATGCGGGTCGCGGGGCGAGCGGTCTTCGCAGCTTTGGCCATGGGCACATCCATTCCGCCGCGCGAGGTGCCGCACGGCCTCTTCATGTGCTCTTCTATATAGGGAGTTTGGCCAGACGCGACGGTCTCGCGGCCAGCCTAGATCATTTCTTGCGGAAACGATCGAGCCGCACGACTTCGGCGCCGCCTGGGTTCGGCGGGCTCGGCTCTTCCGCGGTCTCTGTCGGCTCAATGGCGGGCGCGGGCATCGGCACAGCCGACGGGGCAGGGGCGGCCGGCAAATTCTCGCCCGCCACTTCGGCGTCGGAGGTTTCGAACTGAAGGCCGAACTTCACGGACGGGTCGAGGAAGCTCTTGATGGCGCTGAACGGCACCACCAGCCGCTCCGGAATGCCGCCGAAGGACAGGCCGACCTCGAAACGGTCCTCGAGCACGGTCAGGTCCCAGAACTGGTGCTGCAGGATGATCGTCATCTCTTCCGGATATTGCGCCAGCAACCGGCTCGACAGCTTCACGCCCTCGGCCTTCGATACGAAGGTGATGAAGAAATGATGCTCACCCGGCAGGCCGTGGGCCGCAGCGTCAGTCAGCACTTTCTTGACCACGCCGCGCATCGCCTCGCTCGCCAGCACGTCGTATCGGATGTGATCGGTCGCCATGGTGGTCCTGTTGCATTCCAGGAGACGGGCCCCGTCGGCCCCGACTCGCCAAGCCGCAATAGTACCGCGCCTGACGGGTCAGCAGGAGTCCCCGCCGGGAAGGAAATCAGAGCTAAGTGGAGGCTTCTGTTGCCAGGTGCCTCCGAACCCCGCCTAACGGAGCTTAACCCGTTAGGACTTTAAGTTGGTCTTTCAAACTGCGTTACGCAGCCTGAGCAACCGGAGCAAAGTTGTCGTTGGCAACTATTGCAGTAGCCCGATAACGGCGGAACAATACCGGGAAAAAGTACGCCCTTTACGCCCTCGTCGATCCTATTTCGCCCCCGCCAAAGCCCGCTTTCGGGTATGCCCGCTGGTGGGCTTTGGTGGAGGCGCCGGGTACCGCCCCCGGGTCCGAATGGTTTATTGCGACGACCGTTTATTTCCATAGCCGGCGAACCGGCACTCCCAATATAGGGGGCAAAGGTTTCAAAAAACAGGGGTTTCGAGCGGAAAGGCGGGTTCCCTTTGGATAGGTCCGAGATGGGCCGGAGCCTGATCTTGGCCGCCCTCCGGCTCGCGTTCTAATCTCCTGACATGTCCACGGATTCAGCGCCGGCCGCCCAAGCGTCGGATCATCCCGCCTTTCACGTCCCTCCGCCCGGCCTGATAGCGCTGTTCCTGGCCTTTGGCCGGATGTCGCTGGCCGGGTTCGGCGGCGCCCTGGTATTCGCCCGGCACGCCATCGTCGACCAGCACCGCTGGATGACCGCGGACGAGTTCAACGAGACCTTCGCGCTCTGCCATTTCCTGCCTGGGCCCAACATCGTCAATCTGTCGATGGTGTTCGGATCGCGGCTGCGTGGCATCGCCGGCGGTGTCGCGGCCTTCACCGGCCTGCTATTGCCGCCGACGCTGATCATGACGGTGCTTGCGATCATCTACTTCAGGTTCGGCGATGCGGAGGTGCTGCGTCGTAGTCTCGCGGGCATCTCCTGCGCCGCGGTCGGCCTGCTGATCGCCGTGGTCTTCAGGATGATGACGCCGCTGCTCAAGCGGATGGACGTCGTCGTGCTCATCATGATGCTTGGCGTGTTCACAGCCATTGGCGTGTTTCGCTGGCCCTTGCAGGCGGTGTTGCTCATCGCGATTCCGTTCAGCATCGCGGCTACCTATGTGATGCGACGGAAGGCAGCAGCATGAGCAGCCAGAACCCGATCTGGGCGCTGATCTCCACCTTTGGACTGATGTCTCTATTCGCGGTCGGCGGCGCTGCTGCCGCAGTGCCCGAGATGCACCGCATCGCTGTCGATGTGCATCACTGGATGACCGAGAAGCAGTTCGCGGACGCCTATGCGATCGCGCAGCTTTCGCCAGGTCCAAACGTGCTGATCGTCACGCTGATCGGCTATGCAGTTGCCGGCATTCCAGGCGCGCTGGCCGCGACACTGGCGATGTGCCTGCCGACCGCCCTGCTTGCCTACTGTGTCGCCCGGCTGCTGAACCGGCCGAGCCAATCGCACTGGCCGGCGCTGATCCAGGCTGCCCTGGTTCCACTGTCGATCGGATTGATGGCGGCAAGTGCCTTGATCCTCGCACAGGCGATCGATCGCAGCATTGCTGCGCTGCTTCTGACCGCGACAATTGCGGTGATCGCCTCCGTCTCGCGCGTCAATCCGCTGTGGCTTCTGCTCGCGGGCGGACTGTTGGGTTTTGCTGGTATTGTGTGATGAAAATCGCTAGGCAATGATCCGGGGCGGGGATCCATTTCCAGCCGATTAGAACAACAGTGCTCGTGACTTACGGGTCGCGGAGGAGACATGCATGGCCGACACAATGGGCCACTCGGCAACAGCCACCCGAAACACCTCGGTGGCGCTCGGCTTCTGCCTGCTGGCGCTCGCACCCCAGATTTTCGAATTGATCTGGTCGATCGGGACGATCTTCGGCTGGGGCGCTGGACGCGGTCCGGCCACGGTCCTGATCAGCCACACGACGGCGCTCGTCGCCGGCGCGCCCGCTGCGCTGCTTGGCGCGATCGGCGGTGAGACCAAGAAGGCGTCATCGGATGTCTTGCTGGCGCTGATCTATTCCTATCCGTTGTTCGCAGTGGCATTCGTCACCCTGTTCATGACGATCAAGTCGGCGCAGGACTATATCGGCGGCGTCATCCTGATGGCGCTGGCGCTGTTCGCACTGTGGGCCTCGAGCGATTTGCAGGGCATGCGCGGCTTCTCCTTCGGTGCGGGCACCGCGCCGCGGATGTTCGGCGGATTGCTGGTGGCTCTGTCTGCCGCGATCGCCCTGACGGGTCTTTTGAACGAGGGACCGGCGCTGGCACATTATTCCTGGCGCGGGCCGCTGTTCGTGATGTGCGCGATCCTGTTCTTTGCCCTGGCGATCCGGCCGCTCGGCCTCGTGGTCTCGGCATTCATGAGCTTCATGATCGCCGCACTGGGATCGCATGAAACACGATGGGCCGAGGCCGCCATCGTCGGCGCCTGCCTGACAGCCGGCTGCGCGCTGCTCTTCCCTTACGTGCTCGGCCTGCCGATGCCGATGTTCCCGCGTTTCCTGGTTCAGTGAGGCTGTCATGGAGCTTTTTGCCAACCTCGCTCACGGTTTCGTCGTCGCCTTCTCTCCAATCAACCTTCTGATGTGCCTGATCGGCGCGCTCGTCGGCACGCTGGTCGGCGTGCTGCCGGGCATCGGCACCATCGCGACCGTGGCGATGCTGCTGCCGATCACCTTCGGATTGCCGCCGGTCGGCGCGCTGATCATGCTCGCCGGCATCTATTACGGCGCCCAGTATGGCGGCTCGACCACCTCGATCCTGGTCAACATTCCAGGCGAAGCGACATCGGTCGTCACCGCCATCGACGGCCACGCCATGGCCAAGCAGGGCCGCGCCGGTCCGGCGCTGGCGATCGCCGCGATCGGCTCGTTCTTCGCCGGCTGCGTTGCGACCGTGCTCATCGCCGTGCTTGGCGCGCCGCTCACAAAGCTCGCGCTGGCGTTCGGGCCGGCGGAGTATTTCTCGCTGATGGTGCTTGGCCTGATCTTCGCCGTCGTGCTCGCCAAGGGCTCGGTGCTGAAGGCGATCGCGATGATCGTGTTCGGGCTCTTGCTGTCGATGGTCGGCTCCGACATCGAGACCGGGGCCTCGCGCATGGCCTTCAACATTCCGGAGCTTGCCGACGGGCTCGGCTTTGCGACGGTGGCGATGGGCGTGTTCGGCTTTGCCGAGATCATCCGCAATCTCGACCATGGCGCCGAGATGAATCGCGATCTGGTGCAGCAGAAGATCACCGGCCTGATGCCGACCAGAAAGGACCTGATCGACTCGACGCCCGCGATCCTGCGCGGCACCGTGCTCGGCTCGATCCTTGGCATTTTGCCGGGCGGCGGTGCGGTGATTGCGTCGTTTGCCGCCTATACGCTCGAGAAAAAGCTCGCCAGGAACCCGTCGCGGTTCGGCCGCGGCGCGATCGAGGGCGTGGCGGCGCCGGAAAGCGCCAACAACGCGGCTGCCCAGACTTCCTTCATCCCGCTGCTCACGCTCGGCATCCCGCCGAATGCGGTGATGGCGCTGATGGTGGGGGCGATGACCATTCACGGCATCGTGCCGGGCCCGCAGGTGATGCAGAAACAGCCGGACCTCGTCTGGGGCATGATCGCCTCGATGTGGATCGGCAATCTGATGCTGATCATCATCAACCTGCCGCTGGTCGGCATCTGGGTGCGCCTGTTGCGCGTGCCTTACCGGCTGATGTTCCCCTCCATCGTGATCTTCTGCGCGATCGGCATCTACTCGGTGAACAACGCGCCGGTCGATGTCATCCTCGCAGGTGTGTTTGGCCTGGTTGGCTACTGGCTGATCAAGCATGATTTCGAGCCGGCACCGCTGCTGCTCGGCATGGTGCTCGGACCGCTGATGGAAGAGAACCTTCGCCGCGCATTGCTGATCTCGCGTGGTGACTGGAG
This sequence comes from Bradyrhizobium sp. CCBAU 51745, assembly GCF_028128715.1. Lineage (NCBI taxonomy): Bacteria > Pseudomonadati > Pseudomonadota > Alphaproteobacteria > Hyphomicrobiales > Nitrobacteraceae > Bradyrhizobium > Bradyrhizobium sp. CCBAU 51745. The sequence continues at coordinate 550,700 of NZ_LBJP01000001.1, read as the reverse complement.
CGTGTTCCTGACGCGTCCGCTCTCGGCGGTGCTGCTCGCGATCGCCGCCTTCCTGCTGGTGCTGACGCTGCTGCCCATGCTGCGCGCCAAGCGCGACGAGGTGTTCACCGAATCCGAGAATTGATCGAGGTGCACCCGCGTCGGCGTCTCCGGTAGGGGCGCGAAAACGGCGCGCCGGTTTTCGATCCGGCCGTTTTGTCAGAAGGATCAAGCCGATAGGGGAGGGGCGGAACGTGAGTTCCGCCCTTGTCGTTTCGACCGGGAACACTCATTTTTCCGGGTATAATCTCGGTGGACGGCGAATCGCCGCTGTCGCAGCGCCGGAGCGGCCGATAAGTTCGCCGCTTCCCCAAAGGCTAAATCGCACATGCACCAGTATCAGGACCTGCTCGAGCGGATTCTTTCAGACGGCGCCGAGAAGACGGATCGGACCGGTACCGGCACGCTGTCGGTGTTCGGCCATCAGATGCGCTTCAATCTGTCCGCCGGCTTCCCGATGCTGACGACCAAGCGGCTGCCGCTGAAGGCGATCGTGCATGAGCTGCTGTGGTTCCTGAAGGGCGACACCAACATCAGATATCTCAGGGACAACGGCGTCACCATCTGGGACGAATGGGCGGACGCCAATGGCGATCTCGGCCCGGTCTACGGGCATCAATGGCGCTCCTGGCCCGCGCCTGATGGACGCAGCATCGACCAGATCGCCAACGTCGTCGACATGATCAAGCGCAATCCGGACTCGCGCCGCCTGATCGTCTCGGCCTGGAATCCGGCCGAGGTCGACAAGATGGCGCTGCCGCCGTGCCACTGCCTGTTCCAGTTCTACGTCGCCAATGGAAAACTGTCGTGCCAGCTCTATCAGCGTTCGGCCGACGTGTTTCTCGGCGTGCCCTTCAACATCGCCTCCTATGCGCTGCTCACCATGATGGTGGCGCAGGTCACGGGGCTGAAGCCCGGCGATTTCGTGCACTCGTTCGGCGACACGCATCTCTATTCGAACCATCTGGAGCAGGCGCGGCTCCAGCTCACGCGCGCGCCGCGTGCGCTGCCGGTGATGAGGATCAATCCCGACGTGAAGGACATCTTCTCCTTCCGCTACGAGGATTTCGAGCTCGTCGGCTATGATCCGCATCCGCATATCAAGGCGGAAGTCGCGGTCTAGCGTCGATGTCGCTGAACATCCGCCGCGCGCGTCCCGGCGAAGCCGGGCTCGTCCTGGATTTCGTCCGCGAGCTTGCCGAGTACGAAAAGCTCTCGCATGAAGTCGAGGCGACCGAGGCTGACATTGCGGACGCCTTGTTCGGTCACGATCCAAGGCTGTTTTGTGCGATTGCGGAGTGGAGCGGCGAACCTGTCGGCTTTGCCGTGTGGTTCCTGAATTTCTCGAGCTTCAGCGGCCGCCACGGCATCTATCTCGAAGATTTGTATGTGCGGCCTTCGCATCGGGGCAAAGGTCTCGGCAAGGCGCTGCTGATCTATCTGGCGCAGGAATGCGTCGATCACGGCTGGTCGCGCCTGCAATGGGCGGTGCTCGACTGGAACGCGCCGTCGATCGCGTTCTACAAATCGCTCGGTGCCGTCATGCTCGACGACTGGACGTTGTGCCGCGTTTCCGGCCCTGCGCTGACGCGCCTTGCGGGGAGCGCGTCCTGATGGAGATCGTGTTCGTCGTTGCGATCGCGGAGAACGGAATCATCGGTGCAAGCAATGCGATCCCGTGGCGTTTGAAATCCGACATGGCGCGCTTCAAGGCGCTCACCATCGGCAAGCCCGTGATCATGGGCCGCAAGACCTTCGAATCCTTGCCGCGCCGGCCGCTGCCGAACCGCACCAACATCGTCGTCACGCGCGATGCGGCCTATCGCGCCGCCGGCGCCATCGTCACGACCTCGGCGGAGGACGCCGGCGCGGTTGCCCTTGGCGATGCCCTGCGGCGTTCGGTCGCTGAAATCGCCGTGATCGGCGGTGCGGAAATCTATCGGCAATGGCTCCACCGCGCCGACCGCCTCGAGATCACCGAAGTGCATGCGCGGCCCGATGGCGACACGCATTTCGACATCGACAAGGCGAAGTGGGAGGAGACCGAGCGCGTCCGCCATCCCGCCGGCCCGGACGACAGCGCCGACTTCTCCTATGTGACATATCGTCGGCGGCCCTCCCATTAACTGCATTCGCCAATGTTTACATTGACTTTTCCGCCCCCGAGCATAGCTCGTGAGACGGTCAGGCTTGCGTTGTAAGGGCCCTTTCGGTCCCCTATAAAGCCGGACCGGACAATGCGGGCCGGCTTTAGTTCTAGTCCCGGCCTGCCGAGGAGAACGTCGAATGCCGTGGAAGAATCAGGGCGGTGGCCCGTGGGGCTCGGGTCCGAAAGGACCATGGGGCACAGGCCCGCAACCGGTCGGGCCGAGGCCGCCGGATCTGGAAGACCTTCTGCGGCGTGGCCAGGACCGGCTGCAGCAGATCATGCCGGGCGGCTATTTCTCCGGTGTCGGCATCACGCTGATCCTGCTCATCATCGTCGCGCTCTGGCTGTTGTCGGGCTTCTTCCGGGTGCAGTCCGAAGAGCAGGGTGTCGTGCTCCGTTTCGGCAAGCATGTGCGCACCGTCGATCCGGGCCTGAATTATCATCTGCCCTATCCGATCGAGACAGTGCTGCTGCCGAAAGCGCTGCGCGTTTCCACGATTTCCATCGGCATGACGCTGATCGACGATCCGGCCCGCCGCGGCCGCTCGATCCGTGACGTGCCGGAAGAGAGCCTGATGCTGACCGGCGACGAGAACATCGTCGACGTCGACTTCACCGTGCTGTGGCGTATCAAGCCCAACGGCGTCGGCAATTTCCTGTTCAACATCCAGAACCCCGAAGGCACCGTGAAGGCGGTGGCCGAGAGCGCAATGCGCGAGGTGATCGGCCGCTCCAACATCCAGCCGATCCTGACCGGCGCGCGGACGCAGACCGAGACCACGGTGCAGGACCTGATGCAGAAGACGCTCGACGGCTACGGCGCCGGCATCCAGATCACGCAAGTGCAGATGCAGAAGGTCGATCCGCCGGCACAGGTGATCGACGCCTTCCGCGACGTGCAGGCAGCGCGCGCCAATCTGGAGCAGCTGCAAAACGAAGCGCAGACTTATGCCAACAAGATCGTGCCGGAAGCGCGCGGAAACGCGGCGCGGATCCTGCAAGCTGCCGAAGGCTACAAGGAGCAGGCGGTTGCCGAGGCCAAGGGCCAGAGCGCACGCTTCCTGAAAGTGTACGAGGAATACAAGAAGGCGCCCGACGTGACGCGTGAACGGATCTATCTGGAGACGATGGAGCGCGTGCTCGGCGGCTCGGACAAGCTGATTTATGACGGTGGCTCATCGGGCCAGGGCGTGGTGCCTTATCTGCCCCTCAATGAATTGTCTGCCAAGAAGCCTACGACGCTGGGCCAGCAACCGGGCGGAGGCACCCGATGAGGTCTCCGGTTACAGGCATCGTCGCGCTGCTTGCGGCGCTTCTGGTCGTTATCGTCGGCTATATGTCGCTGTTCACGGTGCAGCAGACCGAGCAGACCATCGTGCTGCAATTCGGCAAGCCGGTGGACGTCGTCACCGACCCCGGGCTGCACTTCAAGGCGCCCTGGAACTCCGTGATCAACATCGACAAGCGGATTCTCGACCTCGAGAATCCCTCGCAGGAGGTCATCGCGTCCGACCAGAAGCGGCTCGTGGTCGACGCCTTCGCGCGCTACCGCATCAAGGACGCGCTGCGCTTCTATCAGAGCGTCGGCTCGATCCAGGCGGCGAATCTCCAGCTCACATCGCTCCTGAACGCGGCGCTCCGTCGCGTGCTCGGCGAAGTCACCTTCATCACCGTGGTCCGTGATGAGCGCGAGAAGCTGATGGGCCGCATCCGCGAGCAGCTTGACCACGAGGCCGACGGATACGGCATCGAGGTCGTCGACGTCCGGATCCGCCGCGCCGATCTGCCGGAGCAGAACAGTCAGGCGGTCTATCAGCGCATGCAGACCGAACGTCAGCGCGAAGCGGCGGAGTTCCGCGCGCAGGGCGGCCAGAAGGCGCAGGAAATCCGCTCCAAGGCGGATCGCGAGGCAACCGTGATCGTCGCCGAGGCCAACTCGCAGGCCGAGCAGACCCGCGGCGTCGGCGACGCCGAGCGCAATCGCCTGTTCGCCGAAGCCTATGGCAAGGATCCTGACTTCTTCGCGTTCTACCGGTCGATGACCGCCTATGAGAACGGGCTGAAGAAGGACGACACCCGCTATTTGCTGCGGCCGGACTCGGATTTCTTCCGGTATTTTGGTAACCCCTCCGGCAAGACGTCGACCGAGACGCCGGCGAAACCGTAAGTTAGACAAGGGCGGCAAGTCTGGCCGCCCTTCGTCCAGACAAAAGCAGCACCACGGGAGGTTCCAATCCGATGAGGTCCATTGCGTTCGCCGACTTCCTCATCGGCTTAGGCATCCTGTTTGTGCTGGAAGGCTTGATGTTCGCGGCAAGTCCGAACTGGATGCGCAAGGCCATGAAGAGCGCCATCGCCACGCCGGACAATATCCTGCGGGCGGTGGGGATCGGCTCGGCCGTGGCCGGTTTGATCCTGATCTGGGTCATGCGACGCCCGATCTAGCCGCAGCGCCAACGCCAAAGTGAAGGCGAGCGGCGGGTTTTCGCCGTATTATCCGGGTCTTGAGGCCCGTTAAGCTCCGTGCTTGCGCCGTGCCCATGTTCGAGCGCAGTCTTGGCGCCGAATCCTTTTCTCTGGAGATCACAATGACCGCTGCCACCATTGTCCCGACCCGCTTGCGATTTGGGTTGGCTGCGCTCGCCATCGGCGCTGTCAGCGCATTCGGTTCGCCAGCCTATGCACGCGGACCGGAGGGCATCGCCGACGTCGCCGAGAAGGTGATCGACGCGGTCGTCAACATCTCGACCTCGCAGACTGTCGAGGCCAAAGGCGGCGGCAGCAACACCATGCCGCAACTGCCGCCCGGCTCGCCCTTCGAGGAATTCTTCGACGACTTCTTCAAGAACCGCAAAGGCCCGGGTGGCGGCAGCAAGGGCGGCGACAATAGCCCGCCGCGCAAGACCAACTCGCTCGGGTCCGGCTTCATCATCGACACCTCAGGTGTCGTCGTCACCAACAATCACGTCATCGCCGACGCCGACGAGATCAACGTCATTCTCAACGACGGCACCAAGATCAAGGCCGAGCTGGTTGGCGTCGACAAGAAGACCGACCTCGCTGTCCTGAAGTTCAAGCCGCCGAAGCCGCTGATTGCAGTGAAGTTCGGCGACTCCGACAGGCTGCGCCTGGGTGACTGGGTGGTCGCAATCGGCAACCCCTTCAGCCTCGGCGGCACGGTGACGGCGGGCATCGTCTCGGCCAAGAATCGCGACATCTCCTCCGGGCCCTATGACAGCTACATCCAGACCGACGCTGCCATCAATCGCGGCAACTCCGGTGGTCCGCTGTTCAACCTCGAAGGCGACGTCATCGGCGTCAACACGCTGATCATCTCGCCCTCCGGAGGCTCGATCGGCATCGGCTTTGCCGTGCCGTCAAAGACGGTTGCGGGCGTGGTCGACCAGCTCCGCCAGTTCGGCGAACTGCGCCGCGGCTGGCTGGGCGTGCGCATCCAGAGCGTCACTGACGAGATCGCCGAGAGCCTCAACATCAAGCCGGCGCGCGGCGCGCTGGTGGCCGGCGTCGACGACAAGGGCCCGGCCAAGCCCGCCGGCATCGAGCCTGGTGACGTCGTCGTCAAGTTCGACGGCAAGGACGTCAAGGACCCGAAGGATCTCTCCCGCGTCGTCGCCGACACCGCGGTCGGCAAGGAAGTCGACGTCATCGTGATCCGCAAGGGCGAGGAGCAGACCAAGAAGGTGACGCTCGGCCGCCTGCAGGATCCCGACAAGGTGCAGGCCGCGGTGAAGACCGACGAGCCGCCGCCGGAGAAGCTGGTGACGCAGAAGGCGCTCGGCCTCGATCTCGCCGTGCTGAACAAGGATCTGCGCGCGCGCTACAAGATCAAGGACAGCGTCAAGGGTGTGGTCGTCACCAATGTCGACGCCACTTCGGATGCCGCCGAGAAGCGGCTCTCCGCGGGAGACGTCATCGTCGAAGTCGCACAGGAAGCGGTCTCGAGCGGCGAGGACATCCAGAAGCGGATCGACCAGCTCAAGAAGGACGGCAAGAAGTCCGTGCTGCTGCTGGTGTCCAACGGCGACGGCGAATTGCGCTTCGTGGCGCTCAGCGTGCAGTAGGCGCGGAAAATCCTGTAGGGTGGGCAAAGCGAAAGCGTGCCCACCACTTCTAAGATGGTGGGCACGGCGCAAAGGCGCCTTTGCCCACCCTACGGCAGCGGAGTGTGAGGTAGAGCCTACGCCTCCACAAACTCCTCCCGCCGATAGCCCTGCGCATAGAGCAATGCAGTGAGATCGCCGTGGTCGATCCGTGCCGCGGCGGCAGCCGCCACCGCCGGCTTGGCGTGATACGCCACGCCCAGCCCCGCCGCCTGGATCATTGCCAGATCATTGGCGCCGTCGCCGACGACGACGGAGTCGATGTCGTCGAGATCGAACGATTCCATCAGATCCACCAGCGTCGCCAGCTTCGCCGCGCGACCCAGAATCGGCTCCTTCACCTCGCCGGTGAATTTGCCCTCGCGCACGACGAGCTCGTTGGCGCGGTGCTCCTGGAAGCCGATCCTGGCGGCGACCGCGCTGGTAAACAGCGTGAAGCCGCCGGAGACGAGGCAGGTATAGGCGCCATGCGCGCGCATGGTCGCGACCAATTCGCGGCCGCCCGGGGTCAGCGTGATGCGCTTGGCCAGCACCTCATCGACCACGCTGGCGGGGAGGTCCTTCAGCAGCGCGACGCGCTCGCGCAGCGCCGGCTCGAACTCGATTTCGCCGCGCATCGCGCGCTCGGTGATGCCAGCGACATGCGCCTTCATCCCGACGAGATCGGCGAGTTCGTCGATGCATTCCTGGCCAATCATGGTGGAATCCATGTCGGCGAGAAAAAGCTTCTTGCGCCTGAAGCCAACAGGCTGCACCACGATGTCGATGGGCAGGTCGCCGCGGAGCTCGCGCAGCCGCTCTTCGATGGCGTGACGGTCGCCTTCGAGGTTACAGTCAGCGCCGAAGGGAATGTCGACCGCAACCCCGTCGAACAGCCAGTGCGCGGGCGCTGCGCTGGGCAGCACGGCGCGGGCGCCATCGACGATGGTAGAGTCGAGCGCGGGATTGTTGGGGTTGCAGATCAGCGTGGCGACGAGGGACATTTGAGGTTTTCGTGAACGAGGGGCAAGTCGGCAGAAAGCATGTTGGCAAGGCCGTGCTTATCGCAGGCCCGACCGCCAGCGGCAAGTCGGCGCTGGCGCTCGAGCTTGCCTGCCGTGCAGCCGGAGTCGTGATTAATGCCGATTCCATGCAGGTATATCGTGACCTCCGTATCATCACGGCGCGTCCCACGCTCGACGAAGAAGCGCAGGTGCCGCATCGCCTCTACGGCCACGTCGATGCGGCCGTGAATTTTTCGGCCGGCGCCTGGGTGAGCGATGCCGCGAAGGTGCTCGACGAAGTGCGGGCCGAGGGCCACCTGCCGATCTTCGTCGGCGGCACAGGCCTGTATTTCAAGGCGCTGACGGCGGGCCTTTCAGTGGTGCCGCCGATCCCCGCCGAGGTGCGCGAGGATGTGCGCGCGCGGCTGGAGCGGAACGGCGTCGAGGCGCTGCATGCGGAACTGGCGCGCTGCGATCCGCGCGCGGCGGAACGACTGAATCTCCGCGATCGCGCGCGCATCGCGCGCGCCCTCGAAGTGGTCGAGGCGACTGGGCGTTCACTGCTCGACTGGCACCATGAGGCCCAGCCATCGCTGCTGCCCAAGGACAGCTTTCGGGCAGTGTTTCTCGCCCCAGAGCGTGACGAGCTCTATGCCCGCATCGACGCCCGTTTCGACGCCATGCTGAGGGCCGGCGCGTTGAACGAGGTCGAGCAGCTTGCCGCCCGCGGCCTCGATCCGCTGCTGCCGGCCATGAAGGCCCATGGCGTGCCGGCGCTGATCCGGCATCTGCGCGGTGAGCTCAGCCTCGAGGAGTCCGCGACGATCGGCCGGGCCGATACCCGCCACTATGCCAAGCGGCAATTCACCTGGTTCAGGCACCAATTGCCCGAATTCGAGTGGGTGAGGCCGGCGGAGGCGAGGGGCTGGCTGTCAGCCGCCGCCGATGCGGCCGGGAAGCCCGGTTGACGTGCTTTTGTGCGCGGCTTCCCGAATTTACCTCTCGCCGAACCCCGGGAACGCGGTTACACTGCCAAAATCGCGCGGAAGTGGCCGCTTTGCCTTGACATCGAGGCTTTGGTCGCTATGTTTCGCGCAACCTTTGGGAAGCCGAACATCTACCATGCGCAACATTATTACCAAACTCCTTATCGCCGTCGTACCCAGGCACACCGCCGGGGGTGGCTAGCTGCCACCCACATGACAGGCGGTGTGCATGGGCCCTCTTCGGGGCCTTTTTTATTTCCCGAACCAGACACGAACGAAGCCGCTGGCAACAGCGCATCCGGAGCAAGCCAATGAGCGACAAGAGCCACGATCCGAACCAGATGACCGGCGCAGCGATGATCGTCCGCGCACTGATCGATCACGGCGTGACCGACATTTTCGGCTATCCCGGCGGCGCGGTGCTTCCGATCTATGACGAGATCTTCCAGCAGAGCCAGGTCCAGCACATCCTGGTCCGCCACGAGCAGGGCGCCGGTCACGCCGCCGAGGGCTACGCGCGCTCGACCGGCAAGCCCGGCGTTGCGCTGGTGACCTCGGGTCCCGGCGCCACCAACATGGTGACGCCGCTGACCGACGCGCTGATGGATTCGATCCCGCTGGTCTGCATCTCCGGTCAGGTGCCGACGCATCTGATCGGCAACGATGCGTTCCAGGAATGCGACACCGTCGGCATCACGCGGCCCTGCACCAAGCACAATTGGCTGGTGCGCGACGTCAACGATCTCGCCAAGGTCCTGCACGAGGCCTTCTACGTTGCGACCACGGGCCGTCCGGGCCCGGTGCTGGTCGACGTTCCCAAGGACGTGCAGTTCGCAACCGGCACCTATCATCCGCCGCGGAAATCCGACGTGCATCGCTCCTACGCGCCACGCGTGAAGGGTGATGCGACGCAGATCCGCAAGGCTGTGGCGTTGCTCGCGGGCGCCAAGCGCCCTGTGATCTACAGCGGCGGTGGCGTGATCAACTCCGGGCCCGAGGCGACGAAGCTGCTGCGCGAGCTGGTCGAGGTCACGGGCTTCCCGATCACCTCGACGCTGATGGGCCTCGGCGCCTACCCGGCGTCGGGCAAGAACTGGCTGGGCATGCTCGGCATGCACGGCACCTACGAGGCCAACATGACCATGCATGATTGCGACGTCATGCTGTGCGTCGGCGCGCGCTTCGACGACCGCATCACCGGCCGCGTCGATGCGTTCTCGCCGAACTCGAAGAAGATCCACATCGACATCGACCCGTCCTCGATCAACAAGAACATCCGCGTCGACGTGCCGATTATCGGCGATTGCGGCAACGTTCTCGGCGACATCCTGCAAGTGTTCAAGGCGGAGGCGAAGAAGCCCGACGTCAAGAGCTGGTGGCAGCAGATCGCGCAATGGCGTGCCCGCAACTCGCTCTATTACAAGAAGAGCAATGACGTCATCCTGCCCCAGCATGCGATCCAGAGCCTGTTCGAGGCCACGCGCGGCAAGGACACCTACATCACGACCGAGGTTGGTCAGCACCAGATGTGGGCGGCGCAATTCTACGGCTTCGAGGAGCCTCATCGCTGGATGACCTCTGGCGGTCTCGGCACGATGGGCTACGGCCTGCCGGCCGCGATCGGCGTGCAGGTCGCCCATCCGGACAGCCTCGTCATCGACATCGCGGGCGATGCCTCGGTGCAGATGACGATGCAGGAGATGTCGACCGCGGTTCAATACGAGCTGCCGATCAAGATCTTCATCCTGAACAACCAATATATGGGCATGGTGCGGCAGTGGCAGCAGTTGCTGCACGGCAACCGGCTGTCGCATTCCTATTCGGAGGCGCTGCCTGATTTCGTCAAGCTCGCGGAAGCCTATGGTGGCGTCGGTCTCCAGGTTACCAAGCCCGCCGATCTCGAAGGTGCCATCAAGGAGATGATCTCGGTCAAGCGCCCCGTGCTGTTCGACTGTCGTGTCGCCGCGCTGGAAAACTGCTTCCCGATGATCCCCTCCGGCAAGGCGCACAACGAGATGCTGTTGCCCGAGCAGGCGAACGACGAGGCCACCGCCAAGGCGTTCGCCGGCGGCAAGGCGCTGGTGTGAGGCCATGTTCGACCTGACGGAGCTCGAGCGCGCACATGCGATCGTGGGGCAGGCGGTGCCGGCAACGCCGGCGCATGCCTGGCCGCTGCTTAGCCAGCGGCTTGGCACGCAGGCCGTGGTCAAGCACGAGAACCATACGCCGATCGGCGCCTTCAAGGTGCGCGGCGGCCTGGTCTATCTCGAACGGCTGAAGCGCGAGCGGCCGAATGGTCCCGGCATCATCTCGGCGACCCGTGGCAATCACGGCCAGAGCCTGGCGTTCGCTGCCAGCCGCCACGGCGTGCCGGCTGTGATCTACGTGCCGCGCGGCAACTCGGTCGAAAAGAACCGTGCCATGAAGGCCTTTGGCGCCGAGCTCGTCGAGCATGGCGAGGATTTTCAGGCCGCCCGCGAGGAAGCCGAGCGCCGCGCGCAGTTCGCCGGCCTTCACATGGTGCCGTCGTTCCATCCGGACCTCGTGCTGGGTGTCGCGACCTACGCGCTGGAGCTGTTCCGCTCTGCGCCTGATCTCGACATTCTCTACGTGCCGATCGGGCAGGGCTCCGGCATCTGCGGCTGTATCATGGCGCGCGATCTGCTCGGCCTGAAGACCGAGATCGTCGGCGTGCAGTCGACGGAAGCACCGTCATACGCGCTCTCGTTCGCAGCCGGCAAGATCGTGACCACCGAGACCGCCAATACGCGCGCCGACGGCATGGCAACGCGCATTCCCGACGCGGATGCGCTCGCGCTGATCCGCAAGGGTGCCTCGCGCATTGTGCAGGTCACTGATGACGAGGTCGCTGCCGCGATCCGCGCCTACTGGACGGACACGCACAATCTCGCCGAAGGCGCTGGCGCGGCCGCACTCGCCGCGGCGCTGCAGGAAAAGAGCAAGCTGAAGGGCAAGCGCGTCGGTCTCGTGCTGTCCGGCGGCAATATCGATTTCGATCTGTTCAAGCAATGGGTGGTCGCATGACGATGCGAGCGCTCGCCAAGTACACCACTGTCATCGTCCGGCTCGACCGGACGATCCGGTACGCCGCGGCAGACGTGAGACTCACGACGTCGGTGATTACGTCATGCCGCGCCTCCGCGGGGCATGACGAGAAAGAATAAAGGGGGACGACAATGAACCAGCCCGCATCCGCCTACTTCATCGAAGAGCGCCACGATCCCAACGAGACGCACACGCTTGCGGTGCTCGTCCAGAACGAGCCGGGCGTGCTCGCGCGCGTCATCGGCCTGTTCTCCGGACGCGGCTACAACATCGAGAGCCTCACGGTCTCGGAGACCGAGGCCCAGAAGCACCTCTCGCGCATCACCATCGTCACCACGGGCACGCCGATGGTGATCGCGCAGATCAAGCATCAGCTCGATCGCATGATCCCGGTCTACCAGGTCGTCGACATGACCGAGACCCGCCGCTCGATCGAGCGCGAGCTGGCAATGGTGAAGGTGCGCGGTCAGGGCGAGCATCGCGTCGAGGCACTGCGGCTGGCCGATGCGTTCCGCGCCCGCGTGATCGACGCCACCACCGAGAGCTTTGTGTTCGAGATCACAGGCAATACGGACAAGATCAATCAGTTTATCGACCTGATGCGCCCGATCGGTCTTGTCGAGGTGTCGCGCACCGGTGTTGCCGCGATCGGCCGCGGGCCTGAAGGGATGTGAGCCATGCTGGCGCGCGACTGGTATTACAACGAGCGGAACCGGATGGGCATCGAGCCCGCAGTGGCGTCGATCTACGATGCTCACGATGATGCCGATCTGCGGGCGCGCGCCGCACTGAAGATGCTTGGCGTCCAGCGCGGCTGGCGCATCGCCGACATCGGCTGCGGCAACGGCGTTCTCGCCACCGAAGCCGCCCTGATGGGCGCCGATGTCGACGCCATCGACATCTCGCCGGCGATGCTGGCGCTCGCCGAGATCTACGCCCGCGACCGCAAGGCGCCCGTGCGCACGCAGTCCGCCGGCCTGCTCAGCTTCGCCTATCGGCCCGAGTCCTATGACCTCATCGTGAGCGAGTTCACGCTGCATCATCTGCCCGACTTCTGGAAGGTCGTGGCGATGTCGCGGATCTTTCGCGCGCTCAAGCCCGGCGCGAGCTTCTTTCTGCGCGATATCGTCTATGCCTCGATGCCCGACGCGGTCGAGCGCGACATCGAGCAGTGGGCGGACTACCAGATCAAGAACCACGACTTCTCGCGCGAAAGCGTGGTGACGCATATGCGCGACGAATATTCCACCTTCGGCTGGGTGATGGAGCGGATGCTGACCGACGTCGGCTTCACGCTGGTCTCGGCCGACTATCACGCGCCGATGCACGGCACTTATCTCCTACGCAAACCCAAAGCCGGCGAGCAAGGCTAGACAGAAGAACAAGCAGGGCTGCACGAGAGGCAGAACCGAGAACAACAATGAAGCCGGCCGATATCCTCATCGCCCTCATGGTGGCGATCATCTGGGGGCTCGCCTTCGTGGCGAGCCGGATCGCGCTCGACGAGCTTTCGCCGGAGCTGATGACGGCGCTGCGCTTTGCGATCGCCGCGGTGCCGTGCCTGTTCATCCGCAAGCCGAAGGTCGCCTGGTCACTTCTCATCGCAATCAGCTTCACGCTGTTCCTCGGCCAGTTCCTGTCTCAGGCCTATGGCATCGCCCACGGCGTGCCGGTGGGCCTGACCAGCGTCGTGGTGCAGAGCCAGGCGCTGTTCACGATCGGCTTTGCCGCGCTCGCCTTTGGCGAGCGGCCGACGCCGATGCAGACGCTGGGCATCGTCATTGCTGCGATCGGCCTGCTGATGATCTGCGGCACCGTCGGCTATGATTTCAGCGTTGCCGCATTCGCCGTGCTGATGATCTCGCCGATCAGTTTTGCCGTCGGCAATCTGCTGCTGCGCGGCGCTCGCGGCGTGCCGATGTTCGATCTGTTTGCCTGGCTGTGTCTTGCTGCCGCGGTGCCGCTGTTCGCGCTGGCGCTGATCGCCGACGGGCCGGCATCGACCTTGACGTCGCTGACGCATATCTCGCTGAGATCGGCGCTCTGCATGCTGATGCTCGGCGGCATTTCCACCAGCATCGCCTATTGGCTGTGGGGCCGCCTTTTGCGCGATTATCCGGCGGCGCAGGTGGTGCCATTCGCGCTGCTGGTGCCGTTCGTCGGCTCAGCCGCCTCCAGCATCGTGTTCGGCGAACGGTTCGGTCCACTGCGCCTCGCCGGCATGCTCACCGTGATCGGCGGTATCGCCGTGATGGTGCTGGCGAAGCGTCCGCAAATCCTGCCGAAGACCGCGTGAGGTGAGCATGACCCACTCGCTATTCTATGCCTTTCTCGCCTTCATGGTGGTGATGTATTTCACCCCCGGGCCGAACAACATCATGCTGCTGGCCTCGGGCCTGACCTACGGCTTCCGGCGCACCATCCCTCACATCGCGGGCATCGTCCTTGGCTTCGCCTTCATGGTCGGTGCCGTCGGCCTCGGGCTCGGCGCCGTCTTTCTGGCCTATCCAATCCTCCAGACCATGCTGAAATATGCCGGTGCGGCCTACCTGATCTATCTTGCCGCCATCATCGCCATGTCCGGTCCGGCCAAGCCGGGCGAGGCAGACGGCCGCGGCCCGATGTCGTTCTGGGGCGCGGCCATGTTTCAGTGGATCAATGCCAAGGGCTGGGTGATCGTGATCGGCACCATCACCGCCTATGCGGCGATTGCCCAGTTCCCGGTCAACATCGCGATCCAGACCCTGATCAGCCTGTTGGTCGGCACCGCCTCGACCGTGGTCTGGGCTTTATTCGGCACTGCACTGAGGCCGGTGCTGACCTCGGAGCGGCTGGTCCGCGCCTTCAATATCCTGATGGCGCTCCTGCTGCTCGCCTCCCTCTACCCCGTTTTCATGGATGCATGATGTCGCGGATTTCCATGCAGAAACGGGTTTCCCTAAAGGCTGAAAATGCTCTAGACAGCCCCCGAAATCCGCAAATTCCACCCTTCGGACCCTGACCCATCGGCCGATTTCCGGCCCTCAACGAGGAAACGACTATGCGTGTTTATTACGATCGCGACGCCGACCTGAACCTGATCAAGGGGAAGAAGGTCGCCATCGTCGGCTATGGCAGCCAGGGCCACGCCCATGCGCTCAATCTGAAGGACTCCGGCGTCAAGGATGTCGCCATTGCGCTGCGCAAGGACTCGAGCTCGGTCAAGAAGGCCGAAGCCGCCGGCTTCAAGGTGATGGAAGTGGCCGAAGCCGCCAAATGGGCCGACCTCGTCATGATGCTGACCCCGGACGAGCTCCAGGGCGACATCTATCGCGAGCACCTGCACGACAACATGAAGAAGGGCGCGGCCCTGGTGTTCGCGCACGGCCTCAATGTCCATTTCAACCTGCTCGATCCGCGCGCCGATCTCGACGTGCTGATGATCGCGCCGAAGGGCCCCGGCCACACCGTGCGCTCGGAATATCAGCGCGGCGGCGGCGTGCCCTGCCTGATTGCGATCGCCAAGGACGTCTCGGGCAATGCCCATGATCTCGGCCTGTCCTACGCCTCCGCTGTTGGCGGTGGCCGCGCCGGCATCATCGAGACCACCTTCAAGGAAGAGTGCGAGACCGACCTGTTCGGCGAGCAGGTCGTGCTCTGCGGCGGCCTGGTCGAGCTGATCAAGGGCGGCTACGAGACCCTGGTCGAGGCCGGCTACGCGCCGGAGATGGCCTATTTCGAGTGCCTGCACGAAGTGAAGCTGATCGTCGACCTGATCTATGAAGGCGGCATCGCCAACATGAACTACTCGATCTCCAACACCGCCGAGTACGGCGAGTACGTCACCGGCCCGCGCATCGTCACCGCCGAGACCAAGGCCGAGATGAAGCGCGTTCTCGCCGACATCCAGGGCGGCAAGTTCGCCCGCGACTGGATGCTGGAGAACAAGGTCAACCAGACCTCGTTCAAGGCGACCCGCGCCAAGCTCGCCGCGCACCCGATCGAGGAAGTCGGCGCAAAACTCCGCGACATGATGCCCTGGATCAAGAAGGGCGCGCTGGTCGACAAGTCGAAGAACTGACGACAGCGCCGTCATTCCGGGTTCGCGCTAACGCGCGCCCCGGAATGACGAATGAAGCACAAGCTTCGCCTGCCAAACCAAATCTTAAATCTTCGCGATTAAATCTGAGCGAGATCGCAAACAGCGGTCTCGCTCTTTCCTTCCCGCGCGAAGCATTGCTGCTTCATTCAAATTCTTCGCGCCTTGATGTGCTTTCCCAGAGCGAAGAACTGACGCTTAAACCACATTCTTGAGTTCGCGTCGTTTTTCAGGATTTTTCAAAGGTTCTGATCAGCAAAAGTGCCGTGTCCTCAGAGTCTAGGACCCGGCTCTTCATCCGCACTCTCAAGGTGTCATCAATCGCAATTTGCGACGTTCGCGTGCCGCTTCATCTTAAGAACGCACACCCGATACGCCTTCTTGCTAGCCGCGCTCTCAGCTCGCCGTGATGGCTTGCTCGCGTGGGTGGCGGGCCATTGCGATCATCCGCAGCGCCATGACCACGAGCAGCGGAATGAGGAACGCGGCGTAGGCCGGCATGGCCGGCGCGCGCTTGCCGAACGACACCATGAACTGGACCCAGAGATAGTAGCCGCCGACGAGGTGCAGCGTGCGCCAGGCCCGCGGTCCGAGCAGTGCGGCAGCACGATCGAACGAGGTCGCGCTCATGGCAATGATCATGGCATAGCCGATGCCGCCGAAGATGTAGGAAGCCGGCGAAGTGGCTTCCGCAAAGCCTGCTGGATCCATCCTGGCGAAGACGACGATCGCCACCGCATGGACGGCGTGGGAGACCGCAAAGCTCAGGCCGAGATAGCGGCGGTTGCGCCGCTGCCAGCGCGTCCAGGCGTTGGGCCAGAGTCGGGCCACCGCTGCAGCGCTGAAGGCCAGACAGAACAGCAGCAGCGAGCTGCGCGCCGTGAAGCGGATCACCATGCGGACGCCCTCGACCTCGAACTGGCGCATCGAGGCGATCCAGAAGCTCAAGGCGATCAGGCTCAGCGTGAGCACGGCAAGCAGCCGCCAGCCTTCGAACCAGTTGTGGCGCTGCGACATCGTAGCGGTCTCCTCCGTAATGTAATCATCGATTACATTTCGAGCTGGCATGGTCGTCAATAGTGTAATCGATGCTTACATTCACGTTCGGGTGATGCTAGGAAGCGGTATGCCCGCCCGTCAGTCCCCCAAGCCCCGGATTTCAAAGCCACGCGCCCGTCGCCAGGCACCCGAAGCCCGGCCCTATCACCACGGTGACCTCCGCCGGGTGCTGATCGATGCTGCGTTGCAACTGGCGGCCGAGGGTGCCGAGGTCTCCGTGCGCGAGGCCGCGCGCCGCGCCGCGGTGTCGCCGGGGGCGCCGTTCCGGCACTTTCACAACCGCGACGCCTTGATGGCTGCGGTGGCCGAGGAGGCGCAGCGGCGCTTTCGCGCCGAGATCGAGGCCGCGCTGGCGGAAGCGACCTCCGCCGACCCGCTGGTGCGCTTCCGCGCTTTCGGCATCGCCTATCTGCGCTGGGCGATGCACAACCCCGCGCATTTCGAGATCATCTCCACGGGACGCTATTTCGCGTATGGCAGCTCGGCCGAACTGCTCCGCGACAACGCCGAGCTCGTCGCGCTGACCGAACGAATGTTGGCTGAGGCGGCCGCGCAGGGCCTGCTGCGCTCGCCGGATCTGAAACGTATCCTGATCGCCGGCCGCGCTCTGATCTACGGCTTTGCCCGCATGAACCTCGACGGCCATTTCCCGCGCTGGGGCGTCGAGGAGGGGGAGATCGAGCGGATGGCGGAGGGCGTGATCGATCTGTTCATCGCAGGGATCGCCAAGAGCTAGGTCATCCAAGTGCGGCCCTTCGCCGTCCGCTAACATTAAGCGAAGGTCGGATCGCCGCGCGCGTTGCCTGTTCGTGACCGTTCCATTACAGTTTTGTGACACGGTGCAGCCGGCTGCGCCGGACGCCTTGGCGGCCTCGATGCTGGCCAGACGGCTTGGCATCACCGCGCCGGTCCCAAGTTCAGCGTGTCGTCGATGGCGTCCGCGCCCAATCCAGATCCTTCTGCCACCACCGCCGTTCTGGCGAGCGTCGCCGCGCTCGGCATCTGGCGGCTGCTGGCGGTGGCCGCGCCGCATGTCGCTGCTCTTGCGCTGATGTACGAGACCGAGACCGATTTCGGCTCGCGCCTGTCCTTCCTGCTCGCCTGGGGCATTCTCAACTTCTTCTGGATCACGCTGCTGCGCCGGCCGGCACTGTCGAGCGCATTGTCGCTGACCATGGTCGTGGTGTTGGTGCTGCTGTCCCGGCTCAAGCACGACGTCGTGCAGATGACGGTGAACTTCATCGACCTGATGATGATCGATCGCGACACGGTCGCGTTCCTGTTCACGATCTTCCCGAATTTGCGCTGGTCGGTGATCGGGGCGGGCCTTGTCACGCTGCCGCTGATGTATGCGCTGTGGTGGCTCGATCCGTTCCGCATCCGCCGCCTTCCAGCGCTGGCCTGCAAGCTCGCCTGTCTCGCCGCCCTGGTTTTCTATTCCGCCTATCATCCGGACGAGGCCTGGCGCGGCTATTACGACGACGGCTATCTTTCGAAGTTCTTCCGCTCCGGCGTCACTGCAGTGTCCGATTTCGTGGAGTACGGCTTCATGGAGTCGGCCGCCGCGACCAATGAGCGGCTCAATATACCGCTGGTCGACGCCTGCCACCCGGCGGGCCGCCGACCGAACATCATCATGATCCATGATGAATCGAGCTTCGATATCCGCGCCGCGCAGGGCATCAAGGTGCCATCGGGCTACGGCAGTCATTTCAAGTCCTGGGACGGCAAGGAGCGCACCTTCCTGGCTGAAAGCAATGGCGGGCCGAGCTGGTTCACCGAATACAACGTGCTGGCGGGTCTGTCCTCGCGCTCGTTTGGCCGCTTTGCCTATTTCGTGACGCGCCTTGCGTCGGGCCGCGTCGAGCGTGGCCTGCCGCTCAGCTTACGCCGTTGCGGCTATGACACCATGTCGCTTTACCCTGCCTATGGCGGCTTCATGAGCGCACGCGGCTTCCAGATGACGACCGGCGTCGAGCGCTTTCTCGATTCTCACGATCTCGGCGCCAAAGACGTCGAGCCCGACAGCTTCTTCTACGACAAGGCGCTGCGGCTGATGGCCGAGCGCACGCCGAACAAGCCGCTGTTCACCTTCATCTATCTCGGCGCCAACCATTTCCCCTGGGAGACGCGCTTCCGTCCCGACCTGCTGCCGAATTGGCGTGCGCCGGGCAACCTGCCATCCATCGACGAATATCTGCGCCGCCAGGCCATGAGCGCCGAGCAATACAAAGCCTTCCTCGCCGGCTTGACCAAGAATTTCCCGGGCGAGCCGTTCCTGATCGTGCGCTATGGCGATCACCAACCCGAGTTCGCTCCTGCTATCCTCGAGCCCGGGCTCGACGAAGGCGCGATCGGCAAGAGGCTCGACGCCTATGATCCGCGCCTCTACGCCACCTATTACGCCATCGACGCGGTCAATTTCGAGCCGGTGAAGAGCGACGCTGTGATGGACACGATCGATGGTCCCTATCTGCCGCTGGTGATCCAGGAGGCTGCCGGCATCCCGCTCGATCCGTCGTTCGCGGAGCAGAAGGAGATCATGCTCCGCTGCAAGGGCATCTTCTACGGCTGCAAGGACGGCGCCGAGGCGCGGCGGCTGAACCGGCTGCTGATCGATGCGGGGATGATCCGGGGGCTGTAGCCTTACCGAAATTCCGAGAATCCGTAGGATGGGCAAAGCGAAGCGTGCCCACCACTTCTCACACGCATCCAGAGACCGTGGGCACGGCGCTTATGCGCTTTCGCCCACCCTACGAATCTCACCTTATCGCCCGCCGACCTTCTCCCACAGCCACTTCGCGACCGCATCCGGCGAGGAGTTCGCATCGTTGCCACTGGCGCGCAGGTTTGCCTCGCGCATGGTGGAGATGTCGATCTTACCGAGCAGCGGGCTCAGCGCCGCCTTGAGCCGCTCGTCGCCGGCGCGCTTCGGCGCCAGCAGCAGGATCGCGTCGTAGGGCGGGATCGCCTGCTTGGGATCGTCGAGGGCCACCAGATCATATTTCGCGATCAGGCCGTCGCTGGTATAGCCCGCGATCACGTCGACCTCGCCGCTCGCCACCGCCGCATACATGAAGTCCGGTTGCATCTGGCGCTGCGCGCCGAACTGAAGGCCGTAAGCCTTCTGCAACGCCGCCCATTCCGGTCGCGAGAAGAACTCGTAGTCGCCGGCGATCGACATCGTCGAGGTGTGCGGGGCGAGATCGGCGATGGTGTGGATGCCGAGCGCGTCGGCGCGCTTTTTCGGCATCACCAGCGCATAGGCATTCTCGAAGCCGAGCTCGCCGAGCAGGGTGATGTTGTCCTTGGCGAGCGCCGTCTTCAACTCCGCCACCAGTTCTGCGCGCGGCTTGATATCGGTGCGGTGCAACTGATTGGCCCAGAGCGTGCCGGAATAATCGACATAGAGATCGATATCCCCGGCCTTCAACGCCCCGAAGACCACGCTCGAGCCGAGGCCGGATCGCGCCGTTGCGGAGAGGCCTGCGGCCTGGAGGCGGTCGCGAAGCAGGGCCGAGAGCACATATTGTTCGGCAAAGGTTTTCGCGCCGACAGCGTAGCCGGACGACGAGCGTCCCATCGTCGGAACCAGCGTCGCCGCAACCAGCGCCGCGATCCCAGTCGCGCCGAGCGCGGTACGCAAGCGGCCGCGCTGACGCAGGCCGCTCTCGATCAGGCCGAGCAGCTGATCGACGGCGAGCGCCAGCAGGGCCGAGGCGACGCAGCCGAACAGCACGAACACCCAGTTCTGGGTCTGGAGTCCGGCAAAGATGTAATTGCCGAGGCTGGTCTGCCCGATCGGCGTCGACAGCGTCGCGGTGCCGATCACCCACACCGCAGCGGTGCGAATGCCGGCCATCATCACCGGCAGCGCCAGCGGCAGCTCGACCATGACCAACGACTGCCGTGGGGTCATACCGACGCCCTTGGCGGCTTCGATCAATGCGGGGTCGATGCCGTTCAGTCCGGTGATGCCGTTGCGCAGCACCGGCAGCATCGAATAGAGCGCCAGCGCCAGCATCGCAGGCAGGAAGCCGAACGCGGAGAAGGAAACGCCGAACCATTTCAGCGTCACCGAGGCCGCGAACAGCAACAGCGGGTAGAACAATGCGAGCAGCGCCAGCCCCGGCACCGTCTGCACGATGCTGGCGAGGGCGAGCAGGATGGCGCGCGGCGCCGGACGATTGCGCGTCAGGATGGCGAGCGGCAGGCTGACAACGAGGCCAAGCGCGAGCGCGGCGAGGCTCACCCGCACATGATTGCCGAGATAGTCGGGCAGATGCGACAGCGCCTCGCCCCAACGCGGATCGTTGAAAAGGCTCATGCCGCACCGCCCTGTCGCAGCAGCGCGTTCAGCCGCTCGACCTGGCGGCGGGGCGTGCGCAGCAATTCCAGCACATAGGCATCGCTGCTCGCTGACAGCTCCGCCGGCGTACCTTGCGCGAGCAGCCTTCCGCCGCGCATCACCGCGATCCGGTCGGCGAGCAAGATCGCCTCCGTCATATCATGCGTGATCATGACGGTGGTCAGGCCGAGCTTGCGGTGCAGCTCGCGAAAATCCTCGCCGAGGGCGTCGCGGGTGAGGGGGTCGAGCGCGCCGAACGGCTCGTCCATCAGCATGATGCGGGGCTTGGCGGCCAGCGCCCGCGCCACGCCAATGCGCTGGCGTTCGCCGCCCGAGAGCGCTTCCGGCAGCCGGTCGCGATGGGAGGCACGGTCGAGCTGCATCAGCTCGATCAACTCGTCGACGCGCGCGACAATCTCGGCTGCGGGCGCGCCGAGCAGTTTTGGCGTGATCCCGATATTGTCGGCGACGCTCAGATGGGGAAACAGCCCGCCGCTCTGGAAAACGTAGCCGATCCGGCGCCGCAGTGCGACCGGATCGATGTCCTGCACGTTCCTGCCCTCGACCGTGATGGTGCCGCCATCGGCCTCGATCAGCCGGTTGGCGAGCCGCAGCAGCGTCGTCTTGCCCGAGCCCGAGCGGCCGACGACGGCCAGAAGCTCGCCCTCGGCGATGTCGAGCGACACATCGTCGACGGCCCTGAGGGCGCCGAAGCTCTTGCTGACGTTTCGGTAGCTGATCGCCGGCTTGGAAGGCATCGCTGACGGGCTCGCTGTTCTCTTACCCTCCCCCTCCAGGGAGGGTGAGAGCAGGGCCAAGGCCCATGCGTAGCATGCCTGGCCGCTTGATTGAACTTGGTCGCGCGAGCGGCTAAGGCATCAAGCGAAGTTTGGAGGGAACATATGACAACGCCCACGGCAGTGGCGCTGGAAGATGCCAAGGTTGCGTTCCGGCTGGGGGACGGGCGGGTCTATACAGCGGTGGAGAAGGCCCATCTCACGGTCGCCCAGGGCGAGTTCGTCGCCATTGTCGGGCCGACCGGCTGCGGAAAATCGACGCTGCTCAACGTCGCCGCCGGCCTGCTCAAGCCGGCCGCCGGCAGCGTCAGGATTTTTGATCGGCCGCTCGCGGGGCTGAACCGGGATGCCGGCTATCTGTTCCAGGCCGACGCGCTGTTCCCCTGGAAGACCGCGCTCGACAACGTTGCCATCGGCCTCGAGATCAGGGGCACGGCGCGCGCCGAGGCGCTACCCCAAGCGCAGAAATGGCTGACGTCCGTGGGCCTCGGCGCCTTTGCGGGCCGCTATCCCCACATGCTCTCAGGCGGCCAGCGCAAGCGCGTGGCGCTGGCGCAGGTCCTGATCCGCGATCCCAAAATTCTTCTCATGGACGAGCCGTTCGGGCCCCTCGATGCGCAGACGCGGCAAGTCATGGGCAATCTGCTGCTCGATCTCTGGAATGCCGACCGCAAGGCCGTGCTGTTCGTAACCCATGACCTAGAGGAAGCCATCGCGCTCGCCGACCGCGTCGTGATCATGTCGGCGGGGCCGTCCTCGCGCATCATCGGCGATTGGCGCGTCACGCTTCCGCGCCCGCGCGACATTTTCGAGGTGCGGCTGGACAAGGAGTTCCATGCGCTGCATCGCGAGATCTGGAGCGTGCTCAAGGACGAGGTGATGAAGGGCTACGCGCAATCCACCCACGCGGCGGAGGCGGTCTGATGTCGCGCGTCTCGCTGCTTGCGCTGCAGCTCCTGGTCGCGATCGTCGGCATCGTGCTGTGGCAGTTGCTGTCGACGGTGCCGGTGTTCGGCAAGATCCTGCTGCCGCCGTTCTTCTTTTCCAATCCGATCGATGTGTTCGATCAGATCGTCAAATGGTTCGTCTCCGGCGTGATCTGGAAGCATCTCGGCATTACGCTCATGGAATCGATCCTGGCCTTCGTGATCGGATCGCTCGGCGGCGTTCTCATCGGCTTCTGGTTCGCGCGCCAGCCCCTGGTTGCCGCCGTGTTCGACCCTTACGTGAAGATGGTCAATGCGTTGCCGCGCGTGGTGCTGGCGCCGATCTTCGCGCTGTGGCTGGGCCTCGGCATCTGGTCCAAGGTTGCGCTCGGCGTGACGCTGGTGTTCTTCATCGTGTTCTTCAACGTCTATCAGGGCGTCAAGGAAGTCAGCCGCACCGTGCTCGACAATGGCCGCATGCTCGGCATGAGCGAGGGGCAGTTGATGCGGCACGTCTATTGGCCGTCGGCGCTGTCGTGGATGTTCTCCTCGCTGCACACGTCAGTGGGCTTCGCCGTGGTCGGCGCCGTCGTCGGCGAATATCTGGGGTCGGCGGCCGGCCTTGGCTATCTCATTCAGCAGGCCGAGGGCGTGTTCGATGTCGCCGGGGTGTTCGCCGGCATGTTCGTGCTGTCGGCCTTCGTCATCCTGATCGATTTCGGGGTCACGCTGGTGGAGCGGCGTCTGCTGGTCTGGCGGCCGACCGTAGACGGCCGCGGGTAGGCGTATCCGTTAGTCGCCTTCTCAAGCCCACCCTGCTGCTCTATGGTGCCGCCAGCCGAACGGAGGAAACCAATGAAGAACACGATTGCCAGGCTCGCCGGCGCCTTGCTTGCGCTGACGCTCACCACCTCGCTTGCCGCAGCGCAAAGCAAAGTCACCGTTGCGGTCGGGGGCGGCGCGTGCCTGTGCTATCTGCCGACGGTGCTTGCCAAGCAGCTTGGCGAGTACGAGAAGGCCGGCCTCAATGTCGATCTGGTCGACCTCAAGGGCGGCTCGGACGCGCTCAAGGCCGTGCTCGGCGGCAGCGCCGACGTCGTATCCGGCTATTTCGACCATTGCGTCAACCTGGCCGCCAAGAAGCAGGAGTTGCAGGCCTTCGTGGTCTATGACCGCTATCCCGGCCTCGTGCTGGTGGTGGCGCCTTCGCATACGGCCGACATCAAGTCGATCAAGGATCTTGCCGGCAAGAAGGTCGGCGTCAGCGCACCCGGCTCCTCCACCGATTTCTTCCTGAAATATCTCCTGAAGAAGAATGGTCTCGACCCCGCCGGTACCGCCGTCATCGGCGTCGGCCTCGGCGCCACCGCGGTGGCTGCGATGGAGCAGGGGCAAATCGACGCCGCGGTGATGCTCGATCCCTCCGTCACGGTGCTCAAGGGCAGCCATCCGGACTTGCGTATCCTCAGCGACACCCGGACACAAAAGGACACGCTCGAGACCTTCGGCGGTGAATATCCGGGTGGCGCGCTATACTCGACGGTGGCCTGGGTCGCTGGCCACGAGAAGGAGGTGCAGGCGCTCACCAACGCGATGCTGTCGACGCTCGCCTGGATCCATTCGCACTCTCCCGAGGAGATCATGGCGAAGATGCCGGAGGAGATGGTCGGCAAGAACAAGGACCTCTATCTCGCTGCGCTGAAGAACACGATCCCGATGTTCTCCGAGACCGGCAAGATGGACCCGAAGGGCGCGGATGCCGTGCTCGCGGTGTTCAGCGTCGGCTCGCCGGAGGTCGCGAACGCCAAGATCGACGTCAACAAGACATTTACCAACAAGTTCGTCGACCAGGCCAAGAAGACCACGGGAAGCGCCAAATAACTGACGCGAAGTCGTAGTAACAAGGCGTCATGACGTCATTGGTCATTCATCGCGTCACGACGCTCGACCTTGCCGTGCGGCCGGTCGTCTGGCCGTTCGCGCAGGAACGGCGCGCCGAGATCGCGGCGCATTTCGCCGAGAAGCAGCGTGAGCGGCCGAAGCTCTGGAACGGCCGTGTCCTGCTCGGGCGCGATGCCGTGTTTGGCGACGGTCATCTTGCCGCGACCTATTTCGAGACCGATTTCGCCAGTTTCCTCGCCTGGCGCGACTGGGGCTTTCCCGACAAGGCCGTGTTCAACGGCTTTGGCATGGGCGCGCTGCGCGCCTCGGACGGCGCCTTCATTATGGGCGAGATGGCGCACCACACTGCGAATGCCGGCCGCATCTATTTCCCCTCGGGTACGCCCGACCTCGATGACGTCACGGAGGGAGTGCTCGACATTCCCGGCAGTGTCATCCGAGAACTCGGGGAAGAGACCGGGCTGACCACGGCCGACTACTGGGCCGAGCCGGATTGGCACTGCATCGTCACGGGCCCCTCGATTGCAATGATACAGGTCCTCAACCTTGATGTGCCGGGCGACGTGGCCCGCGCCCGGATCGAGGCCAATCTTGCACGCGAGACCGAGCCCGAACTGTCGGCCATTCATCTCGTGCGCGGAATGGGCGATCTCACGCCGGCCATGCCGCGATTTGTCACGACCTTCGTCGAGCAGCAGTTCGCCTCGCGCTGAGCGCGAGGCTTGACATCGCCGCGCGCAGCCCATGTGATGGGCAAAAAGCAAAAGCAACAAGAATACGACGCATAATCGTCCAGGGAGGTTTAGATGCGCCTGCGCATGGCTGCCCGCTTGGTACGTGGGCTGTTGATCGCAATTGCGACGATGGGCCTGACGGCTTCGGCCAAGGCTGAAGACAAGGCTCAGGACAAGAAAATCAAGATCGGCGTGATTTTCGACCTGACCGGCCCTCTCGCGGGCGGCGGCTCTGAGCTCGAATATCTCGGTACCAAGATCATCCTCGACCATTTCACCAAGACCGGCGTCGAGGGCTACAAGGTCGAGGCTGTTTACGCCGACGCACAGAGCAAGCCCGACATCGCCATCAACGAATCCGTTCGCCTGCTCGAGCAGGAGAAGGTCGACATGGTGCTCGGCTTCTTCTCCTCGGCGCAATGCGTGCCGGTGGCCGCCCGCGTCGAGCAGCTCAAGAAGTTCATGTGGATGACGACCTGCATCTCGTCTGCCGTGTTCGCCGACAAGAACTACAAATACGTCTTCCGTCCGCAGGCCAGCGGCGATCAGTTCGGGGCGATGACGATGGATTTCATTGCGCAGAACGCTCAGGCGAAGTTGGGCAAGGAGCCGAAGGACCTCCGCGTCGCCATCATCCACGAGGACGGCTCCTATGGCGTCGACGTCGCCAAGGGCAATGAGGCCGGCGCCAGGAAGGCCGGCTTCAACATCGTGCTGAAGGAGGGCTATTCGGCCACCGCGCCGGATCTCTCCGCGCTGGTGACCAAGCTCAAGCGTGCCAAGCCTGATGTCATTTTCCACACCGGCTACAACCCCGATATCACGCTGCTGTTGCGGCAGGCGCGCGAGCAGGGGCTGAAGTTCGCAGCGCTCGTCGGCCACGGCGCGGGCTACGGCGTCTACGAAAAGCTCAAGGAAGGGATGGGTGCTGACGCAAGCTATATCTTCAACACCGATCCGATCTCGATCTGGCTCGCCAACCAGAAGACCATGGATCCGAAGCTCGCGCCCGTCATCAAGATGGTCGGCGAGGAGTTCGACAAGATCAAGCCCGGCGTCGCTATCCGCTCGGCTCATGTCGGCATCGGCGCGTCCAACACCTACGTCTTCATGGATGACGTGCTGCCGCGCGCGATCAAGAAGTATGGCGGGGTTGATCCGGAGGCGTTGCGCAAGGCTGCGCTCGATACCGATATCCCCGAGGGCGGCACCATGCTCGGCTTCGGCGTCAAGTTCTTCGGTGAGGGCACGCCAATGGCGGGGCAGAACGAGCGCTCGTTCCCTGTCGTGATCCAGTATATCGACGACAAGTCCTGGGTGGTGTGGCCCAAGAGTCAGGCGCAGCGCGAAGCCGTGTTGCCGCTGCCGAAGGGCACCACCTACGGCAACCAGTAGCGGCGGAGCAGGGCGGTGCTGGAAGTGAACGGATTGGTGAAGCGGTTCGGCGGCTTCACCGCCGTCAACAACGTGTCGTTCAGGGTCGGGCGGGGCGAGATTGTCGGCCTGATCGGCCCCAACGGCTCGGGCAAGAGCACGATCTTCAACATGCTCTCAGGGACGCTTTCGCCGAGCGCCGGATCAATCCGGTTCGATGGCTCGGAGATCGCAGGCCTCGCGCCGCACCGGATCATCAACCGCGGCATCGGTCGCACCTTCCAGATCCCGCGGCCGTTCCGTCGCCTCTCCATTTTCGAGAACGTCGCCCTTGCCGGCTTCTATGGCCAGGGCCGCCATAGCCGCGCCAAGGCCGAGGAGGCGGCCGAGCGCTCGCTTAGGATGGTAGGATTGCCGACCGATCGCCAGGCCAGCGTCGACGGCCTCGGCGCGGCCGGTTTGAAGAAGCTCGAGCTTGCGAAAGCACTCGCCACCGCGCCAAAGCTTCTGCTTGCCGACGAGAGCCTCGGCGGTCTCGACGAGACCGAGATGGACCAGGCGGCGGACATGCTGCGCAACATCCGCGACGAGCTCGGCATCACCATCATCTGGGTCGAGCACATCATGGGCGTGTTGATGCGCGTCGTCGACCGCGTCATGGTGCTCGATCACGGCGAAAAAATCTCGGAAGGGCTGCCGAGCGCGGTTGCCGGCGACCCCCGCGTCATCGAGGTCTATCTCGGCACTGATGCCGAGACCACCCAGGCAGCGGCCGCCGAAGCCCGCCGTCGCGCGGGAGGCCAATGATGCTGGAGCTGCGTGGCGTCAACGCCGGCTATGGCACCTTCCAGGCGCTGTTCGACGTCGATCTCGACGTCAAGGCTGGTGAGGCCGTCGGCGTCATAGGACCCAATGGCGCCGGCAAGACCACCTTGATGCGTGTCATCTCCGGCCTGATCCGACCTTCGCGCGGATCGATCGCGATGGAGGGCGTCGACGTTCTTGCTACGCCGGCGCACCAGATCGTCAGCCTTGGCATTGCGCATGTGCCGGAGAACCGGCGGCTGTTTCCGCAGCTCTCGGTCGACGATAATCTCAAGATGGGTGCCTTCATGAAGGAGGCGCGCGGTCGCTATGCCGAGCGGCTGGAGGTCGTGTTCGACCTGTTTCCCCGGCTGAAGGAGCGCCGCCATCAGATGGCCGGCACCATGTCGGGCGGCGAGCAGCAGATGTGCGCGATCGGCCGTGCGCTGATGTCCAACCCAAAACTTCTGCTTCTCGACGAGCCGTCCGCCGGGCTGGCGCCGGTCGTGGTGCAGCAGGTGTTCGAGCTGGTGAAGCGGATCCGGGCCAGCGGGCTGACGGTGCTGATCGTCGAGCAGAACGTGCAGCAGGTGCTGCGTGTGGTCGATCGTGCTTATCTGATTGAGGCTGGCACGATTCGCAGCTCAGGCACTTCAGCCGAGATGCTGGCGAGCGACACGGTCAAGGAAGCGTATCTGGGGGTATGAGGCGCATATGCAGGCGGTCCTGGACATTTTCGACATCTACCTGCTGGAAGCGGTGATCAACGGCATCCTGCTTGGCGGCGTGCTGGCGCTGCTTGCGCTCGGGCTCAACCTGATCTTCGGCGTCATCGACGTCACCTGGATCTGCTACGCCGAACTGGTGATGATCGGAATGTACGCCATGTATTTCATGGTGCAGTATTACGGCATCAGCTATTTCATCGCGGCGCCCCTGACCATCCTGCTCGTCGCGATCCTCGGCGCGCTCCTGCATTACCTCGTGATCGCGCCGCTGCTGACCGCGCCGCCGATCAACCAGCTGCTCGCGACCGGTGGCGTGCTGTTCGTGCTGCAGAGCTTTGCCACTGTCGCTTTCGGCATCGACTTCCGCAACCTTGGCATCCGCCTGCCGGTGCTCGCCTTCGGCGACATGAATTTCAGTTACGCGCGCCTCCTCTCGTTCCTGGCGGCGTTGGTCGGCATGGTCGCGGTCTATCTGTTCATGACCCGCACCTTCACCGGCACCGCGATCCGCGCCATCTCGCAGGACCGACAGATCATGGCGCTGATGGGCGTCGATACCAAACGCATCTATCTCATTACCTCCGCGATCGGCGGCGGGCTGGCCGGGCTCGCCGCCTGCCTCCTGGTGCTGCAATATGACGTGCACCCCTTCGTCGGTCTCTCCTTCGGGCCGATCACCTTCCTGATCTGCGTGCTCGGCGGTCTCGGCAATTTCATCGGCGGCTTCATCGCGGCCTTCGTGTTCGCCGAGATCATTTCGCTCGGCGGCCTGTTCTCCGATCTCGAATGGGGCTACGTGCTCGCCTTTGCCTTCTTCATTGTGATGATGTTCATCCGGCCCGCGGGCCTGCTCGCGAGGCGGCGATGACGGGGCAGGGACGGCTTGCGGCATGGGGGATCGGATTGGCGGCGCTGGTCGCGCTGCCCTTCGTCTATCGCGATCCCTATCATCTGCACATCCTGGTGCTGATCCTGATCTGGTCGTTCGCCTACACATCATGGTCGATGATGGGGCGGTTCGGCCTGGTCTCGCTCGGGCACGGCGGCTTCATGGGCATCGGCGCCTATGTCACCGCGCTGCTGTGGAATCACCTCGGCCTGTCGCCGTGGATCGGCATTCCGGTCAGCATGGTCGCAGCCGGCGCGCTGGCGCTGATCGTCGGCTATCCCTGCTTCCGCTTCCGCATCACCGGGCACTATTTCGTGCTGGTGACGCTGGCGCTGTCAGGCATCGTGCTTCAGGTCATCACGGCGACGCGCGATTACACCGGCGGCTCGCTCGGCTACACGCCGAACCGGGCGTCCGGCAACAAGCTGGCGGCGCTGCAATTCGACGACAAGACCAGCTGGTATCTGATCGCGCTTGCGGTCTGGCTTATCGGCATCGTCGTCTGGCATTTGATCGATCGCAGCATGAGCCGCTATGCGCTGGAGGCGATCTCGGAGGACGAGGACGCCGCGGCCGCCGCTGGCGTCAATGTCACCGCGGAGAAACTGAAGATCACGCTGATCAGCGCCTTGATGACCGCGCTCGCCGGCGCGATCTATTGCCAGTACCAGATGTTCATCACGCCCGACACGGTCAGCGGCATCGCAGTGTCGTTGCAGATGGTGTTCGCGGCCGTTGTCGGCGGCCTGTTCGTGTCGCTTGGCCCCACCGTCGGTGCTGTCATCACCATCCTGCTCGCGGAAACCTTGCGGATCGGCTTCGGCACCAAGGCGGTCGGCTGGGACAATCTCGTCTACGGCGTGCTGCTGGTGCTTTTCATCATATTTCTTCCCAAGGGCATCCTTGGTAGCCTGCTCGATCGATTGAAGCCGCAACGCAAGGTGCCCCGCGCTCATGAGCAAAAAGCCGTCCAAATCGCTCGCCCAGGAACTTGACCGCTACATCACGCCATTCCGCCATGACGGGTCCGGCAAGTTTCACCTGAAGGACTACAAGACCAACGAGAAGGGTGATCTGGACAAGGATAAGGCGCAGGCGATTCTCGATGCCAACAAGAAGCGTCTCGTCGAATTCCAGGAGAAGCTCTACGCCCAGGACCGCTGGTCGGTGCTGATCGTGTTCCAGGCCATGGATGCCGGCGGCAAGGATAGTGCGATCAAGGCGATCTTCGAGGGCATCAATCCGCAGGGCTGCGAGGTCTCCGCCTTCAAGGCGCCGAGCAGCAAGGAGCTGGACCATGACTTCCTCTGGCGTCACGTGGTCGCGTTGCCGGAGCGTGGCCATATCGGCATCTTCAATCGCTCCCATTACGAGGAATGCCTGGTGACGCGCGTGCACCCGGAGCTCCTCGCCAAGGAAAAGCTGCCGCAGCGGCTCGTCACCAAGAACATCTGGAGGGAACGGTTCGAGGACATCGCCGCATGGGAGCGCTACCTGATGCGCAACGGCACCGTGGTGCTGAAATTCTTCCTCAACGTTTCCAAGGAGGAGCAGCGCAGGCGCTTTCTCGATCGGCTGGAGGACCCAGGCAAGCAGTGGAAATTCTCGATGGACGACATCAAGGAGCGCGCGCTGTGGCCGCGCTACCAGGCGGTCTATCAGGACATCGTGCGCCACACCGCAATGCCGCATGCGCCCTGGTATGTCGTGCCCGCCGACCACAAATGGTTCGCCCGCGTTGTGATAGGCTCCGTGATCGTGGCGGAGCTTGAAAAGCTGGACCTGCGCTTCCCCCGTGCCGACAAGGCTTCGCTGCGTGAGTTTGCCGAGGTCCGCAAAGCGCTGGAGAGCGAGGGGAAGGGAGGAAGGAAGCGCAAGAAGTGACCGCTCCCGAGACCAGGAACCAGAAGAACGTCAACTTCGCGCTGCAGGGCGGCGGCGCGCACGGCGCCTTCGTCTGGGGCGTGCTCGACCAGGTGCTCGAGGACGGCAGGCTCGCGATCGAGGCGATCAGCGCCACAAGCGCGGGCGCGATGAACGCGGTGGCGCTCGCCTCGGGCATGGCCATCGGCGGAGCCGAGGCGGCGCGGCAGAACCTGCATGCGTTCTGGTTCGAGGTCTCGCGGATGGACCAGCTCTATGACCTGTTTTCACCAGTCAACCAGGTGATCCAGGCCCTCAAGCTGCCGCCGGAATATCACCCCGTCCACGCCTTCATCCATACGCTGACGCACACGGTGCCACCGAACCTGCTCAACCCGTTCCACTTCAATCCGCTCCGGTCCTTGCTGCAACGCGTGATCGATTTCGACCGGCTCAATTCGTCGCCGGACGCACCGCAGCTCTTTCTCAACGCCACCAATGTCCGAACCGGCAAGATCAAGGTGTTCCAGACGCCGCTGCTCAGCGCAGAGACCGTGCTCGCGTCGGCCTGCCTGCCGCCCTATTTCCAGGCGGTCGAAATCGACGGCGAGCACTATTGGGATGGCGGCTATCTGGGGAATCCCGCGATCTTTCCGCTGATCTATCGCAAGGGCAGTCACGACGTCATCATCGTGCAGGTGACCGCGATCCGGCGTGACGAGCTTCCGGCAAGCGCCGCCGACGTCCTCCATCGCATCAACGAGATCAGCTTCAACTCATCACTGATGCGCGAGATGCGCGCGATTGCCTTCGCGACCCGGCTCATCGACGAGGGCGAGCTCGATCCCAATACGCACAGCCGCATGTTCATGCACTGGATCGGAAACGACCAGCTGATGTCGCAGCTCGGAACGGCGACCCAGTTCCATCCCGAATGGAGCCTGTTGTGTCGTCTGCGCGATGAGGGCCGCGAGGCCGCGCGAAGCTGGCTGACGCAAAACTTCGACCGGATCGGAAAGTCCTCGACGGTCGACCTGACGGACATGTTTCTCTAGGCCGCCGAGAGCCGGCCATCGATAAAAAGTTCGAAAACAACCCCATGCACAGTAGCCTTGGGTCATGGAATCAATAGCTTGCCGGCGAATGCGCTCGAGATTCGGATTTTTAGAAAAATTGGTTGATCCGTCGGGCAAAACAGGGGCATGATGTCATCATCGACAGCTCTCGTAGGGTGGGCAACGCGCAAGCGTGCCCACGTTCTGTATCCGAGACGGATAGTGGGCACGGCGCTTACGCGCCTTTGCCCACCCTACGATTTCAGCGCGAGCGAAGCTCGTCGCGCCTGTGCAAGCTCCTAATAGCCGCGTCCCCACCAGTAGCAGAAGCGCTCGACATTGGCGGGCAGGCCCGCCTCGTAATTCGCCCATTTCTCGTATTTCGGCAGCTTCACTTCCTTCATCGCGGTGTCGAAGCACTTGCCGGCATCGGCGGCTTTCTTCACCTCCGCCGAGAGATCTTCCATGTAGGCAATGTCGTCCTCGACGTCCTTCTTGGTGCCGAGCCGGCCGCCGGCGCTGGGATGGCCGGGGATCATCCGCTCCCAATCGAGGGAGGCCAGCTTCTTCAGCGAGGCGATATATTCCAGCGGCGAGGCGTTATCTGGGATGTTGCGGAACTGGACGGATTCGATCGGCGCGAAATCGACCACGAAGATGATTTTCTCCTTCGGCAGCCGCATCACCAGCGAATTGTCGGAATGGTTGCGGCCGACATAGTCGAGCTCCAGCGTGGTGCCGCCGAGCGTGATGATCTTCTGGTTGTCGACCAACTGGTCCGGCATCACGACATCGGCTAGAAGCGAATTCTGCTTCTTGAGCTCGAGCAGCCGCTCCTTGGTGCGGCGATGCGCGATAAAGGTGGCGCCGAGATCCTTGAACGGCTGGCCGCCGGCGATGTGATCGTAATGGTGGTGGCTGTAGATGACGTATTTGATCGGCTTGTCGGTCACGGCCTTGATCGCGTCAATATAGGGCTTTGCCGGACGCAAATAGGAGATCGGGTCGGTCGCGATCACGCCTTTCGGAGTCACCACGAACATCGACTGATGGCCGCCATAGCGGAAGATGTAGACATTGTCGGTGCCCTCTACTTTCTTCGTCGAGGTCTGCGGCGGCGTCTGCGCGAGAGCTGAACCGGTGACGAGGACCGCGAGAGCGGCGATGCAGGATAATGCTTTCATCTCTGGCTTTCTGAAAAAGGGAGGGCGAGGGAGGCGGAGATCGTCTTTCACACAAACGCTGCGGAGAGGGATTTATTCCGCGCTCCTACGCGGCTCCTATGCGGTCAGTCTGTCCCGGAACAGCTGTGCAAATGTGATCCTTGGCGACATTGATCCCGCTTGACAGTTTTATGTCATGGGAGGAGCATGGCTGTGGTCGCGATCAGCGCGACGCGTAACGTCCACCTCATGAGCAAGGGGAGGTCTATGACTCCACCTCCGCAAATCCAGCCGCGTTAAGTGCGATGGAGCTCGTTCGGACTATCGCATAGCGGCAGAAACCGCGAACGGCACGCCGGGTCAAGGTTTAGTGGGCTGCAGACAGTAAGGCAGAGCCCCTACCTGCCCGGCGCTGTGCGTTTTCGACGCGTTCGCTGCATGAGATGAAATGCCTAGAGATCGTCGCCTCACCGGCAAACTTCCGACATACGATCGGGGCGAATAGCGGCTTCCGACATGACGCATGCGTTTGGTGCGGCGACGATTCGACCGCTGCCAGCGCATGTCATTTTTTAGGGAATCCGCGTGTCGCATAAGTTCGCCTCGGTGCTTGTCGCAGCCTTCCTTCTCGCGCTCTCATCTTTCTCCCCCGTCCAGGCAGAGCCGCCTGCGCCCGCCGCCAAGAGCGCGGCCTCACTGTCGCCCGACGAGGCCAAGCGGGCGCTGGAGACGCTTCAGGACGACAAGAAGCGCGCGCTGATGATCGACACACTGCGCGCGATCGCCAATGCGTCGGGCGAACAGCGGCCGCCGGCGCCGGAGCCGGAGCAGAAGTCGCCAATCCCGCTCTCGTCCGATGGACTCGGCGCACAGCTTCTGCTGACCGTGTCCGAGGAGATCGGCGAGATTTCGCGCGACGTTGCCGACATGGCGCGGACGCTCACGAATTTCCCGGCATTCTATTACTGGATCGTGCGGACCGCGAATGACCCTGATGCCTATCATTTGCTGATCGAGATCGCCTGGAAGCTGGCACTGGTGTTCGGCTGCGCGCTCGCGGCGGAATGGGTGATTGTCCGCCTGATCCGGCGTCCCGTTGCCTTCCTCGAAGGACGAGTGCCGCAGACCGCACGCCTGTCGGCCCAGTCGCTTCCCATTGCAGATCCGCCGTCATCGGTCACTGAGGTCACTCCCGCGGCCGAATTGCACAGGCACCGTCACAGCCTCGCTCGCGTCTGGCAATTGCTGCTGCGGCTGCCCTTGGTGCTCGGACGGCTCGTGCTCGAGTTGCTGCCGGCGTTCGTTTTCGTCAGTCTTTCGACCGCGCTGCTCGGAACAGAGATCGGCGAACCCGCAACGGTCCGTCTCGTGATCCTCGCGGTCGTCAATGCCTATGCGTTCTCACGCGGGCTCATCTGCATCGTCCGTGCCCTGGCGGGACCGTTCGGCCTGTTTCCGGTCCGAGCCGAGACCGCGGCCTATGTCGAGATCTGGGCCCGCCGCATCGTCGGCGTTGGCGTGTCCGGCATCGCCCTTGCCAATGTCGCCCTCCTGCTCGGCTTGCCCCGCACCGGCTATGCCGCGCTGCTGCGCATGGTGATGCTGGTCGTCCATCTCTTCATCGTGGTCATCATTCTGCAATGCCGCCGTCAGGTGGCCGACGCCATTCGCTCGCCCGCCGAACGGCAGGGCATTGCGGCGCGTCTGCGCAATCGCATCGCCGGCGGCTGGCATTATCTTGCAATCGCGCTCGACCTCGCGCTGTGGGCGGTCTGGGCGCTGAACATCCGCAATGGCTATTCGCTGCTGCTGCAATATTTCGTCGGGACCGTCGTGGTGGCGCTGATGACACGCGTCGCCATCATGGTGACGCTGAGCCTGATCGACCGCGGCTTCCGCATCCAGCCGGAAATTCTCCATCGCTTTCCTGGCCTGGAAATCCGCGCCAATCGCTATCTGCCGCTGCTGCGCAGGATCGTCTCCGGCGTCATTGCCTTCATCGGCTTCGTCGCCGTGCTCGAGGTCTGGGGCGTCGACGCCATCGTCTGGTTCTATGGCGGCCAGATCGGCGGCCGGCTGCTGTCGGCGGTGGCGACGATCGGCGTCGCCGTCGTCATCGCCGCGGCGATCTGGGAGGCCAGCAATGCACTGCTGGATCGCCAGATCAACACGCTGTCGCGCGACGGGCACTATGCCCGCGCCGCGCGGCTGCGCACCTTCCAGCCGATGCTGCGCACGGCGCTGTTGTGCCTCATCGCCACCGTCGTCGGCCTCACCGCGCTCAGCGAAATCGGCGTCAATGTCGCGCCGCTGCTCGCGGGCGCCGGCATCGTCGGCATCGCCATCGGCTTCGGCTCGCAGAAACTGGTGCAGGATCTCATCACAGGCCTGTTCCTGCTGCTGGAGAACACGGTGCAAGTCGGCGACACGGTCAGCGTGTCGGGGCTCACAGGCGTGGTCGAGAACGTCTCGATCCGCACCATTCGCCTGCGTGCGGGCGACGGCGCCCTGCACATCGTGCCGTTCAGCGCGGTGACGACCATCACCAATGCCAGCCGCGGCGCCGGCAACGCCTCCGTCAGCGTCAATGTCGCCTACAAGGAGGACACCGATCGCGCCGGCCAGATCCTCAAGGACATCGTCGAGGAGATGCGCCGCGAGAGCGAATTCCGCCCGCTGATCCGCGGTGACCTCGAGCTTTGGGGCATCGACAAGGTCGATGGTGCGATGGTGTCGATCGTCGGTCAGATCCGCTGCACCGAGACCGGCCGCTGGCCGGTCCAGCGCGAATTCAACCGTCGCATGAAGCAGCGCTTCCAGCAGAACGGCATCGAGGTCGCATCCGCGACCCAGACCATTTTGATGCATGTCGCGCCGCCGGCCGATCTTGCCGCCAACCTGACGCCGAGACGGGCGGCCGGATAACCGCGCTGCGGATTTTCCGGCTTGCCTCCTGAGGATTTCCGGTCATTCCGGGGCGCGCGTCAGCGCGTACTACGGTGCGCAATTGCGCACCTGAGAATCCATCGCACGACAGTTCTGCGGCCTGATGGA
Organism: Bradyrhizobium sp. CCBAU 51745; assembly: GCF_028128715.1. Taxonomy (NCBI): domain Bacteria; kingdom Pseudomonadati; phylum Pseudomonadota; class Alphaproteobacteria; order Hyphomicrobiales; family Nitrobacteraceae; genus Bradyrhizobium; species Bradyrhizobium sp. CCBAU 51745. The sequence goes on along the minus strand of NZ_LBJP01000001.1, from coordinate 514,582 downwards.
TTCCGGGCCCGCGACTTCGTCGCGTCCCGGAATGACGAGGGGAGAGAATAACCTGCGGATCCCCCGCGAAAGTCTCGCTGCGGTGCGAGATCACAATCGCGGCCCAGGGGGCAACGTCCTTGATCTCAGAGGGACGGTGGCGGACAATGCCTGCCCTTCAATAAGAAACTCCCTGGGGGAATTCGTGAATAGACCTGCTCGGGTCAGCGCCCATTCGATATCATCCGACACCACGCACGGCATGACGCTGCTGCGCGATCCCCTGCTCAACAAGGGCACGGCCTTCACGGAAGCCGAGCGCGATGCACTCGGGCTGCGCGGCTTGCTGCCAGCTTGCGTCCTGACGATCGAGGAGCAGGTCGAGCGCGTGCTGATCAATCTACGCTCGCTGCCGACCGACCTCGAAAAATACGTCGCCCTGAATGCGCTGCATGACCGCAACGAAGCGCTGTTCTTTCGTGTTGTCGTCGACAACATCGATGAGATCCAGCCGATCATTTACACCCCGACGGTCGGGCTCGCCTGCCAGAAGTTTGGCCTGATCTTTCAGCGCCCGCGCGGCATGTTCATCTCCTCGCGCGAGCGCGGTCAGATTGGCGAGGTTCTGAAGAACTGGCCTTATCAGGCCAAGTTGATCGTCGTCACCGATGGCGAGCGCATCTTGGGATTGGGCGATCTCGGTGCCAATGGCATGGGAATTCCCGTCGGCAAGCTGTCGCTCTATTCGGCCTGCGCCGGCGTGCATCCGGAAGCGTGCCTGCCCATCGTGCTCGACGTCGGCACCAACAACGAGGAATTGCTGAGCGATCCCTATTATCTCGGCCTGCGCGAGCGGCGCCTTACGGGCGAAGCCTATGACAGCTTCGTCGACGAGTTCATGACCGCCGCGCGACAGACCTTCCCCGGCGTGCTGATCCAGTTCGAGGATTTCGCCAATCATTCGGCGTTCAAGCTGCTGCACAAGTATCGGGACGAGGCCTGCGTTTTCAACGACGACATCCAGGGTACCGCGGCCGTCGCGCTCGCCGGCCTGTTCTCGGCGCTGAAAGTGAACGGCGGCAAGCTCCGGGATCAGCGCATCCTGTTCCTGGGTGCGGGTGAGGCAGCGACCGGCATCGCCGATCTCGTCGTCTCCGCCATGATGGCGGAGGGCGCAACGGAAGCCGAGGCACTCCGGCGCAACTGGCTGGTGGATTCCCGCGGCCTCGTCGTCAGCGGCCGCGACGGCCTCTCCGGCCACAAGCTGCGCTATGCCCACACCGACCAGGCGCCGATCGCCGACTTCCTTACCGCGATCAAGACGCTGAAGCCGACGGCCATCATCGGCGTCGCCGCGGTCGGCGGCGCCTTCACGCCCGAGGTGCTCAAGACGATGGCCGAGCTCAACGAGCAGCCGATCGTGTTCGCGCTGTCCAATCCGACCTCGAAGGCCGAGTGCTCGGCGGAGGATGCCTATCGCTACACCGAGGGCCGGGCGCTGTTCGCCTGCGGCAGTCCCTATGACCCGGTCACGCTCAATGGCCGCACCTTCGTGCCGCGCCAGGGCAATAACTCCTACATCTTCCCGGGCGTCGGCCTCGGCGTCATCGCCAGCCGCTCGCGGCTCGTGACCGACGAGATGTTCATGGCAGCCGCTCATACGCTCGCCAATTGCGTCGGCAAGGAGGATCTCGATCAGGGCAGCCTGTATCCGGCGCTGCCGCGCATACGGGAGGTCTCGGCGCGCATCGCGGCGGCCGTGGCTGATGTCGCCTATCAGCGGGGGCTTGCGGGCGGGCCCGCGCCCAACGACGTCAAGGGCCTGGTCCAGTCGCAGATGTACGAGCCGAAATACTGAGGCCTGGGACGGCTGGAGACTGCCGGGAAAGCTCGGCCTGCATGGTTCGAGACGCCCGCTTTGGCGGGCTCCTCACCATGAGGGTCTCATATCTCGCCGCAAGCACCACCTCATCCTGAGGGCCCGCCGCAGGCGGGCGTCTCGAAGGACGGCCGAAAAGCAAGCTGCCCGCCACGCCCGGAATCGCGATTGTCTGCCGTGGCCTTATGTGCGACGCTCCGTAGCGTTACAAGAATCTCAATAGGTCAGCCACCATGGACGATCGTTTGCCCGACCTGGGCGATCTCGAGCACGAGGTCATGCAGATAGTATGGGCCCATGGGCCGGTCACGGCCGAAATCGTGCGCGAGCGCCTGTCGCGGCGTCTGAAGGAATCCACGGTGCGGACGGTGCTGCGCCGCCTCGAAGAAAAAGGCTATGCTCGCCACACGGTTGACGGACGCACTTACGTCTACCACGCCACCGAGGCGCGTGCCCGGGTCGCGGCCAAGGCGGTGCAGCGCATCGTCGACTGGTTCTGCAACGGCTCGATGGAGGAAGTCCTCGTCGGCATGGTGGACAATGCGATGCTCGACCAGCAGCAATTGCGCGCGCTGGCGGACCAGGTGGCCAAGGCGAAGAAGGCGAGGGGAGTAAAAAGGAATGATCGCAGCTCTGGCTGAGGCGGCGTTGCGCTCCTTTGCGCTGGGAGGCGTCGTCTGGATCGGTCTCACCGTGTTTCGCGTGCGCAATCCGCACGTGCACATGACGGTGTGGGTGGTCGTGCTGCTGGCATCGCTGGCGATGCCGTTCGTGATGCACTGGCCGACGCTCACCCTCGACCGGCTGCCCTTGTCCACGCCGGTGACGGATGAAGCCTGGCCGGCCGATATCGCGATGCTGGACCGGCCGCCGCCGTCCCTGCCGATCGCGCCTGGCACTGCCATCGCTCCGATGGCGAAGCACGGCATCTCGATCGACGGGTGGACGGTTGCCACCACCGTTTATGCCTGCGTCGCCGCCCTGTTGCTGATGCGGCTCGCCATCGGCCTGTGCCTGACCTGGCGTCTGGTGCGCGCCGCAAAGCCGGTGAAGGGCATGATCGGCGCGGACGTGCGCGTCAGCCGCGACGTCGGCGGCCCCGTCACCTTCGGCTCGACCATCCTGGTGCCGCCGCAGTTTTTCGGCTGGGACGCCAAGAAGCGCCTCGCGGTGCTCGCGCATGAGGGCGCGCATGTTGCCAATGGCGATTTCTATGTTCTTTTGCTGGCCTCGCTCAATCGCGCGATGTTCTGGTTCAGCCCGTTCTCGTGGTGGCAGCTGGCGCGTCTGGCCGAGCTTGCCGAGATCATCAGCGACGCCCGCGCCATCGAGATGATCGACGACCGGCTGTCCTATGCGGAGATCCTGCTCGACGTCGCGACGTCCGTGAAGCCGCGGCCAATGGAGCTTGCGATGGCGCAAGTCTCGACCGTGCGCGCGCGGGTCGAGCGCATCATCGCTGCCGCTGCCATGCCCGTGGCGGTCGGCTGGCGCAAGCGGCTGTGGATCGCGGCGTCGATCGTGCCCGTCGTGATCGTGTCGGCCGGCATGATCGCCTACCGCATGCCGGATCCTGTACCCGCCGGGGCTGATCTCGGTCTCGTGCCGGCCGAGCATTACCATCCGTCAGTGAATTTCTACGCCATGGGTCCGGCTTCGGTGTTCGCGGTCTTCCGCGAGGGCGACGAGCTCTATGGGCAGCTCACCGGCCAGCGCAGGCAGCCCTTGGCCGTTGCGGGCGACGGCACCGTGTCCTACGCGGCGTCATTCGGCGAGATCACGTTTCCCATCGATCTGCAGCATCGCTCGTCCGAGCTGACGCTGCACATGCACGGCCGCGACGTGCGGGCCGTCCACGTCGCCGCCATGCCGGCGCCGACGACAGGTCCGGCGTCGCTTGATCAATATGTCGGCTGGTACAGGATCGCGCCGAACCGCGTGCTCACCGTCAGGCGCGACGGCGAAGGTCTGCAGGTGCAGGAGACCGGGCAGGGCCGATCACTGGCGCTGCCTGAAGGCACCGACGCCTTCTCCGTCCACGGCGATCATCTCCTGATCTTCCTGCGTGATGAACAGGCGAGCGTGTCTCGCGTGCTGGTCCAGAACGTCGCGTCCGGCGCGCGCCTGGCCTCGCGGATCGACGCGGCGCAGGCCCAGGCGATCGAGGCCGACTTCGCCCGCCGCCTCGCGGAAGTGCCTGACAGGTTCAGGGAGCAGGTCCCCGCGGCCGGCAGCAAGGAGATGATCCTGAAAGGGATCGAGGATATGCGCCGCGGCACGCCGAGCTATGATCGGATGAGCGCGCCGCTCGCCGACAACATCCGTCGTCGCCTCGATGAATTGCGCGCGACCTTCGCCGCGCTCGGCGCGGTCGAGTCGATCTTCTTCCGCGGCGTCGGGCCCGGTGGCTACGACATCTATGGCGCCAAGTTCGAGAACGGCACCGCGGAGTTCCGTCTGCTGATCGAGCCCGACGGCAAGGCAGGTGACGTGATCTTCCGACCCGACGGCAATGACGAGCTCGGCGGCATCGTCCCCTGTTCGGAAGAGGCGAATGTGCGCGGCCGTGCCGGCACGTCGCCGATCCGGATCATGCTCTACAACGAGACCGAGGACGACATTCAGGTCTTCAATCTCGATGCGAATGGCGAACGCAAGGCGCAGAGCGTCGTCAGGTCAGACATGACCTGGGTGACGCTGACCACCGTGAACAATCCGTGGGTCATTGCCGACAAATCAGGGAAATGCGTGGAGATCCTGGTGCCGGGGCGGCAGACGCGCTTCCACAATGTCGAGGCCGCGAATCTCGGGACGCGGCTGGGGCGCGCCGCGCGTCGTGCCGTTCCGATCGCCAATGGCGAGGCGATGCTGCGGCAGTATATCGAGGGTGTCGGCAAGGGGCGGCCCGACTACGATCATATGACGACCGAGGTCGCCAACGTCACGCGTGCGCAGCTTCCGTTCGACCAGGCGATCCTGGCGCGGCTCGGTGCGCTCCGTGCCGTCTCGTTCCGCGGCGTGACCGCGCTCGACAGCGACATCTATCTCGCCCAGTTCGCCAACGGCTCGGCGGAATGGCGCATCGGTGTCAGGAACGGGACGATCACCAAGATCGCGCTCGGGCCGAATTTCTAGCTGCGCGTTCGCGTTGCCGTGATCGGGAGCCGAGGCCACCGATCCCGGCTTGCGCCCACCCGCCGCAAGCGTTACGTTGTGTAACACTACGCTTGGTAGTTTGCCGCGAAAGGATACAGCCGCCAACTTGGGACCACAGTGCGGCGCGCAGGCGGATCGGGTTCATGATGTGCATGCTGACGCAGCGGGAGCTCGACTTTCTTGCCAGCCTGAAAACCGGCTGGCGGATGCTCTATCGACGCGAGCTCGCGCGGCTCATGAGGGGTGACGTCGAGACCGGCGAGGTGCGGCCGGAGCCGCGCCCGGTCATCTGGCGCGTCGTATCGGGCTGATTTCTCGCCATTTTGTCTCGATTCAGGACAGGTGACTGTGGTGGATTCATCACAGCCGGCGCGAAACGATGGCGGCCGCAAGGCCGCTTTTGTTCAGCCAAGGTTCTGCCCTCATTGCCCACCGAAACTCAGGGCGTGTTCGGAGGGCGCATCATGTCTTGCATTGCACGTGCCGAAACGACCCTGGCTTCGCCGGCAACCGCGTCCCGGTTGCTGCTCGCCATCATGGGGGCCGCATCGCTCGCCGCCTGCGCGCAATCACCGGGTGGCCGCCAGAGGGCCGATCTCGCTCCAACCACGAAGCAGGCTGCAATCGAGCACCCGCACCGCGTCGCGGCGCTGCATCCACGACCGATCTACAGGCCGCATCGGTCCAGCGCGACAGCGAACGCCAAATCGACGGGAGCGCAGGGCCTGGCGAGCTTCTATTCGGACACGGAGACCGCGAGCGGGGAGAGGTTCGACAGGAACGAAATGACTGCGGCCCATCCCACGCTGCCGTTCGGGACCAAGCTGCGCGTCACCGATGTCTCCTCCGGCCGCTTCGTGACCGTCAGGGTCAACGACCGCGGGCCTTTTGTGCGCGGGCGCGTCGTCGATATCTCGCCGTCCGCGGCCGAGGCGCTCGGCATGGTCGACAAGGGCCTCGCCAATGTCAGGCTCGATGTCGTGCGATAGAGCATGATCCGCGCTTAACCGACTTTTAGCGGCTCTCCCGCACCATGGGCGTCCTGCAATTCGTGGCTTTGGGGGAGACGCCGCTTGAACACGATCCAGTATCTTGAAGATCAGGCGGCGCGCGCCGAGCGGCTTGCCAAACGGATCACGGATACGCCCACGATCGAAAAGCTGCTGACCTTCGCCGGCGAGCGCCGCCGCGAGATCGAGGTCATCGCCGCCAGACGGCGCGGCTGACGCCGTGAGAGCATGATCCGGAAAAGCGTGAAGCGGTTTTCCCTCGCGACATCAGCGGAACGTGTTTGCGCGGAGATCATGCTCAAACAAGGAGCCAAAGCGCGCTGACGATTCAACCCAATCTTATCGCGCTTTAGATCCATGCTCTGAACGCATTTGCCCTCTCCGATAGCTGCGGAACTTCTTCTTCGCTCCGGCGTCATGTCAGTCATGACCATGGAGGAGGAAATCATGGGCTTTGGACGAGGTGCTTTGCTTTGGTTGCTTGGCGTGCCGCTGCCGATCATCCTGCTGCTGGCAATCTTCTGGCATCATTGAGAGCGTGATGCAGACGCGAAAAAGCGCCGCGGAAGCGGCGCTTTTTGTTGCCGCAAGCATGTCGCGATGGCCGCGCGCTCAGCTATGGCTCTCGACGAAATCGCTGAGATAATCAGGCAGCGTCACGCCGTCGATATCGCAGCGCGCCTGGATTTCATCGACAACATCGGTCGAGATGTCTTTCATCCAGTGCTCGAGCGTGTTGAACGAGATCACCTTGATGGGATCGTTGAAGCAGCCCGCGACGAGCTCGTTGATCGCTGCATCGAGATCGCTTCGCTCGACGCGAATTTCAGTGGTCTCGTCGAGGCGATCGATCACCACGAACAGAGTCTGGTCGGCGCCATAGGGCACGACCGGGGAGGATACGCCAGCTTCAAGCATTGGATTGCTCACGTCTCGGCTTTCCGATCTCCATTAACGGGAAAATTAGGAAGAATGTTCCTGCAGATTCCGGGATGCGGATAAGACGTTCGTTGCAAGGCAGGCCGCGGTGTTCACCTGCGGTTCAGAGAAATTCTCTCAAGCGCGACAGCTCGATGACGTGCTCGGGCGAGAGAATATCGGTCACCAGCGGCGGCTGTGCCGCCGTGCGGATTTCATAGAGATGCCTTGATGGTGCTGGCTTCTGCATGAATGCCGTGATGCAGGCATCGAGCGTGCCCTCGCTGACCTGATAGGGTTCGCGGTCCGGCCGGCGCTGATTTCCGAGAGACGGCCATTTCTGCAGCACCGCGAGCGCGCTGAAATCGACCTTTGTCGCCGAAGATGATGCGTCCCCCATCGCCCCGCCTCACGCAAAAAGAACCCTGGCACGCGAGCCTTGCGTGCCAGGGCCCATTACCCATCGCTGCATCTCAATGCCATGCACCGACAACGCGGCGGCCGCGAAAAGGTTCCCGGCCGATGGCGGCTCAACTCGCGGCCGCTGCGATTTTGTCCCCTGGGCTCACATCGCCGTGGGTTCTGTCGTCGCTTCTGACCTCCGGCGCAAGCCCTGCAAAGCGCCGCAGGGCTTGCGCCATCTGGACGCGGCCCTGGACGCCTGTGATCACCACGTCCACCATCACAAAGGACGAGTGGAAATGGCCGTGCGCCTTGAGCTGCTCGACCGGGACGCCGGCGGCGGCCATCGCCTCGGCATAGGCGATGCCCTCGTCCCGGAGCGGATCGAACTCGCAGGTGACGATGAAGGCCGGCGGCAGGCCTGAAACCTTGCCGCGCAGCGGCGAGGCGCGCGGATCGGTGCGATCATCAGGTGAGCAGTACAGGTCCCAGAACCAGTACATCAGCGACCGCGTCAGGAAGTAGCCGGTCGCATTGTCGTTGTAGGAGGGCCGGTCGAAGCTGCTGTCCGTCACCGGACACACCAGCAGCTGACCCGCAATCTGCGGCCCGCCGCGGTCGCGCGCGAGCTGGCAGGTGACGGCGGCGATGTTGCCGCCGGCGCTCCAGCCGGCGACCAGCACCGGGCTCTGGATGCCGCCGAGCTCGGCCAGATGCTCCGAGATCCAGCGCGTCGCGGCATAGCCGTCCTCGGCCGCGGCCGGGAAGCGATGCTCCGGGGCGTGGCGATAGCCGACGCTGACGAACATCATGCCGGTCCGCCGCACCATGTCGCGGCAGAACGGCTCATCCGACTGCTGATCGCCGAGCACCCAGCCGCCGCCGTGGAAATAGACCACGACCTGATGCGGGCCCGGCGTTGCCGGCTTGTAGACGCGATAGGGCAGCGGGCCGTCGGCACCGGGGAGCGTGCCGTCGACGATGTCGCCGATCGGCCGTCCCGCAGGCCGACCCTTGTTGAATTCGTTGACGAAGGCGCGCGCGCCGGCCGCCCCCATCGATTCGATCGGCGGCAGGTTCAGCGAGGCCAGCAGGTTCAGCACCAGCCGCACGTCCGGCTGCAGCCGCACCACCTCGCCGTCATTGCACTGTGCTGCGACGTTGGGGCCGGTCAGCCTGAAGCCGAGCATGCCGCGGCTGACGACTTCGTCGCAGATGCTGCGATAGGGACCGACGCCGCCGGTATAGGGCATCAGGCCCTGCACCTTGCCGGGCACGTTGGCGCCCGTGTACCAGGTGTTGGCGAGCCGGTGCAGCGTCAGCATCGAGCAGTCGGCCATATGCCTGTTCCAGCCGGCCTGCGCCGTCTCGGTCGGCTCGATCGTGGTGAAGCCGGCCTCGTGCAGCGCTTTGAGCCGATCCACGACCCAGTCGACATGCTGCTCGATCGAAACAGCCATGTTCGACAGCACCGACGGGCTGCCGGGCCCGGTGATCATGAAGAAGTTCGGGAAGCCCGCGACCGTGAGCCCCAGATAGCTCTGCGGCCCCTGCGCCCAGACATCGGTCAGCGACTTGCCGTCGCGTCCGGTGATCGGATGCACGGCGCGGATCGCGCCGGTCATGGCGTCGAAGCCGGTCGCGAACACGATGACATCCACGTCGACGTTGCGCTTGGCCGTCGTGATGCCGCCTGCGGTGATCGCCTTGATCGGCTCCTGGCGCAGATTGACCAGCGTGACGTTGGGCCGGTTGTAGGTCGCGTAATAATTGGTCTCGAGGCAGGGGCGTTTGGCGCCAAACGGATGATCGTCCGGCATCAGCGCCGCCGCCGTCTCGGGATCCCTGACGGCGGCGCGGATCTTTTCGCGGATCAGGTCCTGGACGATCTTGTTGCCGTCGACATCGACCGCCTGGTCGGCCCAGAGCTGCGTCAGGATGTGGACGAGGTCGCCGGCGGCCCAGGCACGCTCGAACCGCTCGCGACGCTCGGCATCGCTGAGCTGCCAGCTGACGACGGTCTGCTGCGGATAGGGCACCCCGGACATCGACTGGCGCGCCTGCGCGCGATAGGCCGCGCGGTCGCTCTGGAACAGGTCCCTGCGATCGGCCGGCGAGGGGCCGTTATGGGCGGGCAGCGCGAAATTCGGCGTGCGCTGGAATACGGTCAGATGTGCGGCCTGCTCGGCGATCACCGGGATCGATTGAATGCCGGACGAGCCGGTGCCGATCACGGCGACGCGCTTTCCCGCGAGGTTGACGCCGTCATGCGGCCAGCGTCCGGTGAAATAGACCTCGCCCCTGAAATCCTTGACGCCGTCGATCTCCGGCGGTTTCGGCGCGGAGAGACAGCCTGTCGCCATGATGTAGAAGCGGCAGGAGACCGCGGCGCCGTTGTTCGTGGTGAGTTGCCAGCGCTCGGCCTTCTCGTCCCATTTGGCTGCGGTGACCTTGGTCCCGAAGCGAATGTCGCGCCTGAGATCGTAGCGATCGGCGACGAAGCCGAGATAGCGCAGGATCTCGGGCTGGGTCGCGTATTTCTCCGACCAGGTCCACACCTTGTCGAGTTCCGGGTCGAACGTGTAGCCGTAGTCGATGGTCTGGATATCGCAGCGCGCGCCGGGATAACGGTTCCAATACCAGGTGCCGCCGACATCGCCGGCCTCCTCGAGCCCGACGGCCGACAGGCCGGCCTTGCGCAGGCGATGGAGCAGATAGAGGCCGGCAAATCCGGCGCCGACCACGGCAACATCGACTTGCTGGACGGTTCCATCAGCCCCTTCGGACGGACGTGCGGCGACCATTGCTTCCGGCATGGTTATTCCTCCCGTGTCTTTTGTTTGCCCGCAGGCTAGTCCGGCAGGCTCGGCTTGTCACCAGAACAAGTGCAATCTTCGGTAGTCCCATTTGCGGCATCATGGCGGCGCGAACGTTGCCTCGATGCACGCATGCGATGCACGATGGCCGTGATTGCCCGGGCTAATCATGGACGATCCGCCTGTGTATGCTTGCGGCTACTAGCCACGCGTAGCAGCCGGGCGTCATGACAGATTTGAGTGAGCGAACCAAAGCCAACATGGACGTCGTCCTGGAGCAGACGTGCCGGCAATTGCCGCATGGCGGCAATCACGACAGTCGCAGGTTCATCGCCGAGCGCCTGATCCAGGCTGCACAATCCGGCCATTCCACCCTCGGCGAACTCGGCATCATCGCGCGGCGCGCGCTCGCGGAGATCATCGCCAAGGGCGGTTAGGGCGTGGACTCAGCCTGTCATCGATTTCAGCGGCGGTCCAGCGTCGCTCGCGCGGCTTAGCTCCTCCACTATGGCGGGGAGCCTCTGTTTGAAGCTGTCGAAACTCGGGAAGATGCTCTCCTCGGACAAGAGGTCCGGAATAATGTGCATCGCCTCGAGCTGGTCGATCTGGTCTCGAGCAAGCCCGACGACAAACACCTTCAATCCAGCGGCTTCCAGGTCGACCAGCACGTCCCCGAGTGCATAGATTCCGGATTGGTCCATGTAGGTTACGCGCTCCATGCGCAGCACCAGCATCTTGCCGTCCGTCGCCCGCTCGGCAATGCGCCGAAACGCATAGACAAAACCAAAGAACAACGGCCCGTTGACGTGCTTGATCAGCAGCCGTTGCTTCAGGCCGTCCGGAATCTCGACTTCATCCTGCCACAGCTCGTCCTCGATCAGCGTCAGGGTCGTGCCCTGTTCCATTGCGCGCGCAATCTTGGTCATGAAGATCAGCGAAGCGAGCACGGCGCCGGTGCCGATCGCGGTGATCAGATCGGTGAATACCGTCAGCACAACCACGATCAGCATGATCCAGGTGTCACCGCGCGGGGCGCGGAACAGATGACCGAGGCTGCGATAATCGATGATGCCTAGCCCGGCACTGACCAGAATTCCCGACAGGACGGCATGAGGAATGTACCGCACCACGCTCGACAGACCGAGGAGAACGGCCAGCAGAAAAAGACCATGAATCACGCCCGAGGAGCGATGCCGTCCGCCGGCGCGAACATTGATGGCGGTTCGCATGAAGGCACCGGCGCCTGGAATGCCGCCAAACAGAGCCGCCCCTATGTTGCCGGCGCCTTGCCCGATGAGCTCTCGATTGCTGTCGTGATGCGTCCTCGTCATGTTGTCGGCGGCGAGCGACGTTGTCAGAGCGTCGATCGCGCCCAGGAATGCCAATTGAAAGGCGGTGACAACAGCAAATTTGAGATCGGCTAAGTTGAGCTGGGGCAGGACGAAGTCCGGCAGCCCCTTGGGAATATCTCCGATCGTCGGTGCAGAAAGGCCGAAAGCCACCGCCAGGCTCGTCAGCAAAATCAATGCGACGAGAGACGGTGGCACTGCCGAGAAAAACCTCGGAAGAACGAATGATATCGCAATGGTCGCCGCCGCGAGCAGAAATGCATCGAGACGAGCACCTTGCGTGAGAGCGCCCAGGGATTTCAGGATTTCGGCCGGACTGGACGACGGCGACTGCAGACCCGCGATCGGGAAGATCTGCTGAATGATGATGATGATCCCGATGCCGGTCATCAGGCCGGAGATCGCCGGGTAGGGGAGGAAGCGAATGTAATTGCCGAGCCTTGCGACCCCGAACAGCACCTGCAACGCACCTGCGAGGCAGAACACGCCGACAATCGGCCCAAGCTGCATCTGCCCATTCGATGGCGTGTTTGCCGCGACAATGCTCGCTGCAATGAGCGTCATGGGGGCCGTCGGGCCGGAGATCTGGACGGGCGTGCCGCCCACCACCGCGGCAACGATGCCCAGGATAATTCCGCCGTATAATCCGGCGGCGGGCCCCAAGCCCGAGGCAACGCCGAACGCGAGGCAAAGCGGCAGGGCGACGATGCCGGCAGTGAGGCCGCCGAAAATATCGCCACGCGTGACCGCGAACGCTGACAACATCCCCCCTTTCCAACTCCCCGGACAGAGCCGGCGAGTTCGCTCTGGCAGCGGCGTGGGCTCAATCAGGCATCCGGAACGTAGGGCAGCGCGGACTTGTGGGCGCAAAGCCGGAGCTTACCGTCCCGACAGAGGCGAAACACGAATGTCTTGTCGACCATGATCTCGTTGCCCTGATAGTCGACTGCATAGACATTGCCCATCGTGATGGCGATCGTTCCGTGAATCTGAATGCCATTTTCGGCAGCGTTGTTGTCGTACCAGGCGCGTGCCCAGGGCTTTAAGGCAAAACCCTTGTCGTTGGGAAAGTCGGGATCGCCGCCGATGAAGTATGACAGCGCGCCCTTCGCCGTGTTGCGAAAGGTGTGCTTGCCGTGTGCCAATGTCGGTTTGAAGAACACCACACCGTCCCGATAGTCGTAAAGGCCTTCGACCAACGCTGTGGCCGTCGCCCGAACATCTCCCGATGCTCTGTGGACTCTTCCGATCTCGACCAGGCCATCGCACCATGCCTGTTGAGCCGCATTGACGTCAGCCTCCGTGATAGCCATGGATCTCTCCACTGGGGGGCGGTCGATGGGATTGCGCGCGTCATGCTCTCGCGTCCGCCGGACTTTTTCAAGTTTGGATTGCGCCCGACGGGGCGGAAGCCGGCGGGCGCTGGTCACCACGCCCAAGCTGGTTGATGATCCCGCCAAGGTGGCATGCAGCGGACCAGTCGCCCTTGGCAGGCGACTTCCTTTGGGGAAGAATGCAACCTGCCGAAGTTAACTCCCCGCACGGAGCCGGCCATGCTTCGATCGCCCCTGCGATTCCTGATTTGCGCGGCGCTCATGCCAGGCTTGCCGGGCTGCGGTCAGAAAGAGCCGCAGGCCTCCGACCAGCCGGTCCGCGGCCTTCGCGCCTATAAGGTCTCCGCGGCGGCCGAAAGCCGGGTTCGCCGCTTTCCCACCGTCCTGCAGCCAGCAGACGTGAGCAGCCTCTCATTCGAAATCGCGGGCCAATTGAAAGCTCTGACCCTCGCCGTCGGCCAGAAAGTGCAGTTGGGCGAGGTGCTTGCGGAAATCGATCCGCGCTCGCTGCAGACGCAGGTTGAACAGGCCAGCGCCGGCGTGCAACAGGCGCAGGCGCAGGCCGACAATGCGGAGGCGGATTTCCAGCGCAAGGACGAACTGCTCAAGAAAGGCGTCACGACGCAGGCGATCTACGATCAATCCAAGGCCGCCCTGTTGACCTCCAAAGCACAACTCGACCAGGCCAAGCGCCAACTTGAGCTGGCAGACCACAATCTCGATCGAAGCAAGCTCGTGGCGCCGTTCTCAGGCACGGTGGCGCGCGCCGACGTCAAGTCGTTCGCACAGGTCACAGCCGGACAGCCGATCCTGACGCTGTACAGCGACGACCGGTTCGAGATGTCCTTTCTGGCGCCATCGCCGACGTTCCAGAGCCTGAAAGTCGGCCAGCCGGTCTCGGTCAAGGTCGCCGATATGCCCGACGTTTCGCTCAAGGGCGAGATCAAGGAACTTGGTTCGAAAGCGGAGCAGGTCTCGGCATTTCCGGTCGTCGTTCATCTCGATAACAACGCCCCCGGATTGAACGCGGGCATGTCGGTCGAAGTCACTCTCGAAGAGCCGGTCGCCGGTGGATCAAGTGGATTCCTGCTGCCGCTCAGCGTTCTTGCGCCCGAGGGCGGAAAGGAGCTGCAGGGCAAGGCGACCATCTTCCTCTATGACGGCCAGAGTTCGACCGTCAAAAGGCACGATATCACAGTAGGTGGAGTTCGCGACAATCGCCTGATCGTGACCGGGGGTCTTGGCGCGGGCGACATCGTCGCATCCGCAGGCGTTTCCTATCTGGCTGACGGACAAAAAGTGAAGCTTCTCCCCGTGCAGGAGTAGGCACCGTGAATCTCCTCACGCTATTTGGCCTTGCGCGGTCGCGATTCACCATCGCGGTCATGATCTGCCTTCTGCTTGCCGGCGTTGTTCTCTATCCGAATTTCCCAAAGCGCGAGGACCCCGTCATCGTCATCCGCACCGCCGTGGTGTCGGCGCTGTTTCCGGGCATGGCGCCGGACCGCTTGGAAAACCTCGTTGCAATCCCGATCGAGCGCAAAATCCGCGAGCTTGCCGAGGTCAAGGACATCAGGACGCTCGCAACCGAAGGAGCCCTCACGATTTACGTGGACCTGAAGGATGAGGTTGGCAACGTCAACGCGGCCTGGCAGCGTCTCCGCGACAAGATGGGCGACGTCAAGGTCGAATTGCCGGAGGGCGTTATTGGTCCTTTCGTCAACAGCGACTTTGGCGATGTTTCGATTGCCACGATCGCCATCACCGGCGAGGGCTTCTCCCAGCGCGAAATGAAGGATGTCGCGGAGGAGTTTCGCAAGAAGCTGTATTTGCTCTCCGGCATCTCAAAGATCGACCTGTTGGGCGTTCAGGACGAACGGGTCTGGCTTGAGCTTGACACGCGCAAGCTTGCCGCGGTCGGGGTTCAGGTGAATGCCCTGATCAAGGACCTTCAGGGCCAGAACGTCGTTCTGCCATCCGGCGCCATCAATGCGGATGGTACGCGCCTGCTGCTTGAGACGTCGGGCGACTTTCCGAATGTGCGCGCCATAGAGACAATGCTGACGAAGGTCGGAGCGGGCGACAATCTGGTGCGGCTCGCTGACCTCGTGACCGTTCACCGCGGCTATGCGTCCCCCAAAATCAAGCCGGTTTACTTTGATGAACGGCCCGCCGTCGTCCTGAGTGTGGTCATGCAGCCCGATCAGGACGTCACCCAGCTCGGCCGGAGACTGCGCGCAGCCGCACACGACTACGAGCAGCAGCTTCCGATCGGCTACGCGATCGATTTTGCGACCTATCAGGCCGAGCAGGTCCGTGCATCCGTCAACTCGGCGCTTTCGAACGTGGGGCAGACCTTCATCGTCGTTGCCGCGCTGGTGGTTTTGTTTCTGGGCCTGCGCGCCGGGATCATCGCGGCGATGATCGTCCCGTTCGCCGTGATGTTCTCGCTCATCGGTATGCGCGTCTTCGGGATCGCGCTCGAGCAGGTCTCGATCGCCGCCATCATCATCGCGCTTGGGCTTCTGGTCGACAATGGCGTGGTCATGGTCGAGGACATTGTCAGCCGGATTGATCGGGGAGTGCCGGCTCAAGCCGCGGGTCTCGCGGCCGGCGAGCAGTATGCCCTTCCACTGCTGATATCGTCGATCACGACGATTGCGGCCTTTCTGCCGCTGTTCCTGCTGCCGGGATCATCCGGCGAATATGCGTTCTCGCTGGCCGCGGTCGTCGCCTTGACACTGGCCGGCTCCTGGATTTCCGCGCTCTACATCCTGCCTGCGCTCACGGCCTGGTTCATCGGCCGCGGGCACGCTCCCCGCAAAGGGGAAACTTCGCCGTCCCGTCTGCAGCGCCTCTATGGTTCGGCATTGCAGATCGCGCTCCGCAATGCGCCTATCGTGTTGATCGGATGCATTGCCTTGGTCGCGCTGTCGTTGACGCAGTTCGGCCGTCTGCCGAAGCAGATGTTTCCGCTGAGCGAGCGCAATCAGTTCCTCATCTATATGAACATGCCCGATGGAACGGACATTTCGCAAACCGAAGCGCGTGCGCTGGACATTTCGAAATGGCTTGGCGACAAGGCGCAGAATCCCGAAATCGCAAGCCATATCCTCTACGTCGGAGACGGCGGCCCCAGATTCTATCTGACGCTCACGCCGGTCGCGCCTGATCCCGCGTCAGCCTTCTTCCTGATCAACACGGGCGATTATCGGAGCGCCGTCAAAGCAGCGGATCGCGCCTGGAGCCATCTTTATGCCAACCATCCGGAGGCGCGTTTCAAGATCAAGCGGCTGGCGATGGGCTCGGTGGAATCTGGCATTGTCGAAGTAGAGATTTCGGGACCCGACGGCGACGGGCTGCTGGCGCTCAGCCGGAACGTGAGATCGCTGTTTCAAGCCGCTCCCGGGATTCGCGACAACGAAGACGATTGGGGCAACAAGCTGATCAAGGTGGTGATCGATATCGACCAGGATCGCGCGCGCCAGCTCGGAATTACCTCGGAGGAAATCACCCAGCTCCTCAATACCTATTTCAGCGGAGCCGCGGTGTCGATCTATCGCGAAGGCGATAACCTCATTCCGATCGTGCTCCGGGCCACCGCCCATACCTCCGAGACTCTGGAAGGTCTTACCAGCGCAGCCTTTGCGAAAAACGGGACCCTCATTCCACTTGCGCAAATCGCGAGGCTGAAACCCGGCTTCGACGTGGCGCGGATCCGCCGCAAGAATCAGGAACGGACGATTACGGTGACGGCGCGGAGCGCGTCATTGACGGCCGGGCAACTGCTGGACTCCATTCGCCCCGCCCTGCAGTCGCTCGACCTCAGCGGCGGATATCACATCGATATCGCCGGCGAGATCCAGAAGAGCGCTGAAACCAACCAGAAGCTCGTTGCGGGATTTCCCGCAGCCCTCGGCGTGATGATTCTTGCGATCATCCTGCAATTCAACTCTTTCCGCCGCACGCTACTGACGTTCATCACCATACCGCTGATCCTGATCGGCATCCCCTTCGGCCTGCTGGCCGCCGGACAGCCGCTCTCGTTCTTCGGCACGCTCGGCATCATCAGCCTTTCCGGCATCATCATCAACAACGCGATCGTGCTCATCGATCAGATCGACATCGAGCGCGAGAAGCTGGATTTGCGCACTGCCATTGTCGCGGCGTCGGAGAAGCGCCTGCGTCCGATCCTGCTGACCTCGGCGACCACGGTCCTGGGTTTGGCGCCAATGGCGATCGCGGGCGGCGCTTTGTGGCAGCCGATGGCGGTGCTCATGATGTCCGGGCTTGCCGTCGCGTCGTTGTTCACGTTGTTTTTCGTGCCGGCGGGGTATTTTCTGCTGTTCCGGCTCGACGAGAAGGCCATGGCCGGGAAGCAGCCGTGACCGGGAAGGTTCGGGCCGTCCTTGTCGAAGGTGTGGCCGGTCTGGCAGACCCTTGCCGCCGAAATTTACGAGCATGCGCTCTGGCCGACACTTCGACGCTTGCCTCGCCGCGCCCTGCGGACGTAACCTGCCGGGACCATTTCCGCGCATCGAGATCCCCTGAAGATGCGATCCCTGCTTGCGCTCATTGCAGCTCTTGGATTGCTCTGCGCCGGTCCCGCCGTCGCCCAGCCGGTCGGCCAGTATCCATTTGCGCTGACGCGCGCAGGCCAGATGCTCGGCGCGGTCGAAGGCGAAGTGGCCTCCTTCAAGGGGCTCGCCTATGCGGCGCCACCGGTCGGCAGCCTGCGCTGGCGTCCACCGCAGGACCTGCCCGAGAGTTCGGAGATGAGCACGGCCTACGACTATGGCGCGCCCTGTCTGCAGCCGTCGCTGCCGGCCGCGCGCGAGGATTGCCTCACGCTCAACGTATTCAGGCCCTTCGGCGTCGACGGGCCGCTGCCGGTGATGGTGTTCATCCATGGCGGCGGTTTTGTCAGCGGTACCGCCAACGATCCGCTGTTCGAAGGTGCAAGATTCGCCCAGGCCGGCCTCATCGTCGTCACCGTGAATTATCGGCTCGGCGCGCTCGGCTGGCTCGAGCATCCCGCGCTGACGGAGAGCGGCTCCGGCAATTTCGGCTTGATGGATCAGATCGCAGCGCTGCGCTGGGTGCACGACAACATCGCGGCCTTTGGCGGCGATGCGAACAACGTCACGCTGTTTGGCAACGGCGCGGGCGCGACGTCGATCGCGCTCTTGATGCTGTGCGCGCAATCCCGCGATCTCTTCCAGAAAGCGATCCTGCAATCGGTGCCCGGCCGCGCGCGCCTGCCATCGTCACAGGAGGCCGAGGCTGCCGGGCGCCAATTCGTCGCCGCGCTCGGGAAGCTGGCGGATTTGCGCGCCGTCGAACCGGCGCGGCTGCTGGCCGCCGAGAGAAAACTGCTGGAGAAATCGCCGCGCAGATTTGCGCCGGCGATGGACGGAAACCTGGTGACCGAAGATATCGCCGCGGGATTTGCGGCAGGACACGAGAGCCGCATTCCCCTCATCATCGGTTCGAACGATGACGAGACCCGTTTCGACAGCGAGCTGGAAGTCAAGGAGGCGTTGTCATCCTCCATCGCGAGCCTCGATGAGTTGCGCAGGCTCTATCCTGACGCCAGGACTCCTTCCGAAATTGCCGCCAGCTTCTACACCGACAAGGTCTTCTCCGAGCCGGTGCGAATGCTCGCCCGGCTTCATGCCGCAACCGGCGCGCCCACCTTCCGCTATCGCTTCACCTACGTGCCGGAAGCCCGCCGCGCCAATCCCGACGAAGGCCATGGGCGCGAGTTGCAGTTCATCTTCGGCGTCGAGGGCGTGCCAGGCGCGGGCATCTTCTCGCGACGGGATCGCGAGGTCGCAAGCCGCATGCGATCTTACTGGATCAACTTCGCGAAGAAGGGCGATCCCAACGGGCCCGAGCTGCCGCGTTGGGATGCGGCCGCCGACCGCGACCATCTGCTGCTGATCGCAAACGATCGCATTGCGAGCGGCGACGACCCCTCATCGGAGCGTCTGGACCGGCTTGCGCGCGAAAGCGAGAAGTGAGTTGATGCTAGGCCGCGAGCTCGACGCGCGGCGCCGGCGTGAGGCGGTCCTCTTCGAGATAGTCCATCGTGCCGTCCTTCTCGACGGCATAGAACTGCTGGCCTTCCTTGGACCGGTAGGCGGCGCGAACGACGCCGCGGCGGCCCTTGTCAGAGTTGACGACGTCCCCCAGCGCAAACTTCTTCATCGTAACGTCTCGCATGTCTTCTGGCCGATTCCTGCGGCCACACCAGGATTGTGAGCGGCAAATCGTTAACGGCTTGCTAACCATGCCGGTTTGCCTATGCTCGCCCGCGGAGCGCGCGGAGGTCTCATCCGCGCAAGATGTCTTTGAGGCGAGCCTGAAAACATGACGCGATTTCCGACCCTGTTTCTGTCGCATGGCGGCGGCCCCTGGCCTTTCATGGAGGACCGGCGGGTGCAATATGCCAAGACTGCTGCGGAGTTCGGCCGGCTGCCGCAGCTGCTTCCTGAAAGACCGAAGGCGGTGCTGGTCATCACCGGCCATTGGGAGGCCGACGCCTTCACCGTGTCGACCTCGGCACATCCGCCGATGGTGTATGACTACTATGGTTTCCCCGAGCATACCTACCACATCACATATCCGGCGCCGGGCCGGCCCGAGCTCGCAGCAGAGGTGAAGGCGCTGCTTGCGCGCGCCGGTTTCGATTGCCGGGAAGATCCCAAGCAGGGCTTTGATCACGGCACCTTCGTGCCGCTCGGGTTGATGTATCCAAATGCCGACATGCCGATCGTGCTGCTGTCGCTGAAGTCGAGCTATGATGCGGCCGAGCACATCAAGGTCGGGCAGGCGATCACCTCGCTGCGCGACGAGGGCATCCTGATCGTCGGCAGCGGGCTCACCTATCACAACATGCGAGGCTTTGGCCGCGCCGAGTCCAAACCGGTGTCGTATGACTTCGAGGCCTATTTGAACGAGGCGATCAGCAATCCGGACGCGGCGCGCCGCAACGCCATGCTGGTCGATTGGGAGAATGCGCCGAGCGCGCGTCTGGCGCATCCGCGCGAGGATCATCTCTTGCCGCTGATGGTCGCGGCCGGTGCCGCCGGCAGCGACGTTGGCAAGCGGGTTTTCGTCGACGAGGTCGCCAACGTCGCGATGGCGTCGTATGTGTTCGGATAAATAAGTAGGGAGGATTAGCGAAGCGTAATCCGCCATTGAGCCGCGGCAAAGGTGGCGGATTACGCCAGCGGACTGCGCTACGCGTAGCCGCGGGCTAATCCGCCCTACGCATTGCGCGACGCCACCAGGCCCCGATACAGCGCCGCATACTCGCCGGCGCGGTTGCGCCAGGACACGTCGGTGGCAAGGCCGCTCAATTGCAGCCGGCGCCAGCTTGCCTTGTCGTGGAAGGCGGCGTTGGCTTTCCGTAAGCTGCCGGTGAGGGCGTCGGCCGTCACCGGAGCGAACTTGAAGCCTGTGGCGTCGCGGCCGGTCTCGCTGATGTCGACGATGGTGTCCTCCAGACCGCCGACACGGGAGACGATCGGGACCGCGCCATAGCGCAGCGCGCAGAGCTGGGTCAGGCCGCACGGCTCGAACCGCGAGGGCACGAGCAGCGCGTCGGAGCCGGCCTGGATCAGGTGGGCGAGGATCTCGTCATAGCCGATCATCACGCCGATCCGGCCGGGATTGGCGCGCGCTGCGGCCTGATAGCGATCCTGCAGATCGCGGTCGCCGCTGCCGAGCAGCGCAAGCTGCATGCCCTGCTCAAGGATCGTCGGGATCGCCTCGAGCAGCAGGTCCAGGCCCTTCTGCCAGGACAGCCGGCTGATGACGCCGAGCAGCGGCGCCTCGTCGGAAGAATCGAGATTGAACTGTTGCTGCAGCACTGCCTTGTTCGCGGCCCGGAACGTGAGATCCTCCGCACCGAAGCGATAGGCGATATGCGGATCGGTTTGCGGATTCCACACGGCGACGTCGATGCCGTTGAGGATGCCGCTGAGCACGCCGGCGCGCTCGCGCAGCAGGCCGCCCAGTCCCATGCCGCCTTCGTCGCTCTGGATCTCGCGTGCGTAGGTCGGCGACACCGTGGTGATGCGATCGGCCAGTTGCAGCCCGGCTTTCAGGAAGCTGATGCCGCCGAAATATTCCAGGCCATGGACGTCGAACGAGGCGTTCCAGGGCAGGCCGATCGCACCGGCCAGCGCGCGGTCGAACTTGCCCTGATAGGCCATGTTGTGAATCGTCATCACGGTGCCGGGCCGCGCCCCGCCATCGTAGTGCAGATAGGCCGGCGCCAGCCCGGCCTGCCAGTCATGGGCATGGACCACATCAGGGACGAAGCTTGCGACGAGACCGCGGCCGATATCGGCCGCGACGCGCGCCAGTGCCGCGAAGCGCACACCATTGTCCGGCCAGTCGACACCCTCGGCGGTGACGTAGGGGTTGCCGGGCCGCGCATAGAGATGCGGCACGTCGAGCACGAACAGGTCTAGGCCGTCGTGCGAACCGGCAAGCAGGCGTCCCGGCCCGCCGAAATAATCCGGCCAAAGCCGGATCTCATCCGCGCCCGCGAGCCGCCGCATCACCTCGGGATAGCCCGGCATCAAGGTGCGCATCTCGACGCCATGCGCTTTCAGCGCAAGCGGCAGTGCGCCGGCGACATCGGCGAGGCCGCCGGTCTTGACGATGGGATAGACTTCGGAAGCAACCGCCAGGACGCGAACAGGCGTCATGTATTGAGCCTGTCGATCATCGGCTGGGTGATCAGCGAGATGCCCTGCTCGGTGGTGCGGAAGCGCTTGGCGTCGAACTCGGGATCCTCGCCGACCACGAGGCCTTCGGGGATCTCGACGCCGCGGTCAATCACGACATTTTTCAAACGCGCGCCGCGCCCGACATGGACGTAAGGCATGATCACGGCGTTCTCGACATTGGCATAGGAGTTGATGCGCACGCCGGTGAACAGCAGCGAGCGACGCAGCGAGGCGCCGGAAATGATGCAGCCGCCCGAGACCAGCGAGCTCACCGCCTGGCCGCGCCGGCTCTCCTCGTCATGGACGAACTTGGCGGGCGGCGTGATCTCCGCATAGGACCAGATCGGCCAGGCACGGTCGAACAGATCGAGCTCCGGCACCACGTCGGTCAAGTCGATATTGGCAGCCCAATAGGCATCTACCGTGCCGGCATCGCGCCAATAGGAGCGGGGGTCGCTGCCCGAGCGAACGCAGGAGGTCGAGAACTGATGCGCGATGGCACGGCCGTTCTTGACGACATAGGGGATGATATCCTTGCCGAAATCGTGACTGGAGCTGGTATCCTCGGCGTCGCGCTTGAGCTGGTCGAACAGGAATTTCGTGTCGAAGACGTAGATGCCCATGCTGGCGAGCGAGACGTCGGGCTTGCCCGGCATCGGCGGGGGATCCTTGGGCTTTTCCAGGAACTGCTGGATCCAGCCGTTCTCGTCGACATGCATGATGCCGAAGCCGGAGGATTCTGCGCGCGGCATTTCGAGGCAGCCGACCGTGACGTCGGCGCCGCTGTCGACGTGCTGACGCAGCATCACCTCGTAGTCCATCTTGTAGATGTGGTCGCCGGCCAGCACCACGATAAAGCGGGCATTGTGCGACTCGATGATGTCGATGTTCTGGTAGATGGCATCCGCCGTGCCGACATACCACATGCTCTCCGAGACGCGCTGGCTCGCGGGCAGGATGTCGAAGCTTTCGTTGCGTTCGGGACGGAAGAAGTTCCAGCCCATCTGGAGATGCCGGATCAGGCTATGCGCCTTGTATTGGGTGGCGACGGCGATGCGGCGGATGCCGGAGTTCACCGCGTTCGACAGCGCGAAATCGATGATGCGGGATTTGCCGCCGAAATAGACCGCGGGCTTGGCGCGCCGGTCGGTCAATTCCAGCAGCCGGCTGCCGCGGCCGCCCGCCAGGACAAATGCCAGAGCCTGGCGGGCAAGCGGCTCATTTCCGGCAGCACTCATGTCTTCCTCCCACTCATCTGGCGCTGGCCAAATTCTGGCGTAAACCGAAGGCTTCGCGAAGTACCTTGCGGCCGCGCATCATTGGAACCGATAGTAACGGTACGAATAGGTAATCGTGAAGATGCTTGTTGGTTGCGAACGCATGGGAAGCTTAACGCTTTGGCCGCGGCGGCAGCCCTGCGGCGCCGTCGCCCGGCGGTCATAAATCAGGCATGCCGAGCCGTCTTGTGCGCTGCACGCAAATTCGAGGCTTTGACTTCGCGCAAGGATGCAAGATCATGGCATGCGATGCTGTTTCAAACGAAACGTCAGACAGGGAGTAAGACGATGAGTATCTGGAAGATGGCAATCGCCTGCTCGTTGACAGCAGGCGTCATGGCCGGCCAAATCGGGCAGGCATCAGCGGCGCCGATGCCGACCAATGTCGCGACCATGAAGGCCGCGGCCGGCGATGATGTCACCCAGGTTCATTGGCGTGGTGGCGGCTGGGGCTGGGGCCTCGGCGGCTTCGCGGCAGGTGCGATCATCGGCAGCGCCATCGCCGGCGCGCCCTACGGCTATTATGGCGGGGGATACGGCTATCCGGCTTACGGCTATGGCTATGCGCCGGCCTATTATGGCTACGGCTACGGGCCGGCCTATCCTCGCTACTACCGCCCCTACCGTCCGTATTACGGCTATCGCTACGGCTACTATCGGCCGTACTACCGTCACTACTACCGCCGCTATTGGTGAGCGCTAGAGCGACAGCCACACGATCAGGCTCATGCAGGCAAAATGCGCGAGCACGATCGCGGCGAGATGAAGCGGGCCGGCCTTGAGGCGAAGCCTGCTCATCTCGCCGCCTCCGCGTTAGTTCGACCCCGCCGCCGCGGCGGTGAAGCTGCGGTCGACGGCTTTGGCGACGTCGAGCGTCTTGGGCAGGATGCCGTAGCGCGTCGCGCGGTCGGAGGCTTGCTGCACCTCCTTGATCACGACCTCGTCGATCGGAATCGGGCTGGTGCGCTGCGCGGTGTAGGCCGATAGCAGCACATCCTCGGGCAGTTTCGTCAGCTCGGCCGTGCTCTTGGCGTATTCGGCAATATGATCCAGCGACCACAGCCGGGCCTTGTTCAGCCGCTGCACGAGGTCCTGCACCGCTGCGCGCTTGGTGGCGATGGCGTTGTCCGAGGCGACGATGAAGGTGATGGTCGGCGTCAGGCCGTCGCCGTCGGCGATGACGCGAGCCTTGTCCTTCAAGGTCGCGAACGACACGTAGGGCTCCCACACCGCCCAGGCATCGATCGAGCCGGCGACGAGTGCGACCTTGGCATCGACAGGGCCGAGCGGCGCAAAGGTCGCGTCCTCCAGCTTGATCTGCGCCTTCTCCAAGGTCGCGTCGATCAGGAACTGGCCCCAGCCGCCGCGCGTGCCGGCGAGACGTTTGCCCTTGAGATCGGCGGCCGACTTGATCGGCGAATCCTCGCGCACCAGGATCGCCTGCGTCTTCGCATCCGACCTGGTGCCGCCGATCGCCTTGATCGGCGCGCCGGCCGCGTAGACCGACAGGAAGGAGAGATCGCCGGTATAGCCGACGTCGAGCGCGCCGGCGTTGAGCGCTTCCAGGATTGGAGCTGCCGCGGGAAATTCCGACCATTCGATCCTGTAAGGCAGGTCCTTCGCATGGCCGGAGATCTCCAGCAGCGAGCGGTTGCCGCCTTTCTGGTCGCCGACGCGCAGCACGACATTGTCGGCCGCGAACGATGCGGCCGCCGTCGACAGGGTGACGGCCGCGGCGAACAGCGAGGCGGCCAGGCGGCGCGTGATGGGATGGTCCGAAGAGTTGCGGCTCATGTGATCTGTCTTGTTGCTTGTTTGTTACTTTGGCTCACGACGTGAGAGCGAACGATGCAGCGAGGCGATCAAGTCTATGATCGCGCGGTCTTCAGTCAATGAAATGGCCAACCGTATTGCGCGCGCATCGAGCAAGGACGTTTCAACGAATGAGTGCTTTCGAGAAAAGCGGCGCGTTGACCTCCGGACTGCGTGACAGGGACGCCTCTCGCAGAGTCGTGAAGGTGCGCGCGAGCTGATGAATCTGCGAAAAATCCTTTCATCGTTGCAGCGCGCGCCAATGGAGAGAATGACTTCGCGGCACGCTACATTCGAAATTCCATTTCATTGACGATGCGGCACCCGCGCCGCATGATTTGCGCATCGCATCAACGCGGCGCCGGAAGCGCTCGCGAGAAAATATTCTCTCAACGCAGCTCCGTACGGAACATGCGCAACGCGATGCGTTGCGCGGACGGCGGAGTCGTGCCAACTCAGGAGTGGGGCTGATGGGCAACGACGACAAGCGCGCTGGATCGGGGCTCGACCGGCGTCACCTGCTTCAAGCGGGGCTGGCGGCGGCTTTCGCGGCGCCGCTTGGCGCGTGGGGCGCCCAGGCCTTCGTGCCACCGGCGCCGGCATCTGGCATCGATTTCTCGGAATTCCCGCTTTGCCGGACGGCTTCCGATGCGCCAGCGCTATCAGGCGCGCCGCGCAAGCTGAAACTGTCGTGGAATGCCGGCGCGGTCTGCCTTGCACCGCTGCCGGTCGCGATCGAGCACGGCTTCTTCCAGAAGCAGAATCTCGACGTCGAGCTCGTCAATTATTCTGGCTCGACCGACCAGCTGCTCGAGGCGATCGCCACCGGCAAGAGCGATGCCGGCCTCGGCATGGCGCTGCGTTGGCTGAAGCCGCTGGAGCAGGGCTTTGACGTCAAGATCGCGGCCGGCACCCATGGCGGCTGCATGCGCGTGCTGAGCCGCGCCGATTCCGGCGTGGCCAAGCTCGCCGATCTCAAGGGCAAAAGCGTCGCGGTCGGTGATCTCGCCGGCCCCGACAAGAACTTCTTTTCCATTCAGCTTGCCAAGCTCGGTATCGACCCGAACAAGGACGTCGACTGGCGTGCCTATCCCGGCAATCTGCTCGATGTCGCGGTCCAGAAGGGCGAAGTGCAGGCCTTCCTGTCCTCCGATCCGCTCGCCTATCTCTGGCTGAAGGATACGCAGTACAGGGAAGTTGCCTCCAATCTCGACGGTGACTATCGCGACAAGAGCTGCTGCATCGTCGGCCTGCGCGGCAGCCTGGTGCGCGAGGAGCCGCAGGTCGCGCGTGCGATCACGCAGGCGCTGCTCGATGCCGCGATGTTCACCTCGCAAAATCCGGCCGTGGCGGCGAAGTCGTTCCAGCCCTATGCGCCGAAGGCCGCAACGCTGGCCGATATCGAGGGCATGGTGCGCTACCACACGCATCACCATCACCCCACCGGCGAGGTGCTGAAGCGCGAGTTGAAGGCCTATGCCGACGATCTCAAGAGCGTGCAGGTCTTCAAGCAAAGCACCGATACGACCAAATTCGCGGAGCGCATCTATGTCGACGTATTCTCTGTCTGACGGGCTAGCCTCGGGCGCGCCGCGACTTTCGCGCGCGCCCTGGCTTGCGGCCTGGTTGAGGGAGTCCGGTGCCGGTGTTGCCGCCAGCGCCGCCTGGATCGCCTTTGGCCTCTCCAGCCTGTGGTGGGAGGACGTCGGCGACTGGTCGCGCACGCATTCGCTCGGCATTGCGGCGTTCATCATCGCGGCGGTCGCCCTGTTCGGGACGGTCGGTGCCGACTATCTGGGTTCAGCGGGTCGCGGCTTGCGCCAGCGCGCGCCCTGGCTCGTCGCGTTCGGGGTATTCCTCACGGTGTGGGAGGTCGCCACCGCAAAATTCGGTTGGCTGCCGCTGCCGTTCTTCCCGCCGCCGCAGGCGATCATCGAGGTCTATACCGACGATCTGCCGAAGCTGCTCGACAGTGTGTTCGCATCGGTCAAGCTCCAGCTCGGCGGCTACGTCATCGGCGCCGTGGTCGGCTTCCTGACCGGCGTCTCGATCGGCTGGTCGCGCGCGGTCGGCTATTGGGTGCATCCCGTGCTGCGCTTCATCGGCCCGCTGCCGGCGACCGCCTGGCTGCCGATCGCCTTCTTCACCTTTCCCTCGAGCTGGAGCGCCTCGACCTTCCTGATTGCGCTGGCGACCGGCTTTCCGGTCACGGTGCTGACCTGGTCGGGCGTGGCGAGCGTCAGCGCGGCCTATTACGATGTTGCGCGCACCCTCGGGGCAAAGCCGTCCTTCCTGGTGCTGAAGGTCGCGATCCCCGCCGCCTTGCCGCACGTCTTCGTCGGCCTGTTCATGGGGCTCGGAGCGTCCTTTGCCGTGCTTGTCGTTGCCGAGATGATCGGCGTCAAGGCGGGGCTCGGCTGGTACCTGCAATGGGCGCAGGGCTGGGCGGCTTATGCCAATATGTATGCGGCGCTGATCGTGATGTCGCTGCTCTGCTCCGGCGCGATCACGCTGCTGTTTGCGGTCCGCGATCGCCTGCTGGTCTGGCAGAAGGAGACCGTGAAATGGTAGCTGCTCTCGCCGAAGCGATCACGCATCCGTCCGCCGGCGCCGCTCTCGACATCGAGCAGGTCAGCCACGCCTTCGATATCGACGGCGCCGAGCTGCCTGTGCTGAGCGACGTCAGCATCGCCGTCGAGCCCGGCGAATTCGTCGCGCTGCTCGGCCCCTCCGGCTGCGGCAAGTCGACCTTGCTGCGGCTGGTCGCGGGCCTCGACAAGCCCAAAGCGGGAAGCCTGCGCGAGGACGAGAGCCGCATCAGGGCGCCGCATCCGTCACGCGTCGTCGTGTTCCAGGATCCGACCCTGTTTCCCTGGCGCTCGGTCTGGGACAACGTCGCCCTGGGCCTCGAGGCCCAGGGTATTCTCAAGAGCCAGCGCCAGCGCGTCGACGACGCGCTCGATCTGGTCGGGCTTGCATCCTTCCGCAATGCCTATCCGCACCAGCTCTCCGGCGGCATGGCGCAGCGCGTGGCACTGGCGCGTGCGCTGGTCAACGATCCCAAGATCCTGATTTTGGATGAGCCGCTCGGCAAGCTCGACTCGCTGACCCGCATCACCATGCAGGCCGAGCTGGTGTCGCTGTGGCAGCGCAAGGGATTTACGACGCTGCTCGTCACGCATGACGCCGAGGAGGCGCTGGTGCTCGCGGGCCGCGTCATCGTCTTCAGCGAGCGCCCCGCGCGCGTGAAGGCCGACATCCGTGTGAACCGGCCCTATCCGCGCCATCGCGGCGATCCGTATCTCGCCGATCTGCGCCGCCAGATTCTCGGCCTGCTGGGATTGGATGCCACATGGTGACGTCTGTCGCTCAGGGACGGGTGGCCCGTAGCGAGCCCGACTATATCGCGCGCGCGGAGGTGCTGGCGCCAGCCTTTGCCGCACGCGCGGCCGAGCATGACCGCGCCGGCAGCTTTCCCTTCGAGAATTTTCGCGCGCTCTCCGAGGCCGGCCTGCTCTCGCTGACGGTGCCGGCCGCCTTTGGCGGGGCGGGCGCGGGCGCAAGATACACCGCGCGCGTCCTCGGCATCATCGGCAAGGCCTGCCCGTCGACGGCACTGGTGCTGTCGATGCACTACATCAACCATCTGGTGATGGCACGGAGCCCGAGCTGGCCGTTGAAACTCTCGCGCAAGCTCGCAATTGAGACCGTCGAAGGCGTCGCGCTGATCAACGCCCTGCGGGTCGAGCCCGAGCTCGGCTCGCCGGCGCGTGGCGGATTGCCGGCGACGATCGCGCGCCGCACCGAAACCGGCTGGCGCCTCTCTGGCCACAAGATCTATTCGACGGGCTCGCCGATCCTGAAATGGTATCTGGTCTGGGCCCGCACGGACGAAGCCGAGCCGCGGGTCGGCCAGTTCCTGGTGCCGGCGGGCCTGCCGGGCACAAGCATCGTCGAGACCTGGGACCACCATGGCCTGCGGGCCAGCGGCAGCCATGACGTCATCTTCGACGAGGTCGTGATTCCGCTCGATGCGGAGATCGATGTCCGCAAGCCGGCGGACTGGCGCGCGCCCGATATCGCGCAGGCGACCGTGCATACCGTCTTCGTCGCCGCGATCTATGACGGCATCGCCCGCGCCGCGCGCGACTGGTTCGTCCAGTTCCTGAAACAGCGCGTCCCCGCCAGCCTCGGCGCGCCGCTCGCGACCCTGGCCCGTGCGCAGGAGATCCTCGGAGCGATCGAGGCGAGGCTCGCAGTCAATGCACGGCTGCTCGACACGTTTGCCCGCGATTTCGACGATGGGGTCCAGCTCTCCGCCGGCGAATCCAACGTCATCAAGCTGACGGTGACCAACAACGCGGTCGCTGTGGTCGAGGACGCACTTTCGCTGACCGGCAATCACGGACTGTCCCGCAGCAATCCGCTGGAGCGGCATTATCGCGACGTCCTGTGCGGCCGGGTGCATACGCCGCAGGATGACGCCACGCGCACCGGCCTCGGCCGCGCCGCGCTCGGACTTTAGAAAATCAACAAGGAGACCATCATGTCGGTCGAGTTCATCGGCTTTATCGCCAACAGCAATGCTTCCGAGACCATCGTGCGCCAGGGTCCGATCCTCGACCCGCACTATATCGAGACGGTGGCGAAGGCGCACGAGCTCGCCGGCTTCGACCGCGCGCTGCTGGCGTTCCACTCGACCACGCCGGATTCGCTCCAGGTCGCCCAGCACGTGCTGGCCATCACCAAGAACCTCAAAGTGATGATCGCGCAGCGGCCTGGCTTCACCGCGCCGACATTGCTGGCGCGTCAGCTCGCCACGCTCGACCAGCTGTATGGCGGCCGCGTCTCGCTGCACGTCATCACCGGTGGCAACGCCATCGAGCTGCGTCAGGACGGCAACACGCTCGACGACAAGGACGAGCGCTACGCCCGCACCAGCGAATTCCTCGACGTTGTCAGGCTGGAATGGACCAGCGAGAAGCCGTTCAACTACAGCGGCAAGTACTACACCGTCGAGAACGGCTTTTCGCAGGTGAAGCCGCTGCAGAAGGGCGGCATCTACACCTTCGTCGGCGGCGGATCGGACGCTGCGATAGAGGTCTCGGGCAAGCATGCCGACACCTTTGCGCTGTGGGGCGAATCCTATGCGCAGGTGCGCGACGTCACCGCGCGGGTCCGCGCGGCGGCCGCGAAGCATGGGCGGCCGAGCCCGCGCTTCAGCCTGTCGGTGCGGCCGATCCTCGCCGACACCGAGGAGAAGGCCTGGAAGAAGGCCGAAGGGATCCTCGAGCGTGCCACCGCACTCCAGGACCAGACCGGCTATCGCCGGCCCAATCACGCCACCGATGGCGCCAAGCGGCTGCTCGCGCTGGCAGACCAGGGCGCGCGCATCGACAAGCGGTTGTGGACCGAAATTGCAAAACTCACCGGCGCCAACAGCAACTCGACCGCGCTGGTCGGCACGCCGGAGCAGGTCGCCGAGGTCTTCGCCGACTATTACGACCTCGGCGTGAGCCATTTCCTGATCCGCGGCTTCGATCCGCTGCCCGATGCCATCGACTACGGCCGTGAGCTGATCCCGCTGACGCGCAAGCTGATCGCCGAACGCGACCAGCAGCGGGGGATTGCGGCGGAATGATCCGGCTCATTGTTGCTGTGGCGCTCGCGCTTGCGGGCGCTGATCTCGCGGTCGCGCAAACGACGCTGCGCGTCGGTGACCAGAAGGGCAACGCGCGGGCAGTGATGGAAGCCGCAGGCCTGCTCAACGACGTGCCTTACAAGATCGAGTGGAAGGAGTTTCCGGCCGCGGCGCCGCTGCTGGAAGCGCTGAGCGCCGGCGCGATCGAGACCGGGCTCGTCGGCGATGCGCCCTTCACCTTTGCCGCCGCCTCCGGTGCGCCGGTGAAGGCGATTGCGGCGATCCGGCAGACCCGCGAGGGGCTTGCGATCCTCGTGCCCGAGAACTCACCGATCAGGACCTTCGCCGATCTCCGCGGAAAGAAGATTGCGACCGGCCGCGGCTCGATCGGGCATCAGCTGATCCTCGCCGCGCTCGAAAAGAACGGCTGGAGTGCTGGCGACGTGCAGATCGCGTTCCTGGCGCCGTCCGATGCCAAGATCGCCTACACGCAGGGCTCGGTTGATGCGTGGTCGACCTGGGAGCCTTATGTCAGCCAGGAGGAGGTGCTGTTCAAATCGCGCCGTGTCATCAGCTCGGAAGGCCTGACGCCGGGCCTCAGCTTCCAGGTGGCGCGGCCGGACGCGATCCGCGACAAGCGGGCCGAACTGGCCGACTTCGTCCGCCGCCTCACCGCGGCGCGGGCGTGGTCGCTGAACAACATCGACAGCTATGCCGCGACCTGGGGCAGGTTGATGAACATCCCGACCGCCGTGCCGCAGAACTGGCTCTCGCGCGCAAAAATCAGGATCGCACCGATCGACGACGGCGTGGTTGCGGACGAGCAGAGCACGATCGATCTCTATTTCCGCTGGGGCCTGATCAAGCAGAAGCTCGATGCCGGCGAGATCGTCGATCGCTCTTTTGCGGACGCGATCGCGAAGGCCGGGTTGTAGCTGCCGGATGAGGGGAGTCTCTTCGCATGTCCGGTTTCGTAGGGTGGGCAAAGGCGCACTTGCGCCGTGCCCACCACCTCTTTCGATCGTGAAGATTGCGTGGGCACGCTCCGCTTTGCCCACCCTACGATACTGCCTCCGGGGCACGAGATCTCACGAGGTCATCAAGCGCCTGTGAGATGAGGACGAGGTTTCTCGCATGGCGACAATCCTCGAAGGATTCTTTCTGCATTCTTGTCCGCAACAACACCCTCATTGCTATTTGCGCCACCTCCCTTGCGGCCCGCTCCATCTCCTCAAAGATCGATCAGACGACCACATCGGGAGACCGGCCATGGGCCTGCAAGAAACAAAAATCGAATCGCTTCCCTTCGTCACCGCTGAACTCAATTACCTCGCGCCTGTGTCAGGCAAGCCGCGCACCTATGCTTTCGATCCACCCCCGGGGGAGCCGAAGAGCACCTCGCTGCCGGAGCCGCATCTGGTGCCGATCTTCGATGCGCGGCTGATCGCAGAAAATTTCTCGCTCGATCGCGAAGGTTTTGCGCTGGTGCGCCATCCGCATCAAGTGAAGGATTTTTACAACGATGAGGAAATCCGCAGCGTCTACTATCCTGCCGTCGAGGCTTTCCTGCGCGCGACATTGAAGGCCGACCGTGTCTTCATCTTCGACCATACCGTCCGCAAGCGCGTCGAAGGTGCTCCCGACATTCGCGACGGCGGGCCGCGACAGCCTGCGACGCGCGTGCATGTCGACCAGACCGTCGTCTCCGGCGCCAATCGCGTGCGCGAGCATCTGCCTGACGAGGCGGAGGAGCTGCTCAAGGGCCGCGTGCAGGTGATCAATCTGTGGCGGCCGATCCGCGGTCCCTTGCGCGATTCACCGCTCGCCATGGCCGACGGCACGACGGTGGCTTCAGAAGATCTCGTCGCTTCGGACCTGATCTATCCCAATCGGCGCGGTGAGACCTATTCGGTGAAATACAATCCTGATCATCGCTGGTTCTATTTTCCGGAGATGACACCGGACGAGGCGCTGCTGCTCAAATGCTATGATTCCGCAACTGACGGCCGCACCCGCTTCGCGCCGCACACCGC
The DNA here is from genome assembly GCF_028128715.1 of Bradyrhizobium sp. CCBAU 51745. NCBI lineage: Bacteria > Pseudomonadati > Pseudomonadota > Alphaproteobacteria > Hyphomicrobiales > Nitrobacteraceae > Bradyrhizobium > Bradyrhizobium sp. CCBAU 51745. Next base: position 482,232 of record NZ_LBJP01000001.1, on the reverse strand, counting down.
CTTCGTCGATCCGACCACGCCACCGGATGCCCCGCCGCGCGAAAGCATCGAGGTGCGTACCCTCGTCTTTCATAAACAGTAACAATGTGTGATGGACCCGCCGGGCATGGCCCGGCGGAGTTCCCGGAACCATTGGAACCGGACGACGTTGCAGCGCCGGGCAGGGCGAACCGGGAGCGGTGCCGTGCGAGCGCAGCCGACGCTATTGTATTGCCTGACGATTTTCTCGCTTTCTGCATTTTCCGTCGCCCACGCCGAAAGCGGACTTGCCTCATACTATGGATACGGAAAAGCCGCGAGGAGCGGCGAGCTGACTTGCGCGCACCGGACGCGTCCGTTCGGCAGCGTGCTGAAAGTGTCCTATAGCGGACGGACGATTCAGTGCCGCGTCAATGATCGCGGCCCTTTCATCCGCGGCCGTATCGTCGATCTCTCGGTGCCCGCCGCCCGTGCGCTCGGCATGATGAGTGCAGGCGTGGTGCGGGTCTCGGTGGAATAGCTCTGCCTTCGCGCTATAGTGCCGCCCGAGGCAAGGGGGGCGTTATGGCTCGCATCAGGGTGGGACTCGTCGGCTGCGGCTTCGTGTCGGAGCTGCATATGTATGCATTCCGGCGCGTCTATGGCGTGGATGTCGAGGTGGCCGCGGTCGCCGCGCGCGGCGATCATGTCGTCGCATTCGCGGGCCGCCACAACATCCCGCGCGTCTATCGCAGCTTTGCGGAGCTGATCGCGGACCGCGAGCTCGATGTGATCGACATCTGCACGCCGCCCAATCTCCATGCCGAGATGATCGTCGCCAGCATGCAGGTCGGCAAGCACGTCATCTGCGAAAAGCCGTTTGCCGGCTATTTCGGCCGCGATGGCGACCCGCAGCCGATCGGCAGGCACGTGCCAAAGGCCCTGATGTATGAGCGCCTGATCGAGGAGATGGACGCCACCCGCGCCGCGATCGAGCGCACCGGAAAACTCTTCATGTATGCCGAGGACTGGATCTACGCGCCTGCAGTGACCAAGACCGCCGAGATCCTCAAGGCCACCAAAGACAAGATCCTGTTCATGAAGGGCGAGGAGAGCCATTCCGGCTCGCACGCCGCGCATGCCGCACAATGGGCGATGACCGGCGGCGGCTCGCTGATCCGGATGGGCTGCCATCCGCTCTCGGCGGTGCTCTATCTCAAGCAGGTCGAAGCGCGCACGCGAGCGGAGAAAATCCATGTCGTCAGCGTCACCGGCGATATCGGCAATGTCACCGCCGTCCTCAGGCCGGACGAACGCACCTACATCAAGGCCAAGCCCGTCGACGTCGAGGATTGGGGCACGCTGACCGCGACCTTCTCCGACGGCACCAAGGCCACGATATTCTCCGGTGACATGATCATGGGCGGCGTGCGCAATTTGATCGAGACCTACACGTCGGGCGGATCGCTGTTCGCCAACATCACGCCGAACAATCATCTGATGAGCTACCAGACCTCCGAGGAGAAGCTCGCGAGCGTCTACATCACCGAGAAGGTCGACCGCAAAACCGGCTGGCAATATGTGTGCATTGAGGAGGAATGGACGCGAGGCTATCTCCAGGAGATCCAGGATTTCATGGAATGCGCCGCCACGGGACGACAGCCTTTGTCGGACCTCGCGCTGGCCTACGAGACGATCAAGGTCAACTATGCCGGCTATTGGGCCGCGGAGGAGGGGCGGCGGGTGGTGCTGTAGCTGTCGCCAAGCGACTATTCTCTCGAGCGCTTCAATTCTGCGTCGTGTTGCTCGTCCATCCCATCAGGGTCGGAAGGAGCGTCATCCGGGAGAAACTGCGCTGGATGCTTGCGGATGAGCAGAAGCTGCTTGCGCATCTCGGCAAGGCGGGCACGGCAGAATTCCTTGTAGAGCAGTTCGAATATGGCGGGCATTGTCACCCCCATCGCTGCAATTCAAGCTCTGAAATATGTGATCCCGCTGCACGGCTTCTTCGAAAATGCGAGCCGGTTTACCTGAAAGGCCAACCGAGCTGAAATGCCGTTGGCTGTCCGGTTTGTACGTACGAAAATCGAGCGCCGCCAGTAACCCAATTCACACTCTAGAAGGCTTTTGTTTCAAAGAGACTTCGTCTCACAACCAGCGCGAGTTGCCGGGCGGACCAAAATCCAACCATAGCGCGCAAACAATGACCGGTGGGTGTAAGTGTTCCTGCTTGCACGCGGTCGGCGCCGACGTGTTGTCGACGCCGCTTCTCCCCCTCCGGGCAGGGCAATCACCATTGGAATTGACGACGACCTGCGGGCTTGCTCCGCCTCTCCCGCTTGCCAAGCGGGAGAGGGAGCCCAGTGCCGATGCCGTCGCATCGTGCATCCATCTGCGATAGATCTGCGGAGGGCAAGTCGCCTCTTTCACGCCCCGTAGGTCGATCCCTTCGGCAGCGGAAACACCGGGTCTTGTGTCCTGATGTTGGTCGGCCACACCACGGAAATGTGCTCGCCGGCGTTCTGCATCACCACCGGCGTGGAGCGTTCGTTCTGGCCTGATAGCGGCGTGCCCGGCGGGAAGAATTTCACGCCATAGCCCTGGATGGTGCCGCCGGGCGGGATGTCGACGTCGAGCGCGGCTTTGCGAATGGCTTCCGGCTCGAAGCTGCCGTATTTCTCTTTCGCCACCGGCAGCACGTTGTTGAGCAAGACCCAGGTCTGATTAAAACCCATCGAGCAGTGCGGCGGTACATCAGTTGCATTGGTCTTGGCTTGGTAGCGCGTGACCATGGTCTTGATCAGCTCGCCCAAGCCCGGCGCCAGCTTCGAGGGATCCAGCAATTGCGCCGGCACCGGATCGATGTTGCAGAAATTGTCGATGTCGGTGCCGAAGGTCGCCCGCAACTTGTCGAGCTGGCTGTAACCGGCGCCGTTGCCAAACAGCATCTTGAAGCGCAGCCCGCTCTCGCGCGCCTGCCGCAGCAGCAGGGTGATGTCGGGGTTGTAACCGGCATGCGAGATCACGTCGGCCTTGGCGCGCTTGATCTTGGTGACGAGCACCGAAAGATCGGGGGCCGATGCCGAATAACCCTCCTTCAGCACGATCTGGAGACCGGCTTCCTTGGCATAGGCTTCGTCCGCAGCGGCGACGCCGACGCCATAGGGACCGTCCTCATGGATCAGCGCGATCTTGACGTCCTTCGGCTCCATGCCGAGCTTCGCCTTGGCATGCTCGCTCATGAAGCCAGCAAAGGCCTGGCCGTATTGATCCGAATGGATCTGCGCGCGAAACACATATTGCAGGTTCTTGTCCTTGAACACGGCGGTCGACACCGCGGTCGTGATCCAGAGAATCTTCTTCTGCTGTTCGACCTTGGCTGCGAGCGGCACGGCATGCGCGCTGGCATAGACGCCGTTGAGGATGTCGATCTTCTCCTGGCTGATCAGGCGCTCGGCCTCGTTGATCGCCACGTCGGGCTTGCTCTGGGAATCCGCGGCGACGGGCACGATCCTGGTCTTGCCGCCAATGCCGCCCTTCTCGTTGACGAGATCGATCGCGATCTGCGCGCCGACCGAGGAGGCGACCGAGCCGCCCGCGGCGAATGGTCCGGTGAGATCGTAGATCAGGCCGATGCGCAGAGTCTCGGCTTGCGCCTGGGCCCGGGTCCAATCGAGGCTGAGCGTGGCGGCAGCCGCCGCCGTACCCTTCAGCAGCTGCCTGCGTGAAGTCGGCATCCTATCCTCCCTCGGATCAGTCATTTGCGACTGGTCTTATGTTTTCCGGCAAGTATTTGGAGGGCGATTCCGAAAGTCAACATGCGTCGCACTAGGCAATTCGGATGCATGCACCCGAGCGTGATCGCGTCGGAATTTTTCCCTGAGTCTCATTCTTTTTGCGCCGTGCCGTGCTTTGGTTCGCAATCATTCCTCGGCATTGCATCGGGGCGGAGGCGAACATCCGCCTGTCGCGCGTGGGTTTTCAGCTTCGCCGCGACGCGACATCGCTTTCCGCAGATGCGATGGCATCGCTTCACGCGTTGCAGCAGGGCAGGGCCCATGACCGGCATTCGGCTTGTGCGCCTCGGAGGTTGCGTGGCATCCTAGCGCGGTAAATTGCACGGGAAGCCCAATTCCCGGCTTGGCCATTGCGCCGCATTATGGGTGGAAACAAAAGCTCAGGAGAAGAGATATGGTTTGGACGCTTCGTTTTACGGGGCTCGCCTGCGTTGGCCTGTTGCTGTCCTCCGTCAGCGCCCTCGCAGGGCCCAAGGTCGTGTCCGGTCCGGGCGCCGATCCCGGATGTTTCAAGCCCTGGTCATCGGAGACCAAGTTCTTCCAGTGGGACAAGAAGCCCGGTCCCTACAAGATCGCCCTCGTCAACGGCTTCGTCGGCAACACCTGGCGCATCCAGATGGTGAAGACCGCCAAGGCCTTCGCCGCGCAGCCGGGCATCAAGGAGAACATCAAGGAGTTCAAGGTCGTCTCCACCGGGACCGATGTTGCAGCGCAACTCGGCGCGATGGAGGACTTCATCAATCAGGGCTTTGACGCCATCGTCACCATCGCGGTCGCCCCTGACGGCTTCGACCGCATCATCCGCCTCGCCGACAAGAACAACGTGGTCGTGGTGCCCTTCGACAACGTCCTCGACACCGACAAGGTGATGATGGTCAACGAGGACCAGAAGGAAATGGGCCGCATGTCGGCGAAATGGCTGATGGACGAGAGCGGCAAGAAGGGCGGCGACATTCTCGAGGTGCGCGGCCTGCCGGGCAATTCCGTCGACCGCGACCGCCATCTCGGCTTCCGCGAGGTGATGGAAGCGCCGGGCAACAGCTTCAAGATCACCGAAGTGGTCGGCAATTGGGATACCGGCACCTCGCAGAAGGTGACGGCGGATGCGCTCGCGGTGCACGGCCATTTCGACGGCGTGTTCACGCAAGGCGGCTCCGACGGCACCGTGCAGGCGATGATGGCGGCCAAGCACCCCTTCGTGCCGATGTCGGGCGAGGGTGAGAACGAGTTCCGCAAGCAGATCGCCGATCACGCCAAGGACGGGCTCAAGGGCATGTCCTACGGCCAGTCGCCGGCGCTGGTCGCGATCGCCACCAAGGCGGCGATCTCGGCGCTGCAGGGCAATGTCATGCCGCAGCTGATCTCGATCCCGATTCCGGTCGCGACCTACAAGGACCTCAAGCCCGGCGAGAACTACTGGCCGGAGCTGAATGCAAACTTCTTCGCGCCGAACCAGTTCACGCCCTGCGGCGTCAACTTCACGGCGCCGGAGATCATGTCGCAGAGCGAAAAGAATACCCAGTGAGCCTGCTGGAGACGTCACGGTTGCGGCCCGGCCTTCGCCGGGCCGCCGCTGCGTGAGCCCGCCATGTCCGATGCCGTTCTGACCCGTCATGCCTTCCTCACGCTGTCAGGAATCTCCAAGCGGTACGCCGGAGTGCGTGCGCTCGAAGGCGTCGATTTCGCCTGCGAGCGCGGCAAGATCCATGCGGTGTTGGGCGAGAACGGCGCCGGCAAGTCGACGCTGATCAAGATCATCTCGGGTGTGGTGCAGCCCGATTCCGGCAGCATGCGGCTTGCCGGCCAGGACGTCAGCTTTGCGACGCCCTCCGCCGCCAATGCCGCCGGCGTCGTCTGCATCTTCCAGGAGCTGTCGCTGATGCCCGACCTCTCGGTCGCAGACAACATCTCGATCTCCTCGCCGCCACGCCGCTTCGGCCTGATCGACGCGCGGGCGCAGCGCCGCCGTGCCGAACAGCTGCTGGCCGAGATCGGCTGCGAGGACGTCAATCCCCTGATGCGCGTACGCGACCTGCCGCTGTCGCGCCGCCAGGTGGTGGAGATCGCCAAGGCGCTCGGCAAGAAGCCGCAGCTCTTGATCCTGGATGAGGCCACCTCGGCCCTCACCAGCGCCGACGTCGAGAAGGTCTACGCCATGCTGGCGCGGCTCAAGGCCGAGGGCGTTGCCATTCTCTACATCTCGCACCGCATGCACGAGGTCGAGGCGCTGGCCGACCGCGCCTCCGTGTTCCGCAACGGCCGCCATATCGAGACCTTCGACAAGGGCAAGCGTTCGACCGCCGATATCGTTCAGCTCATGATCGGGCGCGATATCGCGACCCAATATCCGCCGAAGCCGCCGCGCGGATCGCCGCCGCCGGTGCTTGATATCGAGAATTTGAGCTGGGACCGGCGCCTCGATCGCATCTCGCTCCACGTCGGCGCCGGCGAGATCGTCGGCCTCGGCGGGCTCGATGGCCAGGGCCAGAAATCCCTGCTGCTGGCGCTGTTCGGCGTGCTGCGCGGCGTCACCGGGCAGATCATCGTTGAAGGCCGCGAGGTGCGGCCGGGGTCTCCGGCGGCGGCGAAGTCGGTCGGCATCGCGCTGGTGCCGGAGGATCGCAAGACCGAGGGCCTGATGCTGCCGATGTCGATCGCGGACAATCTGGTGATCGCCTCGCTCGATGCGATCTCGACCGGCCCTCTGGTCGACCGCGCGCGCGAGAGCGATATGATCAAGCGCGCCATCGCGCGACTACAGATCAAGATCGGCGCGCCGGGCGATGCGGTCTCCACGCTGTCAGGCGGCAACCAGCAGAAGGTCGTTCTCGCCAAATGGCTGATGACCGAGCCAAAACTCATCCTGCTCAACGATCCCACGCGCGGCATCGACGTCGGCACCAAGCAGGAGCTTTACCGGCTGATGCGCGAGCTCGCCGACCAGGGCGCCGCCATCCTGTTCTATTCGACCGATTATGACGAGCTCATCGGCTGCTGCGACCGGGTGGCGATCATGTATGACGGGCGCATCGTGCGCGAGCTCGAAGGTGACGAGCTCACCGAGACCAACATCATCGCGAGCGCGCTGAATATCGACGCGGCGACGCCGGACGCTGCCGGAGCCGCCCATGCTTGACGATATCGCCATCCGGGTTCGCCAGAACATCGGCATCGTCACCGCCGTCCTGTTGTTCACCATCCTCTATCTGCTCTACAATCTCGCGCACCCCAAGGGCTTCTCGTCGGCGGTTCTGGTGCAGAACGGCGACGAGATCTTTGCCCTCGCCATGCTGGCGATGGCGCAGACCGTGCCGGTGTTGGCGTCGGGGCTGGATCTCTCCGTGGGCGCCGTCATGACCATGGTGGGGTGTTTTGCGAGCTACCTGCTCACGGGGGCGGCGGGCGGCACGCCGCTGCACCTCGACATCTTCGGCCTGCATCTCGGCCTCGGCACCTTTCCCGGCGGGGTGAGCGGCATCCTGCTCGGGATCGTCGTCTGCCTTGCGACCGGCGCGCTGGCCGGCTTCATCAACGGCTGTATCGTCGTCTATGGACGCATCCAGCCGATCATCGCGACGCTCGCGACCGGCGCGGTCTATATCGGCATCGCGCTGTTCCTGCGTCCGACGCCGGGCGGCAAGATCGACGAGGATCTGAATTGGGCGCTGACCAACTCGCTCGGGGATTTCGCCGCGACCGTCCATATCTTTGGCGATGGCGCAGCGGCGTGGTTCGCGCCCCTGGCCTGGATCCCGGTGCCGTTCGTGCTGCTGATCCTGATTGCGCTCCTGGTCTGGGTGCCGTTCCGCCGCTCCGTGCTCGGCCGCGCCGTCTATGCAGTCGGCTCGGCCGAGGGCGCCGCCTACATGTCCGGCCTTCCGATCGATCGCGCCAAGATCGCGGCCTTCACGCTCGCGGGCTTCTTTGCCGGCTGCGGCGGCCTGTTCCTCGCGATCCAGACCTCTTCCGGCAATGCCGACATTCCGCAAGCCGGCGCCTATACGCTCAACTCGATCGCCTCCGTCGTCATTGGCGGCACCTCGCTGTTAGGGGGCACCGGCAGCGCCATCGGCTCGATCTTCGGCGCCATGGTGCTGCGCGTCATCTCGTTCTTCTTCCGCATCTTCGACATCGCGCCGCTGTTGCAGCCGCTGTTCGAGGGCCTGATCCTGCTGGGGGCGGTCTGCATCGGCGCGCTCGGCGTGCTGCGCGTCAAGAATACGCTGGAGCTGTTTCGATGACGACCGCGTCCCTCGGACTCTCCCGCGACGACCGTCCGATCCTGATCGCGGCGCTGTTCATCCTCGTCATCCTGGTCGCCGGCACGGTCTATACCGTTGCCCGTTTCGGCAGCGCGCCGCTGTTGTCGCCGACCTATTTGTTGCAGCAGCTCCAGATCGGCGCCTTCCTCGGCATTGTCGCCGCCGGCATGATGATGGTGATCCTGATCGCGCAGATCGACCTGTCGGTGCCGTGGACGCTCGCCGCGGCCGCGATGATGGCGACATCGATCGGCGGGCCGCTCGCCATTCCGGTCGGGCTCGGCGTCGGCCTCGTGGTCGGTCTCATCAACGGCATCGGGGTCGCTTACTTGCGCGTGCCCTCGATGATCTTCACCCTCGGCGTCAATGCGGTGATGCGCGGCCTGATGGTCGCGCATACCGGCGGCTACGCTCCGCAGACGGCTGCGACAGACCTGATGCGGATGCTGGCCGGCGACCGCACGCTCGGCATTCCCAACGCCCTGTTCGTCTGGGCCGCAGTATCTGTGATCGTCACGATCATCCTCCAGCGCACGGCGCTCGGACGCTACGTCTACGCCATCGGCAACAAGGAGGCGGCCGCGTATCTCGCCGGCGTCGACACCCGGCGCGTCACGGTGATCTGCTTCGTCCTTTGCGGCCTCGCCGCGGCGCTCGCCGGCGTCCTGCTCGCGGGCTACTCCACCAAGGCCTATCAGGGCATGGGTGATGCCTATCTGCTGCCATCGATCGCCGCGGTGGTGATCGGCGGCACCAACATCCTGGGCGGCCGCGGCCGCTATCTCGGGACGCTGATCGGCGTCGTGCTGATCGTGCTGCTCAACAGCGTGCTCTCGATCATGGACATGCCCGAGGCCGGCCGCCAGGTGATCTACGGCCTCGTCATCATCTTCATGCTGCTGGTCTACGGCCGCGGCGAACGCGTCACGAGCTGACGCTGCACGATCAGAGGAACGGCGACGCCAGGGCCGGCGTTTCGGCCAGCGCGTGAGCGGCGTATTCGAGCGCGCCCCTGATTTGCGTTCGCGTTGACGGGCCGCCGATGCATATTCTCACGGCCTCGGGCGGTGGATCGCCCACGACGAAGGCGTCGCTTGCGACGACGCCGATGCCGGTTTGCCGCATATGCTCCACGAAAGCCGAGCGCCTCCAGGGCGTCGGCAGCTCGACCCAGAGGTTGAAGCTGAGGGGATCGCCGCGATAGGACCCCTTGGGCAGGATTTCGGCGGCGAGCTTCTGCCGCGCCGACGTCTCGGCGCGGATGAACCGCAACATCGTGTCCGCGGTGCCGTCTTCGATCCAGCGCGTCGCGATCGCCACGGTCAGGGGAGATGCCATCACGGTCGCTGACCGCAGCGCCGAAGCGAACGGCCAGGCCGAGCGCGTATCGGGCACGACGACATAGGCGGCGCGCAGGCCCGCTCCGATGCACTTGGCCAGTCCCGCGACGTGCCAGGTCAGATCGGGCGCGATCGCGGCGAAGGGCGCGTGGCCGTGGCCATGCTCGGGAATGAAGCCATAGGCGTCGTCCTCGATAACAGGCAGCTTGAAGCGGCGGGCGATCGCGACGATCTCGCGCCGTCGCGAATCCGGAATTGTCAGCGTCGTCGGATTCTGCAGCGTCGGATTGAGGTAGATCGCCCTCGGCTTCAGCTTCTTGCAGGCATCGGTCAACGCCTGCGGCTCGATGCCATCCTGATCCATCGGCAGGCCGACGAGGGTGATGCCGAGCTGCGCGGCGATCGACCTGATCCCGGGATAGGTGATCGCCTCGCACAGCACCACCTCGCCTGCCTTTGCGAGGATCGAGAGGATGCCGAGCAGCGCCGGATGGGCGCCCGGCGAGACAAAAATACGGTTCTGTGCCGGCACCAGCGCGCGGCGGCCGAGCCAGCTCGAGGCGGCGTCCTTGTCGGCTTGCGTGCCGCCAAAGCCCTGGTAGCGCAGCAGCGATGCGATGTCGCGCAGCACATGTTCAGCGCCGGCCTGCATGCGCTCGATCAATTCAGGATCGTCGGGCTCGGGCGGCAGGTTCATCGAGAGGTCGACGGGGCGGGGCGGAAAGCTTGTCGCCGAACGCCGCGGCCGCGGCTTGTCGCGAACAAAGGTTCCCTGTCCGACCTTGGATTCAATCAGCCCGCGCTTTTGCGCCTCGACATAGCCGCGCGCGACGGTGGTGAAATCGACGTCGAGGCGCTTGGCCAGTTTCCGCTGTGGCGGCAGGCGGTCGCCGATCACCAGTCGTCCGGCCGCGATGTCGTCGGCAATCGCGTCGGCGATGGCGAGATAGCGCGGCTTGTCGCTGTTCGAGAGATCGGGGCGCCAGTCGGCCATTGCTCGGTTCCGGTCAATTACGTCAGTAGAATTGACTGTATATTGTTGCGAGCGTCCAGGCAATTGTATTGCGCTTTTTGATCACCTTGGCGAGGCGTTCCGGCTGCGCGCGTTGCACATAGATCGAGCGCGCTGCCCAGTATTTTTAAGGCAATATTTTTTGATCATCACGCGAGCACCATCAAATCCAGTCAGGTCTCCATTCAACATTGAATGGATAAGTGAATGCATATTGTATGGTTTGATGATTTGTAGTGCAGAACGCTGCTTGGCACATTGATTGCAAAACCTGATCTCGATCCGGGAGGGCCGGACGTGAACAGGAGGTGTCTATGCCAGCAGTGAACATGCCCGCACGTCAGAAGGGCGACTTTCTTGTCGACTACGAAGAGAAGGTTTTCGAGGACGTCAAAGCAAAGCCGGGTGAGAAGGCGCTGGTCACCTTCCACACCGTCGCGTTCGAAGGCTCGATCGGCCTCGTCAATATTCTGCAGGCGCTGCGCCTGAAGCGGAAGGGCTTTGAGACCTCGGTTCTGCTTTACGGTCCCGGTGTCACGCTCGGCATTCAGCGCGGCTTTCCGAAGATCGGCGACGAGGCCTTCCCCGGCGCGCAGAACTTCAACAACCAGCTCGCGAAATTCATGGACGAAGGCGGCAAGGTCTATGCCTGCCGGTTCGCGCTGCAGGCGCTCTACGGCCATGGCGAGCCGTCGCTGATTCCGGGCATCCGGCCGATCAACCCGCTCGATGTGCTCGACCTCATCCTGCTTCACCGCAGGGACGACGCGTTCATGCTCCACACCTGGACCGTCTGACCTCGGTCGGCCCACGCGACGGACGAGGGAGGATACAGTGACAGCGAAACGCACGGTCAGGGCCGGCGCGATTCAAATCGCGCCGGATCTGGACACGCCGACCGGAACGGTCGACCGGATCCTGGCGGCCATCGCGGAGGCGGCGGGCAAGGGCGTCCAGTTCGCCGTTTTTCCGGAGACGTTCGTTCCCTGGTACCCGTATTTCTCCTTTGTCCGTCCGCCGGTCCTCAGCGGCGCCGAGCACATCCAGCTCTATGACAACGCCGTCGTCGTGCCTGGTCCGGTGACGGATGCCGTTGCGCAGGCGGCCAAGCGCCACGGCATGGTGGTGGTGCTCGGGGTCAACGAGCGCGATCACGGCTCGCTTTACAATACTCAACTCGTGTTCGACGCGAACGGCGCGCTTCTCCTCAAGCGCCGCAAGATCACGCCGACGTTTCACGAGCGCATGATCTGGGGGCAGGGCGATGGCGCCGGCCTGAAGGTGGTCGAGACCGCGGTCGGCCGTGTCGGCGCGCTGGCCTGCTGGGAGCACTACAATCCGCTCGCCCGCTACGCGCTGATGGCCCAGCATGAAGAGATTCACGCGGCCCAGTTTCCGGGCTCGCTGGTCGGGCAGGTCTTCGCCGACCAGATCGAGGTGACGATCCGGCATCATGCGCTGGAAAGCGGATGCTTCGTCGTCAACGCCACTGGCTGGCTGACCGAGGAGCAGATCGCCAAAATCTCGCCGGAGGAGGGCCTGCGCAAGGGCCTGCGCGGCGGCTGCATGACCGCGATCGTCTCACCCGAAGGCAATCATCTGGTGCCGCCACTGACCAACGGCGAGGGCATCCTTGTCGCCGATCTCGATCTTGCTTTGATCACCAAGCGCAAGCGGATGATGGACTCGGTCGGCCACTACGCCCGGCCCGAGCTGCTGTCGCTGGTGCTGAACGACGCGCCTGCGCGTCCGATGCACGGCTTTCACCCGAACCGCCTCGCACCCATTCCGAAAGACCAATCAGATGAGACCGCAGATGCCGCAGCCCAAGGCGATTCCGATGGCGATGCCGACCGAGCAGCTGATCAACGAATTGCAGTCCTTCGGGGTCCGGCTCGCTGATCCCAAGACCGGGGGAACCAGCCGCCGCGGCGGCGCCGGGCCGTCGGATCACACGCCGTTCACGATCGACGGCGCCACCGTGATGATCCCGGTCCACAACGCGCCGGCCTTCGAGAGCCCCTATTTGGTCGAGCGCCCGGACGCGGCCGGGCGCAGCCGCATCTCGCGCGACGGCGTGGTGCTGGCCGACGTCTCGTTTCCGCTGCGGCCGAAATTCTACGACCGCACCACCGAGGACGGCATTCCCTATTGGAAGATCGCGACCCTGCACGGGCGCGACGTGCTCGCCACCACCGTGCTGCAGACCTGCATTCGCTACCAGAGCCGCACCAAGACCTGCCAGTTTTGCGCTATCGGCCAGTCGCTCGCGGCCGGACGCACGGTCGAGCGCAAGACGCCGGCGCAGCTCGCCGAAGTCGCCAAGGTCGCCGTCGAGCTCGACGGCGTCAGGCACATGGTGATGACGACGGGCACGCCGCACACGTCCGATCGCGGCGCCGGCATCCTTGCCGAGAGTGCGCAGGCCGTCAAAGCCGCCGTCGACCTGCCGATCCAGGCGCAGTGCGAGCCGCCGGATGATTTTGCCTGGTTCGAGCGCATGAAGAGTTCCGGCGTCGATGCGCTCGGCATGCATCTGGAGGTGATCGGGCCGGCCGTGCGGCAAAGGATCATGCCGGGCAAGGCGCAGGTCCAGGTCGCGCAATATATGGACGCGTTTGCTGCGGCCGTTCCGGTGTTCGGCCGCGGTCAGGTCTCGACTTACATCCTCGCGGGACTTGGCGACGAGCCGTCCGAGATTCTCGCGCTGTCGCGCCGGCTGATCGATCTCGGCGTCTATCCTTTCGTCGTGCCGTTCGTGCCGATCGCCGGCACGCCGCTGGAGAGTCATCCGACGCCGTCCGCGGCATTCATGCATGACATCCTGCGTCCGCTCGCCGAGATGCTGCGCGCCGGCGGTCTGCGAGCCACCGACATCAAGGCAGGCTGCGGCAAATGCGGCGCCTGCTCGGCCCTGTCCACCTATGAACGCGGAGCAAGCGCATGATGTTCGAGCCGTTCAAGCCGTTCGTTGCACCGGAATTCCAGGTGAAGTTCGCAACCGAAGCCTGGGAGCGCAACGCGGCGGCAGCCTTGCGTCGCAAGGTGTTCTGCGACGAGCAGGGCGTGTTTGCGGGCGATGATCGCGATGCGATCGACGTTTCAGCCATTCCGCTCGTGGCCGTATCGCTGCTCGGCGTCGCCGAGGACGAGGTCGTCGGCACCGTGCGCATTCACGCCGATGAGCACGAGGCGGATGTATGGTGGGGCTCCCGCCTTGCCGTTGCGAAGAGCTATCGGCGTCTCAGCGCAGTCGGTGCCGGCCTGATCCGGCTCGCCGTGTCCTCCGCGCATGCGCGCGGTTGCCGGCGCTTCCTTGCCAATGTGCAAAGTCAGAACGCGCTGCTGTTCCAGCACATGCACTGGCATTCCCTGGGCGAGTTCGAGCTCCACGGCCGGCCGCATCATCGCATGGAGGCCGACCTCGATCACTACCCGCCGTTCCGCACGCCCGAAACCGGCTTCCTGTCACTGGCAAAGCTGGCGGCCTGATCATGCTGACGGACGCCGCGCTCGCAAGCCTCGCCGAAACGCTCCGCAAAAGCCGCGGCATCGCCGCCAAGGCCGACATCGCGGCCGTTGCCGCTGCGCTCGACCTGTCGGGCAGCGACGCCATTGCGGTGGGGGACGATTGCGCAGCGATTCCGGAGGGTGACGGCTACACCCTGTTCGCCATCGAAGGCTTCATGAACGAATTCGTCGCTGCCGATCCCTGGTTCGCCGGCTGGTGCGGCGCCATGGTCAACATCTCCGATGTCGCCGCGATGGGTGGACGACCGACGGCCATCGTCAATGCAATCTGGTCCAATGGCGCGGACAAGGCCGCGCCCATTCTCGAAGGCTTGAAAGCTGCGGCGAAGACATTCGGCGTGCCCGTCATCGGCGGGCATACCAATGTGCGCAGCGGCCAAAGCCAGTTCGCCGTCGCGATCCTCGGCCGCGCCAGGCGGCTTCTCACCAGCTTCGACGCCAGGCCCGGCGACAAGCTCATCGCGGCGATCGATCTGCGCGGCCGCTACCGCGAGCCGTTCGCCAATTGGGAGGCGGCGACCGACGCGCCGGCGGAGCGATTGCGGGGCGATCTGGAGATCCTGCCGTCGATCGCAGAAAGCGGGCTCGCACTCGCCGCCAAGGACATCAGCCAGGGCGGCATCGTCGGGACCGCGGCGATGCTGGCCGAGTGCTCGCAGGTCGCCATCACCCTGGACATCGAGGCGATTCCGATTCCCGCGAGCGCGCCGCTCGAGCGCTGGCTGCTGACATTCCCGAGCTTCGGCTATCTGTTGTCAGCCAGGCCCGGAGACGTCGACGAGATCCTGTCGCGCTTCCAGCGGCGCGGCATCGCGGCCGCCGCGATCGGAGAGGTCAGCGCCGGGACATCGGTCGATATCAGCGCCGGTTCCGCTCGGGCAACGGTCTGGGATTTTGCGGCGCAGCCGCTGATCGGCTGTGCGCCAGGCCAGAGCCATCAGCAGCGGAGCGTGGCATGAGCGGCGACTCGCCCCGGCTTCGCATCGCGATCCTTACCCACTCCACCAATCCGAGAGGTGGCGTGGTGCATGCGCTCGCGCTGGCGGACGCCCTTGCCGACCTCGGACATAGGCCGGTCGCGCATGCGCCGGACCCCACCGGCAAAGGCTTCTTCCGCCGCAGCGTCGCCGCGACGCGCTCGGTGCCTGCATCATCAGTCTCGGGCGACGTCGTCGCGATGGTCGAGGCGCGTATCGCCGACTATGTCAGCTATTTCGAGGACCCAGCGCACCGCCAGTTCGACGTCTTCCACGCCCAGGACGGCATTTCCGGCAATGCGCTCGCGACGTTGAAACAGCGCGGCCTGATCCAGCGCTATGTCCGCACCGTTCATCACATCGATGCATTCGCCGACGAGCGGCTCGGCGAGCTCGACCGTCGCTCGATCGTCCACGCCGACGGCCTGTTCGTCGTCAGCCGGTTCTGGCAGGCGCAGCTGCAGGCGGAGATGTCGCGCGCGGCGACGCTGGTCGGCAATGGTGTCGACACGGCGCGCTATTCGCCCGCTGTCGCTCCTGGCGACCAGGTGTTGCGTGCACGGATCGGCCTTCGCGCAGGCCCGATCCTGCTCTCCATCGGCGGCGTCGAGCAGCGCAAGAATACGCTCGGCATTTTCGAGGCCTTCCGCCAGGTGCACGCCGTGCACCGGTCCGCGCAGCTCGTCATCGCCGGCGGGGCTTCTCTGCTGGATCATGGCACGTATCGAGAGCAGTTCAAATCGCGGCTGCGCGATGCGGGCTTGCCTGTTGATACCGTCATCGAAACCGGTCCGCTGGCGGATGCCGAGATGCCATCGCTGTTTCGTCTGGCCGACGTGCTGCTGTTCCCGTCGTTGCGCGAAGGCTTTGGCCTGGCCGTGCTGGAGGCGATGGCGAGTAACGTGCCCGCGGTGGTCTCGCATCTCGCGCCGTTCACGGAATATCTCGGCGCGGACGATGTTGCCTGGTGCGATCCGCATCATCCCGGCTCGATCGCGGATGCCGCCCTCAGCGCGCTCGCTGAGCCGCTGCGCTCGCGCCTGATTGCGAATGGCGCCAGGGTCGCCCGGCTTCACGACTGGCGCCGCACCGCCAAGGCCCACATGACGACCTATCAGGACATGCGAGAGGTGCATTATGCCTGAGCTGCACTTTCACGTGCGCTGGCCCGATGAGCGGATCGAGGCCTGCTATTCGCCCTCGCTCGTCATCAAGGACCACTTCGTCGCCGGCACGACCTACGCGCTCGACGATTTCCGCGAGCGCAGCCGCGTCGCGCTGACGATCGCGGCCGAGCGCGTCCGCGAGAAGTACGGCTTCCTCTGCTCGCGTGCGCTCGGTCAACTCGCCCGGATCGAGGCCGCGGCCGCACAGTTCGAGGCCACGCCTGGCGCTTCCGTCACCATCGTCTCGTTTGAAGACTAGCAGGAGCTGATCATGTCCGACCTTCACACTCACTATCCGGTCGTCGTGATCGGCGGCGGCCAGGCCGGCCTGGCGATGAGCGCGCAGCTCAAGGCGCATGGCATCGCGCATATTGTGCTGGAGAAAAACACCATCGCGCATTCCTGGAAGACGCAGCGGTGGGACGCGTTTTGCCTGGTGACGCCGAACTGGCAATGCAAGCTGCCGGGATTTCCTTATGCCGGCAGCGATCCGCATGGATTCATGCTGCGCGACGAGATCGTCAAATATATCGAGGATTTCGCCAGGCGCATCGATGCGCCGGTCCGCGAAGGCGTCGCCGTCACGCGACTCAGGCAATCCGATCGCGGCTTCACGCTCGAGACGACGATGGGCGAGATCGCTGCTGACAGCGTCGTGCTGGCGGTCAGCGGATATCACGTTCCCAAGGTGCTGCCGTTTGCCGACCGGCTCGATTCGTCGATCATGCAGCTCCACTCCTCCGCCTACCGCAATCCGGATCAGCTGCCGCCGGGCGAGATCCTCGTGGTGGGAAGCGGGCAGTCGGGCTGCCAGATCGCGGAGGATCTGCACCTGGCCGGCCGCAAGGTGCATCTCGCCGTCGGCAGCGCGCCGCGGTGCCCGCGTTTCTATCGCGGCCGCGACGCCGTCGACTGGCTCGACGATCTCGGCCAGTACGACCTGCCGGTCGACAAGCATTCGTTGAAAGAGGGGGTCCGCAAGAACGCCAACCATTACCTGACCGGAAGGGACGGCGGCCGTGACATCGATCTGCGCAAATTCGCGCTCGAGGGCATGAAGCTCTACGGTCGCCTCAAGGACGGTCGTGGAACGCGCCTGCAGCTTGGCGATGATCTCCAGGTCAATCTCGACAATGCCGATCGCGTCTATAATGGCATCTGCCGGATGATCGACGAGCACATCGCAAGGAACAGGATCGCCGCGCCCGAGACGCCTCACTACGAGCCGGTGTGGACCCCCGCCGCGGTGCCCACGGAGCTCGATCTCGCAGCGAGCGGCATCACGAGCATCATCTGGACGACCGGCTTCCGCTCCGACTGGTCCTGGGTCGACCTGCCGATGTTCGACGGCGCCGGTTATCCAACCCACAAGCGGGGCGTCACGTCGGTCGACGGCGCTTATGTGATCGGCCTGCCCTGGCTTTACACCTGGGGCTCGGGCCGGTTCGTCGGCATCGGGCGTGATGCAGAGTTTGTCGCAGACCACATCGAGGCGCGATCGAGCGTGTCGCACGCCGGCCAGTATCAGGCAGCCCCACGCGAGCAATATGCAGCGAGCGAGGCTGTGTAGCCTCGCACGCCCTACACCGCCGCTCGCGTGTTGAGATAAATCGAATACAGCGAGGTCTGTCCGCAGATATAGAGGCGGTTGCGGCGCGGGCCGCCAAAGCAGACATTGGCGACGATCTCGCCGATCGGGACCGTGCCGATGTGGGTCCCGTCAGGCGCGTAGCAGAACACGCTGCGGCCCGCCGAGGTCCAGATGTTGCCATGGATGTCGACGCGGAAACCGTCATAGAGCCCGTCCGGGCAGGTCGCGAACAGCGAGGCTTCGCCGACCGTCTGCCCCCTGACTTCATACGACCAGATCGTCGGCGGCAATCCGCGCACATGCGTCGCGCCGGTGTCGGCGACGTAGAGCCGGGTCTCGTCCGGCGAGAAGGCGAGGCCATTCGGCTGCACCCGGTCGGACACGACGCGCGTGATGGCGCCGGTGTTGGCATCGATCCGATAGACGTTGGAGGCGCCGATCTCGGACGGGCTTTGCTGCCCCTCATAGTCGCTGTCGATGCCGTAGGTCGGATCGGAGAACCAGATCGAATGGTCCGACTTGACCACGACGTCGTTGGGCGAATTCAGCCGGTGGCCCTCGAACGCGTCAGCCAGCACGGTGATCGAGCCGTCATGCTCGGTCCTGCTGACGCGCCGCATGAAGTGCTCGCAGCTCACCAGCCGGCCCTGGCGGTCGGTGGTGTTGCCGTTGGAATTGAAGCTCGGCGAGCGGAACACCGACACCGACCCGTCGGTCTCGTCGAAGCGCATCATCCGGTTGTTCGGAATGTCGGACCAGATCAGGTAGCGCCCGGCCGGAAAATAGGCGGGGCCTTCGGCCCAGCGGCAGCCGGTGAAGAGCTTTTCGAGATTGACATGGCCGATGACCAGCTTCTCGAAGCGAGGGTCGTGAACGACATAGGGGAGCATGCGTCCTCCGCGATAGCCGCAGATTCTTAAGGTGGCCTGCGTGCGGTCGTTAGTTTGATCGACCTTGTCGAATTTGCAAGATGGTTCGCATCAACGGACAAAAACGAAATGCCCGGGAGGGCCCGGGCATCGCGCAGGTGATCTGGCGTTTGGGCCTGTTATTGCGACAGCTTCACGAAGTTCGGAAACTTCAGCTTGCCTTCCGCGATCTTCTCCGGCCAGACCACGACCTGCTTCTCGTCCTGCCACTGGAAGACCAGGCCGGTCACCGCGCCCGGGCCGGACTTGATGCCATGGGTGAATTCGTCATCCTTGCCGTAGAACTGAATCTTGCCGATCGTGCCTTCGTAGTCGGTCTTCTCGAGTTCGGCGACCATCTTGTCCGGGTCGGTCGATCCCGCGCGCTTGATTGCGTCGGTGATGATGTAGACCTCGTCATAGGCGGTGTAGCCGGTATAGGCCGGCGGCGCGCCGAACCTGGCCTTGAACGCGGCCGCGAACGGCTTGGTCTTCGAGGTGACGGCGACGTCGGGCGTCGCGACCGCAAGCGAGGGCACGCCGTCGGCTGCGCCGTTGGTGTCCTTCCAGAAGGTCGGGCTCAGCGCCTGCGCGCTGATGCCGAACATCGGCACCGGCACCTGCTGGTTCTTCCACTGCACCGTCGGCTGCACGCCGACATGGGAGATGCCTGTCACGATCACATCAGGCTTCTTGCCTTCGATGTTGTTGAAGATCGGTGTGAAGTCGGTGGTGTCAGGCGAGAAGCGCACATGCTCGACGACCTTCAGCCCCGCCTTGGGCAGGCAGGCCTCGTAGCCGACGTCGAGCGGCTTGGTCCAGGCGGCGTCCTCGCTCATGATCGCGACGGTCTTCATGTGCATCTTGTCGACCAGCAGATCCTTGGCCGCGTCGCAGACGAGTTGGGCCTGGGCGGCAGAGGTCAGATAGCCGTGGAAGGTGTACTTGTTCTTCTCATAGTCATTGTGGATCGCCTTGGTGATCTCGTTCGAGGCGGCGCCCGGCGTGATCAGCGGCATCTTCAGCCGCGCGGCCCAGGGCTCCAGCGCCAGCACGACCTCGGAGATGTAGCTCGCGATCACGGCAGAAACCTTGTCCTCGCTCACCGCGCGCTGGAATGCTCGCACCGAGTCGGCCGAGGAGCTCTTGTTGTCATAGGTGACGATCTCGACCTTGCGGCCGAGAATGCCGCCCTTGGCGTTGATCTCGTCGGCGGCGATCTGCGCGCCGCCGGGTGTCGCCGCGCCTGCGATCGCCTGCACCTCGGCGATGACGCCGATCTTGATCGGGTCGTTCGACTGCGCGTAGGCGGGAGCTGCGAGGCATAGCGCCAGAGCGGAGGTGAGGAAGGCGGAACTCAAAGCCGTCGATGATCGCATGGTCGTTTCCCTTTCGTTGTTTTCTTTGTTGATACGCGCGACTTAGAGAAAATCGGCACCGGCTTCCGCGGCGAAGCGGCCGGGATCGCCCTCCCAGACGATCCTGGCGTGCTCCAGCACATAGACGCGGTCGGCATGGGGCAGCGCGAAGGTCACGTTCTGCTCGCCGAGCAGCACGGTGATCGATGTGGTCTGTCGCAGCTTCTCCAGCGCCTTGGAGAGCAGCTCGAGGATAACGGGCGCGAGCCCCAGTGTCGGCTCGTCCAGGATCAGGATCTGCGGCTGCATCATCAGCGCGCGGCCGATTGCCAGCATCTGCTGCTCGCCGCCTGACAGCGTTTGCGCCATCTGCCCCTGGCGCTCCTTCAGGATCGGGAACAGCTCGAACAGCCAGGCGAGTTGTGCCGCGCGCTTGGCGTCGTCCAGATGCTGGCCGCCGAGATCGAGGTTTTCCCGCACCGTCATCTCGCCGAACAGCTCGCGCGACTCCGGGCATTGCACGAGGCCGCTGCGGGCGATCTTGGCGGGGCTGGTGCCGCGCAGCTTCTCGCCGCCGCGGACGATCTCCCCGGTGTAGGGCAGGAAGCCGGAGATGGTGTTGAACAGCGTGGTCTTGCCGGCGCCGTTGAGGCCGACGATGGAGACGAACTCGCCTTCGTGGATGTGGATGGAGACATTCTCCAGCGCCTGCGCCTTGCCGTAATGGACGCTGACATTCTCGACCTGGAGCAGCGGCACCTTGTCCTTGAAGCTCGTCTCGGGCCGCGCATGGGTCTCGATGGCGCCGCCGAGATAGACCCGCCGCACGGTCTCGTTTCGCATGACGTCGTCGGCCCTGCCGGTGACGATCTCCTCGCCGAGATACATTGCCAGCACGCGGTCGACCAGGGCCGCGACGCTCTTGACGTTGTGGTCGACCAGCATCACCGCGCGGCCGTCATCGCGGAAGCTGCGGATCAGGTCGGAGAACACGTCCACCTCGGCGCGGGTGAGACCGGCGAAGGGCTCGTCGACCAGCACCACTTTTGGGTCGCGCGCGATCGCTTTTGCAAGCTCGAGCCGGCGCAGATCGGCGAAGGGCAGCGTCGGCGGGCGGCGGTTCATCACGGAGCCCAAGCCGACGCGGTCGGCGATCCATTTGGCGCGCTCGACCAGCGCCTTGTCCGGAAACAGCATGAACAGGCTGTCCGGCAGCAGCGCCACCATGATGTTCTCCAGCACCGTCTGCCGGTTCAGTGGCCGCGAGTGCTGGAACACCATGCCAAAGCCCTTGCGCGCGATCTTGTGTGCGGGCAGGCCGGCGACATTCTCACCTTCGAACACGACGTCGCCCGCGGTCGGGCGCTCGATGCCCATCACGCTCTTCATCGCGGTGGACTTGCCCGAGCCGTTCGGCCCGATCAGGCCAAAGATCTCGCCGCTGTTGACGTCGAAGTTGAGGTTCTTCACCGCGGTCAGGCCGCCAAAGCGCTTGGTGAGGCCGCGGACTTCGAGCACGGGCCGGTTGGAAAGCCTCTGATCCATTACGAGCGAGCCTCGCGCGAGAGGGCCGCTCCTAGGAAGCCGCCGGGGAAGAACAGGACGACGAGCAGCGCCACCGCCGAGACGATGAAGGTCGCAAGCTCGCCGGTCGGGCGCAGAAACTCGCCGGCGACGATCAGGAAGATCGCGCCCAGCGCCGCGCCGAGCACGGTGCGCCTTCCGCCGAGCACGGCCGAGACGATCACATTGACGCCGACCGCAACGTCGACGACGGTGCCGACCGAGGCGGTGCCGAAGTAGAACACCAGCAGCGCGCCTGACAGCCCCGAGAAGAACGCGCTGACGATGAAGGCGGCGAGCTTGTGCTTGACGATGTTGAAGCCGAGCGCGCCGGCCTGCACCGGATCCTGGCCGCTGGCTTGCAGCACGAGACCGACAGGGGATTGCGACAGGCCGTAGAGGATCGCCGCCGAGATCGTCATGAAGCCGAGCGCGATCCAGTAATTGGCGCCGGCATTGATGGTGATGACGTCAGGGATGGTGAGACCGATTTCGCCGCCGGTGAGGTCGGCGAACACGACGACGAAGTTTTGCAGCATCAGCACCGCGACCAGCGTGGTTAGGCCGAAATACGGTCCGCGCACGCGCAGCGCCGGCAGCGCCAGCACGAGGCCCGCTATGACCGAGGCAAGCGCGCCGAGCACGATGCAGAGATAGACCGACCAGCCAAGCTGGGCATTGAGGATGCCGGCCGTGTAGGCGCCGACGCCGATCAGGAAGGTCGGGCCGAAATTGACCTCGCCCGCAAAGCCGAACAGCAGGTCCCAGGCCATCGCGAATACGCCGAAATAGAACGCGACCGTGAGCAGCCCGAGCACGTAGCCGGAGACGTAGAGCGGCAGCGTCGCCGCGATGATGACGAGCGCCAGCGAGACGAAGAACAGGCGCGAGGTAAAGAATCCGGCCATCTCAGCGCCTCCCCAGCAGGCCCTGGGGCCGGATGTACATCACGAACACGAGCAGCAGCAGCGCCGGAATGGTGCGATAGGCCGGCGAGACCAGATAGGCCGTGAGCGTTTCGAGATAGCCGACCACGAAGGCCGCGATCAGCGAGCCGGAGACGCTGCCGAGGCCGCCGAGCACCACGATCGAGAACGCGCTCGCGGTCAACGGTCCGACGCTGTAGGAGCTGACCCCCAAGAACATGCCGAGCAGCACGCCGGCGATGCCGGCGAGGATGCCGTAGATCGCCCACACCACGATATAGATGTTGGTGAGCTCGAGCCCGAGCAGGGTCACGCCGCGCGGATTCATCGAGGCCGCCAGCACAGCCTTGCCGGTGCGGGTGCGGTTCACCAGGAGCCACAACAGCGCGATGACGAGGCAGCACACGATCGCGGTGAAGATCTCGTTCGTGGGCGTACGGACGCCGAGGATATCGACCACGCCTTCGACGATCGGCAGCACGGTCTTGGCGTTGTTGGTGAAGAAATAGGCGATCAGCTCCTGGATCATGATGCCCCAGAGCAGGGTGCCGGTGAGTACGAAAATCTCCTTCTCCTCATTCGGGATGCGCCGGGAATCCTGGATCGGCTTCACGACGGCGAAGTAGGTGAGGAAAGCGGTGAGGAGAGCGACGCCGACGCCAACAAGTGCGCCGGCATAGGTGCCGACGCCCAGAATGCTCGCGGCGGCCCATGCCGCCACCGCCGCCGCCACCATGATGGCGCCGTGGGAGAGGTTGAGCACGCCGGAGACGCCGAAGATCAGTGTGAAGCCGGTGGCACCGAGAGCGTAGAGAGCGCTGATGGCAAAGCCATCGATCAGAATCTGGAAAGCTCGCATTGAAGATTGGCAATCCGGTCTATGGGCTGGCAGTCAGGCTGCCGCTTTGAGGAAAGGTGCTGCGCCGCAAGTGGAAGCTCCCGGGCGATGGTCCCGGGAGCTGTTCCGATCAGTTGCTGAGCTTGATGAAGCTCGGGAACTTGATGTCGACCTTGGCGACCTCCTTGGGCCAGACCGCGCTCTGCTTGCCGTCCTGCCATTGCAGCATCAGCCCGGTGATCAGGCCCCTGCCGTACTTGATCGAGTGCGTGAACGGATCGTCCTTGCCATAGAACTGGACGCGGCCGATCGTGCCTTCCCAGTCGGTCTTCTCCAGCGCATCGACCAGCTTGTCGGCATCCAGCGAGCCGGCGCGCTTCACGGCGTCGGCGATGTAATAGACCTCGTCATAGGCGGTGTAGCCGGCATAGGACGGGTAGTTGCCGTACTTCTTCTTGAAGTTCTCCGCGAACGGCACCGACTTCGGCGTCACCGCGACGCCGGGCCCGGAGACACCCTGATAGAGCACGCCTTCGGCGGCCTGGTTGGTGTCCTTGCCGAAGGTTTCGTTGGTCGCCTGCGAGGAGATGCCGAACATCGGGATCGGCACCTGCTGGTTCTTCCACTGCACCGTCGGCTGCACGCCGACATGGGAGATGCCGGTGATGATCACGTCGGGCTTGGCGCCCTCGATCTTGTTGAAGATCGGGGTGAAGTCGGTGGTATCGGGCGAGAAGCGGATGTGGTCGAGCACCTTCAGGCCGACCTTGGGCAGGCACTCCTCGTAGCCGACGTCGAGCGGCTTGGTCCAGGCGGCGTCCTCGCTCATGATGACCGCCGTCTTCATGTGCATCTTGTCGACGAGCAGATCCTTGGCGCCGTCGCACACAGAAAGCGCCAGTGCCGCCGAGGTCAGATAGCCGTGGAAGGTGTACTTGTTCTTCTCGTAATCGGCGTGGACGCTCTTGCTGATCTCGTTGGAGGCAGCACCCGGCGTCACGAACGGCGTCTTCAGCCGCGAGGCCCAGGGCTCCAGCGCCAGCACCACTTCGCTGATATAGCTGGCGATGACGACGTTGACCTTGTCCTCGTTCACCGCACGCTGGAACGCGCGCACCGAATCTGCCGAGGAGGAGTGATTGTCGTAGCCGATGATTTCGATCTTGCGGCCGTCGACGCCGCCGTTGGCGTTGATTTCGTCGGCGGCGAGCTGCGCCGCCTGCGGGATCGATGCGCCGGCGATCGCCTGCGCCTCCGCGATCACGCCGATCTTGATTGGATCAGCCGCAAAGGCCGCACCTGAGGCTGCCAACATCACGCCCGCAGCGGCAGCACCAAACGCACTTAGCAATGCACCAGAGAGTGCTTTATTCATATTGTTCTCTCCCTTTGAACCAAGCTTCTTTGAGCTATTGGGGCGCGACTATAGCGGCGAGAGAATCCTCGGCAAGTGGAACTGTATTCAGGAGTGTACGATGGGGACTAAAGTCTAGCTGCGTAAATAACGGGCAGGACAGAGCGTTATTCCGCACGCAGGCATGCAGATTTCGTCGATGGGCATGCGCGTGTATCGCAGGCGCGCCGGCATTCATCGCCATCGCCGCCGCGGCAGATCGAGTGGCTTGAGCCGGGCAGGATCGAATGGCGCGAGGTCGACATTGCGCGTTGCGCCTTCGGCGATCAACTCCGCCAGCGCTTCGCCGGTTGCAGGGGCATTCAGGATACCCCAGACACTGTGTCCGGTCGCAACATAGAGCCCTTCATCCTGCGGCACGCGGCCAATCAGCGGCAAGCCGTCCGCCGTCACCGGACGAAAGCAGGCCTGTTTCGCGATGATCTTGTCCGGCCGGAACAGCGGCGACAGTTGCTCCGATATTTGTTGCAACCACTTCATGCTGTACGGATCGGGCTTCACGTCGGCCGGATCAGTGGGGAAGGCAGAGGTGTCGGGGAAGCCGGTGACATAGGTGCTGCCGTCCGGGCGAGGAAACACCTCGATGCTGGTGGCGTGGCCGTGGATCTCCGTATCCAGAAACAAGGCGTCTGCCGAGACCTTTGTGCCTGTGTCATACAAAATGCTCGGGCTGTTTTGGGCATGGAGGGCTGGCAGACTCATCCAGCTTGCAGCGAGAAGCGACCAGGGCCCCATTGCTATCACGACGGCATCCGCTTCGATGACATCGTCTTCCACCCCGACGCCCTTGACGGCGCCGCGATCTGCGTCGCGCGCGATGCCAGTAAAGCGGCCATGGCGAAGCTCGGCGCCTTGCGCGATCGCCGCATTCATCACGGCCGAGGTGAACTTTCTGGGGTGAACGATCGCGGTCGACTCGGGCGTGCCGATGCGTTGCGCGAGGACGATACTATCGCTCAGCCAGTCGAGCGCGGACGACGTAGTCCGACGCGCATCGTCATCGGTCGCGACATAGCCGCTATACGCATTCATCGGGCGATAGCCCCAATCGCCGGCGATCTCCTTGGGCAGTTGCGCATGAAGCGCAAAGCTGCGCCGCGCCAACGTGTCGAGTGGCGTGCCCGCACACCAGTCGCGCGCCAGAAAGCCGCCGGCCTTGCCGGAGGCCGCGGCCGCGACTCCGGTCCGCTCCACGACGATGACTTCGGCGCCGTGGCGGCGGAGGAAGTAGGCGGTGCAGGCCCCGATCACGCCGCCGCCGCAGATCACAACGCGCATGGCCTGTTTCCCGCCGTAAGCCTGGGGCTGCCAAAAACAACCTAGCTCGAATAGCCGCGTTCCAACGCATGACGCTGCTGATGGCGGTCCAGCGCCAGATGGACGAGGCGCGTCAGCAACTCGCGATACGGCACGCCTGAAGCTTCCATCATCTTCGGATACATGCTGATCGAGGTGAAGCCGGGCAGCGTGTTGATCTCGTTGAAGCAGAATTCGCCGGTTTGCCGATCGAGGAAGAAATCGACGCGCGCAAGGCCGCTGCATTCGAGCGCCGCGAACAGCTGCACCGCGAGCGCGCGCACGCGCGCCATCTGGGCTGCATCGAGCCTGGCCGGAAGATCGACGCGCGCGCCGTCGGGATCCAGATATTTGGCCTCGTAGGAATAGAATTCGTGCTGAGCGTTGGGATTGAGCTCGCTGGCAACGCTCGCAAACAGCATCTCGCCATCGAGCACGGCGACCTCGATCTCGCGGGCGTCGATGCCCTGTTCGACCAGCACCTTGAGATCGTAGCGAAACGCATCATCGAGCGCGGGCCCAAGCGCATCCAGCGTCTTCACCTTGTGGATGCCGACACTGGAGCCCATGTTGCACGGCTTGACGAACACCGGCAGGCTCAGGCCCTCGATCGCCCTGGCGAGAGAGGCGGGGCGATCGGCGGCGAAGGCTTTACGCGTCAGCACGCGATAGGGCGCGACCGGAACGCCGGCGAATTCAGCCAGCCGCTTGGCGACGTCCTTGTCCATGCTGACGGCGGAGGCGAGAACGCCCGATCCGACATAGGCGACTTCGGCCAGCTCCAAAAGGCCCTGCACGGTGCCATCCTCGCACAGGGGACCGTGCATGACTGGAAACACGACGTCGATCTCGATCGGGCCGCCTGCGCCTGCGGAAACAGGCACGAGAACGCCGCCTCCGTCAGCGCCCCTGGCGAGCCGCATCTCGGGTGCATCGAGCAGGATCGGCAAGGACGGCTCCGCCGGGTCGATCGCCGCAAGATCGTTCCATTGCCACCGGCCGGTCTTGTCGATGGAAACGGGGATCACCTCGAAGCGCGCACGGTCGAGATGCCGGAGCACGGAGGCGGCCGATTTCAGCGAGACCTCGTGCTCACCGGACCTGCCGCCATAGAGAACAACGACGCGAATTTTATCTGCCATGCTTCAACTATCACGCGCTTCGCGCGGAAGTCACCTCTCTTGCCTCTATGTTCACCCGTCGGTGATGACATTCGAAACAAGTCGGCGCCGGCGGGGCACGCCGGCGCCTCGTCGCACTTGAGCTTACACCCGCTCAGCCCGGTCCCGCACCCTGCGTCGCCGTGTATACCGCGTACAGCGACTGGCTCGCCGCCATGAACAGGCGGTTG
Organism: Bradyrhizobium sp. CCBAU 51745; assembly: GCF_028128715.1. Classification (NCBI taxonomy): domain Bacteria; kingdom Pseudomonadati; phylum Pseudomonadota; class Alphaproteobacteria; order Hyphomicrobiales; family Nitrobacteraceae; genus Bradyrhizobium; species Bradyrhizobium sp. CCBAU 51745. The sequence continues at coordinate 454,944 of NZ_LBJP01000001.1, read as the reverse complement.
CGCTTCGGTCCGCCGAAGCAGACATTGCCGCAGACTTCGGGCAGGCGAATGCGGCCGAGCAGCTTGCCCTCCGGCGACCACACCGTCACGCCGCTATAGCCGACGGCGCGGCCGGCATTGCTGGAGGCCCAGACATTGCCGTTGACGTCGCAGCGCACGCCGTCCGGCCCGCACTTCACGCCGTCGATCATGAAGTCGCTGAACCTCTTCTGGTTCGAGAGCTTGTTGTCGCTGCCGACATCGAACACGAAGACTTCGCCCTTGCCGCCGGCGCCGGTGTCGCCGGGACCCTTGCCGGTCGAGACCACGTAGAGCTTCTTGTAGTCGGGCGAGAAGCAGAGGCCGTTCGGGTCGGGCACCTGATCTTCGGTGACGACGAGATCCACGCGGCCTGAGGGGTCGATGCGATAGCAGTTGGTCGGCAGCTCGCGCTTGCCAGGTGCGAAGCCGGCCGGCTGCCCGATTTTCGGATTGAGCTTGCCGGCCGCATTGCTCGGTCCGCCCGGGCCGTCGGGCTCGCCCTCGTAAAGCTGGCCGCCATAGGGCGGATCGGTGAACCAGTAGCTGCCGTCAGGATGGGCGACGACATCGTTCGGCGAGTTCAGCTTCTTGCCGTTGTAATTATCGGCGAGCACGGTGGCGGTGCCATCATGCTCGTAGCGCGTCACCCGCCGGGTCAGATGTTCGCAGGACAGCTGGCGCCCCTGGAAATCGAACGAGTTGCCGTTGGAATTGTTGGAGGGCATGCGGAATACGCTGACATGGCCGTCATCCTCGCTCCAGCGCATCTGCCTGTTGTTGGGAATGTCGCTCCAGAGCAGATAGCGTCCTTGCGCGCTCCACGCCGGGCCTTCCGCCCACAACAGGCCGGTATAGAGCCGCTTGATCGCGGTGTTGGGCTGCGCGAGGTCCTCGAAGGAGGGATCGACCGCGATGATATCGGGGTCCCAGAAATAAGTGGTCGGTGCACCGCGGGGGCTGAAGTCGCGCGGCGGCGTGGTGATGGTCGTCGGCGGGGCGGCGGGGCCGTTCTGGGCAAGCGCCGAGCCTGTTCCGGCCATCGTGGCCGCGGCTCCGAGTGCAAGGCCCTGAACCAGCGTTCGTCGTGAAAGCGCAGCATCCTGCTCACGCGGCTGTTGGCGTGTCATTCGCGTCCTCCCGGATCATGTTGGCTGGCCGGTTGATCCGGCCAAGCAGGTGCAAGGTTAGTCCGGTCCGCGCCTGGTTGCGAGAGGAAGGTTCGCATCCTCTACGAGACAATCTGGCGTGTCGAGGTCGAAACATGGCTGCATTGCGGCTGCGTTTGGGCGGCCGGCAGTTCGTTCTGTCTCTGCAGTTCGCGGGAAGCGAGCTTCGCTCATGTCAAGCCTTGACCTCGCATGCGATGCTTCGCAAAAACTGTTTGGGGCGAAAGGTCGGAGTTGGTTGTGGAAGTTGTCATATTGATCGTGCTGCTCGGGATTGCGTTTGCGGCGGGCTATTTCCTGCGCGATCGGCAGTCTCGCAAACGCCGTGCGGAAGCCCGCCGTTGGAGCGACTACGCGCAGCCGGATTGGCTGAACGCCAATGCGCCCGCCAATACGAACGACGCGACCGCCGCCAATCAGATTGCACATGCGGCTACCGGCGAGCTTGGTCAACTCGGTCTGATGCTGGATCGCTGGGAGAGCAGGGCCCGCGCGCGCCGGGTGGGATAGGCTGGGCGCCGGACCCGCAATCCAACAAAAAATTCGACCGTCATTCCGCGGCGCGCGACTTGTCCGCCGAAGCTCGAAGAGCGAAGGCGGAAGCGCAATCCAACAAGAGATCCGGCCGTCATTCCGGGGCGCGCGAAGCGCGAGCCCGGAATCCATTTTGCCTCATGTTGTGCGGTCAAATGGATTCCGGGCTCGCGCCAAGCGGCGCGCCCCGGAATGTCGGCGGAGAGAGGGCCTGCCGTCGCCCCTGTTTCGCTCGCCTGTCAATCCCGCCCACCCAAAATATTCCACTTTACCGAAATTCGGATTTGTCGTATGTTTCGCCCATCCTGATCCGGCGAAAAGGGGCGGTCGTACGTCGTCACGAGCCGCGGATCGGGCTGCGGTGGACGTGGGCAGCGTCGTCGCGGATGTGGGACCAGGGCGGGGCAGTGGATTGAGCCGAGCCTCGTGAGGATCTCGCAAGCCGCGTTGTACGAACGGCGCTTGATGTCCTGCATCGCCTTTGGGCGGAACAGGAAAGCTTGCGTACGGCAAAACCGTGTGGTCCCGGCCGTCGTCGCTACGGTCAAGTCTTGCGGATGCGGCATCAGTGTCAACCGGCGCGGTGCCGGTACCTTCCGCAAGGCGAGGGAGGCCAGAAGGAATTCGGCTCCCGGGAGAGCACGGCATAAGCCGTCCGACCATCGCGCAGGGAAGGCCGTGTGTTCGGCACCACCTGTATGCTGCTGTGCGGTCTCCTTGCGCTACATCTTCGCGCAGCAGACCGCGGGTGCCTGCCGGCACCCGGCCTTCCCTGCGCCCTTTGTTTGCAGAGGGAGCGAGCGCGAAGCAAAACTCGGGCGAAACACGCCGCGAGAAGGCGAGGGTGTGTTTGCGTCTACACACCCGCCGTCATCGCCCGGCTTGACCGGGCGATCCAGTACTCCGAGACAGCAATGATTAGCAGAGGAGCCGCGGCGTACTGGATTCCCCGCCTTCGCGGGGAATGACAGCGTCATTTGGGGGGGCGAGGCTGCCGCCTCACACGCCGTCATTGCGAGCAGCCACCAACCATGACCGTCACCCTGAGGTGCGCGCCCTGGGGCGCAACGCGCCGCAGGGCAAGCCTCGAAGGGCGACGGCCCGGCTGCGCCAGCTAGGCCGTTCATCCTTCGAGCTCCCGGCGCGATGCTTTAGCATCGCGCCACTCGCGCCTCAGGATGACGGGGATCGATATGGTCGCTCCGACGCAATCATCCCCCAACCAGGTCAGTCCCCCTGACCATCTTTTGGCGTTGCAGTTGCTGCCATTTGTCGTCTAGAAACGGTGCACTGAGCCTCCCGGCAACCAACCGTCAACGGTTTTGACCGAGGATTTGGGGCTCAAAAGGGTCTGGCAATGCTGATTCGCGGCCAAATCGATGGGATTTCTGGGGAGGTGGCTCTGGCCGCCGCCGCGATCCCGGCCGCGCTGCCCACCCTGCTTCTTGGCGGGCTTCTTCTTAGCTGCCCCTGAGGGCCGGCTGGGCGCTGCGCGCCTGGGCACTCAGGGGTTGGTCGAGATCACCGGACACCTCAGGCGCCCCTAAGACTGACGGCGCGAAAGCTCAAAAGGAATTTAGAATGGCCTCCGTGAACAAGTCCGACAAGGACCGCGTCATCATTTTCGACACCACCTTGCGCGACGGCGAGCAATGCCCCGGCGCCACCATGACTTTCGAGGAGAAGCTCGAGGTTGCCGAACTGCTGGATGATATGGGCGTTGATGTCATCGAGGCCGGCTTCCCGATCACCTCCGAGGGCGACTTCCAGGCGGTGAGCGAGATCGCCCGCCGCTCCAAGAATGCCGTCATCGCCGGCCTGTCCCGTGCGCACCCGGCCGACATCGACCGCTGCGCCGAGGCCGTGAAGTTTGCGAAACGCGGCCGCGTCCACACCGTGATCGCGACCTCGCCGCTGCATATGCGGGTGAAGCTGAACAAGACCCCCGAGGAGGTGATCGAGACCTCGGTCGCGATGGTCGCGCGCGCCCGCAACCAGATCGACGACGTCGAATGGTCGGCCGAAGACGGCACCCGCAGCGAGATGGATTATCTGTGCCGCATCGTCGAGGCCGTCATCAAGGCCGGCGCGACCACGGTGAACATCCCCGACACCGTCGGCTACACGGTGCCGGAGGAATACACCCACTTCATGAAGACGCTGATCGAGCGCGTGCCGAACTCCGACAAGGCCGTGTTCTCGGTCCACTGCCATAACGACCTCGGCATGGCGGTCGCGAACTCGCTGGCCGGCGTCGTCGGCGGCGCCCGCCAGGTCGAATGCACCATCAACGGCATCGGCGAGCGCGCAGGCAATGCCGCGCTCGAAGAGATCGTGATGGCGATCAACGTGCGCAACGACAAATTCCCCTACTGGAACAAGATCGACACCACGCAGCTGACTCGCGCCTCGAAGGTGGTGTCGGCCGCAACCTCGTTCCCCGTCCAGTACAACAAGGCGATCGTTGGCCGGAATGCGTTCGCGCATGAGAGCGGCATCCATCAGGACGGCGTGCTGAAGGATGCCTCGACCTACGAGATCATGCGGCCCGAGATGGTCGGCCTGAAGCAGTCCTCGCTGGTGCTGGGCAAGCATTCCGGCCGTCATGCCTTCGTGCACAAGCTGGAGGAGATGGGCTACAAGCTCGGGCCGAACCAGCTGGAAGATGCGTTCACGCGAATGAAGGCGCTCGCCGACCGCAAGAAGGATATCTACGACGAGGACATCGAGGCGCTGGTCGACGAGGAGATGGCGGCCTCGCACGACCGCATCAAGCTGACCTCGCTCACCGTAATCGCCGGCACTCATGGCCCGCAGCGCGCGACCATGAAGCTCGATGTCGACGGCCAGATCAAGATCGAGGAAGCCGAGGGCAACGGTCCAGTGGACGCGGTGTTCAACTGCATCAAGCGCCTGGTGCCGCACGAGGCCAAGCTCGAACTGTATCAGGTCCACGCCGTGACCGAAGGCACCGACGCGCAAGCCGAAGTCTCGGTGCGGCTGTCGCAGGAGGGACGTTCGATGACGGCCCGCGCGGCGGATCCGGACACGCTGGTGGCGTCCGCCAAAGCCTATCTCGGCGCGCTCAACAAGATCGTCATGAAGCGCCAGCGCGACACCGTGACGACGGCCGCGGCGAGCTGAGAAGCGCTCTGCTGTGAGTGGCCTTTCGCCTCTCCCGCTTGCGGGAGAGGGAGTACAGCGGCATTCGCGTTGAATAGCTGCCCTGCGAACGGCCAATAGCGGCTCGATGCGCGAGCCGCTATTGGTGCTGTCGGCATAAAGATCGGCCGTCCGCGCGCGGGCGGCCCAAATAACAACAGGGAGAGATTATGCGTACCTTCGCGATCGCGGCGTCCATCGCGGCACTGGCACTTGGCCTTGCCGGCCAAGCCAGCGCCGACCCCATCATCATCAAATTCAGCCACGTGGTCGCGACCGACACGCCGAAGGGCAAGGCGTCGGAAAAATTCAAGGAGCTCGCCGAGAAGTACACGAATGGCAAGGTCAAGGTCGAGGTCTATCCGAACTCGACGCTGTACAAGGACAAGGAAGAGCTCGAGGCGCTTCAGCTCGGCAGCGTGCAGATGCTGGCGCCGTCCAACTCCAAGTTCGGCCCGCTGGGCATCCGCGAGTTCGAGGTGTTCGACCTGCCCTATATCCTCCCTGATCTGAAGACGCTGCGGAAGGTGACGGAAGGCCCGCTCGGGGCAAAGCTGCTCAAGCTGCTCGAGCCGAAGGGCATCACCGGCCTTGCCTATTGGGACAACGGCTTCAAGCAGATGAGCGCCAACAAGAAGCTCATCGCGCCGGCGGACTATCAGGGCGTCAAGTTCCGCATCCAGTCCTCGCGCGTGCTGCAGGCCCAGTTCAAGGCGCTCGGCTCGCTGCCGCAGGTGATGGCGTTCGGCGAGGTCTATCAGGCGCTGCAGACCGGCGTGGTCGATGGGCAGGAGAACACCTGGTCGAACATCTATACCCAGAAGATGCACGAGGTGCAGAAGTACATCACCGAGACCAATCACGGCTATATCGGCTACGTCGTGATCGTGAACAAGAAGTTCTGGGACGACCTGCCGGCCGACATCCGCGACCAGCTCGCGAAGGCGATGAAGGAAGCGACCGATTTCAACAACGCGCAGTCGCAGAAGGAAAACGACGACGCGCTCGCCGAGATCAAGAAGAGCGGCAAGAGCGAAATCATCAAGCTCACCAGCGAGCAGGACGAAGCGATGCGCAAGGCGATGGAGCCGGTCTACAAGGACGCCGCGAGCCGCGTCGGCCAGCCGCTGATCGACGAATTCCAGAAGGAAGCCAGGAGCACTACTAATTAACAGCACGACCAACTAGTCTGGATGAACGATGGACGAGGCTTCCGTGCGAGCGGCACGGAAGCTCTTTGTTGCGAACGATTTCCGGTTGCGGCTGAACCAAAATTCATAGTCGTTACATCTCGTAAGAACGGGCTTCCTGTCCAAGTTGTAAGTTGCGCACGGGCCTTACGACGCTCATCTTCAGGGTATCCTTCCAGAGGAGGTTCGGATGAAGAAGTTCACCATCGCCGCCATCGCCGTGCTCAGCATCGCCGGTTCGGGCGCGGTCTATGCCCAATTTCATCGCCCGTGGATGGAGCACTTCCACCACATCCGCATGAATCCGGAAGACCGCGCCGCCCTGGTCGACGCGCGTATCGCTGCCGTCCATGCCGGCTTGAGGCTCAACGCCGATCAGGAGAAGCTGTGGCCGCCGGTCGAGGCCGCGGTCCGCGACTTCGCCAAGCTGCGGCTCGACCGCGCCAATGCGCGGATGAATGGTCCCGGTGACCCCGACAAGCCGGATGACCCGGTTGCCCGCTTGCGCCAGCGCGCCGAGGACATGGGCGCGAGCTCGGCGGCCCTGAAGAAGATCGCCGATGCCGCCGATCCGCTCTACAAGAGCCTCGATGACGGTCAGAAGCGCCGTCTTGCCCTGCTGACCCGCCATCGCGGCCCGTTCGGCGGCGGCGAAGACGGCCCGCCCCACCGTTTCAGGGAGCGCATGGACCGCATGATGGATCACGGCATGGACCACATGCGCGGCGGCGACCGGGACGAGGGCGCCGACCGGGAGGGCCGGCTCTGAGCGAACCGGGATTTCGCCGGCATTAACCTCTGCGAAGCCGCTGGAATCCAGCGGCTTTTCGCCTTTCCGGGGGCTGTGGAAGAACCTTGGAAAACATGCCTCGCATCGCTTGCCAGACCCGGATCGCTTTGCTAAACGACCGGCCTCGCAAGGCATTGACCGCCTTTCGGGCGCATAGCTCAGTTGGTAGAGCAGCTGACTCTTAATCAGCGGGTCCCAGGTTCGAGCCCTGGTGCGCCCACCAAGCAAAATCAATTGCTTGGCAGGTTTGTGCCTCAGAACGGCACCTTCGGTTGGACGCTTTCGACGTCCAACTAACTACTGTTACCTCCCCAAGTACTCCCGAGAATATCGGGCATGGCGAAAGATCTCGGCGGACGGCTGCAGGACCGCAAGCACTTCGTCAGCGCTCCTTCTGATCGGCAACAACGTGCGCCGCGGCGGCTGCGCAGGCCTCGAACACGTCCAGCGCGTCGATGCCGCGCGCTTCGCCGTCCCTGGGAACAAAAATCGGGCATCCGCCGCTGGAGACGGCGCCGACGATCATCAGATTGTCCGGCAGATGGAAACCTTCGATGCCGAGGTTCGCGCAGCCGTCGCCAAGCTGCCTCCGCATCCGCTGCTCGAAGCTCTCGGACACATTCGAGTAACCAAAGATCGGCTTACCCCTTCCGAGAAACCAGCCGACCTCGATCAGGGTACCCGCATCGGCGGATGCGCCTCCGAATGGCGTGAGGTTGGCGATGATGATGTCGCATCGTTCCATCATCGCAATGTCCTTCTCGTAAATGGATTGCCAGACGTCCAGCGCCTTGGCGGCGGTCTCGATATCCTGATTGAGCGGCGGGAGACCCTGCAAGCCGAATCGTCGGCATATCTCCACCTTCCGTGCGGCGTGCTCGACCGCGTTCGGGAGAAACACGTCAGGCCCCGCCAGATAGGCTGTTACTGTCATGACACGTCTCCGCAGGTCGGATCAGTTCGAGGCGGACGGGAACGATTATGGCAGACGCGCGAGCCGCTCGGTGAGGAGCTTGTAGAACCCCGGCACATCGACCTCGCGAAGGAACAGGACGTTGGCAGGCTTCTCTGTCACGCGCCACCAGTCGACGATGCACATGCCTGCCGTGGGCCCGTCGCCGGTCTGCACGCCGACGTTCACCTGTTTGCCGCCGAACAATTCTGGCGCCAGCAGATAAGCGATCACGCAGGGATCGTGGAGCGGCGCGCCGTCCCAGCCGTATTTCCTGATGTCGAACCCCTCCGAGAAGGTGAGCATCTCGCGCGTCGCGATGCCGCAGGCGTTGCCGATGTCGCGAAAGGCCGTAAGGCGCGGTCTGGTGCTCAGGCACTGATGCGTCACGTCGAGCGGAACCATCGTGATCTTGACGCCGCTGCTCAGGACGACGTCCGCGGCCTCCGGGTCGACGTAGCTGTTGAACTCGGCCACCGGCGTGATGTTGCCACCTTCCGAATAGGCACCGAACATCATCACGATTTCCGCGATGCGCTCGACGATATCGGGCGCGAGGACCATCGCCATGGCGATGTTGGTGAGCGGCCCGAGCGTCACCAGCGTGATCTCGCCCGGCTTCGCCGCTCGCAGCGCGTCGACGATGAAAAGCACGCCGTGCTGCTCACGGACCTTCATCGTCGGCGCCGGCAGCGACGGGCCGTCGAGCCCGGTTGGACCATGCACATGTTCAGCGGTGACCGGCTTTCGGCGCATGGGACGCGCGCATCCGGCATGAAGCGGCACGTCGGTGCGCTGCGCGAGCTCCAGGATCTTTCGCGCATTGTCGGTCGTGCGCGAGAGCGGCACGTTGCCCGCCACCGTCACTAGTCCCTGCACGTCGAGCTCTTCGGGCGAGCCAAGAGCCATCAGGATCGCCACGGCGTCGTCCTGGCCGGGATCGGTATCGATAATGATCTTGCGCGCCATGGAGCGCCTCCCTCATTGTCGTGGCGCAACGTCGCGCGCGATGTCGCCGAGCGCGCCGCCGGCGAGCCAGGCGTAGAGCTCCCACAGTTCGCCATCCGGACCCGCAAAATACACACATCGCGCGTTCCAGGGATAATTGGCGGGCGGCCGAATGAAGGCGACGTCTTTTGCGCAAAGCTCTGCATATACAGCCTCGAGCGACGCCGCGTCCGGCAGCCTGACGGCAATCAGGACACCGGCTGACGCGTCGAGGTCGACCGGAACGCCGGTATTGGCGGCGATATGTGTGCGTTCCCATAGCGCGAGCGTATGGCCGGCGCCGGTAAAGTCGGCGAAGCCCGGCGCGCGGCGCTGAAGAGCGAAGCCAAGCTTGTCCCGGTAGAACGCGATCGAGGCCTCGAGATCGCGCACCAGAATGCAGGTGTCGGTGATGGCGTGCCGTTGTGCAAATTCCATCCTGTGTCGTCCTCAGTAGTCACGCAGTTCGGCAAAGTCTGCCGCCGCTTTGGCGCCGCCGCGCAGCTGACCGCTGAGCCAGACGCCAAAGACCGTCGCCAAATAGGGAAGCGCCAGCAGCAGGTCGTGCGGCACGGCGTCGCCGAAGACCAGTTGCGCGCGGATGCCGACCGCGCCGACGACGCTGAAGAAGAGCGCGGCGAGGACCGAACCGATGGGGTGCCCGGCCCCGAACACGACCGCTGCGAACGCCATGAAACCGCGACCGGCGGTCATGTTTTGCGCGAAGATCTGCAGGCTTCCCGCCGCAAGCTCCGCCCCGCCGACCGCGCACAGGACGCCGCCGCCGACGAGCGCAATGAGGCGCATCGCCGAAGGGTTCACGCCCACACTGCGCGCTGCGAAAGGATGCTCGCCCGCCGCCGCGAGCTGAAGGCCGAACCGTGTGCGCCGTAGTAGTGCCCAGAGCGCAAAGACGACGAAGGGCATTGCCAGGACGAAGACGGACAGGATGCCGTAAGGGCCGAACGCGGGCCCCAGCCTGGGCACGCCGAACGGGGCGGTGACAGCGGCCTGACTGCCGAAGATCGATTGGATCGCGAGCGCCGTGCCCCCGATGCCGAGCCCCGTCAATCCGAGCCCGGCGATGATCGGGCTGGCCTTCAGCCTCTCGATCACGAACCACAGCAGCGCCGAAGTGATCACGCAGGCGAGGCAAGCGATCAGCATCGCCAGGGCGAACGATCCAGTGGCGACGATGCCGAGAATGGTGGCGCATGCGCCGACGATCATCACGCCTTCAAGGCCCAGGTGCCAGACGCCGGAGCGCTGTGCGAGCACGCCCGCCAGCGTGACGTAGACGAGCGGCGTACCCGAGCGCAGGATGGCGATGATGATATCGTTCATGAGGGCGGGTTCCCCAGCCGAAGCAGGCGGTCGACCCATTCGGACTTGGCGGTGATGAACAGAGCGATCGCTGCGTTGACGATGTCGATCGCCGCCGCCGGCAGGCCCGCCATGATCGGTAAATAAAGCGCGGCGGAGGCGAGACCGCCGAAGAACAGGCTGACGAAGCTTATGCCGACGACGGACAGACTGGCGACGAGGGCGATGAGGATCGCGGTAAAGCCATGCGTGGGCAGGAACCCGCCAACCAGCCGGCCATTGGGACCGAAGACCTCGATGACCCCGGACAGGCCCGCCAGCGCGCCGCTGATGAGGAAGCTGGCAAGTCCGAGGCGCCATACCCGCGCGCCCTGCCATTTCACCATCGTCGGATTGCGGCCGGCGAGGCTCGCGAGCACGCCGAACGCGGTGCGATTGACCAGCAGCCACATGGCGACGCCCACGACCAGCGCGATGACGACGATGACGGGCGAAACACCCAGCGAATCGCTGATCCGATAGGCTGCCTTCAATGGACGGCTCGAGGATTGCTGGCCGCTACCTGACGGGTCCTTCAGCGGTCCGGTCGTCACGTACACGAGAATGAGCCCAGCGATGAAGTTGCCCATCAGCGTCGTGATGACTTCGTCGGTCCCCGATCGCAGGCGCAGCCAGCCCGGCCAGAACGCCCAGAGCGCACCGCCAGCCATGCCCGCGAGGAAGCAGAGCGGCGTCAGAACGAAGGCCGGCGCATCGTTCAGCCAAGTTGCCGTGAACGTGGCACATATCGCTCCGATGTAGAACTGTCCCTGCGCTCCGATGTTGAAATAGCCGCACCGGAACGAGATGGAGACACCGACCGAAGTGATGAACAAGGGTAGCGCCCAGCGCAAGCTCTGCAGGGACGCGCCCGGCCTCAGGAAAGCGCCATCGACGATGTTCTGAAACATCGAGAAAGCGGAATATCCGGCAAACTGGAAAATGATGCCGCAGAGGGCGAGCGCAGCGACGATGAAGACCAGCGCTCTGACGAAGGGAATCAATCTCGCCGTCAATCTCCCCGTCATGGGCGCGCCTCTGTCATGGTCGCGCCGACCCGCGCGATGTCGTAGGGGGCTGAGAATTCTCCAGCCACGGCGCCTGACAGCATCACTACGATACGGTCGCTGATGTCGAACAATTCGTCGAGATCCGACGAGACCAACAGGACAGCGCAGCCTCGGTCGCGCGCAGCGCGCAGCGAACGCCAGACGAAGGCGGTCGCACCGATGTCGAGCCCGCGCGTCGGTTGGGCGGCGAGGATCAGCCGCGCCTCGTCGTCGATCTCGCGCGCGAGGATCACCTTCTGGGCGTTGCCGCCGGAGAGCGAACCCGCTCTCTGTCCTGTTGATGCATATCGCACCTCCCACGCCTTGAAGGCGGCCTCGCTGTCGCGCCGGATGCGATGCGGATTGATGAACTGGAACAGAGGCGAGCGCAGAAGCTGGCGCGCCGACCAGTTCTCCCACAGCGCGCTCGAAAGGCTGAGGCCCTCGGTGTTGCGCTCGAATGGGATGATGCGCAGTCCCCGGTTCCTGCGATCGCCAAGTGCCACGCCCGTCACCGCGGCTCCGTCCAGCTTGATTTCACCTTGCGTCACCTCGACCAGCGCCGCGATGGCTCTCACCAGCGTCCGCTGGCCGTTGCCTTCGACGCCTGCGACGCCGACGATCTCGCCGGGGCGAATGACGAGCGAGACGTCGCGCAGCGCCGGTCCTTCATTGTCGCCGCGTGTTGCGACATTTCGCAATTCGAGCATGGGAGCGGCGACGACCGCGGCGTGGCCCGGCTCGCCGCCGCCGCTCTCCGCACCGACGAGCGCCTTGGCGTCGTCAGGCGAAAGCATTTGCGAGCTTGCCGAGCCGATGATCTTTTCCGCGAGCTGAGCGGCGTCCGTCTCGCCGACCGGCATCGTCGCCGCGATCAACTTGCCGCCTCGCAGCACGGTCACGGTGTCGGCGATCGCCAGAACCTCGCGAATCTTGTGCAGGATGAGGATGACGGTCACACCGCGCGCATTGAGCGTGCGAATGCGATCGAACAATTTTTCCGCGCCGGACGGCGACAGAACCGCTGTCGGTTCGTCCAGGATCAGCACGCGCGCGTCGGTCACCAAGGCGCGCGCGATTTCCACGCCCTGCTGCGTTTCCACCGGCAGGTCGCGAATCCGGCGGCGCCTGTCCACGGAAATGTCGAGCGAGGCGAGATGGCCGTTCCATCGTCGTTCGAGCTGGCGACGCGTGAAGGCGGAACGATTCCCCTTTGCGCCGAACTCCATTGCCTCGCAGATCGTGAAACTCGGCGGCAGAGCGAAGCTTTGGTGCACGAGTTCGACGCCCGCCGCACGCGCGCCCTTCACGCTGCCCGCAGCCACCGGCCTGCCTTGGACGAGCACCTCGCCGGATTGCGGCCGGATCAGACCGGCAACGACCCTGGCGAAGGTGGTCTTGCCCGCTCCGTTCTGCCCCACCACGGCGTGGACCCGGCCGGCTTCGAAACGGAGGCTCACCTGCGACAGCGCTGTGACAGGGCCGAACGTGACGGAGACGCTTCGGCACTCGAGAGCAGGCTCCTGCATGTCCGTTATGGGTCCGCGATCCCTGTCGAGCTGCACGAGCGTCCTGGATTACAAAGTGGTGTTGAACGGCACTTTCAACGAGCCGGCGAGGATGGCGGATTTGGCCTTCTCGATCTGCGGCCAGGCCGCCTTCGCCTTGGCGACAATGTCGGGCGGGCCTTGCTCTAGAAATACAGGCGACAAAACGAAGTCGATCACTCCCGTGCCGAGCCCCGTGGCGACGTGACCGCCGGTCCACGCCGCGTCGAGGGTGCGCACGACCTCGTTATAGAGCGACTGGCCAAAGTCGAGCTCCACGAGCGTGACGACGGTCTTGGGCCCGAGCTTGTATTGCGCCGGAGAAATTGCACCCACCAGGCGGCCCGCGCCTTCGTTCGCCGCGGCGATGATGCCCGCGTCGGTCGCTGCCGAGTCCGTCTGAATATAGTCGACGCCTCCCTGATACATCTGGGTAGCGATTTCCTGGCCCTTCGCCGGGTCCTGGAAGGAGCCGGCGAAGGCGGCGTTCAGCGTCGCCGCAGCGTTGACGGACGTCGCGCCGGCCTTGATCGCGTTGGCGTCCGCGTTGAGCGGCGGCAGTGAAATGCCGCCGATATAGCCGAGCTTGCCGGTCTTGGAGATCAGCGCGCCAAACAGCCCAGAGAGGTAGCAGCCGAGGTAATAGTCATAGGATATGGTCGCGACATTGGGCAAAGGCGGCGTGATGGGGTCGCCGAACAGCTGAATCCATTTGGTCTTGGGATAAGTCGGCGCGAGCGCCTTGAACGGCTCGCCGACCTCGTTGAAGGTCGAGACGACGACCGAGGCACCGGCGTCGCCGAGCGTGCGGAAGATCGTCTCGTAAGTGGCGGGATCGGAGGCGTAGACGATGCGCGTCGCAAAACCCTTGTCCTTGGCGAGCTGCTGCAGCTTGGCGATCATAGAATCGACCGGGCCGTTGTCGCCGGCCGCTTGCGTGTGGACGAGCGCGACGAGGTCGCCCGCGGCCTGCGCTTCGAACGGCGCGAGCGCCGCCATCAGTCCGAGCACCGCCGCCGCGCCGCCCTTGAGGGCATCGCGGCGCGAAGGGTCGGTCAATGGACTTTTCGACAGATCGAAAGACTGGCTCACCGTACTCTCCCTGCATAATGGCGCGCCCCGGTCGGCGCGCGCCGGAAAACAGCGCGCAACGGCGCGAGGGTCAGGCCCGCGCCATGCCCGTGACCGATGAAAGATGCGCCGGGTTTGTGACTATCGCGTCCCGAGCTCGGATGGTCTCGATCGAACGCCTCTTGCGCGATGAACTTGCGCCCTATGCCGATGCCGTCGATCATCGAACGCCGGTCAAGTTCGGTCTCCATTTGCATTTGCGCGCGCTTGACCGAAATCACCATCCGCCATCCCCGCGCCGTTGCCGTTGCGGCGGATTTACAAAAACCTCACCAGAACGTTGACCTTTGTCAAGTTGGATCCTGACCAAAACGCCCGCTCTGTTCAAGTTGTCAGGATTTCCGGCGGCGCCTAAATTGTGTGCTGTAGGACCTGAAATTCGCTGATTTCATAAGACACGCAACCGGAAGCGAGCAATCGATGAGCGACCCAGAAAGACCTTCCGTTGATCGTATTGTCCCTGTTTCGGCGCTCGAGCCGTCGGACCGGCATCTTTGCCACGAAGCGGCCAAGGTCGCGCGGAACGCATACGCGCCCTATTCGAAATTTTCTGTTGGGGCTGCTGTGCGCACCGAGCGTGGAGTCCACGTTGGTGCGAACCTGGAAAACGCTTCGTACGGCATCGGGATTTGTGCTGAAGTTTCTGCCGTTTCTGCGGCGAATTCAGCCGGCGATTTCAATATCAACGCCATCGCCGTGGTAGGATACCCGTCAGACGATCCGGCTAGGGGCATCGACATCGTCGCTCCGTGCGGTCGCTGTCGCCAGATTATCCTCGAGGCAAGCCAAGCATCTGCCACAGATATTCGGGTCATCAGTTGCAATGGCGATCTCAGCAAATGCAAAGTGTCTTCGGCTTCCGAGTTGCTGCCGGACTCCTTCGGTCCCGCCAATCTGGGCATCGATGTGAGCACTTACGCGAAGAAGTAAGCTCATGTAGGTTAGAAAAGAAAGCGGTGATCTGTCGTCCGCGACCATCCTGAGCGCAGCGCGCGTCGATGGCAGCATGTGCGGCACGCCTCGGGAGGAGATCACGTTCCTGCTTGCCGGCTTGGCATGGGGCGATGGAACTCCGGTCTGATCCGGCGATGTGGCAGGACTGGATAGCGCGGCGCACACCGCGAAGGAAGAGACAGTCAAGACACCATAGCAGCTATCCGGCGCGGTTTGCGTCGCGCTTGATCGCAGCTTCGCGCTGGGCCTTGCCAAACTGCAGGCGGATCCGGGTCTCCGTGAGGCCTTCGCTGGTGATTCCGTAGAAGATCGGCAGCGCCAGGAAGATGACCAAAGCGAGCTTCGGCATCGACAGGCCCGCAACGCCCGCCACCGTGTAGCAGACGACGCCAAGGATGGCGCGCAACCGCTCCTTGGGAAAAAAATCAGAGCCGATGTGGTGCTCGACGAGCCATGGATGAATGCTCAAAACGTGAAACAAGATGAGCCACGCCAGGCACATGCTGCCGGCGATGGCGGCATAGAGCACGACGGCAATCCTTGCATCAAAATCATTGCCCGTCTGCATGGAGGACGAAAGGATCGCGGTCGGGAACGGGATAAGCCCGGATGTCAGCAGCAGAAATAGGTTGGCAAGATGCAGGCCGCGGTCGCAGTAGCGCACGCGGGCAAACACCGCGCGATGATTGAGCCAGATGACTCCGGTGTAAAAGAATGACGCGAGGAAAGCGACGTAGCTGGGCCATTGCTCGGCCAGCCTGTTCAGGAGTTGACCGGGTGCATGTTCGGGCCGGACGATTTCGGCGACGAGCAGCGTGATCGTTATTGAGAGTACGCCGTCGCTAAAGGTCTCCAATCGATCGGTACCGGATAGCCGTACCTGCGGCCATTGCGACGTTTCTATCGCTGTCGCCATGCGACGAACATCCTGCCTCGATGTGCCTTCATTTTTCACGAAGAGTACTCGCGCTGTACCGGAGGACTGAACAAGAATGGGGCCTATCCCGGGCGTTTCAATGATAACTGTCAGAGTACGGCCGGCCCGCAGGCATGCGGAGCTAGTGGTATATTTCGCGTCTCGGAGGGAAGCCCATGCGCCTAGCATTTCCATTTCTTGGAACGGGTCTATGCGCATCGTAGGCGGTAAACGTTAACGCTGCTCCTGGACAAGCAACATTCGAACAAGCGCCTCATCTTCTACGAGGAGTAAAGCCCCTTGCGGGCTACTGCCTTTCTTATTCCCGGTTTAGTTGATTGGCCTTTCTTGAATTCTATTGCTTGGCCCTTTTGGAGCACCGCCCAGACCCCCATGTTCTGAGCGGGTGCTTTGGAGAGTTCACATGCATACCGAACAACAAAGCTTTCGCGGCTACGAAATCCAGGTCACGAACAACCCCGCCCTTTGGTACGCCGCGATCTATCGAACAGACCCGACCCTGCCGGAGATTGATTGGGTGGCTTTGAACATTCGAGCCACTAGCGTTTCGCCAGCATTTCAGGAGGCAAAGCAAGTAATCAATGAGGCCTTGGGTAGGTCTGGCTAGGGCAGCCTTAGTTGGCCGCCTCTTTTTTATGAGGGAGACCAAGCCGCTTCTTTTGGCGCTTCACATGGTGGCCTTTTCGGTCAGGCGGGCCGACCCGCGTCAAGGCGGTCCAGCATGGTGAGTCGCTTGCCGGGAAGGTTTCGATCAAGCTTTCCTGCAGTAATTCTTCGCCATTGGCCTTTTCGGCATTACTGACCAGACGGTCCTGTGGCGGACCATCCGGCCGACCTGACCTGCGTGTGGCGGAAGTCATAAAAATGTCACCCATGCTGGAGTTCCCGCTGTATTGGGCGTGACCGCATGCTGATCCCTGTAGCGGAGCTGGAGCAACAGAATGATCAAGGAAATACCGAATACGAGCGCATAGGCGCCCATCCACCACGTGAGCACGACCGCACCGATCAGTGGCATAGCGATCAGGAGCGCCCCGTAAATCAGCGAACACAATCCGCCGAGCACCAACCACCGCGGTGTCAGGGCCCGCCATAAACCGGCAGCTTTGCAAGCGCAGTGCGGCTTGCGCCCGGCAGAACGGCATCGGGCGAATCGTCGAGCTTGAATTGACGGAGTGGAATGGCCACGAGATGGCCAAACAGGCCTGTCGAATCGTCTACCGCAACGACCACATAAATATTGCCGTCTTTGCCGAAGATGAAGTCACGGATTCTTCCTATCCTGTCGTGCTTGTCGCCGACGACAGACCGCAGTTTGAGTGCCTCGGCATTATAGCCTTTGGCGACCTCCGTCGCCTCCAAAGGCGTCAGCCCGATCTCTTGAGCCGCTGCGTGGTCGATCTGCATTGAAAGCGTGGCGACGGCCAAGGTGGCTGCTAGGAGCAGCGGGAGGTGAGGCATGTTCATCAGAACTCCTTCGCCTTCAAAGTTGGGCCAGGCCGTTGGCCGAGGCACTCGTGGTCCTACCGACCCTGGTTGCCGGCCGTCGACCCTGTGGTGGCCGGCTCGGTGACAATTTCGGATATCAGCTTGGTGTCGGGGTCGATGAGCAGGATACGGTCTGGCAGCTTGACAAAGAGCAGTTCTTTCGCCTCGGGGACTTGGTCAGCAACGTCATGCGGCATGGATTGCGCGGACATCGACTCCGGAACCTTGTCACCGACTTGCGGCTGCGCGCCCGATGGCGCGGATTGCGATGGCGTGCTGGAGAGGCTGTTGCTGACCATCTGCTGCTGCGCCGGGTTCAGGGTCCCGTGAGGGTTGTTGCTTTGAGTGGCGTCGGTTGTGTTCTGAGCAGTGGCGGCGGTACTGCCGAGAACGGCGAGGAGCAAGGCGCCGGAACAGAGAAGTCGATTCATGGTGGTCTCCTTGATTGTGATGGATCCGAGCCGTTTCTTTCGAGCGCGTCCCAGCGATGGGGATTGAACAAACGACGACACCTTTGCGTCGGTGACGCACATTTGTGTCGGCGACCATTGCAGCCAGCACGCGTGCGCGCGTCAGTTCGGTCGTCACACCAATCTCCGCGCGGCGCGCGGATCGAGCCTTGACCGTTGTCAAGCTGCCGGCAGTAATTTTCCTTGGATCTCGCTTGAGTTCGATTAGCGCCTCACGAGCGCGCCCTCAGAACCCAGAGTGTCGCCGGCTAAGCGGGATGTGGCGGATCGGAGTGCGCTGGCGTCTTCTTTGCACGTTGTCGCGTCATCTTGCCGGGGATGGCTGCCGGAACACCGCGAGCCGCGCTCGGCCTCGACTACGCGGTCCTGAGTTTCGGGGTCTTTCGTTGGCGAGAATGTCGAAGGCGCGAAGCATCCCGTCGGCGGGCAGCAACGCCGAATCTAAATTCCTGGCCGGCATAGTGGTCTCATCTCAAATGGCCAGAGCCAAAAGGCCGCGCGGCTCGTCGGGTTCTCGAAGGATGCGAATTGAGCTTGCGGCATGATTCTTCGAGAAGGTGGCTGCTCAGGATGAGGGAGCGGGCTAAGCAGCGCCCTTCTTGGTGGCGGGAACGTCGGTGAGGACGCCCATGATGTCGCTCTCCTTCATTCGCAATGCGCGCGTTTGGCCGGGATATCGCAGGAAACCTGCAGCCTCTCACCCCAACCCCTCCCCGTGAAGAACGGAGAGAGGGAGAACAGCCAGCTTTAGTCGATCACTTGGACGACCTTCTGCTGCTGCGGGTCAACCAGCACCACTTGGCCGCCGATAGCGAGATAGCGGTAGTTGGCGAGCTCTGGATGGTTGCGCGCCAGCTCTTCCGGCACCGGCCGTAGCGACAGACAGTTTGACGCGGAGGTTCCGCCTCCGCCGGCCGAAGGCGAGGTCGAGCCGACCGTCGTCGAGGAGCTGCGTACCACTTCCCTGAACCGCCTACGCGTGTCATCGTCGATGACAACACGGTCGCGGCTGTAAGCGGCCGCCCTGCTGTAACCCGGTCCGTCGTCCAGAATATCGACGACCTCGCGCCGCCGCGGATCGATAATGGCAACGCGATTATCGATCACCGTGTACTCGTAGTCCCGATATTGCGGCATGATCCGCACGATATCGGGCGGCAATCGACGCGCCTGCACGCCCCGCGGCAACCGCGTGCCCACGTTGACCTGGACATTGAGATTCTGGCTGGTGACAGTCCTGTCGCGCCGCAGCTGATCGACGACTTGCCTGCGCTGATCGTCGTCGACCGCACCCGAGGAAGTCTGGCGGTTCGATTGATCCGGCGCCTCGCCGGTCTTCTGGGTCTGTGTGTTGTCGGCCGGCCGCGAGCTCTGCTGCGGCGAGGACTTGGACGGCTGGACGGCCTGTTCGCGTTGCTCCTTGCGATCGCGATCGATCTGCTGCTGGGTCTGCTGCTGCTTCGTATCGGCCGGCCGGGTGGCGTCCTGCGCGCGGTCCTGCTTGGCTTGACCTTCGCGGCCCCGCAGCTTTTCCTCAGCCTGTTGCTTCTGGTCGGTAGCCGGCTTGGCATCGCGGCCCTGCTGCAGGTCCTTCTGCTGCGCCGTGCTCGAGGGTGCGCGCTCGCCACGGTTGGGCTGATCCTGGCTCTCCCGGGTCGGCTCCTTGGAGTTGCGGTCCTGCGGGTTCTGCGCCTCCTTGCTGCGCTCGGCCGGTGACGGGGCCTCACCGCGCTGCATGTCCTTAGCGCTGCCCTTCGACTCGGACTGCGCGCGCTCCTTGACGCGATCAGCCGCGCTGCCGCGATCCATCTCCTTCGACGGGGCGGCTGGACGGTCCATTTCCCTAGACTGAGATGCTGGTGACTGGGCGCGGGGGCTCTCTTCGCGCTTCTGCGAGCCTTCCGGCGATTGCGCAATGGCGGGACCGGCGCCAATCACCAACGCCATCGCTGTCGTGTAAAGCCAATTAATCCTCATGGGAGAATCTCCTGTTGGTTCCCCCCACGCGTCGGGATTGGGTAATCTAGGTAGCTGCGTTTCGATCCACCATGACGACGGTCAACCGGTGCCGGGTGATCTGATGCAGCTTGCTCAAAAGTGGGATCAGCGCCTCACACTCCATTGGATCCGCGGCGCAAAAGCCGGGCATGACATTAGGCCCGGGTGCCTGCACGAGGAAGCCAACGATAATGCTCACGGACTATCGGAATCGACAATCCAATAGTACCTGACTTCCCAATAGTCGTAGACGTCCTGATTGCGGGTTCGCGTTGTTTGCTCCCAGTTTTCGCCTGGTTCGATTTTTGGGGCGTTCTTGAGCTCCTCTTCGGTGATCTCGACTTGGAAGCCATCGGGCTTTTCGTTGTAGGTCAGCATCGACCAGGGTATCGGATAATGATCCTCGCCGATGCCGAGGAAGCCGCCGAAACTCAGGATCGCGTAGGCGATCTGGCCGGTGAGCTTGTCGATCATCAGGCGCTCGACTTTGCCGATACGCTTGCCGTGTAGGTCAAAGACCGGCATTCCTTCGACGCGGTCGCTAGATATGAGAGACGAAGTCTGGTCTGGTGTGGGTTGCTCCCAATAGCCATAAACCTCTTCATCGCGGTCACGGTTCGCTTGCTCCCAGCTTTCCCCTTGGCCGGCTTTCGGAGCGTTCTTGAGTTGCTGTTCGGTGATGCCCACGCGGTATCCGCCGAGCTCCTCATCGAAATCCAGCATCTGCCAGGGAATCGGGTAGTGGTTCGCGCCGATACCAAGAAAGCCTCCAAAACTTAGCACGGCGTAGATGACGCGACCGCCGGATTTGTCGATCACGAGGTGCTCGACCTTTCCGATACGCTTTCCTTGTGCGTCATAGACCGCAGTTCCTTCCACGCGGTCACTTGCGATCAGAGAGGGTGTAGTTCCGCGCTCGGTCGCGGATGCGCGTTGCATTGTGGTCACCATATCGTCTCCTCGATTGCCAACCGGGCTGCCTTTGCGACGCTCAGTTGCTTGGCCCCGGTGCTGATTGTTGCACTCTATTGCAGCACCTACGCTACAATCGCGCTCGTTGCATTGACGCTCGTCATTGCAGATAGGTCGGCGTTGCTCCGGGTTCGGCAAGCATGGCTTCCTCAACCAACTCTTGTGGAACCTAAAGCGAATGGGGGGCTGCATTCGCGAGCGCGACGGAACTGCACACGCGCTTGCTAACGGCCAAATCGCTATGGCGTGCGAGCTGCGAGACCAAAGGGAGCAGTGCGTAACCAATACCTACACGAAAGTTCATTTCCACAGCCGCGGAAATGATCTTCCAGGTTGACTGTTATCAAGGCCGGCTCCGGTGGATCATATAACTTCGCTTAAAGCACGAGCCGCTAGGCGCGATCCTCATAGCCTTCACAGCTCGCGGCCTTAACAGCTCTCGGCACGCAATCATGGAAACTTTCTTCCGCCGATTGAGCCTTATCATTCTCGTCGCGCTGCTAATCGGCACCGCTCAAGCCCGTGACGACGGCCGCTATTCGCTATCTCCCCTCAAGCCATGGTTCGATAGTCTCAAGTCCGGCAAAGGTCCATGTTGTTCGGTTACTGACGGTCTTGCGATTGCCGACCCGGATTGGGAATCGAAAGACGGTCATTTTCGTGTCCGCATCGACAACGAATGGATCGTGGTCCCCGATGATGCCGTGCTCACCGAGCCGAACCGGGTCGGCAGGGCGATGGTGTGGCCGATCAAGGGGCTGTCGGGCATCACGATTCGATGCTTCATGCCGGGCAGCATGACGTGATCTGGACTGCGATCCTTGTAGATTCCGTGACGTGCGCTGAGAGGACGAGAGACAAGGCGGAGCAATTCAGCATGAGACACTCGCGCGAACGCCTGCTGGAGATTGCCGAGGAGTACGATCGGCTTGCCCAGCGGGCGTCCGAACGGCAAGTAGCCGCCACGGAATCGGTTTGATCGCTCAGCGGCCCGACCGTCGTGCAACAGCTTCGCGCCTTTCTCGAGATAGCGCGGACCAGTCGAAGCGGTCAGCCGGTGCACACCGCCGCAGCGGCATGATGTCAAAGAAGCGGAGGCTATTATGCGCGTACCGCACACATTGCACTACTCTGTGCCATCACCGGGAACCACGGAAGCGATCCAGCTTGGTTGCACGTGCCACGTGATCTGCCATGAGACCAAGGCGGAGGAGTTGGAGTCCGCTGGCATGCTTGCGGCTCCCGACGCGAACTGTCCGGTCCATGGCAGCGCCGCTCAACTGGAAGAGCACAACTGAGCCGGATCGTGGGCAAGCCCAAATGGTTGATGTGAGGTCCTCACTCGCGAGAGGCCTCGACTTATCGACGCCTGCCATCAGCATCCGTCAGGTACCAATGGAGCACCGCATGAACAGAGATGTACCCTATGCGATCATCTTCGTGATCGCGATGGCTTGCGTTGGCGCTGTTCTGATGCTTTGGGCGATGGAAGGGACCGGTGGCGGACGACGATGGGAGCGCCAGGCCTCCGACACACCGCGAAGCGCATATGCCCAACCTCACGCGAGCCCCGTTCCTGCGCTGCCTGAGCCCACCAATGACACCCGTGCCTACAGCACCAGGGGAAGCAGCGGTCCCCCCAAATGAGAGCCGTAGTGTGGTTGATCAGACTTCTGGGAAGCTTTCGATCGCTGAGAAGCTTAGACCGCCGATGAGGTTTAGCGCATGGCGCGGGCTGAGCACCGGCGCGTTCAGTGGCGCCGGGTTGAAATTTCATTGGCCACCAAGCGATCGGCGGAGAATGGTTTGTGCCGAACGATGGCTGAATACGAACCTGACCGGAGCGACCGGGCGCTGCGAATAGCTGGAGGCGATTGTGATTCCCTTTTCAGTACTGGACCTCGCGCCGATCAACGAAGGCAGCGACGCCACCCAGGCCTTCCGCAACTCGCTCGATCTCGCCCAGCATACCGAGCGTTGGAATTACAGGCGCTTCTGGCTGGCCGAGCATCACAACATGCCGGGCATCGCAAGCGCTGCGACCGCGGTGGTGATCGGCTACATTGCCGGGGGCACCAAGACGATCCGGGTGGGGTCGGGCGGCATCATGCTGCCGAACCATGCGCCGCTGATCATTGCCGAGCAGTTCGGAACGCTGGAGTCCCTTTACGAGGGCCGCATCGATCTTGGTCTCGGCCGCGCTCCCGGAACGGACCAGCGAACGGCGGGTGCTTTGCGGCGGAGCCTGGCGGCAGGCGCCGAAAGCTTCCCGCGCGACGTCGTGGAACTGATGGCGCTGCTCGGACCGGTGCAACCTGGTCAGGCCGTGCGGGCCGTTCCCGGCGCCGGGCTCAGGGTGCCGGTCTGGCTCTTGGGTTCCAGCACGTACAGCGCGCAACTCGCCGCAACGCTCGGGCTCCCATTTGCATTTGCGTCCCACTTTGCGCCGGGAGAGCTGTTCAACGCGCTGAGCATATACCGCTCCCGGTTTCAGCCGTCGCAATTTCTGCAAGCGCCGTACGCCATGGTAGGCGTCAATGTCTTTGCCGCCGATTCTGATGCGGAGGCGCAGCGCCTATTCACATCGTTGCAGCAGCAGTTCATCAACTTGAGGCGGGGCTCACCGGGACCGCTGCCGCCGCCGGTCGACGACATGGATCGGCGCTCCTCGCCCACAGAGCGGGCGATGGTTAAGGAGTCGCTGGCTTATTCGACCGTGGGCAGCCCCGCCACCGTGCAAAGCGGGCTGGTCCGGATCATCGCGGAGACCCGGGCGGATGAGCTCATTTTGACGGCCCAGATCTACGACCATACGGCACGACTGCGCTCGTTTGAAATTGCCGCTGAACTTCTTCCGGAGGCCGCTGCGCTGGCCGCCAGCATCAGCTGAAACCCGTGCAACTAATCCAGTAGATGCAGGATGATGCATATACCTTCATCGTTGACGCCGAAATCCAACCTGTGACCCTGAATCTGCAACGCTCCCGGCCGGACATTGGCAGCGACGACGGAAATATTCGCAGCTGCGTACGCACTGGGCAACGGTCGGCCAATGCGCGCCGTACGGATTTAACCCAAAGCCAGTCGTTGAAATCGCCGACCGCCACTAGGCTGGCGATCGCGCGGGCCTGCGCTTGGCGCTCATGAATCGAGAGAGCGAGGTGGGTAGCGAGGACGGTGACCTCGCGGAGGGTTGTCCGGATGCGGACGTGATTGCGCGGCGCGGTTCCCGTTCCTGATAGGAGACATCTGTAATCACGAGCGGGGCTGCGAACGGAAGTCTGCCAAGCAGGACCTGACCGTAGTCGCCGTCCGCGGTATCAGGTATTGCCAATATTTGATATATCATGTATCAAGTGGCACGAAACGCACGGGATCTGCATGAGGACGCTCATCTTCGGAGTGGTGGCGGACGATCTGACGGGAGGCATGGAAACGGCCGCCATGCTGGTCGCTGCCGGGATCGAATGCGGATTTGTCACCGACCCCGACGTCGTCGACAGCTGCGGCGATGTGCCTGCTATCGTGATCGCGCAGAAGACACGGGTGATCCCCGCGGGCGAGGCCGTCAGCATGACAGAGAAGGCGGCACGGGCGCTACTTGCGCGGGACGCCAGGCAAATCTTCTTCAAATATTGTGCGACGTTCGATTCCACCGACCAGGGCAATATCGGCCCGGTCGCCGACCTGCTGATGCAGCTGACCGGCGCCGAACACACTGCCTTCTGCCCGGCTTCTCCCGCCCTTCGAAGGACTGTCTATAACGGCCATCTCTTTCTCGGGACCGAGCTGATCTCGGACTCGCCGAAACGCCATGATCCGCTGACGCCGATGACCGATTCCGATCTGGTTCGGGTTCTACAGCGTCAAACGCGGGCCAAGGTTGGCCTTTTGGCGCATGCGCTGGTCAGTGCCGGCGCGGAGGCGGCCGGACGCGCGATCGCGGAAGCGGCGGCTCGCGGTATCCGCTACTTCATAACAGACGCGATCTACGATCGGGATCTCGATACGCTTGCCGCGCTCACCTGCGATTGGAAGCTGATGACGGGCAATGCGACCATCGTGCAGCACTATCCGGACATCTGGAGGGCTCGGGGGCTCATCGGCGCCACCAGGAGACCGCCCTGCCTGCGCGCGGTTGGCGGAGGCGGCGTGGTTCTCGCCGGGAGTTGCGCCGAGCGGACGTTGGAGCAACTCGCCGAATTCGAGAAGAGTCATCCGGTGCTCCGCATCGATCTCCTGAATGCCAGGGATGTGGCGGCGACGGTTGGCGATGCGCTCGACTGGGCACGACCACGGCTGCATCACGGTCCTGTCGGTTTCGCCACTTCGGGCGCGCCCGAGGCCGTCAAGATGGCTCAGGAGCGATACGGCCGTGAAGGCGCGGCGCAACTCGCCGAAGCCATTCTTGGCCGGCTCGCTGTCTCTCTTCGCAGTGTCGGCGTGCGGCGCTTCGTCGTGGCCGGTGGCGAGACGTCTGGTGCAATCGTCGAGCACCTCGGCATCAGACGTTTGCGGGGCGGTCCTTATGGTGGACCCGGCATCGGCACTGCGGTGACCGAAGACGAGGATCCGGTGGCCCTTTGTCTCAAGTCTGGCAAGCTGGGCCCCGTCGATCTGTTCGCGACCACGCTCGAAGTGATGCTGGATCCTGGGAGAGCCAATTGAACGAGCGCGAACTCAGACAATCCGTGCTGGATATTGTGGCGCGCCTGGAGGCCAAGGGATTCAACCACGGCAGCAGCGGAAATGTCAGCTGTCGTATCGGAGACGACGTTCTCATCACGCCGACCGGCGGCAATAGCAGCAACACGACGATTGACGATCTCGTCCATCTGAAGCGCGACGGAACGGTGGTCGGCGGCGGCTTGCCCTCCAGTGAATGGCACATGCATCTGGCGATCATGAACGCCTATCCGCATGTGAACGCGGTGGTTCACACGCATGCCGACTGCTGCGTTGCGTTGTCCTGCCTCGCAAAGCCAATTCCGTCATTCCACTACATGATCGCCAGCTTTGGCGGAAACGACGTGCCTTGTGCGCCCTACGCCACATTCGGCACCAGGGCTCTCGCCGATAGCGCAGTCGCTGCGCTGAAACAGCGCAAGGCCTGCCTGCTCGCGAACCACGGCATGATTGCCGTCGGCAAGGGACTGCAGGCGGCCTTCGACCTCGCCGTGAAGCTCGAAACCCTTGCCCGACAGTATCTACTCGCCTGTCAGGCCGGCGCGCCCGCGATCCTTGCCGACGACGAGATGGCGCGGGTGGTCGAGCGCTATGGCAGCTACGGCCGCGCTGGTCTTCCGGCCTGAGAAGGACAGCTCCATGGAGATCACCGGCAAGACCAAGATCATGTTCGTGCTCGCCGATCCGATCGATCATGTGCGGGCGAGTGCGGTCATGAACGCCTATTTCGCATCGATCGGCGACGACCTTGCTGTGTCGCCGATCCATGTCCTCTCAGGCGATCTCGGCCGCGTCGTTGCAACCATCAGGCTCATGCGCAACGTCTACGGCTTCGGCGTCACGATCCCGCACAAGACCTGCGTGATCGAGCATCTGGATGAAATCACGCCGACGGCACGGCTCATCGGCGCGGTCAACTTCGTCAAGCGAACGGCCGAAGGGCGCCTTGTTGGCGACAATCTGGACGCGCGGGGATTCATCGCCAGCCTCGCTCAGCATGACGTTGCGGTTCGCGATCGGAAGGTGCTCCAGGTCGGTGCTGGTGGCGCAGGACGCGCAACCGCATTTGGCCTGGCAGAGGCCGGCGCGCGCGAAATCACGATCATGAACCGGAATGGGGAGAAGGCCCGCGCGCTTGCGGCTGCCGTAGCTGCGCACTATCCGGCAACGAAGGTCAGCGCCGGCCGTGCGGACGCGCGCACCTTCGATCTCATCGTCAATACGACGTCGCTCGGCATGAAACCGGATGATCCGCTCCCACTGGACATCGAAGGCGTGGGTCCGGGCGCCACCGTCAGCGACATCATCGTCAATCCTGCAATCACGCGGCTGCTCGCAAGGGCGGCTGCGCAGGGCGCAACGGCCATCGGCGGAAAGCCCATGCTCGATGCGCAGATGGCCCTTGTCGCGCGGTTCGTTGCGCGATAGCCTGATATATCAAATATTATATCGAACCGGGGGAGCCCGACTGAGAATTGAAGTGCAAGGGCTGTCGCCCTGCATCGAAGGCAAACGGAAGGGACGTGAGACTCCGTGAATATTGCATCGGCAACACAATCGGCGTCGGGCGCATCGATCCGCATCAGTCGCCTCGAGAAGCGTTTCGGCGCCGTGTCCGCCGTCGATGGCGTCGATATCGATATTGCTGCCGGTGAATTTATCGCCCTGCTCGGACCGAGCGGCTCCGGGAAGACCACGATCCTGATGAGCGTTGCCGGATTCGAATTCCCGACCAGCGGCAGCATTCACGTCGATTCCGAAGACCTGACCTATGTCCCTTCGAACCGGCGCAACCTGGGAATGGTGTTCCAGAACTACACGCTGTTCCCCCACATGTCGATTCTCGACAATGTCGCCTTTCCCTTGAAGATGCGCGGTCTGCGGACGGCTGAACGCCATGCGCGCGCCGAAGCCGCGCTCGCGACCGTGCGTCTGGCGGGCTATGGCCATCGTCGTCCGAATGAGCTGTCCGGCGGCCAACAGCAACGCGTGGCGCTGGCGCGCGCGATCGTCTATCAGCCGCGCGTGCTGTTGATGGATGAGCCGCTCAGTGCGCTCGACAAGAACCTGCGCGAAGACATGCAGCTCGAGATCAAGCGACTGCATGCCGAGCTTGGCATCACCGTCATCTTCGTTACCCACGACCAAAGCGAGGCGCTGACCATGGCCGACCGGATCGCTGTCCTGAAGGATGGCAAGATCCAGCAGATCGGGCCGGCGCGCCAGCTTTATGAAAGGCCGACGAATCTCTTCACGGCCGGCTTCATCGGCGAGATGAATTTCGTCGGCGTCACCGTCGAAAGCGTCGGCGACAACGTCTCGGTGGCACTGCCATGGGGTGAAACATGGCGCCTGCCGGCCACGGCGGCCGTCGAGCCGGTTGCAGCCGGCGAAGCAGCGCTGCTGGCCGTGAGGCCCGAGCGGCTGCAACTTGGCGCCGGTTCGGGCGGGCAAGTCATCACTGTGACGCTGAGCGACATTGTCTATGCTGGGGCGGCGCTGCTTTTGATCGGTCGTCTGCCTGACGGCACCGAGATGCGCGCGCGAATTCCTGGCGCCTCGCAGCTCAGCGCCTTGGCCCCGGGCGACGTCGCGTCCTTTACCGTCCCCGTGGAGGCAATGCTGCTTTACCGAGGGAGCCGGCGATGACGGAGGCGCGGCGATCGCATTTCTGGCATTCCGACGGTCGCCGGCTCAGCGGCCTGTCGACGCTGCTGCTGCTCCTGCCATTCTTCGCCATCATCGCCTTCGTCTTCGTCTATCCGATCCTGCAGCTCCTGGTGATCAGCATCCTCGAGCCGCATCCAACCTTGGAGAACTACGCGCGCGTCGTTGAAAATCCGGTTCACATGCGCGTCCTGATGCGCACGCTCTGGACCGCGACGCTGGTGACGGCTTTGTCGGTGGTTCTCGGCTTCCCGGTGGCCTATTACATGAGTCGGGCGAAGGGGACGGTCGCGGCGCTTGTTGCGGTCTGTGTCATCCTGCCGCTCTGGTCGAGCGTCCTCGTGCGCACCGCCGCCTGGTCCTTTCTGTTCCAGCGCAACGGACTGATCAATTCGGCGTTGATGGCTCTCGGTCTGACCTCTCAGCCGTTCAAGCTGCTTTATACCCAGAGCGCGGTGGTCATCGCCATGACCCATGTGCTCTTGCCGTTCATGATCCTGCCGATCTACGGCGCATTGCGCAGCATTCCTGACGACTATGGGCGTGCGGCCGCCGTGCTCGGCGCGACGCGTCTGCGGACCTTTCTGGAAGTCATCCTTCCCTTGAGCCTGCCGGGCGTCGTCTCCGGCTCGCTGCTGGTGTTCCTCACTGCGCTCGGCTTCTTCATTACGCCCGCGCTGCTCGGCTCGCCGCAGGAGATGATGATCTCGACGCTCGTTTCGAAACAGATCCGTGAGGTGCTCGATTGGCCCTTCGCTGCGGCTCTGGTCGGGGTGCTGACCGTATTCGTGACGTTGCTGGCGATCATCTTCAGCAAGACGCTCCGGTTCGACCGTCTGATGGGGAATGCCTCGTGAAGCCGCCTGCTGACCGCGGATCGCTCGCGCTGGGGGCCTATGTCTATGCCGTGCTGGCCTTCATTATCGTGCCGCTAGTTATCGTCATTCCGATGTCGTTCAGCCAGAACGACTATCTGGCATTTCCGCCGTCCGGCTTCACGCTGAAATGGTACTCGGAATATTTCGACAGCAGGCAATGGCGTGCCGCGACCTGGCTCAGCGTGCAGGTGGCCTTGCTGACTGCCCTTTGCGCGTCGGCGATCGGCACGGCCGCGACCTATGCCATGATCCGCGGCCGTAGCCGGCTGGTCACGGCTTTCCAGATCCTCCTGATCGGGCCGATCATCGTGCCGCATATCGCGCTTGCCGTCGGCCTCTATCTGTTCTTTCAGACGATCGGTCTCTCCGGCACCATTCCCGGCTTCGTGCTGGCGCATACGGTGCTCACCCTGCCGTTCGTCGTGTTCACGATGGCCGCGGCCTTGGCAAAGGTCGATGCCAATCTGGAGGCGGCGGCCATGAGCTGCGGCGCGACACGCTTCCAGGCCTTCCGCCTGGTCACGTTGCCACTCGTCCTGCCGAGCCTTGCCAGCAGTGCGCTGTTTGCCTTCATCATCTCCTTCGACGAACCGGTGGTGTCGTTCTTTTTGTCCGGTGTGCGCCAGAAGACGCTGCCGCGTCGAATGTTCGAAGACATCGAGCAGAACCTGACGCCGGTGATTCCCGCGATCGCGACACTGTTGATCGTCTTGTCCATTTTGATTCTGCTGGGGGCCCATGTCCTCAGATCCCGCAGCGTCACCCGGTAGCGTCAGGTGAGAAGCCAGAGAGGAGACCGTCGATGTTGAGAACAGGTTGGATGTGGAAGTCGGCAGCTTTCGTGCTTGCTTTGGCGCTTTGCGGAGCGTTGCCGGCCGCGGCTGAAAAGCTGGAAGACCAGTTGGTGATTGCCACGACCGGTGGTCTGATGGGCAACACCCTCGCGAAATATTTCTACGATCCCTTCAACAAGGCCAAGAATGTCGAGATCGTCCCGGTCGCAATCGAGGTCCCGGACCAGTGGGCGCGCGCCAAGGCGATGCAGCGAACCGGCAAGGTGGAGTTCGACATCGTCACGGCAACAGGTCCCGATCTGGTGGGGCGCACCGACCTGCTCGAGAAGATCGACTGTGCGAAATTGCCGAGCGTCCAGAAGTTCGGTGTCTCCGACGCCTGTCAGCCCTACGGTGTTGCCCGCACGACCGGCGGCATGCTGATCACCTACAATACCGAGACGTTCAAGGACAAGGCGCCCAGGACATGGGCGGACTTCTGGGACGTCAAGCAGTTTCCCGGGCCGCGAGGACTGCCCGATACCGGCGACAGCGATTGGTGGGTGCCGGTCGCCGCGCTGCTCGCCGACGGCGTCAAGCCGGAGCTGCTTTTCCCGCTGGACATCGGTCGCGCCTACAAGAAGCTGGACGAGATCCGTCCCAATGTCGCGGTATGGTGGAAGACGGGCGATCAGGTGCAACAGATCATGCGCAGCCGCGAGGTCGTCATGGCCATGAGCTACTCAGGCCGCGCGCTTGCCGTCGTGAAGGAGGGCGTACCGGTCGCCATGTCCTGGGACCAGGCCATTCGCGACACCGGTTACATGGCTGTTCTCAAGGGGGCGCCTGACCTCAATGCCGCCATGGCCTATCTCGACTTCTTCTATGCAAGCTCCGATGCGCATGTGCCGTTCATGCGCGCCGTCAACTATGCGACGGCCAGCAAATCGGCCATCGAGCTGCTGAAGCCGGAGGAGCGCAATCTCTACGCGACTTCGCCGGAGAATTACGAAAAGCTGGTCAAGCCCGATTTCGCCTGGATCGGCGAACATCGTAACGAGCTGCGGGAGCGGTGGATGGCCTGGCTGACCCGCTGATCCGCGGCAGCCGCCTCCGCCATTCGCCTTTGCAAGATGAGGACGTACGATGGATCACACCAGTGACCCCGGTGCGATGCGCTACGTGATCGATCCCGGACGGCTCGATCTCGTCGAGGAGTTCCGCGCAAGTCCACTCGGCGTACATAGCCCGGAACTTCGCAAGCTGTTGGCGCGGATGCGATGGGGCAGGCCGGAAGGGCGACTGGTCCTGATCGTGCTCGAACCCGGCAAGGCCTGGCGGCTGTCACGCATCCCCAAGCGCCGGGGCGATCCGATGCCTTTCGTCGATGATCGCGTCTTCACCTCTCTCGCTGAAGCGGAGTGGCACGTGTTCAAGCTGCGTTGGCAGGACATGACGGGCACGACGCTGCCCGCGGAGGTCTCCGGTGATCTATAGGACCAACGAGTATCTCGGCTATCCGGATAGCATCAGCGTCCCGGCTGGTGAGTCCGTCAGATTCCAGCTGAGCAGCAAGCGGCCGAGCGTGAAGATCGAGGTGCTCAGGCTGCGCAGCGGCGATGTCGATGCAAACGGCCCGGGCTTCAAATATGAGGTGATGACGAGCAGCATAGACGGTGAGCATGCCTGCCTCGACCAGCCGATCCGCCCGGGATCCAACGCTGTCGTTGATCACGACGGTGCACTGGTCCCGACCGGCGGGCACTGGTGTTTCGGAGCCTACGTGTATCCGACGCGGATCGTGGATAATGCCAAAGCCGTGATGGGAAATTGGTGCGAGCGCTCGGCGCGCGGCTATGGGCTCGAGCTCGACGAGGAGGGGCATCCGGTCCTGGTGCTGGGTCAAGCGAGCGGTACGCCAGCCCGCTTTGCCCTCGACGTCAAGCTGCGCCTGCGCGTCTGGGCATTCGTATCGTGCGCGCTTGATCTTGCCCAAGGATCGGCCTCCGTGTCGCTGATCGTTCCGGCAGACGGCGTTCGGCCGGCGGCCGCCTATTCGAAATCGTTCGCCCTGCCGCAAGCGGCTGCATTCGACTCCGGACTGCCGTTCCTGATCGCGGCCCACCATCTGAACGGCGATCGCCAATATACCTCGCACTTCGACGGCAAGATCGAGGCGCCTCGTGTCTTTTCGCGTCCGCTGGACCCAGAGGCGCTGCGTGTCTTCGACGGCCGGCAGCGGACGGGAGCAAGTGATGTCGGGCTTGTCGCCTTCTGGGACTTCTCGAATGGAATCTCGTCAACGTCGATCAGGGATCTTTCGCCGAACGGCCTGCACGGCAACCTCCGCCAGTTACCGCGCAGGGGCGTGACAGGCTTTCACTGGTCTGGATCCGTCCACGACTGGCGGATGTCGCCGCAGGAATATGCGGCGATTCATTTCCACAGCGACGACATCTACGATTGCGAGTGGCAGACCACCTGCACGCTCGATGTGCCGGTCCACTGGCGGTCAGGCGTCTACGCGCTCCGGCTGACCCCGGGGGGCGACGATCCTGACCGGGACTGCGAGAGCTACGTCACCTTCTTCGTGACACCAGGCAAGACGTCGCGGCGTGCAGATCTCGTCGTGGTCGCTTCGGTCGCGACTTATCTCGCCTATGCCAACAGCGCGTTGCGTCTCTACCAAGTCCACTTCGAGACGCTGATGGAGCATGTTCTGTGGTTGCCGCAAGATGACGTCTTCATGCAGGAGAACCCGGAGATCGGCCAGTCGACCTATGATTGCCATGTCGACGGCTCGGGGCGAGCGTACAGCTCCTGGCTGCGACCCATCCTGAACATGCGCCCGCGCGGCTACTGGTTCAATTTGATCAACGACACCCACATCCTCGACTGGCTCGAGGAGAAAGGCATCGCCTACGATCTGATCACGGATGTCGAGCTTGACCGGGGAGGCGCGCGTGCACTTGCGCCTTACCGGGTCATGATGACGCCGACCCATCCCGAGTATTATAGCCTCAATATGATGAACGCGATCATGGCGTATCAGAACGCCGGCGGGCGGCACATCTCGATGGGGGGCAATGCATTCTATTGGCGCTGCGGCTTTCATCCGGCCGCGCCCGCCGCGCTCGAGGTTCGCCGCGGCATGGCCGGAACCCGCACTTGGGAATCGGAGCCGGGCGAAGTTCATCTTGCCGGCACCGGCGAGCCGGGCTCACTGTGGCGGCATTCGGGCTTTGCACCCCAAAAGCTCGTCGGCGTCGGGTTCTCGGCCATGATCAACGATACCTGCGGCTACTATCTGCGGACAGCTGAAAGCGAGGATACGCGTGTCGCGTTCATCTTCGAGGGCACAGGCCGTCACGACAAGTTCGGTGATTTTGGATTTCGCTACAACGGCGCCGTCGGGAGCGAAATCGACCGCTACGATCTCGAGCTCGGAACTCCGCCGCATGCGTTGCGGATCGCGACATCGGAAGGATTGGGCGCGGGCGCGCTGCCGACGCCCGAGGAGTTTCGCACCGTGGTCGATGGTCTCGACGGGACGCAAAATGCCCTGGTGCGCGCCGACATGGTGTTCTTCGAGACCGCCCACGGTGGCGCGGTCTTTGCGACGGGATCGATCACCTACGGCATGTCGTTGGGCCACAACAACTATGACAACAACATCAGCACGATCACCCTGAACGTCGTGAACCGGTTTCTCGATCCACGGCCTTTCATCATGCCTGCCAGAGCCTAGCGGGCTGACTGGACTTCGGCTCCACAAGAATTGCCATCTCGTCGCCAGAGATGGTTCTCGAACCTGGGAGGCTGTCATGCCGGACAAGCGCGATTTTCAAGCCCCGGAATTGGGAGCCCTCAATGTCGCTCCCCGCAAGGCGCGCCCGATGCATGCGGACGAGCACTGGGGCAGCCAGCCCTGGTACGAAGCGCCGCGCGGCGATCCTGCCGTAGCGGAGGTCTACACTTATACCGACGCAATGTCTTACGACCCCGGAGACGAAGTCGTCTTTCGCTCTTCCGCAACGGTAAAGGCCTGGCGGCTGCAGATCTATCGCGACGATCTCGAACCCGAGATGGTGCATGAGATCGACGCGCTTGACGGTGTGTTCACGGCGACGCCGTCCGATGCCTATCGCAATGGCTGCAACTGGCCCGTCGCGCATCGCTGGACATTGCCGCCGGATCTGCGCTCGGGATTCTATCGCGTGGTCTCGTCGTGCGAACGAGCGAACGGGGCCCGCTTCGTCCAGCATCATTTCTTCGTCGTGCGCCCGACCGAGGCGAGGCGGCGCGCGAAGATCCTGATGATCCTACCGACCGGCACCTGGACCGCGTACAATGATTTCGGCGGTGCCAATCATTATTTCGGGGTCGAAGGTCCTGACAGGGACGAGCCCTCGCCGGTGTTGTCGTTGCAGCGGCCGTGGACGCGCGGCGTGGTCTGGCTGCCATCAGGTGCGCCGCGCATCTGCGCCGATCCTGTACCCGAGATGGGTGACGCGCCGCGCTACCCGATGAAGGAGTGGGCTTTCGCCAACGGCTTTGGCCAGTATTACGCAGCGGCGGGCTGGGCCCAGTTCGACCGGCATTTCGTGCACTGGGCGCAGAAGGAAGGCTACGCCCTCGATATGATCACCCAGACCGATCTTCACTACCGGCCCGAACTGCTCGACGCCTATCCTTGCGTCACCATCATCGGCCATGACGAGTATTGGACGTGGGAGATGCGCGAGGCGATCGAGCGCTATGTGGAAGGCGGCGGGCGGCTGGCGCGCTTCGGCGCCAATTTCCTGTGGCAGATCCGGCTCGAAGAAGATGGCAAGCGCCAAGTCTGCTACAAGTTCAAGGCTATCCACAAGGACCCGATCGTCGGCACGGACCGTGCGCGTCTGATGACGTCGGCCTGGGAAGATCGCAACGTCCGTTGGCCCGGCGCCTCGACGGTCGGCGTGAACGGCGCGCACGGTCTCTACGCATCCTGGGGCGGCTTCGCGCCGAATGGCCAAAGAGGCTTTACCGTCTATCGCCCCGAGCATTGGGCCTTTGCCGGCACAGGGCTGCACTATGCCGATATCTTCGGCGACAAGCAGCACATCTTCGCCTACGAGGTCGACGGGCTGGACTACACGTTCCGCAACGGTCTTCCTTTTCCGGTCCCGGCCGAGGGGCAGCCCGAGACCATCCAGATCCTGGCGATGGCGCCGGCCGTCCTGGCCGAGGACGAGCCGCCAGGTGAGGGCTTCCGCTATTACGTGCGCAGTAGCGACCTCGAAGGCCTGGTGGAATGCATCACCGGCGAGGTCACGCCCGAGGGATTGGCCCGTTACAAATACGGCTCGGGCATGATGGTGCACATGACCCGCGGCAAAGGCGAGGTGCTGACGGCGGCGACCTGCGAATGGGTGATGGGGCTGAAGCGCGGCGACCCGTTCACGCAGCGGATCACCCGCAACATCCTCGATCAATTCACTGCGCCCCGTTCCGCGTGAGCGGTTGTCAGCGGCGCTTGGCTTTCGCGCGCGCTGCTTTGGATGGCGGTGCGGCGCGCGTTTGCGTCGCTTCAATCTCCACCTCCTCGTCAATGGCCCTCTCTGGAGTCATGAAGCGCGTGCCGCCATGCTTCTCCAGCAACCGGACGAGGTTCTGGCCGCCCTCCATCATGTCGGCCTGGATCGACTCGCGAACCTTGTCCGGCCGGCGCTGCCGCAGATTCTTGAGAACAGACAGGTGCTGATGTTCGTTTGGATAGGTGGGGGGCGCGTGCGGGTAATGGAAATTCAACAAGGGTCCGTTGCGCATCCAGATATCGTCAAGGATGGCGAGCACTTCGGGAAGACCCGATCCATCATAGAGACCGCGGTGGAATTGCCAGTTGGCGCGGACCGCGTCGGACCATCTGCGCTCCTTCTCTGCGCTGATCAGCTCGCGGTGAGTGGCCTCCATCTTGTCGATATCGGCTTCGGAGATGCGCGTGGTTGCGTGCTCGGCGGCAAGTCCTTCGAGAAACAGCCTGACGGTTCTGAGCTCGATATATTGCTTCGCCGTCATGTGGGCGACCATGATCGAGCGTCCCGCCTGCATCTCGAGCGCACGACCGCGCACGAGCTGCATCAGGGCTTCGCGGATCGGTGTCTCCGACACGTTCATGGTCGCGGCAAGGTCGCGAATCTTGAAGCGATGGCCCGGCCAGAACCGGCCTTCCATCAGCGCCTGACGCAGATTGTTGTAGACCAGGCTCGTCAGGCTGTCGCGAGCCACCGGGCCCACGCCGCCTTCACCATGTCTCTGGTCAACGTCAGCCATTCTCGGTCCCCGAAAGGTCTGGGCCGTTTCGGCAATCCGCGCCGATACGGAGTCGGAATCCGGACCCTAGCCTCGACAAGAGGGTCTACGGGTCTGGGCCGGTAAAGCAACAATTCCCTTGTCATCGACAACATAATATATGATATATCAGAATTAGAAGAGAGAGAAAGAGAAGGCATGCCGGAACTGATCAGGACAAGGGATGCTGCCCTGCGGGCGCGGGCCGAGAAGGTCGTGCCAGGCGGGATGTGGGGACATCTCCACGCGGCCAAGTTGCCGGAGACGTATCCGCAGTTCTTCAGCCGCGGCGAGGGCGGCGTGCTCTGGGATGTCGACGGTCACCGCTACGTGGACTTCATGTGCAGCTGGGGTCCCAACTTGCTCGGCCACCATCATCCCGAGGTGGAGGAAGCGGCCGAGCGTCAACGGCGCGACGGCGACTGCCTCAACGGTCCGGCCGAGATCATGGTCGAGCTGGCTGAACTCGTCGTCGACACGGTGGGCCATGCCGATTGGACCCAGTTTCAGAAGAACGGTACCGATGCGACGACGACATGCGTCACGATCGCAAGGGCTGCAACCGGTCGGCGAAAGATCCTCGTCGCCAAGAAGGCCTATCATGGTGCCGTGCCGTGGTGCTCACCGTCGCTTCTCGGCGTGACCGCGGAGGATCGCGCTCATCTCGGATATTTCACTTTCAACGACGTCGAGAGTCTCGAGGCGGCGGCTGACGCGGCGCGCGATGATCTTGCTGGAATTTTAATTTCGGCATTTCGCCACGATCTCGGAGTCGACCAGGAACTTCCAACCCTGGAGTTCGCGCGTGCGGCGCGTCGCATCTGTGACAGCAAGGGGGCGGCGCTTATCATCGACGAAGTTCGCGCCGGCCTCCGCCTCAATGCCGCGGGTAGCTGGGAAGGGCTCGGCGTTCAGCCCGATTTATCTGCCTGGAGCAAGGCGATCGCCAATGGTCATGCCCTGGCGGCTGTGACCGGTGCCGACTGGCTGCGTCGTGCTGCGTCCCAGGTCTTCGTCACGGGGTCATTCTGGGCCGGCGCCGTCGCCATGGCTGCTGCCGTCGCCACATTGAAGATCGTGCGCAGGGACGATGTGCCGACCCGCCTTGCGCAACTCGGGCAAACGCTGCGTGATGGCCTCGAGACGCGCTCCCGCCAGTTCGGTCTTTCGATCCGCCAATCGGGACCGGTGCAAATGCCGACCCTTTTGTTTGAAGAGGACCCGGACTACCGGAAGGGTTCAGCCTTCTGCAGCGCGATGCTTGCCAGGGGCGTTTACTTCCATCCCAAGCACAACATGTTCCTCTGTGCCGCTCATACCGAGGCCGACATCGCCGCTGCTCTCCAGGCGGCAGAGCACGGCTTTGCAACTGTGGCGGCGCTTTGATTGTCACGTGGTGCAAAGACGAATGCCCATGTTCGGTCGAATAAGCCCAGTGGTGCGACCAGTAAGCGGTTATGTTCTTACCGTCGCTATCTCTCAAGTAGGGTTTCCGAAATATTGGGTCTCGCTATCTAGCGGACCAGGGACTCGAACCCCGCAAAACTAGAGTCGCGGGATGGTCGGAGCCGATCATTCCTGGCGAGATGCTACGGCAACGTCGTGCACTTCGGCACGCTGCGAAATGGTCATTTTGGTCTGCGAGATCGCTCTGGTTTGCCTCATGATGGCGCCGGGAGCGCCGCAGACGAAAGGCGATACGATCGCCATCAGCGCATTTTCAAGGATGTGAAATTCACCTCGCGCGGATCGTTTCGTTTGACAGCGCACACCTCCACCAAGAAATGTCGGGGCCGGCGGCGAGCAACATCAACAATGGCCGCCCCGCAGGATTACGGAGGAAGCGTCAGTGCTCGGCTTGATGCAGGATCGACCGTTACTGATCTCGAGTCTCATCGAGCATGCAGCGCATTACCATCCCAAGGCGGAGATCGTCAGCAAGACCTGCGAGGGGACGATCTATCGCAGCAACTATGCCGGGCTCCGCTCGCGCGCCGCAAAACTCGCTAGGGCGCTGATCAAACTTGGCATCGGGCCAGGCGATCGCGTTGCGACGCTCGCCTGGAACACCCATCGTCACATGGAGCTCTATTTCGCCGTATCCGGCATCGGCGCGGTGCTGCACACCGTCAATCCGCGCCTGTTTCCGGAGCAGATCGATTACATCATCAACCACGCCGAAAATCGGGTTCTGTTGTTCGATATCACCTTTGCGGATCTCGTTCACAAGCTGCGGCCGAATCTGACCACCGTCGAGCATCTGGTCGCGATGACGGACGGCGCGCACCTTCCGGCTCAGCCTCTCGGTTGTCTCTCTTATGAGACGTTGGTCGAGGCGGAAGACGATATTCTGGACTGGCCGGTGTTCGACGAGCGAACCGCATCATCGCTCTGCTACACATCCGGCACGACCGGCAACCCCAAGGGGGTGCTCTACAGTCACCGCTCGACCATCCTGCATTCCTTTGTCGCCTGCGCGAACGATGGTCTCAAGCTGTGCAGCAGCGACAGCGTTCTTCTCGTTGTGCCCTTGTTCCACGTCAATGCTTGGGGAATTCCCTATGCTGCCGCCATGTGTGGGGCCAAGGTCGTGCTGCCCGGTCCCGCTCTGGACGGCAAGAGCATCTTCGAGCTGGCGGCGCAGGAAGGCTGCAACTTC
The DNA here is from genome assembly GCF_028128715.1 of Bradyrhizobium sp. CCBAU 51745. Taxonomy (NCBI): domain Bacteria; kingdom Pseudomonadati; phylum Pseudomonadota; class Alphaproteobacteria; order Hyphomicrobiales; family Nitrobacteraceae; genus Bradyrhizobium; species Bradyrhizobium sp. CCBAU 51745. The sequence goes on along the minus strand of NZ_LBJP01000001.1, from coordinate 416,238 downwards.
TCGCTCGGCGTGCCGACCGTCTGGCTCGGCCTCTTCAAGTACATCGAGGAAAATCCCGCGCTCGATCTCTCCGCGATCAAGCTCGATCGCGTGGTCGTCGGGGGATCCGCCGCGCCGCGCAGCATCATCGAGAAGTTCCGCAGCATCTTCGGTACATTCGTCATCCACGCCTGGGGAATGAGCGAGACCAGCCCGCTCGGCTCGATCGGCAATCTGCTGCCGGTTCATCGCGATCTGCCTGCCGCCGAGCAGGTATCGGTTCAGTGCAAGCAGGGGCGCGCGATCTATGGCGTCGAGCTCAGGATCGTCGACGAAGACGGAACACCGCTTCCGCATGACGGAGCGAGCGCCGGAAACCTGATGGTGCGCGGCCCATGGGTTGCCGCGGGCTACTTCAAGGGGGAGGGCGGCGCAGTGTTGGATGCTGAAGGCTGGTTCGCGACGGGCGATGTCGCGACGATCGATCCCGACGGCTACATCCAGATCACCGATCGCTCGAAGGACGTGATCAAGTCCGGCGGCGAATGGATCTCCTCGATTGACCTCGAGAATGTCGCGGTTGCCCATCCGGCCGTACAGGAGGCAGCGGTCATCGGTCTGCCGCATCCGAAGTGGCAGGAGCGGCCGCTCCTGGTCGTGGTCCGAAAGCCAGACACCGATCCCGCGCGCGAGGACATCTTGGACTACATGTCCGTCCGCGTCGCCAAATGGTGGTTGCCCGACGATGTCGTCTTCGTGAACGAGTTGCCCCACACCGCAACCGGAAAGCTGCAAAAGACCAAGCTGCGCGAACTGTTCAAGGATCATGCGTTACCGAACTGACGCCGGCGCACCGCTGTGCGCCCCCTGAAAAAGGTGCCACAGAAAAGCAGAGACCATGCCCAAACTGATGCTCGACGATCCCGATGGTACACTCGTGATGCTTAGCGACAGCGTCACCGGCTTTGCCGGCCGCTTTCCGGGAGCAAAGGCAATGCGCGAGAGGCGCGGACGCGGCGGAACCATGGACCCGCTGATCTGGTCTGCGATGGTTGAAGCGGGCTGGATCGGATTGTTGCTGCCGCAGGAATGCGGTGGCGCGGGCCTCGGGCTGCGCGAGCAGACAGTGCTTAGTGAGGCGCTGGGGCGAGCGTTGATCGCCGAGCCGACCGGTGCAGCCTCCGTCTTCGCTGCGACGCTGGTCGGTGGAGCTTCGCCGGGTGCGGAGCGCAGCCGTCTTGCGGCTGGAATGACCAGCGGCGAGATCATCGCCGTACCGGCATGGACGTCCGGTGCGAAGCCGATGACCGCACGCAGCGTCAATGGCAGCATCTTGCTGTCGGGCGAGATGCGCTTCGTCGATGCCGCGCGCGCAGCAACGGACTTCCTTGTGGTCGCCCAGAGCGCCGACGGCGTCATACTCCTCAGCGTCGCTGCCGATGCGCCAGGTTTGGCGATTTCGGAACGGGCCGGAGTTGACGGCGGTGCGCTTGCGACCATCTCGTTTTCCGATTGTGCGATGCCGGCGGATCGCGTGCTGTCGCGCGCGAACCGCTGCGAGGATCTGCTCCGGCGGGCCATCCTGCATACGCGTCTGGCACTCGCAGCCGAGCTGACCGGAGTGGCGTCGAAAGCGCTTGAGCTCACCATTGCCTACACGAGCGACCGCCTGCAGTTCGGCAAGCCGATCGCCAGCTTCCAGGCCATTCAGCATCGGCTTGTCGACATGTGGATCGAGGCGGATTTTGCGGCTGCCGCCGTGGTGAACGCGGTCGATGCATTACAAGCAAAGGATGACGATGCGGCGGAGCTCGCGGTGCTGGCGGCCAAGGCGCGCGCGGGCGAAGCCGCATTTTCGATCTGCCGGCGCGCGGTGCACCTTCATGGTGCCATGGGTTACACCGACGAATGCGATATCGGGCTCTATCTGAAACGCGCCATCAATCTCAATGCCATGCTGGGCCAACCTGAACAGCTGCGCCTGGAATTTGTCGAACGCGAAAGCGGCTATGGCCGCGGGAGGACTTAATGGACAACAATCTGATCAAGACCGAGATCAAGGATCACATCGCGATTGTAACGATGGATGCGCCACCGGTGAACGCACAGTCCAAGGAGTTCGTCGAGGAGTTCATCGCGGTCTTCGACGAACTGAACGAGACCCCGTCGGTGCGGGTGATCGTGTTGACCGGCGCCGGAAAGACCTTTTCGGCGGGAGCCGACATCAAATCGCGCGGCAAGGTCGGCGCGGCGCCGGGCGACACCTATCGGCATCTGCGGCGCGCTCGCGAGGTAGGCTTCTGCATCATCGAATCCAACAAGCCGGTGATCGCGGCGGTGAATGGCCCGGCGCTGGGAGCCGGCCTCGGCCTTGCGCTCTGCTCGGACATCATCCTGGCGTCCGAGAATGCGGTCTTCGGCCTGCCCGAGATCGACGTCGGGCTGATGGGCGGGGTGCGGCATACGATGCGGATCATCCCGCATACGCTGGCGCGCCGCATGGTGTTGACCGGTTACCGGGTGCCTGCGGCCGAGCTCTATCGCCGTGGCATCATCGAGGACTGCCTGCCTCGGGAAGAGCTGATGCCGTCAGCCATGAGGATGGCGGCCGAGATCGCCAAGAAGAGCCCGATGGCGCTGAAGCTTGCCAAGCGCGCGATCAATACGGTCGAAACGATGGGCCTGAAGGACGGCTATCGTTTCGAGCAGAACCTCACGGTGGAGATGACGCAGCACGAGGATTCCAAGGAAGCGATGCGGGCTTTCATGGAGAAGCGCACGCCCGTTTTCAAGGACGTGCTTTGATGGCGCCCGACTGGAACGAGGTTGCCGACGAGGAGTTCAGGTCGGTCTTTCGTACGTGGGTCGACCAGAACTGCCCCGCCCATCTCCGGTACATGCGCAAGCAGCGTCCACTCTTCAACGAAGTCGCCGAATGGTACCATGCGCTGGCCGCCAAGGGGTGGCTGGCGCCTACCTGGCCCCGGCAATATGGCGGCATGGGCCTCTCGGCGGCCAAGCACATGATCTATGTCGAGGAATGGGGACGTCTCGGCTGTCCACGCATTCCGGATCATGGTATCGGCCTGGTCGGTCCGCTCCTGATTCAGTACGGCACTGAGGAACAGAAGGCTCACTACCTGCCTTGCATCCTGTCCGGCGAGCACGTCTGGTGTCAGGGTTATTCCGAACCCAATGCAGGATCTGATCTCGCGAGCCTCAGGACATCCGCTGAGCTGGATGGCGACGTGTTCGTGGTGAACGGACAGAAGATCTGGACCACGCTCGCCCATTGCGCCAACTGGATCTTCGTCCTCGTCCGTACCGAGCGCGACGCCAAGGTACGCCAGAAGGGCATCACCGTTCTTTTGCTCGATTTGACCTCGCCCGGCGTTCGTGTCCGGCCGATCGAAAATCTGCGCGGCGAGACAGATTTCTGCGAGGTCTTCTTCGATAACGTGCGTGTGCCGCTGAAGAACCTGGTTGGCAAGATCCACGAGGGCTGGACCGTCGCGAAGTCGGTGCTCGGCCACGAACGTATCTTTCTCGGCGCGCCGACGCGGCCGGAATATGCGCTCGAACGTCTGCGGCGGCTCGCAGAAGCACGTGGAGCGTTCGAGGATCCCGCGTTTCTGTCTCGTTTCGCGAGGTTGCGGCTAGACCTCTACGATCTCGGATCAGCCTTCGAGCGCTATGCGAAAGTCCTGCGTGCGGGCGGAGAACTGGGCGCCGATGTCTCCGCTCTCAAGATATTCACGACTGAGCTCTATCAGCGGATCACGGAGGAAATGCTAACTGTCGCAGGCGAAGAGGCGCGATTTGCCGACGATCTCGGCGCCGGAGACATCGATATCGATGCGATGAACCTCTTTCTCGACTCCCGCGCGCCCGCGATCTTCGGCGGCTCCAACGAGATTCAGCGCAATATCCTGGCCAAGGCAGTGCTCCAACTTCCCGGTTGATTGCCGCGTCAGAAATCGATGTCGACCGGCTGCTCGAGGTCGTTGTCCTTCCTGACCGACTTCGCCGCGCGCTGAAGGACGGCGAGGTAACGATCAAAGTTCTGCCGGATACGCTCGGCGGCGCCGCCGAGGCCGAGTACGACCGGCTGGTTTTGGATCGTCACGGGCAGCAGCACGCAGATGGTCCCGCCGCCGAGAATGGGAATGTTTTCGGCCGAGCACCATCCTTTGCCGCGGATCTTCCGAATGCGGTCCATCATGTCCGACAGCTTCACGCGATCCGATGCGTTGGGGGTGGCGATATTCGCACGGCGAATGATGTTGTCGGCCTTCTCGTCCGACATCGTCGACATCAGGAGCCAGCCAAGCGCCGACTGAGTCAATGGGCGCAGTGTCCCCTCATCCACATGGAAGCGGAGCGGGTGGATTGACTGGACGATCTTGACGTATTGCAGATAGACGTCGTTCGTCGTGCCGATCGAGACTGTTTCGCCGGTCGCCGCATGAACGTCGTGCATGGCCTCGAGCGTGCGGCTGTTGCCGAAGAGAGTACGCGGAATCCAGTCGCCGAGCGACGTCACCTTGGGTGTTGGAAAATAGACGCGCATTCGCCGGTCGTAATTCAGGTAGCCCATGGTGACGAGGGTCTTGAGCAGGACCGTCGTGCTTGACGGCGGATAGCCGAGCGCGAGCCCGATCTCCGACATGGCGCGCGGCTGGCGGACGTTCATGAAGAACTGAAGGATCTCGAGCGCGCGAAGCGCTGACTTCACGGTGGATGTCCCTCCCGGTACCGCTGCGGACGTCGTTGCTGCCGCTTGCATCACTGGGTCCTCATCGTCGCTGCAAAATTCACGGATATGAAAGTCAGCTTCGCATATGAATTATGTTTGGTTTGCCCCAACAGCGCATGACATGCTGCCCGCAGTCAAGTCCAATGGCGCGATACGACGCCGCGGGCGCTGAGCTGGAGGACGTCATTGGGAAGCGGCAGGCTACAGGGGCGCGTGGCGCTCGTCACCGGCGCAGGGCGCGGCATCGGCCGCGCCATCGCAGAAGCCTTTGCGCGTGAAGGCGCGGCAGTCGGGGTGCTCGATCTCAAGGCGGAAGTCGCAGATGCTGCGGCGCACTCTATCGTCTCGGAGGGTGGCAAGGCCGTAGCGATCGTCGGCAATGCGGGATCGCGGGCCGACGTTTTTGCGGCAGTCGATCGTCTCCTCAGGACCGTTGGTCCGCCCACTGTCCTGGTCAACAACGCGATGTGGAATCGCTACGGGCCGCTGGAGCAGCAAACCGAAGAGATGATCGGCCGGATGATCGATGTCGGCCTGAAGGGTGTGATCTGGGGTTACCAGGCTGTGCTCGAGCCAATGACTGCGGCCGGGGGCGGAGCCATCGTGAATATTGGATCGCCATCGGCCGTGCTCGCGATGGCGAATGGCGTGATGTACAGCGCAGTGAAGGCCGCGGTGGCGGGCGCGACGCGATCCGCCGCGGCCGAGTTCGGGCCGCGCCGGATTCGTGTCAACGCGATCGCGCCCGGGCCGACGCCGACGGACGGCGCCAATCTTGTCGTCAGCGAGGAAGCCTGGGAGCGGCGCCGCGCACGCGTGCCGATCGGCCGTCTGGGCGAGCCGCGCGACGTGGCGAACGCAGCCGTATTTCTTGCCAGCGATGAGGCGAGCTTCATCACCGGCGACATGCTGTTTGTCGACGGAGGAATTACCTACGCGTTCTCTTGAGTGCGCATCAATCGTTCATTGGCGGCCCACCACAACAAGAAGAGCCGCGGACCGTAAGGAGGACCATATGAGACTCTCGGTTAGCTATATCGCCGCTGTGGCGATCTTGTTGAGCGCAATTTCGTGCCCTGCAACGCCGGTCCGCGCGCAGGGGATTTCCGGGGACGTCATCAAGATCGGCATCATGAACGACCAGGCCGGTCCTTATTCGGATAATTGCGGGCCGGGTTCGGTCGTCGCCGCACGTCTCGCGATCAGCGACTTTGGTGGCGCCATCAACGGCAAGAAGATCGAGCTCGTTGTGGCCGACGATCAGAACAAGCCGGATATCGGGATGGCCATTGCCTTGCGCTGGCTGGACAACGAGAGCGTGGACGCGATTGTCGGCTGTTCGGCGTCCTCGATCGCGCTGGGCGTGCAGGACATCATGAAGAACCGGAAGAAGCCGTATCTCCTGGCGGGAACCGCGGCCTCAATGTTCACGAACGAAAAATGCTCACCGATGACGACGCAATGGACGATGGACACCTATGCGTTGCCCAAGGCGACGGTGAAATCGCTGCTCGCACGAGGGCTCGACACCTGGTTCTTCGTCACCGTCGACTATTCGTTCGGCAAGGCCTGGCAGGCCGATACGACGAACTTCATCAAGGCCGATGGCGGCAAGGTGGTCGGCTCCGTGCTGCACCCGCTCAATTCCTCGGATTTCTCCTCGTTCCTGCTGACGGCACAGGCGAGTGATGCAAAGGTCATTGCGCTCGCCAATTCGGGATCAGACTTCGCCAATGCCATGAAGCAGGCACAGGAATTCGGGTTGACGCAGAAGCAGCAGCTTGCCCCGCTGGGTCTCTTGCTCAATCAGACGCATAGTATCGGCCTGCAGCCGCTGCAGAACGTGCGCCTGACGACGCCCTTCTACTGGGACATGACGGACGAGACGCGCGCCTTTGCGAAGCGATTTCAGGCGGAATTCAAAGACCGCGTCCCGAACGAGGCGCAGGCGAGCACCTACAGCGCGGTCACGCACTATCTCAAGGCGGTCGCCGCGACGCAGACCGACGAAGGCGAAGCGGTGGTGCGGCAGATGAAGACGACGCCCATCAACGATTTCGAGATGAAGAATGTCAGCATCCGTGCTGACGGCCAGGTGATGCGGCCGCTCTATGCAGCGCGCATCAAGGCGCCGGCGGAGTCGAAATATCCTTATGACTACTACGAGATCACGTCGACCATTCCGGCCGAGGACGCCTGGCGCCCAGCCGCGGAGAGCACCTGCGATCTGCTCAAGACCCAGTGAAACCAAGCGAGTATAAGCGGAACTGCTTGATGGCGCTGGAAGTGAGCCGGATATCGGCGACAGCCGCCCAGTTGGGTGAAAGCCCGCTCTGGGATGCCGAGCGGCAACGGCTGTATTGGGTCGATGGCGTCGCGCGTCGCGTGCATGCCTATGAGCCAGCGAGGGGTGACACGCGGCATTGGGATGTCCCGTCCATGGTCGGCTCTGTCGCGCTTGTCCAAGGCGATGCGCTGATCGTCGCGCTCGTGGACGGCATCTACCGGCTCGATCTCGGCTCCGGGTCACTGACATCGCTGTTCTTGCCCGAGCCTCGCGATGTCCGTGTGCGCTTCAATGACGGCAAGGTGGATCGTTGGGGACGGTTTCTCTGCGGCACCATGGGCGTCCATGCGGAGCCGTTGGGGCAGCTCTTTCGCATTGACGCTGCCGGTGCGCATACGGTGCTTGCCGATGGCATTCGCATTTCGAATGCGCTTTGCTTCAGCCCCGACGGCCGCACGATGTATTTTGCCGACAGTCTCGACCGCGCAATCCGCGCCTATCGCTATGGGCCCGGTGATAAGCCCGATCGAGAACCCCGGATGGTCATCGACACCGCGCCATATCATTCCGGGCCGGACGGCGCGACCGTCGATTGCGACGGCTGCCTTTGGGTCGCGCTGGTGCAGGTGGGCAAGATCGCGCGGTTTACTCCGGAAGGTACGCTTGATCGTCTGATCGACGCGCCGACCGACTTGCCCTCATCGGTCGCTTTCGGCGGCCCGGATCTATCGACGCTCTATGTCACCTCGATCAAGGATTCAGGATCGGGACGCGCGGTTTCGCGGCACCCGGACGGCGGCTTTCTGTTCGCGATCGAGGGCCTCGGCGTTACCGGTCTGCCGGAAGCGCAATTCCGGGTTCAGCCGAACTCTTTCCCAACCAGGACCACGTCTTGATGCGTCAGCCCCCAGCCTCGCTCGATCCGCTCTTCAAGCCGCGGTCCGTCGCCCTGATCGGTGCCTCGGACGATGTCGCGCGCATCGGCGGACGCCCGTTGAGGTACTTGCGCGAGGGCGGCTTCAAGGGCGCCGTCTATCCGGTCAACCCGAAGCGGGATACCGTCCAGGGCATCAGGTCCTACAGCTCCGTCGCGGCGCTGCCAGAGGTGCCTGATGTCGCCATCCTCGCGGTGCCGGCGCAAGGCACGGTCCAGGCGCTGAGGGACTGCGCGGATCGCGGCGTCAACGCAGCGGTGGTGTTTTCAGCGGGTTTTGCCGAGGCAAGCGAGCAGGGGCGTCTTGCGCAGGATGAGATCGCGGGCATCGCTCGCCAGAGCGGCATGCGTGTCCTCGGCCCGAACTGCCTCGGATTGTTCAACGCCGGCATCGGCTATTACGGGACATTCTCGGCGATCCTCGACGCCGCGTTCGTCGAGCCCGGTCCGGTCGCGGTCGTGTCGCAGAGCGGGGCCTACGGCTCGCATATCGCCCACTTGGCGCGCCAGCGCGGCCTTGGCATCGGGCAGTGGATCACGACGGGAAATGAGTGCGACATCGATGTCGCCGAAGCGCTGCGCTGGGTCATTGATCAGGCGGATGTCAAGGTCGTAATGGCCTATGCGGAGGGCATTCGCGATCGCGACACATTCGTCGAGGCGCTGGAGGTCGCGCGCGCACGGGAAAAGGCCATCGTCTTCCTGAAGGTCGGCCGCTCCGATGTCGGCGCGCAGGCTGTGAGTTCGCACACCGCGGCGCTGGCGGGATCGGACGCCGTGTTCGACGCGGTGCTGCGGCAGTATGGCGCCTATCGGGCGCGGACCACCGCCGAGCACCTCGACGTGGCCTATGCCTGCGCGCGGGGGCTTTATCCCGCGGGCAACAGGTTCGGCATCTTCACGCTGTCAGGCGGCTTCGGCATTCAGATGGCCGATGACGCCTCGGCGTGCGGGCTCGACGTCGCACCGATGCCTGAGGCGGCGCAGGAGGAATTGAAGGCGATGCTTCCTTACGCATCGCCCCGCAATCCCGTGGATGCGACGGCGCAGGCGCTTACCGACCTGCCGCTGATGACGAGCTATATCGCCGCGATGCTCGAGAAGGGCGGCTATCACCTCTTCGCCGGCATTTTCGGCAGCGGACCGGCCAGCCCCACCTTCTCGGCCAAGCTGCGCCAGACGCTGCGGACCGCAACAGCCGGACATGAAGGCCGGGTCCTGGCGCTGTCCATGTCGGCGCCGGCGGAGATCGTTCGCGCCTACGAGAACGACGGTTTCCTGGTCTTCGAGGATGGCTCGGCGCTGGTGAACGCGCTGGCGGCACTGGTCTGGTTTCGCCGCAGCTTCGATGCGGCGAAAGCGACGCGCCCGGCCTCGCCGGCCGCGATGCGCATCGCGCCACCGGACGGCGCGCTCAGCGAGCACGAGGCGAAATCGCTGTTGCGCGCGGCGGCCGGCATTGCGTTTCCGAAGGAAGCGCTGGTGCGGCCCGACGAGGACGCCGGCGCCGCCGCGGCAGCGATCGGCTTTCCGGTGGTGGTCAAGATCTGCTCCCCTGACATCGCGCACAAGACCGAGATCGGCGGCGTCATCGTCGGAGTGCGGAATGAGGCGGAGGCCCGCGATGCCGCGCGAACCATTCTGGCCCGCGCGCGCGACAAGCGGCCGGACGCGCGGATTGACGGCGTCATCGCCTCACCGATGATCAAGGGCGGGGTGGAGACCATCGCCGGTGTGGTGCGCGATCCGACCTTTGGTCCTGTGGTCATGTTCGGGCTCGGCGGCGTTTTCGTCGAGGTGCTCAGGGATGTGACGTTCCGCGCAGCGCCATTCGACGTTGCCGAGGCGCAGCGAATGATCCACGAGATCCGTGGGTTTGCGCTGCTGGAGGGCGTTCGCGGTGCGCCGCCCACCGATATCGATGCACTGGCGGAGATGCTGTCGCGGCTGTCGCAATTCGCAGCCGACAATGCCGAGCTGATCGAGAGCATCGATCTCAACCCGGTTCTGGCAATGCCGCGCGGCGAGGGCGTCATGCCGCTCGATGCGCTGCTGGTCCCGTGCAGATCCGGGTCTTGAGCATGGCGATTCTGGTTGGGGGAAGAGATATATGACGATCGATACAGCGAAGCTCACCGAACTCCTGGACCGCGAGGCGATCCGCGATTGCATCTATCGCTATTGCCGCGGAGTCGACCGGGCCGATGAGGCCACGCTGCGCGGCACCTATTGGCCCGACGCCACCGATCAGCATGGCATCTATTCCGGGCCGGTGGAGGGCTTCTTCCTTTGGGCCCGCGAGATCTTCAAGAGCGGCGCGCGCAACGTCCATCAGGTCGGCAACCTTCTGATCGAATTCGTCGGCCCGACGCGAGCCGTGGTTGAGACCTACTTCCTCGCCATGCAGCGCGGTCACGGCAAGGACGGCGTCGTACGGCAGTACGTGATGGCCGGGCGCTACTGCGACCTGTTCGAGAAGCGCGGCGGGGAATGGCGGGTCGCGCGGCGCATCGTGACGTTTGACTGGGTGGAAGAGCAGGCCGTGCCGACCGAGGGCGAGGAGGTGCGTTTGGGCCCGCGGACGCCGATCGGAACGCGGCACCCCGAGGATCCCATCTATGAAGTTCTGGCCGATGCGCGCGCTCTGCGCATGTAGGTAAACGCATCGAAGGAAGTGGGCGATGGAAAAGGCAAGGCGCGTTGTCATCGTCACCGGAGCGGCCGGTGGCGTCGGCCGGGCGCTGCTCGAGGCTTTCCATCGGGACGGTGATGTCATTGCGGCCGTCGATCTGCCTGGCACCGACGTCGGCGATATCACGGTTGCGCTCGGCGGCGAGCATGCGGCGTTCTATTGCGACGTGGCTTCTGAAGACGAGGTTGTGGAGCTCGTCGCCGCGATCGAGCGGCGGTTTGGACGGATTGACGTTCTCGTCAACAACGCCGCGCTCGGGCCGACCATGGCGGCGACGACAGACACGGACGTCGCCTCGTTTCGCAAGGCGTTGAGCGTCAACCTGCGCGGCCCCTTCGTGCTGGCGCGCGAGGCGGCGAGGCGCATGATGGGGCAGGGCGGCGTGATCGTGAACATCGCGTCGCTGGCCGGCGTTCTCGGCAATCCCAAGCGCAACGCCTATGCGGCGTCCAAGGCGGGGTTGATTTCGGCGACGCGGTCGCTCGCTTGCGAATGGGCAAAACATGGCATTCGCGTCGTGGCGGTGGCGCCCGGCTATGTCCGCACGCCCATGGTTGCGGAGTTGGAGCGCTCCGGCAAGGCGAACCTCGAACTGGTCCGGCGGCGCGTTCCACTGGGGCGCATGGGACGCCCGGACGAGATCGCCGCAGCGGCGCGCTTCCTCGCTTCGCCGGACGCAGGGTATGTCACGGGCGCAGTCCTTGCCGTCGACGGCGGCTGGCAATCCTTCAATCAGCCCGGCGACGCGCATCCTCCGGTCATGGGGGCGCCGGACGCCGAACTGAAAAAGCCCGAGCCGGCGCTGAAGGAGCGTATCGTGGTCGTGACCGGCGGCGCCAACGGCATCGGGGCGGCGATCGTCCAACGATTTGCGTCCGCCGGCGATACCGTGGTCGTCGCCGACAAGGATGGCGATCGCGCTGCCGAGCTCGTGCGCGCGCTCGGCACGAAACACATGGCCTTCGTCTTGGACGTCTCCTCCGAACAGGAGGTGCTGGCGGTGTTTGCCACGATCCGGCAGCGCTTCGGTCGCGTCGACGTGCTGGTCAACGATGCCGCGGTGGCCGACGGTTTCGTGCCGGCGCTCGCGCAGTCCGCAGCGGAGCTCGACAAGGTCTTGGAGGTCAATCTCGTGGGCGCCTTTCTCTGCGCGCGAGAGGCAATCAAGCTGATGGGGAGCGGCGGCGTTATTCTCAATCTCGGATCGATCAACACATTCCTGCCTTTCGCGCCGCGCCACGCCTACGGCGCGTCGAAGGCCGCCATCGACATTCTGACGCGGTGCATGGCGGCTGAGCTCGGCCCTGCCGGCGTGCGCACCGCCACCATTGCGCCAGGCTATGTCCGCACGCCGGGCGTGGCTGCGCTTCAGGAATCGGGGCGCATCGACAGCGCGCGGATCCGCCGCCGCGTTCCGCTCGGCCGCTTCGGCGAGCCGGCGGAGATCGCAAACGCGGCTTATTTCCTGGCCTCGCCGGAAGCGTCCTACGTCAACGGCTCGATCCTCTATGTCGACGGCGGCTGGACCTCGTTCGGCGATGCCGGCGATGCGAGCACCGCGAGCGGTTGAAGACGGCGGTGCAGGCCCGGGTCTTTCATGGATGTGAAACTCACCCTGCGTGGCCTCAAAGCCGTGGTGGCGCCGCAGAACTCATGAGATGGTTTTCAACGTCAGCGCGATCGCCGCGTCAATCGAACCAATAGCGCAAGCGAGGAAATGCCGAGATGAGCAGCAGTGAGGTGGGCGCACGTCGCCTGGACGTCGTCGTCGTGGGCGCCGGCTTCGGCGGCTTGTACGCCGTGTACAAATTCCGGGAGTTGGGCCTCAAGCTCGCGGCATTCGAGGCGGGCGGCGATGTCGGCGGGGTGTGGTACTGGAATCGCTACCCCGGGGCGCGCGTAGACCTTCCGAGTATCGACTACAGCTATTCGTTCTGTCCCGAGATCGAACAGGAGTGGACCTGGTCGGAGGAGTTCGCGTCACAACCGGAGCTTCTCGCCTACTTCAACTTCGTGGCTGACCGGCTCGACCTGCGCAAGCACTATCAGTTTAACACCCGCATCATCAGCGCCATCTGGGACGAGACGCGCAAGCTGTGGAAGGTGACGACCGATCGCGGTGAGACCGTCGAGGCGACTTACTGCGTGATGGCGACGGGCCCGTTGTCGATCCCCATGGATCCCCAGATTCCGGGTATCGCGCGCTACAAGGGCGAGTTGCTGCGCGCCGGCAAGTGGCCGCACCATCCGGTCAGCTTCGCCGGCAAGCGCGTCGGGGTGATCGGCACGGGGTCGACCGGCATCCAGATCGTCCAGGAGGTCGGCCGGAAGGCCGGCGAGCTCTTCGTCTTCCAACGCACGCCAAGCTTCACCATGCCCATGCGCAATCAGACGCTGGAGCCGGACTACGTAGCCGAGGTCAAGCGCAACTACGCCGGGATCCGCGAGGCCGCCCGTAACAGCCCGAACGGCGGCGTGCGTCCGTGGACCACGCGCGCGTTCTTCAGCGTGACGCCGGTACGGCGTCGCGAACTCATGGAAGACGCCTGGAAGGCCGGCGGCCTTGCGATGCTCGGGACCTTCACGGATCTCCTGAGCAACGAGGAGGCCAATGAGCATGTCGCCGAATTCGTGCGCGGCAAGGTCAGCGAGGTCGTCAAGGACCCCGTCACCGCCGAAAAGCTCAAGCCCCGCGGCTATCCCATCTTCGCGCGGCGGCCGTGTCTCGACACCGAATACTACGAGACGTTCAATCGGCCCAATGTCCATCTGATGGACTGCGTCACCGAACCGATCCTCGAAGTCACCGAGAAGGGTGTGCGGACGGAGGCCGGAGAAACCGAGCTCGACATGCTGATCCTCGCGACCGGCTATGATGGGCTCACCGGTGCGCTGACGGCCTTCGACGTTGTCGGCCGCCATGGTGGCAAGGTGAATGACAAATGGAAACACGGGGCGAGGTCGTATCTCGGCCTGATGATGGAAGGTTTCCCGAACCTGTTCATGACCACCGGCCCGAACGGGCCGGCGGCGCTCGCCAACATCGTCAGGATCAGCGAGAACGACGTCGACTGGATCGCGAACCTGATCACGCACATGGCCGATCGGGGCCTTGCGACCGTCGAGCCGACCAAGGCGGCGGAAGACGGCTGGATGGAGCTCGTCGCGCGGCTCGCGCAGCGCTCGCTGCTGAACAAGGCGAAGACCTGGTATCTCGGCGCCAACGTCAAGGACAAGCCGCTCGGGCTTACGCTTTTCACGGGTGGATTTCCGAAGTACAGGGAGTATTGTGCCGCCGCCGCGCAAGCGGGGTATCGCGATTTCGTGTTCGAGCGCGGACGAACGCCAGTGGCGGCTTGAGGTCGCTATCGTGCACAGTTCGGATGAACCAGCGATACGGGCGGCAACCACATCTCCGTTCAGCAGGTGGGCTTCTGGGCGCCGAGGAAGGGGCACGCGCCATCATTCCGTTACAAGGTGTTCGTGGTGGACGGCAGCCGGCAAGTGATCTGCGCTGCAAAGCTCGACTGCATTGACGAGCAGACGGCGAGGCGCCGCGCCGAGAAAATGCATGACGAGCACGACGTTGAGCTTTGGGAAGGCGATCGGCTCGTTGCGGTGTTCCGAAGTGCAACGTCGAATGAAGGTCGGAGCTAACGCGCGATCCTGAATAGGCAGCCGGTCCCGCCGCCGAGTTGGTTCAAGCGTTGTGAGGCACCCCGGCCCGGCCGATTGGCGACGTGTCCCCGCGAAGCAAAGATCATCTCGCGGACCGAGTGCATCTGGGAGACAAGCCGAAGTATTCCGGGGTCCTCGCAAGGAGGGCGCAAAAGCCTCATTGTCATTAATTTGAGGCATTAATCAATAAAATATGCGAATAAATAAATAAATGGACAATGGCTTTAATTTAAAATAGATATTGATTTAATGAGGGCGAATGACCGTGGCGCTTCCTGATCACGGTCGTCGCTTCTGAAGCCGCGAATATCGCAGAATCAATAATTGCCAAGACGTGGCCGGCCAAGCACCGACCGCGATGGGCAGGGGGATACCGCTCCAGATCTTTTCACGCAAATTGGCAGCAGTTGATCGATTATCGCTGGTGGACGTAACACCCTCCGAGCGAGCGCTATCAGTTTGCGTGAATTGATTTTCCGGCGACGCTCTCTGCTCTGCATTGACAGACGAGGGTCGCGAATGACGTGCACGCATTTTGTAGCAATGTTGGGTCGGGCTCAGGCAGTCTCGAATTCTTCTCCGTCAATCTGCGATCCTTCGATCCAGCCAAGTTTGCGGTTTGCAAACATGGCGGCTGTCGGGCGCGCGACCGTTTTCACGACATCCGCTCGCGGGCCCGGAGCGACTCTGGCCTCGAGCAGAGTTGAGCGGCACGTGTTCTCTTTGCACATTTTCGAAGCGCTGAACAGGACGGTAGGCATCCTGGGCAGCTTGGCATTTTTCTTCAGCAACATAGGCAAGGCAACGGCCGATCATCCCCGCGCCATTGTGCAATTTGTGCCGGTCCGTGAATGCGGGCGGCGCATCACCCCGAGGATTTAAGCTATGGCGACGCAGACAACGGGCGGCGGCAGCACGGTTTCGTTCGGCAATACTCCGCAAGCCAACTCGGACATTTTCTCGTTTACGGAAGACGCCGGCAACATTCTCATCTTGAACGTACTGGCAAATGACCTTGGGGGCGCGGCCAAGACGCTGTTCTCGCTGGACGACGGCACGAGCGCCTCCGCCTCTACCAAGAGCTACGCACCTGCTGATCTGCTGGTCAGGGATGTGGTGTACAGCGCTGACGAAGCCGGCATGGCCGGAACCCGAGACCGCAGCGCGCTCGGTGCCCGCATCTGGATCGAGTCGGACGGCACCATTCACTACGACAAGGGCGACATCAACGCTCAGCTTCAGGCGCTGGCGGTCGGGCAAACGTTGACTGACACATTCACCTACGCGATCCAGCTGGGCAATGGCACGCTCAGCTGGGCGACGGTGACACTCCAGTTCAACGGCGCAAACGATTCGGTCTTCGCGACATCAAGTCCGCAGAGCGGCTCGGTGGTGGAAGACGCGAATGCCACGCCGGATCTCTCGGATTCGCAGAGCGCGGCCGGCACTATCAGTTTCAACGACGCCGATCTCAGCGACACGCATTCCGCCTCGTTCGCGGCAGCCTCTTCCAACACGACTTCGCTCGGCACTTTCTCGCTCGACCCCGTCAACGAGGCGGCCAATGCCGCCAACGGCGCGGTGCAGTGGCACTACAGTTTGAACAACGCGGCTGCGCAATACCTCGCTGCGGGCCAGACCGTCACCGAGAGCTTCGTGGTGACGATCAATGACGGCCACGGCTCGACAGCTACCCAGACAGTGACCGTGACCATCACCGGGACCAACGATGCGGCCACGGTCTCTTCCGAGGCGAAGTCCGTCACCGAGGGGAATGCCGCCTCCGCGCTGAACACGAGCGGCCAGCTGACGATTGTGGATCCCGACACGGGCGAAGCCCATGTCGTGGCCCAGAGCAACGCGCACGGCACCTATGGCGACTTCACCATCGATGCCAACGGCGCCTGGAGCTACAGCGGTAATGGCGCCCACAATGAGCTCACCGCGGGCCAGCAGGTGCAGGACCAGTTCACGGTCACCAGCCAGGACGGCACCGCCACCGGCACCGTGACGGTGACCATCACCGGGACCAACGACGCCGCAACCGTCAGCTCGGATTCGAAGGCAGTCACCGAGGGCGACACCGCGGCGGCGCTGAACACCTCCGGCCAGCTCACCATCACCGACCCGGATACGGGCGAAGCCCATGTCGTGGCCCAGAGCAACGTCCACGGCACCTATGGCGACTTCACCATCGATGCCAACGGCGCCTGGAGTTATAGCGGCAACGGTGCTCACAATGAGCTCACCGCGGGCCAGCAGGTGCAGGACCAGTTCACGGTCAGCAGCCAGGATGGCACCGCGAGCGGCACCGTGACGGTGACGATCATCGGTACCAATGATGCCGCGACCGTGAGCTCGGACTCCAACGCGGTGACGGAGGGCGACATTGCCTCCGCGCTGAACACCTCCGGGCAGCTGACGATTGTAGATCCCGACACGGGCGAAGCCCATGTCGTGGCCCAGAGCAACGTCCATGGCACCTATGGTGACTTCACCATCGATGCCAACGGGGCCTGGAGTTATAGCGGCAACGGTGCTCACAATGAGCTCACCGCGGGCCGGCAGGTGCAGGACCAGTTCACGGTCGCCAGCCAGGACGGCATCCCCCCCCCCCCCCCCCCCCCCCCCCCCCCCCCCCCCCCCCCCCCCCCCCCCCCCCCCCCCCCCCCCCCCCCCCCCCCCCCCCCCCCCCCCCCCCCCCCCCCCCCCCCCCCCCCCCCCCCCCCCCCCCCCCCCCCCCCCCCCCCCCCCCCCCCCCCCCCCCCCCCCCCCCCCCCCCCCCCCCCCCCCCCCCCCCCCCCCCCCCCCCCCCCCCCCCCCCCCCCCCCCCCCCCCCCCGTCACGGTCACCATCACCGGCAGCAACGATGCGGCCACGGTCTCTTCCGAGGCGAAGTCCGTCACCGAGGGCGACACCGCGGCGGCGCTGAACACCAGCGGC
>NZ_LBJP01000001.1:397750-398197 GCF_028128715.1 Bradyrhizobium sp. CCBAU 51745 | reverse complement strand
CCAACGTCCACGGCACCTATGGCGACTTCACCATCGATGCCAACGGGCCCCCCCCCCCCCCCCCCCCCCCCCCCCCCCCCCCCCCCCCCCCCCCCCCCCCCCCCCCCCCCCCCCCCCCCCCCCCCCCCCCCCCCCCCCCCCCCCCCCCCCCCCCCCCCCCCCCCCCCCCCCCCCCCCCCCCCCCCCCCCCCCCCCCCCCCCCCCCCCCCCCCCCCCCCCCCCCCCCCCCCCCCCCCCCCCCCCCCCCCCCCCCCCCCCCCCCCCCCCCCCCCCCCCCCCCCCCCCCCCCCCCCCCCCCCCCCCCCCCCCCCCCCCCCCCCCCCCCCCCCCCCCCCCCCCCCTCGATGCCAACGGCGCCTGGAGCTACAGCGGCAACGGTGCTCACAATGAGCTCACCGCCGGCCAGCAGGTGCAGGACCAGTTCACCGTCACAAGCCAGGACGGCAC
>NZ_LBJP01000001.1:396549-396638 GCF_028128715.1 Bradyrhizobium sp. CCBAU 51745 | reverse complement strand
TCACCGGTACCAATGATGTGGCGACCGTGAGCTCGGACTCCAAGGCGGTGACGGAGGGCGACATTGCCTCCGCGCTGAACACTTCCGGG
>NZ_LBJP01000001.1:396114-396250 GCF_028128715.1 Bradyrhizobium sp. CCBAU 51745 | reverse complement strand
GATCGCCAGCCAGGACGGCACCGCGAGCGGCACCGTCACGGTGACCATCACTGGCAGCAATGATGCGGCCACGGTCTCTTCCGAGGCGAAGTCCGTCACCGAGGGCGACACCGCGGCGACGCTCAATACCAGCGGT
>NZ_LBJP01000001.1:35371-395786 GCF_028128715.1 Bradyrhizobium sp. CCBAU 51745 | reverse complement strand
CTCAACACCAGCGGTCAGCTCACCATCACCGACCCGGATACGGGCGAAGCCCATGTTGTGACGCAGAGCAACGTCCACGGCACCTATGGCGACTTCACCATCGATGCCAACGGGGCCTGGAGTTATAGCGGCAACGGGGCTCACAATGAGCTCACCGCCGGCCAGCAGGTGCAGGACCAGTTCACGGTCACTAGCCAGGATGGCACGGCCACCGGCATCGTCACGGTCACCATCACCGGCAGCAACGATGCGGCCACGGTCTCTTCCGAGGCGAAGTCCGTCACCGAGGGGAATGCCGCCTCCGCGCTCAACACGAGCGGCCAGCTGACGATTGTGGATCCCGACACGGGCGAAGCCCATGTCGTCACCCAGAGCAACGTCCACGGCACCTATGGCGACTTCACCATCGATGCCAACGGCGCCTGGAGCTACACCGGCAACGGGGCTCACAACGAGCTCACCGCCGGCCAGGAGGTGCAGGACCAGTTCACGGTCGCCAGCCAGGACGGCACGGCCACTGGCATCGTCACGGTCACGATCACCGGCAGCAACGATGCGGCCACGGTCTCTTCCGAGGCGAAGTCCGTCAGCGAGGGCGACACCGCGGCGGCGCTGAACACCTCCGGTCAGCTCACCATCACCGACCCGGATACGGGCGAGGCCCATGTCGTGGCGCAGAGCAACGTCCACGGCACCTTTGGCGACTTCACCATCGATGCCAACGGCGCCTGGAGCTACACCGGCAACGGTGCTCACAATGAGCTCACCGCCGGCCAGCAGGTGCAGGACCAGTTCACCGTCACCAGCCAGGATGGCACCGCGACCGGCACCGTGACGGTGACCATCACCGGGACCAACGACGCCGCAACCGTCAGCTCGGATTCGAAGGCAGTCACCGAGGGCGACACCGCGGCGGCGCTCAACACCTCCGGTCAGCTCAGCATCACCGACCCCGACACCGGCCAAGCCCATGTCGTGGCCCAGACCAACGTCCACGGCACCTATGGCGACTTCACGATCGATGCCAACGGGGCTTGGAGCTACACCGGCAACAGCGCCCACAACGAGCTCACCGCCGGCCAGCAGGTGCAGGACCAGTTCACGGTCAGCAGCCAGGATGGCACTGCGAGCGGCACCGTGACGGTGACCATCACCGGGACCAATGATGCGGCTACGGTCTCGTCGGACTCGAAGTCCGTCACGGAAGGCGACGCTGCCTCCGCGCTGAACGCCTCCGGCCAGCTGACGATTGTGGATCCCGACACCGGCGAAGCCCACGTCGTGGCGCAGAGCAACGTCCATGGCGCCTATGGCGACTTCACGATCGATGCCAACGGGGCCTGGAGCTACACCGGCAACGGCGCCCACAATGAGCTCACCGCCGGCCAGCAGGTGCAGGACCAGTTCACCGTCACCAGCCAGGATGGCACCGCGACCGGCACCGTGACGGTGACGATCACCGGTAGCAACGATGCCGCGACCGTGAGCTCGGACTCGAAGGCGGTCACTGAGGGCGACACGGCGGCGGCACTCAACACCTCCGGCCAGCTCAGCATCACCGACCCCGACACCGGCCAAGCCCATGTCGTGGCCCAGAGCAACGTCCACGGCACCTATGGCGACTTCACCATCGATGCCAACGGCGCCTGGAGCTACAGCGGCAATGGCGCCCACAATGAGCTCACCGCCGGCCAGCAGGTGCAGGACCAGTTCACCGTCACAAGCCAGGACGGCACCGCGAGCGGCATCGTCACGGTGACCATCACTGGCAGCAATGATGCACCGGTGCTGAATGCCAACGGCGGTTCACTGTCCTATACCGAGGGTCAGGCGGCGACCGCTATCGATGCGGCTCTGATCGTGTCGGATGTTGACAGCACGAATCTGACCGGCGCGACGGTGTCGATTACAGGTAACTTCGCCTCAGGCCAGGATGTGCTCGGTTTTACGAATCAGAGCGGCATCACCGGCAGCTATAACGCCAGCATCGGGGTGCTAACCCTCACGGGTTCGTCGAGTGTGGCGAACTACCAGGCGGCTCTGCGCTCCGTGACTTACTCGAACTCGGGTGACAATCCGTCGGGCGCGACCCGCACCATCAGCTACCAGGTTGACGACGGCCAGACGGTCAGCCACGCCAGCAATATCGTGAGCTCGACAGTCGCGGTCATCCCCGTGAACGACGCGCCGGTGAATACGGTTCCGGGAGCACAGACGACAAACGTCAACACGACAAAGGCGATCACTGGACTTAGCATCTTCGATGCCGACTCGGACGGCGCCAGCGAAACGATCACGTTGTCCGTAACCAACGGCACCTTGACCGTTTCAGGAGGTACCGCAGGGATCGGCGGCAGCGGAACGTCGACGGTGACGCTGACCGGAGCAGTCAGTGCCATCAATTCTACGCTGGCCTCGACGGTCAACTACGTTCCGGCATCGAACTTTGCCGGAACGAGCACTCTGACCGTGACAACAAGCGACAATGGCCACACCGGAGCGGGTGGTGCATTGACCGATGTCGATACGGTGACAATTTCGGTCACGAGCCCCAGCCCCTTCGCTCTCACGACCGGCACCGATAGGGTCTTCTTTGTATCGGGCACCAATACCGTGACCGGCACGCAATCTCCCCTAACGCTAAACAACGGCGACATGCTGACAGGGGGAAGCGGGACGGACACTCTCGTCGTCAGTGGTGGTGGGTTGGGGCCATTCACCTTCGGAGATGGTACAGGAAGCATTGGCCTGACAAATTTCGAAACAATAAGTCTGAGTGACAGCAACAGCGGAAATCACACTGATGCTTTGACATTCCTTTCGACATTCCAAAACGGAGGAACGCTCGCGATCGACGGATCTGGCATCACCGGTAACGGCGACTTGGTCGTAGATGCCAGCGCAGTCACGTCCGGATCGTTTGTCATCATGGGCAGTTCGGGAAACGGCGGTGATGATATCCTCAAGGGCGGTTCAAGCAACGACACGATCAACGGTGGCGCAGGCACTGGCGCGGACAGGATCGTGGGTGGTGGTGGCGCAGATGCGCTGACAGGCGGTGGCGGGAACGATACATTCGCCTATCTCGCTGTCACCGACGCCGGTGACCACATAACCGACTTCAGCACCTCAGGCGACAAGCTGGAATTCACGGTAACCGCCGGGCGATTCGTCATTGGTGATGTCGATACAAATGTCGAAAACGTCAGAACGGGCAACAACGCTGCGATAAATCTCGCCAACACGGAAGTCGGCATTAAAACAGACGCATCCGTGACGACAGCAACAGTTCAATCAACGATCAACGGTTACTCGAATATCACGACTGGGGCCCTGTTCGTATTCCACAATTCGACAGTGGGCCACGCGCAAGTCTACTACGATCCCAATCCGAGCGTGGCGGGCGGCGCGATACTCGTTGCAGATTTGGACAATCTGACCACTCTGGCCAGCATAACCGGTACCTTCAGCGCGGCGGACTTCGCGTTTGGAACGGCGCTTGCTCCTGCGGGCATATCGGGGCAGCCCATCAATCTGGGTCTGACCGACTCGCCGGCCGACGAGCGGCAACTCGCGACGGTCACTGTGGCCAGCATGCCCGACGGCTGGACACTCAATGGTGGGACGCTGCTCCCCGATGGCAAGTGGACGATCGAGACGACCGACGTCAGCTCGCTCATGGTGACATCGCCAGTCAGTTTCGCCGGCGCTTTGCACCTTGACGTGACCGTGACTTGGATGCAGCCGGACGGCTCGGCTGTCATCGAGACATTCGCCGACAATGTTGAAGCTTTTGCAACGGGCTCCCCCATCATCGCCATTTCCGGCAATGACTATCTCACAGCGTCAGATGGCAGCGATCTGCTTGTATTCTCACGGCCGATCGGCCACGACGTCATCTATAATTTCGACATTGCGCATGATCAGATCGACCTGATCGGCCACGCCAGCTTCAAGACCTTCGCAGATGTCCAGACGCATCTGTCTACCGACGATGACGGTGATGCGGTCATTGCGCTGGCCGAGGGTCAAACGATCACTTTGGATGGCGTCGATGCCGCCTCGCTCGCAGCGGACGACTTCGTGTTCGACTTTAAGCCCATAGTCGACAACGTCGCCACGATGACGATCGGCAACGGCGCAATGCTGCCGTTGTCCGGTAACATCCATAATACGGGCACGATCTCGTTGAACTCGACCGGCGCGGAGACCGACCTCCAACTTGTCGGGCACGGCATTTTGCTGGAAGGTGGCGGTCAGGTGCTGTTGTCCGACAATAGCGAGAATACTATCAGTGGAGCTGTTTCCGACGTCACGCTGACCAACATCGATAACACCATTTCGGGAGCCGGACAGCTTGGCGAGGGGACATTGAGCCTTGTCAACCAAGGTACAATCAACGCCACGGGCACCAACGCGCTCGAGATTGACACCGGTAGCAACATCATCGTCAATTCCGGAACGATTGCGGCCAGCGGCAGCGGCGGTCTGGTCATCGACAGTCACGTGGACAATTCGGGGCTGCTGTGGGCGCATGGAGCCAACATCACTCTCAATGGCATCGTAAGCGGCAGCGGCACCGCACTGATGGATGGCGTGGCTACGATCGAGTTCGGAGCGGCTTCATCTGCACATGTTGCGTTTGATGCCGCGGCCACCGGGACAATCGTGCTCCATGACTCCTTCGACTTCAGCGGTGTCGTGTCCGGGTTCAACGAAGGTGACCACCTGGATCTGCTCGACGTCTCATTCGGGGACGGTACGACCACAAGGTATGTCGCAAATCAGGCCGGCACTGGCGGAATCCTTTCGGTGACTGACGGAGTTCATACTGCCAATATCAGCTTGTTGGGCCAGTACGATCCCGCGAGCTTCCAGACCGAGGCAGACAAGAACATGGGAACGCTGATCAGCTACCACGGGGATCTGGTCTGACGCGTTGCGAGGAATGGCTAAAGGTGCCGACTGCAAGGTCGGTACCTGGTTCGCATGGAGATCCTAACGCCTTGCTGACTGCCCTGATGCATCCCGCCGGTTCTGAGTAGCCGGCATCTCGTCGGGCTTGAGTGATTCCCGCTCCAGTTGCAATTTTTAGCACGTCGTAAAATTTGCTCGATGCACGCCGGCCGCGGCGCAGCATCAATTAATATTATTATTGCGATCCTCATCCGTAATAATCCGGTGATTCCTGCCGTCTCCAGCCAGTGCTCTGCTCAGGATGCGGTTGCTGGGTTAGCTATCGTGTTTGTATTGCAACGTTTTTGTCGATTCTTGGATGCTCGCGCCGGGCTCGTTTTGTGATGGATTATTCAAATCGGGCATTAATACATTAAATGTTGACGCTAATAAATATTTAATGGATAGTTTATCGCTGGCGGGGCTGGACATAAATCCGCAGCCGCTGAAGTTGCCGAGGTTCTGCAAATCCATCTTGAAACAAGGGATTCTTCCTATGTTGCATCATTTCATCGAGACCAAGGAAGCTTTGAAGCGTCTGCGGACGGACCAGGACGGCGTGGTGTCATTCGAGTACATCATCGTCGCGGTTTGCATCGTTGGCGCAGTGGGTGCCGTGTTCGGCGGTGGCGCTGGCGGCCAGATCGGGAAAGCACTGACGACCGGGATCACCGCCATCGTCACTGCTTTCAACACAGCGATCGCCGGCTGACACGGCCATCGTTCCAGCGAAAAAAATGAGCGCGCCCACCGTCGGCAAGGCTTTGTCTGGCGACGGAGGGTGCTTACAAGGAGGCGTTCTCACATGTTGAGATATTACGTTGTAACCAGGGAAGCTTTGAAGCACCTGCGTGCCGACGAGGGCGGCGTGGTGTCGTTCGAGTACATTATCGTCGCCGTTTGTATCGTCGGCGCAGTAGGTGCTGTGTTCGGTGGTGGGGCTGGTGGCCAGATTGGGGCAGCGCTGACGACCGGGATCACCGCCATCGTCACTGCTTTCAATACGGCCATTGCTGGTTGATACGGCCATCTGATGCTTGAGGGGACAATCCAAGTTGCCCCCTCTCGCTAGCTCACCCATTTCTTCGTGCGCGATCGACCTTTTTTTGAGGCGTGCATTTCATGAATTGGATTGCTCCCGCAACCTCGCTTCTGGAAATCCTATTGTTGCTATATGTAGCGACGATCGACCTCGCCACGCGGTTGATCCGGAACGAATTGTGTCTGGCCTTGGCGCTGCTCGGGATCGCCGCGCAATTGAGCAGCCCCGCGCTACTTGCCCAATCACTGGTATCAGCTGCGATCCTGTTTCTGTTGCTGTTGGTCGTCTACATGCGGGGATGGATGGGCGGCGGCGACGTCAAGCTGCTGGTTGCGCTTGCGGTTGGTCTCCCGCTGACCGGCGTGATTGACCTGCTGACCATCACGGCGCTGGCCGGCGGCATACTTGCACTGGTGCATCTGCTGATGCGCCTCCTGCCATATCCCAAGCTGGCGCCTGCCGGATCGTCGCTCGCGCGTCGCGTTTACGCGATCGAGCGCTGGCGCAATTTGCGGCACGCGCCGCTGCCTTATGGGGTTGCCATAGCCTGCGGCGGCATTTGGACGGTATTGAGCAAAGGATTATGAGATGTCATCCGCGTTGCGTCTGTCGATCATCATGGTGCTTCTGCTCGCAACCACTGCGTTCGGGCTGATTGCCTATAACATGAACCTCCCGAAGGCGCCGCCGCCGGGCCCGGTACAGGCCATAGAGACGGCTCCACCGCCGGCGGCGCCGTCAACCATTGGATACTTTGTCGCGGCACATCCCTTGCCGAAGGGCACATTGGCCCGCGAAGAAGATTTCACCGTGCGATCGGTGTCGCCGGAGCACGTTCCACAGGGGGCTATCCTAGAGACGCCCGAATCCAAGACCGGACTTCCCGGCTCTCTCATCCGCAGGTTCGTCGAAGCGGGCAGCCCTGTCACGTTGCAAGACATTCTGCGTCCGCGAGATCGGGGATTCCTTGCCAGTGTCCTGGCACCGGACAGCCGCGCCATCAGCATCAAGGTTGACGAAGAGGCGGGTGTCTCGGGCTTGATCAGGCCGGGAGATCATGTCGATGTCGTGCTGACCCAGGTCTTCGAGAAGGCCGATCCCGCGCGGCGCGCGCTGAGCGAAACCGTTCTGCGCAATGTTCGGGTCATCGCGATTGACCAGGAGATCGCGGAGGGCGGGCGGCCTTCTAGCGGGATGGCAGGCAAGCAATCGCAAACCGTGTCACTGGAGCTTGCACAGGAGCAGGTCAAAAAGATCACTGTCGCAAAGCAGCTCGGAACGCTGTCGCTGGCCGTGCGCGCGGCAATCGATCAGTGGGACAAGTCGGACACGGGCGCGATGTCCAGCTGCGATGTGTCGCCGGAACTTGCTCGACAGAATGCAATTGCAGCGCAGAGAACGGCGATCGTCGTTCATTCGGGCGGGGAGGTCAAGCAATACACGGTCAGGAAGCAAGACGAAGATGCTCTCGTCAGCTGCGATGGGTCGTCGGGAGTCGTGCGCCAGACTGCAACCGCTATGGGTGACGTTAGCAAGTTGCCGGAGAAACGTTGATGAACATTGCCATAGCCACTCCACCCGAAGAATCGATATCGATCGTCACGCGTAACCGCGTCGTCTGCTTCGTAAACGACGAGATCAGCGCCGCGGCTTTGCGCAAGGGGCTCGAAGGCGCCAACCTTTCGATCAGGCGCGGTACCATCCGCCATGCGATACGGATGCTTGAAACCGATACTGACCTGTTCGCGCTGGTGACGGACATCAGCGGCATCGATGATCCCTTCACCGAACTGGAAAGGCTGGCCGGGGTCTGTCCACCCGATGTCCGCGTTGCTCTGATCGGCGAAAACAGGGAGATCACCTTCTACCGTGAGCTTTTGGAGCTCGGCTTGACCGAGTACCTGCCACGGCCGCTCACGCGCGATCTGGTGCTGGACCAGCTCCGCCCGAAGCTACTCGGCGACATGGCGGCCAACCAGATCGATCGTGGTGGGCACGTGGTATCGATCTGCGGCGCACAGGGCGGCGCCGGTGCCACGAGCATCGCGATCAATCTGGCACTGCAGCTGGCCGAGACCACCAAGGCCAAAGTGGCGCTGCTTGACCTTCATCTGCAGGGTGGAGAAGCCGCAGTGATGTTGGGGGTTCGTCCCGGGCCGGGGTTGCGCATAGCACTGGAAAATCCGGCACGGGCGGACACACTCTTCCTCGAGCGCGCCGCAATCGAGGTCAACGAACGCGTTTGCCTGGTCTCGGCCGACGAGGACCTCGATGCGCAGCTCGAAATCACGGAAGCTGGCGTACGACACGTGCTGGGTCTCCTCCGCCAACGGTTCAACTACATCGTTGTCGACGTACCGGTCCCGTTCCCGCCATCGATCTACCCGGTGATTACGCTGTCCCGTCACGTGATGGTGCTGCTCGAAGCGGAGGTGACCGGACTTCGCAATGCCCACGCGCTGCGCGCCGCCGTGATCAACATCGCCGGCAAAGACCGGGTTTTTACCTTGCTCAACCGGGCCGATCGTCCTGGCGGCCTTCCGAGGGCGGCGGTCGTCAAGGCATTGGGCGCAGAACCCGACATGATCGTTCCGGATCTGGGTAAGGGGATGACCCAGGCAGTCAATCTCGGAATTCCGGCTCTGAAGCACGTCAGGAAGTTGCGACGTCACCTGGCGCCGATTGTGCGGGAGATCAGCGGTGTCGGTGCCGAGCGGAGTGGATGGTGGAGGAGGGTGCTCAAAGCACATCTGCGATGAAAAAGTTCGGCAGGCGTGATGACGACGCGCCCATTTTCGTAGCTGCCTTGGGGACTGAGCTGCCTGGTCCTGCGACAGGCTCGCCTCTGTCGATGCCCAACGTTGCCGCATCCGGGCCGAGCGCGCCTCCACCCGCCTCAAACGTGTTCGCATCCGCGCCCAAGCGCGACGAACCCCCGATCCACCATCCGGTGATACCGGCTTCGTTGCGTGAACGGGTCATTGAGCAGATCGAGCCATCGGTGGCCGCAACCGTTTCGCGCGAGGTTCTTCGGCGGCAGATCGAAGAGATCATCCATCAAATCGCCAACCAGGAACGGCTCGAGCTGTCGGGGCGCGAGCAGCTTCAGCTTGCGGACGAGATTGCCGACGACATGACGGGCTACGGGCCGCTTCGTCCGCTGCTGCTGGATCAATCGATCAGCGATATCATGGTGAACGGTCCGAGTAACGTTTACGTGGAGCGAAACGGCAGGCTGGAACGAATTGCGGTGCGATTCCGCGACAATGATCACATCACCTCCGTCGCTCAGAAAATTGCCGCGCAGGTCGGCCGGCGCGTCGACGAATCCAGTCCGATGGTGGATTGTCGCCTGCTGGATGGCAGCCGCGTCAACATCATCCTGCCGCCGCTTGCGATCCATAGTCCGTGCATCTCCATCCGGAAATTTCCAAGTCGCCGCCTGGATATCGCCGGATTGATTGAGAATGGCTCAATGACCGCGGCCATCGGACAACTGCTGGAGATCGCCGCCCGGTCCCGGCTCAATGTTCTGGTTTCCGGCGGTACGGGATCCGGCAAGACGACGCTCTTGAACGCGATGAGTCAATTCATCGATCACAACGAACGCATTGTCACGATCGAAGATGCGGCAGAGTTGCAGCTTCAGCAGCCGCACGTGATTAGCCTGGAGACCCGGCCTCCCAGTCTGGAAGGCACAGGGCAGGTGACGCAACGGGATCTGCTGGTGAATGCCCTGCGCATGCGGCCCGACCGGATCGTCGTTGGCGAGGTCCGCAGTGCGGAAGCTTTCGACATGCTGCAGGCGATGAACACCGGCCATGACGGTTCGATCTCCACGGTCCACGCGAATAGTACCCGGGATGCCCTGACCCGCATCGAAAACATGGTCCAGATGGGACAGGTCAATCTACCGTCGCGCGCCATTCGAGCTCAGATCGTCGCTGCACTGGATCTCATTGTGCAGGTCGAACGGATGCGGGACGGACAGCGCCGTATCGTTCAGATCAGCGAGGTCATCGGCCTGGAGGGCGAGGTGATCACCACCAATGACATCGCAGCCTTCGAGTACCAGGAGGAGGATGTGCATGGGCGATTATCCGGCACCTATAGGTCCAACCTTGCTACCCCGAAATTCAAGAGTCGTCTTGTCTATTACGGGCTGGATGGCGTCTGGGCCGAGGCGATGAGGCAAATATGATGCCGGAGTCCGTGATCGTCGCCGTTCTGGCGCTTGCGATGTGCGCAGCAGCGATTTCGTTGTGGCTCGACGCTCGGGAAAGACGCTTCGATCGCCAGCTTGCGGTTTCCCTGCCGGATTCACATCCAGCTAGCTTGCCATCCATTCGCCGTTCGGAGACCGGGTCCCGGTCTCTGCTTCTCTATCGCCTCGCCAATTACAGGCCCGAGATACCTTACGCCTGGCATCCGGCCTATGTGGTGCTTGCGGGCGCCCTCGCAGCAGCGGCAATCTTTTATGCGAATAGCCAGCTGGGATATCCCATTGTTTACGCGTCCATCGTCGCCGCAATCGTAGCCATCATCGTGATGCGAGGCCTGTTCGGATGGCAGCAACGTCGCTTCGCCCTTCGACTGTTTCGGCAGCTGCCGGATGCCATCCAGTTGGTGACAAGTACAGTTCGAACGGGCCTGCCTGTGAACGAAGCATTTCGCGCCCTCGCGCGCGACATGCCGGAACCAACGGCTGGGCAGTTTGCCATCGTATGCAGCGAAGTGAGTCTGGGGAGACCTCCGGAGGAGGCGGTCCAAGCTGTCTATCGACGAACACAAGTACAAGAGTATGCGATGTTTGCAGTGACACTTGCAGTTCAATTGAAGTCCGGCGGCAGCCTGGCCGAAACCTTACAGAACCTGGGAGAGACTGTGAGACAGCGTGTTGCGCTGGCTGCTCGAGCCAAGGCGTTGGCGGGAGAGGTGATCTTTTCCTCACGCGCACTGACGGTCTCGCCCTTGATCGGCGGCGGAGTCCTATACGCGGCCAATCCGCAAACGGTTGATCTGTTGTTCACCGATCCCGTCGGAAACAAGCTACTGGCTTACGCGGTCGCCTCGGTGCTTGTCGGAGCCGTGGTGATCAGTTGGATGGTCAGAAGGGAAACAACACTATGACGTTTGGTCTCGGTCTGGTGGCCCTCGCAATAGCAGCTGGGACTGCGACGAGCCTGTTGATCATCCGCGAAATACACCTGCGCGAATTGGACGCGCGTGTGTCAAGCGCCGTGCTGGGAATTGCCGGCGAGGCGGCAACTTTCAAGGACATGACCAGTTGGGTTTCATCGCTCGGCATGCGGTGGCGCCGCTTCTACGCCGAGGAAAATCTGGATCAACTGCGAGCCATCCTTCAATCGTCAGGTTTCAATCATCATCGAACCTTGCCGACCTGGATCGGTATCAAAGCCGTCAGCATGTTCCTATGCCCGATTATCGCCTGGGGGGCCGCTCAGCTCTCGGGAAAGGCACCGACGGATGTGTTGGTCTTCACACTCATGGGCCTGGCGATCGGGATTGTAGCGCCGCGATTGATACTGGGGGTGCTGAAGCGGCGGTTTGATGCTGCTGTTCGGCTGGGCACGCCGGATATGATCGATTTGCTGGTTGTGTGCAGCGAAGCGGGAATGGGCCTGGAGAGCGGGCTGGCACGTGTCGCGCAAGAAATGAACGAGACCAATCCCTCGATAGCCCGGGTGTTGCACGGTCTTCTTGATGATCTCAGGATACTGCCAAACCGCAGCGACGCCTTCGAGAAATTGGGATCCACGTCAGACGGGCTTCGTCGGTTCGGCACCATGATCGCTCAAAGCCTGCAATACGGAACACCGGTGGGCCAGGCTCTGCGGAGCATCGCCGTCGACCTCCGGCGCGAACGTATTACCAAGCTCGAAGAAAGAGCACACAAGCTGGGCGCCAAGCTGACCATTCCCATGGTCCTGTTCCTGCTTCCGGCCATGTTCGTCATCTTGGGAGGAAGTCCCATTCTGCATCTCGTACGTTCATTTGCCAGCTTCGGTAAATAGCCATGAGCACCGTTGTCCTGTCGAAAACCTCCTCTTACGATCGGACGATGCAGCTGTTCGGCGGCATGTGGTTCATGTTGCTGGCACTTGGCGTCGCCATCAAGATTGGCTCGTCGCCCCATGATCCCTGGCCCTCGCTCTTGTCGAGTGTGTGCCTTGCGACCTTCTACGTCCTGCTGGCGCTGTTGACCATCACGCGGCCGCCGGCAAAGGCGCAGGCGGACGGTCTTCTCCCAAAAATAGCGGCGTTCGTCGGCACCTATATGCCATGGACGATCGCCTTCTTCGGCAAAACCGACGAAGCGTTGCCAAACCTGGCATCCACCGCTTGCGTGCTGATCGGCATGATCATGATGCTGGTCACCATCAGACATCTTGGCAGATCGTTCAGTTTGGTGCCGCAGGCGCGCAACGTCGTGCAAACGGGCCCCTATCGATGGATCAAGCATCCGCTCTACCTCGCGGAAGAAGTCGCGGTTTTGGGTGTGGTGCTTAGAAATCCGACGCCGCTGACAGCAGCGTTGCTCGTCTTGCATATTGGCGTCCAGGTTTGCCGGATTTATTACGAAGAGGACCTGCTCCGGCGCAACTGTCCTGAATATTCCAGTTACGAGACCTCGCGCTGGAGATTGATCCCGCATGTTTGGTGAGTGCTATTGATCCGGTCGACGACCCAGAACCGTGAGTATCGGTCGAGGTGGGGCTCATGAGCCACAAGAAGTCTTTCATGGCGGATCAGCGCGGTGCCGTCGCGCTTGAGACATTGATCGTCTATCCTGTCCTGGTGGCGTTCCTGCTGATGTCGCTCGCCGAGGTGGCCATCGCGGGCTTGCAGTTTAGCTCCGCCTGGGCGGCGCTGCGCGGCTTCGGGCAATACTTGCAGTACCATAATCCGCTCGGACCTGACGGGACGGTGATCTGTTGCTCGGGGCTACAGACAACAGTCGCCGGCTATCCGATCAGCAACATCCAGGTGATATGCGGAGACGCACGTGTTGCCTGCTCGTCGAGCAATATTGCTACCCCGAAATATTTTTCATTCACGACAACGGTCACCTTGTCCCCGATTGTCTGGCGACCGGTGCTGTGTCCCACGAGTTGTACATACACGCTGCTTTACTCAGAGCGCTTCCAATAGGTGCTTCCATGCGTGATCTGCTCCACTCACGACGAGGCTCGGTCGCATTTGCAACAGTCATCGCGCTCGTGCCGCTCATCGGCGTGGTCTCGCTCGGGGCCGAGGCCGGATCGTGGTACGTCACCCAGAAGAACGCGCAGAACGCGGCCGATGCGGCAGCCTATTCGGGCGCCTTGCGGCTTGCATGCACGATAGCTGGTGCGACGAACTGCGATCCACAATCGGTGGATTATCGCGGCAAGGAATTCGCGGCACAGAATGCGTTTTGCAACTCAAGTCCAGCGGACAACACGGCCTATCCCGACAGCCGGTGTGCGACGAGTCTTCCGAGCGGAATCTCGCGGGTCGTGCAGATCGATATCGGCGATTATGTCGGCGACTCCAATGCGGGCACGTTCACAACGCCCCCTGCAGGCACCGGTAATGCTGTTCGCGCCATAGTCAGGCAGCAACAGCCGGCCTACCTGGCGGCAGTGCTGGGTTTTAAAACCGTCACCATCCCCGCCCAAGCCATTGCTCTGGTCCAGAACCCGACGAAGCTGTGTGCGTTGGCACTCGGGCCTGACACGGGCGCGCTCAAGCTCGGTGGTAACCTCAGCAACAACGGAACTGGCTGCGGGATGATGTCGGACACCACCGTTCAGTTTGCCAGCACGCCAACTTTCACGGGTTCGGGATGGGCCATTTATGGTGTAAGTGGCTGCACCCCTTCAGGGACCTGTAGCAATCCTGGCGTGACGCACAACTATTTCATGCCGAACGCAACCAATCCGCTTAGCAAGCTGGACAGCGAATCGTTCAACAGCAGGACTGGCAGCTCCAATCCAGAAACAAAGCTAACATCGTGTCCCACCTCGCCAGCGCCGCCCGCCGGCACCAAGACTTGTTTTACGGCGTCCCCGAATGCTCCCCCTGCCACGGGGGCGTACGGAAGCCTGAGCGTGACGACCGGGGACTGGCTGGATTTCGCTCCCGGCACGTACGTCTTTTACAATGCGACAATAAAGATCAATGGCGGAACAGTCACCTGCAACGCCTGCACAAAGTGGCCGCCTGCTGGCACAGGTCTGGGCGTAACCCTGGTGTTGTTGGGGGATTCGAGCCTTTCCATCAGCGGTGGCACGGTCGCTCTCTCTGCTCCCGTCACCAACAGTTTTTCGTCAGATCTGAACGGCGTTTTGATCGATGATCAGGCGCCGACGAAGTCCAAGAATGCTGTCACGATCAACGGTGGTGGTACGGTCGCACTTGGGGGAGCGGCGTATTTCCGAAATGTCGACGTGACCTGGAACGGAGGGACTCAAAGTTCGAACACGACGTGTTCAGAGGTGATCGCCAAAACACTCACCATGAGCGGCGGCGGCTTCCTGAGTACGCAAGGGTGTGGTCCTATCGCTTACACCCAAGTTGTCGCTTTGGTGCGATGATGAGAAAGCTCGACAATCGCGGTGCCGCGGCGTTCGAATTTGTCCTCGTCTTCATAGCGTTTTTCACATTGATATTCGCCATCTTCGACCTCGGACGCTATGCGATCACCATGCAATCCTTGCGGACGCTCGCGAGCGCCGGCGCCCGGGCAACGATGATCAAGTGCTACACACCTAACGTAACCAACAACACGGCGCCCTCCGGCTGTATCGATATCAATACCTACCTGCCTGACCCACAGAGGCAAAATGTTGCGCCTTTCCTGTATTTCGGTGGTCTCACGCCGACGATGACCGCTGGGTCCAGCAGCAACAATTTGACGGTTACAGCTTCCCAAGCAAACTTTAAGATGCTGATGCCGATCTGGGGCACGGGATTGAACGCGCCGAGCGCCTCCACGAGCATTCCGTTTTAG
This sequence comes from Bradyrhizobium sp. CCBAU 51745, assembly GCF_028128715.1. Classification (NCBI taxonomy): domain Bacteria; kingdom Pseudomonadati; phylum Pseudomonadota; class Alphaproteobacteria; order Hyphomicrobiales; family Nitrobacteraceae; genus Bradyrhizobium; species Bradyrhizobium sp. CCBAU 51745. The sequence goes on along the minus strand of NZ_LBJP01000001.1, from coordinate 380,772 downwards.
CGGCGCCGGCCTGCATGCGGTGCCGACAAAGATCATCAGGATCAGGTCTGGTGGCCCACGCAGCAGCGGGCAAGGGCCGGCAGCGGAACCCGATCTTCCACGCCTGCGTGCAATACCTCCTGACCGACGGAAAAGTGGTGCGCGGGGGCAACATCCGTAAGGTTTTTCGGGTCTTGCGGCACTGCGGCAAACGTCTTTCCTTGCGCGCAGTTGGTATGAAGGACGATGATCTACCGCATCGTTCGCAGCTCAGCTGGGGGTGTCCCGCGCGGAGCGGGAGGTAAGGTTCCGTCTCAACTGATGTGCGCCGGGAAATAACGGTAACGGATTTGTAGTGGGAGAGACCGTAAACTCTACGATGGGCGCGAGGTGGAGTTGTGAGGCTGCCGAGGACGTAGATTTACGGGGCAGCTGCAGAAGGCGGCGGGGGGAAACCGGAATGGATGGCGGTCGCGTTTCGAGTTGGACGGGAGCAGGGCTCCTCGCCTTGAGCGTCCTGGCTGCTGCGCTGGCGGTGTTGAATTCCGGTGATCGCGCAACTGCGGCTGACCGGCGGAATACCTCGGGCGGGGTGTTCGTCAGCGAAATGAATGACGTCCAGCGGGTCAAGGTCGTCGTCAACAAGTCGCGTACGTTCAAGGTCGATACGGCCTTCGCGACCATCGTGGCCGGCTCGCCTGACATCGTCGACGTGAAGTCGCTCAGCGATCACCTGATCTACGTCCAGGGCAAGCAGACCGGCACCACCAATGTCATCCTGCTCGACTCCTCGATGAAGCAGATCGGCATTCTCGACGTCGAGGTCGTGATCGATACGGGCAATCTGCAGCAGAATATTCGCTCCAGTACCGGCGGGCACGGTATCCGCGTGTCGGCCTCCGAGGGGCAAGTGGTCCTCAGCGGAACGGCGGCCGACGCGGTTACGGCCGAGCGGGCCATGGCGATCGCCACCAGCACGGTTGCGAAGGGAGGCACCGTCGTCAACGCAATGAGCGTCGCGGCCCCGCAGCAGGTGATGCTGGAGGTGCGCTTTCTCGAGGTCTTTAGGCAGGCTGGCCGCGACCTCGGCGTGAACCTTTTTGTGGCCAATGCCAATGGAACCAATGTCGCAAATACCGGCCGTGGCGGCGTGGTGACTGCCGGGCGGCAACCTATCGGGGGCATCAATGGCGACGTCGGTGCTCCCCCAACGGGCAGCCTTCCAATACTCGGAACATTGAATACGCTTATTGGCACCGCGGGCGGTGTCGCTCCGGCACCGTTCGGAAGTTTGTTGACCAGCATCGTCCGAACGAGCAATGGCGGCTCGGTGGACTTGTTGATATCGGCGCTGGAAACGAAGGGGTTGGCTCGTCGCTTAGCAGAGCCCAATTTGACCACGCTTTCGGGCGATGCCGCCCGTTTCTTGGCTGGCGGTGAATTTCCGGTGCCGATACCGACCCAGACGACGAACGGCTTTCCGACCATCACCATCGACTACAAGAAATTCGGTGTCGAGCTGGCCTTTGTTCCGACGGTCCTCTCGCGGGGCGTGATCAACCTTCGGGTTGAGCCGTCGGTCAGCGAGCTTGATTTCACCAATGCGATTACCATTCAGGGCACCACCGTTCCGGCCCTCACCCGACGCGACGCCCGCACCACGGTCGAATTGCGCGATGGCCAGAGCTTTGCAATTGCCGGCCTGCTCCAGACGCGCAACCGGCAGGACGTGTCGCAATTGCCATGGATCGGCTCGGTGCCCGTACTTGGAACCCTGTTCAGCAGCAAATCGTACCAGCAGGAAGAAACGGATCTGGTGATCATCGTGACGCCGCGCCTGGTGGCGCCGGCGGCGCCCGGTCAGCAATTGGCCTCGCCACTCGACTCGCGCCTGCCGGCCAACGACGTCGATTTCTTCCTCAACGGCCAGATGGAAGTTCGCAAGCGCTACGATGACTACGTCAATTCCGGTGGCGAGGTGAAGGGACCCTACGGCCATATCATCGCTCCCGAAATCAGGGCGCCCGTCGTGGCTCCAGCCGCTGCTGCCGACCAGCCGGTCGTCAAAACCCTCAACTAGAGGACGCGCGAGATGACCATCAGGTATCTGGCTTTGTTCGCACCGCTCCTGCTCGGGGGATGTTACGGCGTGGCCGGCCATGACGAGGTGGACCGCTACTTCCAGCGTTCCGACACCATCACGATGAGTGCCGGCAACGCCAAGGAGGTGAACGCCGTCACTCATACCATCCATCCCTGGCCGCGATATGTCGGCGATCGCCGGATCGCATACGACGCGCGTCGCGTGGGTGCCGCCGTAACGCGTTACGGCAATTCGCAACAGCCGATCGATCAGCTTCCTGATAACGGTGATCCGACGAAACAGATGGGCCAGCGCCCTCCTGTCACCCAGAATGTCAATGTAACTGGATTGGGAGCGGGAGCATCGTCGGGAATCTCGGTGCCGGTCGGCGGGCCAGCGGCAGGGACCAGGTAGCGGTGTTTTTGCAAGTGAGTTGAGCGACGGGCATTTGCGCTTGGTGCAGTGAATGCGCTGAACCGAGCGGGAGACGAGGGTTATGCGACGTGCCATTGTATTGCTGACCTGTTGCTGGTTGGCGCCAGGACTTGCGGGTTGCGACTACACAACGAGGGAAGCCGCCATCGTGGCTCCCATCGACCCGCCGGGCGGGGACCCCGTGCAGGAGCCGACCGACGTCAAGTACTACCCGTCGGACGAGCCTGTGCGGCTGGGCCTGGAGCATTACAATCGCGGCAGTTACGGACTCTCGCAGCGCTATTTCAAGGATGCCGTCGAGAAATCACCCAAGGACGTCACTGCCTGGATTGGGCTCGCGGCGAGCTACGACAAGCTGCGTCGTTTCGACCTTGCCGACCAGGCCTATGCCCAGGCGATCCGGCTGGGAGGCGAGACGGTTCAGATCCTGAATGACCAGGGATATTCGTACATGCTGCGCGGCAATCTGAATGCGGCACGTCGAAAATTTGAGAAGGCTTATTCGCTCGATCCAGGCAACCCGGTCATCGCCAATAACCTCGAACTTCTCAACGGCAGCCGGCGCTTCATCGAAAGGCCGCCAAACAATCAGCCTTAAGGGGGCGATCGGCTCCTGCGATCGCGGCCAGTTCTCGTCAATTTGGCCCAATCACAGCGTCAGCTTGACGGCTGCCGCTGCGGACGATGACAACAACGCCATTGCGAACGGTAAATCGTGCGCCGAGCAGTTTCCGCACCTTCTCCGTGATCGCAGAGGGAAAGGGGACGGTTTCTCCCACGACGGGATCGCCGACCTTTATCGTCTCAGTCGCGGGGCCGGCAGCAGGTGCAGGCTTGATATAGTCCCGGACAAACTGAATCTCTTCACGTGACAGGATGAGCGGCCCCTGGCCAGGTTGGGTCTCCAACGGCGGCTTGGGTGTTCCACTGCTTGCCTTTTCGCGTATCTCATTGGCGCTTGCGATCTGATCTAGCCTGGCTACGCGTAGCTTGAGCGCGATGATATCACGTTGCAGTGTTGCGATCTCCAATTTGCGCGCGTTGACCTGCATGAAGACAATGATTACGCAGACGCAACTCACGACCAAGCCGACGCTCAGCAGTGCGATCAACCACCGCTCCAAGTTTCCCATCGACCCTCCGGTCGTCCGGGGGAGTTGATCGCGCTGGAGATGGCGTCGCCAGATGCGACCTGCTCGGTCGATCCAATTGGTAGAGCCCGTTACGCCGGTCGCCGCCTGGCCCGACCCAAAATGCGCGGGCGACGAGGCGGCTTCCTCTCGGGCCGCGTCAACCAACGACGCCGCGTCGACTTGCTCAAGCCCTAGGTTCTCAGGGACGCGATCTGCCGTCGTCAGGCGACCGGCAGGGTGGACGGGATCCATCTGCTCATCGAGCCTGCCCATCTCCGCTCTCATGCAGCCATCCATCAACTTCAGCAGTTCCGCCGACGCGGCTAGAATAGGGTAGCCGAGGATCCGATCAATCGGAACGGAAAAAGCTCCAAGCCGCCGCGTGAACTGCTCTAAGGGCAGCTTCAAGAGATAGGGCACCCACTAGAAGCCGGGTCGGTTAGTCACGGCTTTCGGTCTTGCCGCCGAACACCGCGCCCCACTCCCGCTCGATCAGATGTGCCGCGCTCGTCGTCAGGCCCGCCAGCGGCGCGATGTTCCTTCGAGGCCATGGCCTGCTGGCTCGCCTGCATAACGCTCAGAATCCGAAACGCAATTTCGACCGACCGAATGCCTCGGCGGGGCTTCTTCTCCAGCATCTGCTTCCTTCGACCCGTTCAGGGAATCGAGATTGACACAAATGAAGACGAGGAGCATGATACAACAATAAGGTATGTATTCAACAATATTGAATACATGGAGAGGGAGGAAAAAAGAGATGCCCCTTGGTGCCATCAGCAGCGTCTACACGGTCGTCAATGACATGGATCGCATGCAGGCCTTCTACGCCGAGGCGCTGGAGCTGCCGCTGTCGTTTCGCGATCACGACAGATGGTGCCAGTTCAAGGCCGGGCCGCTTGCGTTTGCACTGAGTTCGGCAGCTGAGGCGGCGAAGGACGCGTGCGGCAGCGTGATCGTGTTCGACGCGGCCGACCTTGCGTCCGTTACAGCAAGGATCGAGCGGCTCGGCGGCCGGCATCTGGCAAGCCGCGACATGGGCGCGCACGGCAGCGTCGCAACCTTCGCCGACCCCGAAGGCAATCTGTTTCAGCTTCACGTTCGGCCCGGCCCCTCGGCCTGACTCGGCCTGCGCACATCAATCCAACGAGGAGATCAATCATGAAATTCGGCGTCTTCGACCAGAATGACCGTTCCGGCCTTCCGCTGGCGGAGCAGTACGAGAACCGGCTTCAGCTCGCCGAGCTCTACGATCGTCTCGGCTTCCATTGCTTCCACATGAGCGAGCATCACGGCACGCCCCTGAGCACGACGCCGTCGCCCAGCGTGTGGATGGCCGCGCTGTCGCAGCGCACCGAGAGGCTGAGGCTATGTCCACTCGTCTATCTGCTGCCGACCTACAACCCGGCGCGCCTCTACGAAGAGATCTGCATGCTCGATCATCTGAGCTGTGGCCGGTTCGAGTTCGGAATCGGGCGCGGCGCCTCACCGCACGAGCTCGACGCAATCGGGATCGACTCCGCGAAGGCGGCGAAGATGTATGCGGAGGCCTTTGAAACGATCCAGCGCTGCTTTACGCAGGATTCCGTCACGACGACGGGCGAGTTCTGGAGCCTGAATGATTATACGGTGGAAATGAAGCCGCTGCAGCGGCCGCGTCCGCCGATGTGGTACGCGGTTGGCTCGCCCGATTCCGTGGTCTGGCCGGCGCGCAACGGCGTGAACGTGGTCTGCGGCGGGCAGGTCTCGCGCGTGCGTGCGATTTCGGATCGCTATCGCGAGGAAATGGCCACGGCCGGCTTGCAAGACAGCTCGCCGCTCATCGGCGTCAATCGCTACATCATCGTCGGCGAGACCGACCGCGAGGCCCATGAGCTCGGTCGGAAGGCCTGGCCGACATTCTACGAGAATTTCATCAAGCTCTGGCGCAAGCACGGCACGCAGCCCGTGAATGCGAAGCTGCCGCCCGCGTTCGACCAACTCCTCGAATCCGGCCATGCGATTGCCGGCTCGGCCCGGACGGTGACGCAAATTCTGTCCGACCAGGTCGCGTCGGGCGGTCTGAACTATGTGATCGGAAGCTTCATGTTCGGGACCATGCCGCACGCCGAGGCCGCGGCCTCGATCCGCCGCTTCGCCGAGCATGTCATGCCGGCGGTGGAATCGGCCGAAGCAGTTGCCGCGTAAACGCAAAAGAACGGATGAACGCTGAGGAGGTGGAAATGCCCGATGCTCCTTTGTTCGACAGCCGCGACCTCAGGCGCGTGCTCGCAAGCTTCGTCACGGGCGTGACTGTTGTCACGACGGTCGATGGTGCCGGCCAATTCCATGGCGTGACGGCCAATTCGTTCAGCTCGGTGTCGCTCGATCCGCCGCTGGTGCTCTGGAGCCAGGCCGTGAAGAGCGGCAGTCATCCGGCCTTCTTTGAGGCCGAGCGCTTTGCCGTGAATATCCTGGCTGAGGACCAGATCGAGCTGTCGAAGCGGTTTGCGAAATCCTCGCATGCGAAGTTCGCCGGCATCGAGGTCGATCTCGGCGCCGGCGGCGTGCCGCTGCTTCGCGATTGCAGCGCCCGGCTGCAATGTCGGGTCGTGTCCCGGGTGCCGGGCGGCGACCACACGATCTATGTCGGTGAGGTCGTCGCGATCGACCAAGCCGAGCGGAAGCCGCTCGTCTTCGGCAATGGCCGGTATCTGCTGGCGGATCCGCATGATCTGGCCGACAGCACGTTGTCGTCCGATTGCAAGCAGGTCCAGCTCTCGGCGATGCGGCTCGGCATGCGTGCGATCGAGCGTCTGGTCAGGCGGTTCGACGAGACGATGGCGCTCGCCGTCTGGGGCGCCCACGGTCCGACCATCATCCATTGGGAGCCGGCATCCGCTCCGGTGAGCGAAGCGCTTCCCGTGGGGTTGATCCTCCCGGTGACATCGACGGCGACTGGTCTCGCCTTCGCTGCGTACCTTCCTCCTGAAGCAATTGCTGAGACGGCCTTGCCGGGTCAGGACCTGGCGACTTCGGAGGGCGATTGGCACGAACGCCTCGCGGAGGTGCGCCGCCAGGGACTCGCCAGGCAGGGGCTGGAGACCTTCTATCGCAGCGAGACCGTCATCAACGCCCTCAGCGCGCCCGTGCTCGATGCGGATGGCCGCGCGATGCTGGCGCTGACCGCGGTGGGTGAGGCGGGCCGATTCCGCGCCGACCTCGACGGCGCATTCGCCCGCGCCTTGCGCGACACGGCGAAGGGCCTGTCGCACCGGCTTGGCTACGAAGCTGACCGTTCTGCCGAGCCCGCCAGACGGCTCGATCTCGCCGTTGGGGCTTGAGCGATGGCTTATTTGTCTCCGGCCGATGCCGAGTTCCTCGTACAGGATTTGCCGGCCCTTGCCCGGATCGATGTTGTGTCATCGATCTATTCCGGGCAGCAGGGCCAGATCGAATATCGCGCCGCCGGAGACCCGAACAATCCTGCGGTCCTGATGCTTCACGGGTTGGGCTCCAGTTCGGCAGGATACCGCGCCCAGTTCGCCGGGCTGTCGCGAGATTTCCACGTGATCGCCTGGAACGCCCCTGGCTTCGGTGGAAGCTCACCAATCCCGGGACGGGACGCAAAGATCGACGACTACGCGAGCGCAGTGGAAGGTTTGCTGCGTGCGCTCGGCGTGCGACGGCTGGCGGCGCTGGTCGGCAGCTCCTGGGGAAGCGTTGTGGCGACGGCTTTCGCCAGACAATATCCCGCGCTGGTGGCTAGCCTTGTTCTATCGGCACCCAACACCGCCAGAGGTCATCTCGTCGGTGATACGCGTACCGCCGAGCTCAACGCCTGGCTTCGCACGGCGGACGTCAGCATCCCGGTGTCGCGTGCGGCCATCGCGGACAGGCTGCTGACACCGGACACACCGGCACTGGTCCGGCAGCACGTCGAGCGCCTGCGCGACGCAATGACGACCGAGGGTTGGCGACAGGCGATCCGGTCAACGTTCACCGTTTACACGCCCGACATCATCTCCGAGGTGCGCTGCCCGATCGCCATCCTCTCCGGCACGCGCGATCAGGTCGCGCCGCAGCAGGATCACGCCGAACGGCTCCTCGCCGCCGCACCTCGGGCGACATCGTATCCATTCGAGGGTTGCGGCCACATTCTCAAGCTTGAAGCTCCCTCGAAATTCAACGCGGTCGTTCGCGAGATGGCCGCTCAAGCGAAGTGAAACGGGCGCAATGACGTCAGGGAGAAGGAAACGCATGGAAACCGAACAAGAAGTCGAGCGGCCTCAACTCGGTGATTGGTGGTTGGTTGGCGTCCTGTGTCTCGTGAATGCTGTTGCGTTCATCGATCGCGCAGCACTGCCGCTCTTGGTGCAGCCGATCAAGCGCGACCTGCAGATTTCAGACACGCTGATGAGCTTACTGATCGGAGCGGCCTTCATCATCACCTACGCGGTCGGCGGATGGTTCGTCGGCATGCTGGTCGATCGGTTCCCGCGTCGGCGGGTCCTGGCCATGGGCATGACCGTGTGGGGCATCTCGACGATGCTCTGCGGCTCCGTCACCACCTATGCAGGCCTCTTTCTTGGCCGCTGCGGCGTTGGAGCAGGTGAAGCCACCTGCGGACCTTCGAGCATGTCGCTGGTCAGAGACGCCTTCCATCCCCGGTTTCGCGGGCGGGCTGTCGCGATCTGGGCCATGGGCGCGAGCATCGGCGGCGGACTGGCGCTATTGGGCGGCGGCGCAATTCTTCACTTCGTGGGGGAGAGCGGGAGCTACGTTCTACCCTTGCTGGGGATCACCGTTCGCTCATGGCAGCTCGTGCTGATCACGTGCGGCGCGATTGCGCTACCGGTGGCCTTGCTCGTCTACACGTTCAAGGAGCCGGCGAGGCGGTCCGTCGGAACGGGTCAACCTATCGCTCTCAGGGACGCCTTCGAAGCCGTTCGCGATCGCTGGCTCGTCTTCGTCCCGCTGTTTCTGGCGAATGCCGCAACGATCATGTTGTCGGTGGCGTACTCGTCCTGGATACCGGCCTTTCTCGGGCGCGTGTGGAAGATTCCGGCCGGCGAGATCGGACTGACCTATGGTCTCATCGTCCTGTTTCTCAGCACAGCCAGCCAGTTCATCGCCGGCTTTCTCGTCGATGCCGTCTATCGCCGGTTCGGATTGCCGGCGATCCCGGCCCTGGGTGTGGGGATCTCGGCGCTGATCTTCCTACCGGCAGTCCTTGTTCCGGTCGCGGGGTCCATCGTTGCGGTCTGGATGCTGCTCGCTGTCTTCAATCTTCTGGCCGCGAGCCTGTTCACCATCGGCACATCGACGATCGTGCATCTGTCGCCTGGAGCTGCGATCGGCAAGATCACGGCGGTCCATTTCGCCTGGGTCGGCATTACCGGAACGGCGATCGCGCCGACGCTGGTCGCCGTTGTCGCCGCGCAATTCTTCCAGGGCACTCTCGGCTCGGCTCTCTCGATCGTCGGCGGCGCGCTGGCAGCGATCGGCGGGCTCTGTCTCCTTGTCGTGTACTGGCAATTGCGGCCAGGCGATCCGGTTTCGTCGCTCGCGTGTGAGACGGCTTAAGCGAATCCGCGTTCAGGCGTGAGGCGCCGAGGAGGCGATCGCGTAGCCCAGCTCGAGGACGCGTCACGTTCGGCCCTGTCGCCGCAGAAATCCCGTGATCGTGACCTTCTCCCAGATGCCCGCCGCGGCGAACGGATCGGCGCGGTAATTGGCAAGCGAGCGAGTGATCGACGACCCGCGACCGCTGCTGCCTTCGTGGGCCGCGTGCCGTGATGACGTGCAGAGAGTTGAGTCATTAGTGGCGCTTATGCCGCGAATTTTTACTTCCAATTTTACTTCGCAAATTCCCGCCCCTAGCCTCGCGCGTATGGATCACATCCGCAGCCGATCAATGGCGATCGGTGCAAGCGTTCATCGTAACCAGCGAGGGTTGCCATGTCTGATGAGACGAAGGGGACGTTCACTTCCGATCCGTCGGGAACCGGGGCCGAGGCGAACGTCAAGTCTGCGAAAAAGCTGAGCCGGCGCACGCTGTTGAAGGGTGCGGCTGCAGTTGCGGGCGCAGCCGCGGGGTCGGACGCGATCCGCGGATTCCCGACCATCTGGGCGCAGGAGATCAAGGACATCGAGCTGCGCCATGTCGGCGTCTCCTACTCGGTGGTGAAGGCGATCGGCGACCAGGCCGCCAAGGATCTCGGCTTCAAGGTGACGATGCAGAACCTCGACACCTCGGCCGCCATCAACCGCTTCATAAGCCAGCCTAATACGGTCGATATCGCCGACCTCGAGGGCTGGCAGGCCAAGCTCGCCGCCAAGCGTGGCGTCATCCAGGGCATCGAGGTCAAGAAGATCAAGGAATTCGACAACATCCTGCCGATCTTCACCAAGGGCGAGATCGACGGCCACAAGATCCCCCGCCAGGGCATCTCGCCCTATGAGGCCATGTATATCGCCAAGCCTGATGCGACCGACCTGAACGACGGCGTCACCGAATGGGCGACCTTCCTGCCACAGGTCTACAACGCCGACTCGATCGGCTATCGCCCCGACCTCGTCGGCCACGAAGTGACCGAGTGGAAGGACCTGATCGATCCTAAATTCAAGGGCAAGGCCGCGATCCTCGACGTGCCCGCGATCGGCATCATGGACGCCGCGCTCTGCTTCGAGAGTGCCGGGCTGATCAAGTACGGCAACAAGGGCAACATGACCAAGGAGGAGATCGACTTCACCTGCAACAAGCTGATCGAGCTGAAGAAGCAGGGCCAGTTCCGCGCGACCTGGACCACCTTCGACCAGTCGGTGCAGCTGATGGCCGCGGGCGAGGTGGTGATCCAGTCGATGTGGTCGCCGGCAGTCGCCGCGGTGCGCGTCAAGGAAATCCCCTGCGTCTACGCGCCCGTGAACGTCAAGAACGGCAAGGAAGGCTACCGCGGCTGGTGCAACGGCATGGGCCTGATGAAGCACCTTTCCGGCAAGAAGCTCGACGCCGCCTACGAATATCTCAACTGGTATCTGTCCGGCTGGCAGGGCGGCTTCGTCGCACGCTACGGCTATTACAGTCCGGTGCCGTCGACCGCGAAGAAATTCCTCACGCCGGCCGAATGGGCGTTCTGGTACGAGGGCCAGCCCGCACCTGAAGTCGTCAATGATCCCTACGGTGTTGCGATGGAGAAGGCCGGCACCAAGCGTGACGGCGGCTCGTTCCTCGACCGCGTCAAGAACATCTCGTGCTGGAACACGCTGATGGACGAGGCGGCTTATATGAACAAGCGCTGGAACGACTTCAAAGTGGCCTGAAACCTGCTTTCCCTGACGTAAGCGAGAGCCGGCGCGGCGACGCGCCGGCGACAAGGACCGAAGGCGTTTGTCGAGATGCAGCCCAGTCAAACCCCATCACGCGCCAATCTCGCCGGCTGGCTTTATGTGTCGCCGCTGGTCCTGGTGCTCGTGCCGTTCTTCGTCGCGCCGATCCTGGTCGTGCTGGCCGCGAGCTTCTTTGCCACCGATGGGTTTGGCGGGCTGACGCCCGGCTTCACGCTGGCAAGCTATGTCGAGGTGCTGCATTCGGCGCTGACGCTGAAGTTGTATCTGGCGACCATCAAGTTCACGGTGCTGACCTGGATATTCACGCTGCTCATCGGCTTCTTCGTCGCCTATTTCCTGGTGTTTCACGTCCGCAACCAGTTGCTGGCGATCGGCCTGTTCCTGCTCTGCACCGTGCCGTTCTGGACCTCGAACATCATCCGAATGATTTCCTGGATCCCGCTGCTCGGCAAGGAAGGCCTGATCAACCAGGTGCTGCTCGCCATGGGCGTGATCCGTCAGCCGCTGGAAATTCTGCTGTTCTCCGACCTCGCTGTCGTCATTGCCTATGTCCATCAGCTCACGATCTTCATGATCGTGCCGATCTTCAATTCCATGGCGCGGATCGATAAGAAACTGATCGAGGCCGCGATCGACGCGGGTGCCAGCCGCCTCGACATCATGCGCCTGATCGTGGTGCCGATGTCCAAGAGCGGCATCGCGCTCGGCACCATCTTCGTGGTCTCGATCGTGATGGGCGACTTCTTCGTGGTCAAGGTGATGTCCGGCGGCGGCTCGGCTTCCGTGGTCAGCGCGTTCTATGAGGACGTCGGCGTGCTGCAATATCCGACCGCAGCGGCGAGCGCCGTGCTGTTGACACTGGTGCTGGTTGCGATCGTCTCGCTGATCCTGCGCACCGTCGACATCAGGCAGGAGATCACGCGATGAGCGCGATTCTTGCCGACATGCCCAAGACCGAGACCTCCAAGACGGTGGTGCCGGCATCGACCAAGGCCATTGCGCCGAGCAAGGGCGGCCGTCCCTGGACCTTCTACGTGCTGGCGACGCTGTTCGCGGCCTACGTGTTCGCGCTCTACGGCCCGATGTTCTGCATCTACATCCTGTCGTTCCAGGACATTCGCGGCGGCCTCGTGTTCCCGATGAAGGGACAATCGCTGCACTGGTTCGTCGATCTCTTCACCCAGGTGCGGACCGGAGACGTCAAAGGCTCTTTCGACCGCTCGATCAAGCTCGCGGTCATCGTCACCATCATCACGGTGGTGGTGTCGTTCCTTGCCGGTCTCGGCTTTCGCAAGCGCTTCCGCGGCGACACCGTCGTCTTCTACGTGATGATCGGCAGCCTGGTGGCGCCCGGCCTCGTGCTCGGCCTCGGCACGGGTCTGTTGTTCCAGGCCTTGGGGCTGAACGCGAGCTGGTACACCTCGGCGCTCGGCGCGCAACTGTCCTGGACGCTGCCGTTCGGGGTGCTGGTGATGTTCGCGGTGATGTCGCGCTTCAACCATGTCTGGGAGGAGGCGGCCTATGATCTCGGCGCCAGCCGCTGGCAGTCGGTCTGGCTGGTGATGATCCCCGTGCTGGCGCCCGGCCTCGTCGCGGTGGCCTTGTTCGGCTTCACGCTGTCCTACGACGAATTCGCACGCAGTCTCCAGACCGCGGGCTCGCTGAACACGCTGCCGCTGGAGATCTGGAGCATGACGCTGAACGTCACGTCGCCCTCGCTCTACGCGCTGGGCACGGTGACCACAATCGTCTCCTTCATCGTCATCGGTGCAAGCCTCGGCACCATCGTACTGATCCAGAAGAAGCGCGGCAGCCGGGCAAAGGGTTAGGAATGAAGAACGATCGCGGCGATATCGAACTGGCCGGTGTCTGCAAGAGCTTTGACGGCGTGACTAACGTGGTCGACGGCGTCAATCTCAGGATCGACGACGGTGCCTATTGTTGCTTCATCGGCCCGTCCGGCTGCGGCAAGACCACGATCCTGCGCATGATTGCCGGCCACGAGGACCCCACAGCCGGCGAGATCGTGATCGGCGGCCAGAACGTTGTGGGGCTCGCGCCGGTGCAGCGCCGCACTGCGATGATGTTCCAGTCCTACGCCCTGTTCCCGCATCTGACCGTGCGCGAGAACATCGCCTTTGCCTTGCGTGTCCGCGGCCAGTCCAAGGCCGATCGCCTGCGTGCCGCCGATGCCATGATCGAAAAGGTGCGGCTGACGCAGTTCGCCGATCGTCTGCCGGCGCAGCTCTCCGGCGGCCAGCAGCAGCGTGTTGCGCTGGCGCGCGCTGCCATCACCGAGCCGCGCGTGCTGCTGCTCGATGAGCCGCTCTCCGCGCTCGACGAGCAGCTCCGCGTCCAGATGCGCCAGGAGCTCAGGCGGATGCAGCAGGAGCTCGGCATCACCTTCATCCATGTCACCCACACCCAGCTCGAGGCGATCGCGCTTGCCGACCTCGTGGTGGTGATGGAGCAGGGCAGGATCAAGCAGGCGGGTGCCGCGCGCGATGTCTACGCCCATCCACACGACCGCTATGTCGCCGAGTTCATGGGTGGCCAGAATGTGCTGTCGGGCCGGGTCGAGAAGGTCAACGGTGCCAGCTTCACGCTCGCGGCACCTTCCGGCATCGAGGTGCCGCTCCAGGCACGACCCACCGTCAACGTCGGCGACCAGGTCGATATCGCAGTGCGCCGCGACGACGTCGCGCTTGTCAGGCCGGGCAGGGACTTGCCATCAGGCTATACCACGTCCCTGCCGAGCCGCGTGCTCGCGATCGAATACCAGGGCTATTTCGTCAAGGTCATGCTCGACACCGTGCCCGATGACGAGTTCGTCGCCTACGTGCCGGAAAAGACCTTCTTCGCAGATCCCTTCACCGTCGGCGATGTCGTCATGGCCACATGGGCCACCGGCAGCGCGTTGCCACTCGCCTAAAGCCCCGTCGCGCACAGGAGTATGACCGTGCAGATATCCTTCACCCTCAACGGCCGGCCAACCACTGTCGATGTCGAGCCGGCAACGCTCGTTGCCGAGCTGCTGCGTGAACAGCTCAATCTCACGGGCACCCATATCGGCTGCGATACCAGCCAGTGCGGCGCCTGTGTGGTCCATCTCGATGGGCTTCCGGTGAAGAGCTGCACGCTGCTGGCGCCCGCGCTCGACGGCGCGACGCTGCTCACCATCGAGGGCCTGCAAGGTGCGCCCGGCTCGAACCAGATGCATCCGATGCAGGAGGCATTCCGCGAGCATCACGGTCTGCAATGCGGCTTCTGTACGCCGGGCATGTTGATGACGGCGGTCGCACTCGCGACCGAGAAGCCTGATCTGACCGAGGCCGACGTCCGCCATGGCCTTGAAGGCAACATCTGCCGCTGCACCGGCTACCAGAACATCGTCGTCTCGGTGATGGCAGGCGCTGCCGCCATGAACGCCGCCAAGGGAGAGTGACCATGGGCAATGTGATCGGCATCGGCGCTGCACCGAAGCGGAAAGAAGACCAGCGCTTCCTCACCGGCCGCGGGAATTACGTCTCCGACATCAAACGGCCCGGCATGACATCAGGCGTGTTCGTGCGCTCGCCGCATGGTCATGCGGTGCTGCGCGGCATCGACAAGAGCGCGGCGCTGGCTTCACCTGGCGTGATCGCGGTCCTGACCGGTGACGACGTCAAGGCCGACGGCCTGGGCTCGCTGCCTTGCGGCTGGGGTATCACGGACGCCAAGGGCACGCCGATGAAGGAGCCGCCGTTCCCGATGCTGGCGCAGGGCAAAGTGCGCTTCGTCGGTGACATGGTCGCCTTCGTCATCGCGGAAACGCCGGAGCAGGCCAATGCGGGAGCCGAGCTCCTGAAGATCGATTACGAGGTGCTGCCGTCCGTGGTCGGCGTGCTCGAGGCCGTCAGGTCCGGTGCGCCGCAGCTGTTCGACGACGTGCCGAACAACATCTGCTGCAACTGGGAGCTCGGCGACAAGGCCGCGGTGGAGGCTGCGTTCCGCAAGGCCGCGCATGTCGCAAGACTGAGCCTCGTCAACAACCGCCTGATCGGCAATCCCATGGAGCCGCGCGCGGCGATCGCGGAGTATGAGCCTGGCACGGACCGTTTCACGCTGTGGACCACCAGCCAGTTTCCGCACGTCGTGCGCTTCCTGATGGGCGCGCTGGTGCTGAACATCCCGCAGCACAAGTTGCGCGTGGTCGCACCCGACGTCGGCGGCGGCTTCGGCGTCAAGCAGTTCCACTACGGCGAGGAGGCCGTGATCACCTGGGCCGCCAAGCGGGTCAAGCGGCCGGTGAAATGGGTTGCGAGCCGCTCGGAGGGCTACGTCTCCGATCGCCACGGCCGCGACCACGTCACCGAGGCCGAGCTGGCGCTGGATGAAAACGGAAAATTCCTCGCCTTTCGCGTCAACACGCTTGCCAATATGGGCGGCTATCTCTCGACCTTCGGGCCGAACATTCCGACCAATCTCTACGGCCCGCTGCTCAGCGGCGTCTACACCACGCCGGCGATCTACTGCAATGTGAAGGTGGTCTTCACCAACACCGTCCCCGTCGACGCCTATCGCGGCGCGGGCCGGCCCGAGGCGACCTTCGTGCTGGAACGTATCGTCGATGTTGCGGCAAGCGAGATGGGGATCGACCGCGTCGAGATCCGCCGCCGCAACATGATTCCGAAAGAGGCGTATCCTTATCAGACGCCTGTTCTGGTGCAGTACGATTCCGGCGATCCCATGGGCTGCCTCGACGGCGCATTGGTCGCGGCCGACGTAAAGGGCTTCGGTGCGCGCAAGGCAGCTTCCGCGCGCAAGGGCAGGTTCCGCGGGCTCGGCTACTCCACCTATGTCGAGGCTTGCGGCCTTGCGCCGTCGCGCTTCGCTGGACGCCTCGGTGCGCGCGGTGGCCTCTACGAGAGCGCCACGGTGCGCGTGCATCCGACGGGCCAGGTCACGGTCATGATCGGCACCCACAATCACGGCCAGGGCCACGAGACGACCTTTGCGCAGATCGTCTCGGACAAGCTCGGCGTCGCCTTCGAGAATGTCGACATCGTGTTCGGCGATACCGATCGCGTTCAGTTCGGCATGGGCACCTATGGCTCGCGCTCCCTCGTGGTCGGAGGCGCGGCGCTGTCGAAGGCGACCGACAAGGTGATCGCCAAGGGCAAGAAGATCGCGTCACATCTGCTCGAGGCGGCGGAAGCCGACATTCACTTCGAAAGCGGAAGGTTCTCCGTCGCCGGTACCGACCGCATGAAGACCTTCGAGGAGATCGCGGGCGCCGCCTACGTGCCCCACAACTATCCGCTCGAAGTGCTGGAGCCGGGACTCGAAGAGCAGGCCTATTATGATCCCGTCAACTTCACCTATCCCGGCGGCTGCCACATCGCCGAGGTCGAGGTCGATCCGGAGACCGGCACGGTGACGCTGGTCAATTACACCGCAGTCGATGACGTCGGGACGGTCATCAACCCGATGATCGTGGAAGGGCAGCTTCACGGCGGCATTGTCCAGGGCGTCGGCCAGGCGCTGTTCGAGAACGCGGTCTATGACGAAGGCTCCGGCCAGCTGCTGTCGGGTTCGCTGATGGATTACTGCATGCCGCGCGCCGATCATCTGCCGATGATGAAGGTTGCGACCCACTCGACGCTCTGCACGCACACGCCGATGGGCGTGAAGGGCTGCGGCGAGGTCGGCACCATCGGCTCGCCGGCCGCCGTCATAAACGCGGTCGTCGACGCGCTGTCGCATCTCGGCGTGACTCACGTGGACATGCCGGCGACGCCGAACCGGATCTGGCGTCTGCTGCAAAACGCGTCGCTGCCGGTCGCGGCGGAATAGGGAGGACAACAATGAAGCCATTCGCCTATCACCAGCCCGATGAGATCCCGGATGCCGCCAAGCTGCTGACCTCGATCGAGGACAGCAAGCTCATCGCCGGCGGCATGACGCTGATCCCGACGCTGAAGCAGCGGCTGGCGAGCCCGGTTGCGCTGATCGATCTGTCGAAGCTGGGCTCCCTCAAGGGCATTGCCGACGACGGCACCACGATCACCATCGGCGCAATGACGCCGCATGCGGTGGTGGCGGCCTCAAAATTGGTGCAAACGAAGATCCGGGGGCTCGCGACACTGGCTTCGATGATCGGCGATCCCGCCGTGCGCAGCCGTGGCACCATCGGCGGCTCCGTCGCCAACAACGATCCGGCGGCGGACTATCCCGCCGGCGTGCTCGGCCTTGGCGCCACCATCGTCACCAGCAAGCGCGAGATCGCGGCCGACAAGTTCTTCCTGGGCCTGTTCGAGACTGCGCTCGAGCCGGGCGAGATCATCACGGCGATCCGTTTCCCCGTGCCCCTGAAAGCGGGCTACGCAAAGTTCAAGGCACCGGCGTCGCGTTATGCGCTGGTCGGCGTGTTCGTCGCGAAATTCGCCGATGGCGTCCGCGTCGCCGTGTCAGGCGCGGGTCCGGGCGTGTTCCGCGTGCCGCCGATGGAGTCGGCGTTGTCGGAGAATTTCGATCCGTCCGCGATTGCGGCGATCAAGATCAATACCGACGGCCTCACCTCCGATATCCATGCCGAAGCCGATTACCGTGCGCATCTCGTCACGGTGATGGCCAAGCGCGCCGTCGACGCGGCGCTCAGCTAGCTCTCTAAGGGTTGATGATGATTGATGGTTCCGGCCGAGCGGCCTTCCCGCCGGCGCCGACTGGCCTTGGCGCGCTTTCTGCAACCGAGATCATGGCCGGCTATCGGCGCAAGGCATTCACCCCGCGCGATGTCATCGACGACACCATTGCCGCGCTCAAAGCCACGGATGAAGCCTGCAATGCGGTGGTGACACCGATGTATGAGCAGGCAAGGGTGGAAGCCGATCGTCTGACCAGGGAGATGCGCGCGGGTGAAGCCAGGGGGCCGCTCGCCGGCGTCCCTGTCACGATCAAGGATCTCGTCTTCGTCGCGGACGTGCCCGCTTATGCCGGCTCGCCGATGAACACGAGCTTTGTGCCCGATGCCGACGCCGCCGTGGTGTCGGCGCTGAAGGCATCGGGCGCAATCATCACCTGCAAGACCACGACCTGTGAGTCCGGCTACAAGCTGACGGCGGACAGCCCCGTCACCGGCATCACGCGTAATCCCTGGAATCCCGGTCGTACCAGCGGCGGATCGAGCGGCGGCGCGGCGGCAGGCGTCGCCGCCGGCTGCGGCCCGATCGCGATCGGCACCGACGGCGTCGGCTCGATCCGGGTGCCGTCGTCCTTCTGCGGCGTGTTTGGGCTGAAGCCGACCTTCGGCCTCGTGCCGCGCTCACCTGGGTTCTCGCCGCCGTCCTGGGCCTCGCTCGCTCATACCGGGCCGATCACGCGCACGGTCGCGGATGCCGCGCTGACATTGGAGATCATCGCTGCTTACGATTTGCGCGATGCCGCAAGCCTTCCGGTGTCCGCGCGCCGCTTCGATACGGATGCGGGCCGGCTGGACGGCATTCGCATCGGCGCCAGCGCCGATCTCGGCTATGCCGCCGTTAGCCCTGACGTCTGCGCGGCCTTTGGCAAGGCGCTCGCCATTCTCGATTCCTGCGGCGCGCAGGTCACCATGGATGGCCCCGGTCTCGACCCCGGCATCCTGGAGCATACTCTGAAGCCCATCGCTTTCACCGAACAAGCCGCTGCGGTCGCGACCAAGACGACGGCCGATCTCGCCAGCTCCGAAGCGGATTATCGCAATATCGTCAGCGCCGGCCGCCGCTACAGCGGCACGGATTATATCGAAGCGAGCTACCGCCGCGGCCAGGCGCGCAGTGCCTTCGTCAAGCTGTTCGAGCGCGTCGATGCGCTGGTGACGCCGACCGTCGCTGTCACCGCCTTCGAGGCTGGGCAGATCGGCGTCGGCAAGATCGACGGTCGCGAGGTCGATCCGCATCTCGGCTGGTCGCCTTTCACCTGGCCGATCAATCTCGCCGGTCTGCCGGCGGCGACGCTGCCCTGCGGCTTCGACCGCGACGGCATGCCGATCGGGCTTCAGGTCATCGCGCCCTGGCTCGACGAGCCGACAATCTTCCGTATCGCGGCCGCCTTCGAGCAGGCGCAGCCCTGGGCAAAATTCTGGCCGCGGGTTGCGTTGCGCTAGTCGGAGGGGGAAGCGCCAGCGCGCGAAAAACCCCTTTGCAATCAAGGGCCGTTCTACTGTGCATGGGGTTGTTTTCGAGCGTTGGGCGGCCTAGCCCAGCTCGATCGGAATGCCGCGGCCGCTGAGCTCTTCGTCGAGGCGCAAATAGTGCGCGAGGTAGTCATGCAGCGCGGTCGCCGCCTTTGAGGTGGCGCCGCTCGATTTGTAGAGCAGCAGCTCGATCTTCGGCAGCGGCGGCAATCCCTCGCTGGATCCGATCTCGCGCATCGCCGGGACCAGCGCGCTGCGGCCGAGCACGGTGACGGCCATGCCAGCGAAGGCCGCGGCCTGCAGGCCGCCGACACTTTCGCTGACGCAGGCGACGCGCCAGCGCAGGTTCGCGCGCTCGAGCGTGTCGATCGCGTAGTCGCGATAGATGTTGCCCGGGGGCAGCAGAGCGAGCGGAATCGGCCGTTCCTGATGCGCGGCGGATTGCTCGCCGGTCATCCAGACGAGCTGCTCGCGGCGGACCACCTGGCCGCCGGTGAAATCATTCATGCGGGTGACGAGCGCGATGTCGACATCGCCGCGCTTGACGAGGCCGACCAGCGGCGTCGAGAGCGCACAGTTGAGCTCGACCTGTACACGCGGAAAGGATTTGCGAAATACGCTGAGTATCGACGGCAGCATGAAGGCCGCGTAGAGATCCGGCGTGCCGAGGACGACCTGGCCCTCGATCTCCTGCGAAGCCAGCTGCGAGATCAGCTCGTCGTGCAGCCGCAGGATGGACTTGGCGTAGGTCAGGACCGTGGTGCCATCCTCGGTCAGCGTGAGCCGGCGCCCGCCATGGAGAAAGAGCTGCTTGCCGGTCAGCTCCTCCAGCCGCTGCAGCTGCAAGGTGATGGCCGGTTGAGTGCGGCCGAGCCGGCGCGCAGTCTCGGTGATGCTGCCGGTCTCGACAACCGAGATCAACGATCTGAGCATACGGATATCGAGACTGATCAGGTTCATAAGGCAATCCGTTTTGCTCAGGAACTATGCAATTCCCATGCTAGACGACCCATTCCGCGGTCAGCACGATGGCCGCCAGTCAAGTCGGCTTGCGTCTCGGCGGTCGGCTTGAGCGATGCAGGCCGCGGACGTCCTGTTGCTGGAAAAGCTCGGCGCAAACCCCGCGCAACCATTGGCTTGCGGGATCATGATGGAATCGGGCGTGCCAGTATTGTTTGACTGTAAAGCTGGGGATTGGTAGCGGGCACGCGAGCACGCGCAGCCCGTAATAGTGTGCCAGGGTTTCGCCGATGTGGCGCGGCAGCGTGGCGATCAGGTCGGTGGTTCCGACGATCGCGGGCAGGCCGAGAAAGCCCGGCAGCTCCAGCGCGATGTCCCGCTCGATCCCCTGTTCGCGGGAGGCGTCAGCGAGCAGCTGATGCCCCGTGCCGGACCGAATGAGCACGTGAGCCTCACGCCTGAAATCTCTTAGCGTGATGCGGTCCTTGATGCGAGGATGTTGAGCGTTCGCCAAACAGACCCAATCCTGCGGAAACAACGCCTGCTGGAAATGGCCGGCATCAAGATCGGAGATGTAGCCGAGCGCGAGATCGCCCTCGCCGGACTGAAGCATGTGAGGAGTATCCGTGCCGATCTGCGCCGCCTCGATCCGGATGCCCGGCGCGACGCGCCGAACATGGGCGAGGATGGCTGGAAGCAGCGTCACATGGCTCGCGTCCGTCATGCAGATGCTGAAGCGCCGTTTGGCGGTGGCAGGATCGAAGTCCGTGCGCAGCTCGGCCAGCCGCCGCAGCATTTCCAGTGCCTGCCGTGCGGTGCCGATAAGCGCCTCGGCCCGAGGCGTCGGCAGCATTCCTTCCGGCGAACGGACGAACAGCGGATCGTCGAGTTCCTGCCGCAGGCGGGCAAGCCAGATCGACACCGTCGGCTGGCTTTGACCCAGCCTCTCGGCCGCCTTGGTGACGCTGCCCGTGGTGAAAAGCGCGTCGAACAGCCTGAGCAGGCGGGGGTCGAGCAGGTTGGTGTGGGGCAGGTCACGACGCGTCATTGCGATTCACAATAATCAATATAAGTCCCATAGCATATCAAAATGTTCCGCCGGCTGCTATCCGGGCTTCCAACGCCAAAAGTTGCGCAGGGAGAAGAGTTCGGATGAGAATCTGCTTTGTCGGAGCGGGGGCTTTGGGCTCGACGATCGGCGGCACGCTGGCGCGGGGCGGGGCAGACGTCTTCCTGATCGATCCGTTCCGTGCACACGTCGAAGCGATCAATGCGCATGGCCTCCGCATGCTGGAAGGCGATGTCGAGAGCATTGCAAAGGTCACCGCGTGCACCTCCGCGGCCGAGGTCGGTGGGGTGGCGGACCTCGTCATCGTCCTCGTCAAATCCTACCACACGCGGGATGCGATCCGGGCGGCCGCGCCGATCATCGGGCCGCAGACGGTCGTGATGTCGCTGCAGAACGGCCTTGGCCACGAAGACATCCTTGCGGAGGAAGTCGGTCGTAACAGGGTCATGGCAGGAAAGACCTATGTTGGCGGCGTGCTGCTCGGCCCGGGTCATGTTCGCTCCGGAGTGGTCGGCAAGGAAACCATCATCGGCGAGCTCGATGGACGCTTGACCGAACGCGCACAGCGGATTTCCGAGACGTTCAATCGTGCCGGCATTCTCACGCTGCTCAGCGACAACATCCTTGGCACGATGTGGGACAAGCTGTTCATCAACGTCGCCGGAGGAGGAATCACCGCCGTCACCGGGCTGACTTATGGCGGCCTCTATTCACTGCCGGTCCTGGAAGAGTGTGCGCTCGCGGCGATTTCCGAGGGCATCATGGTGGCGCAGGCCGCAGGCGTGAAGATTTCGATCACCGATCCGCGCCGCGCGTGGACCATGGCATCTGCCGGGCTGCCGCCCGAGTTCAAGACGTCGATGCTGCAGAGCCTGCAATCGGGCAATCTGACCGAGGTCGATTACATTCACGGCTCGGTCGTGCGCTGGGGCGCCAAGCTCAACATGCCCACCCCCGTGAATTCCACCATCGTTGCGTTGGTCAAGGGCCTGGAATATGCCCGCACCGACTATCCTGGAAAGGCCTGAGGCGATGACGCTCCCCCGCGCCTATGTCGAACACGTTGCCATCCGGGTGCCGGATGTCGACCGCCACGTCGATTTCTTCCGCCAGGTGCTTGGCCTCGGTATCCGCGACGAGCAAGCGGCCGAAGGCGCGCGCCCGCGCCAGGTATGGGTGCTCGGAAGCGTGCAACTCATCGAGGATCCGAACTTCGTCGGACCGGAGGGGCGTCTCGCCCATCTCGGCATCATGGTCGACGACTACGAAGGTGTGCTCGCCCGTGCTGCTGCATGGGGCGCCAAAGCGCTGTCCGCCGGGCCGAACTGGCTCGAACTGCCGGGCGGGCTGAACGTCGAAATCTTGCAAGCCAGCGCGGGCACCGTGGAAGCGGCGCTGGCGATCAATCCACGGGCCTAAAGGAACACGCGACATGAGCGATGAGCGCTACTGGGACGATGCCAAGGTCGGCGACGAATGCGTCACCCCCGCGGTGACGGTCACCGAAGCAATGGTGAATGCCTATGCCGAGTTGACAGGCGATTTCACGCCTGTTCATGTCGACGAGGAATACGCCAAGACCACGCCCTTCGGCACGCGCGTCGCGCACGGGCTGTTTGGCCTGTCGCTGGCCGACGGTTTGAAGACCCGCGCCGACTACCGCTTCCTTCCGGGAATGTCGCTGGGCTGGACCTGGGACTTCAAGCTGCCGATCAAGCTCGGTGACACCGTGCACGTCAAGTTCCGCGTTGGCTCGATGCGCGCCACGAAGCGCGAAGGGTGGGGCATCGTGGTGCTGCCCTCGGAGCTGATCAATCAGCGCGGCGATGTGGTGCAGCTCGGCGAGCACCGCCTGATGATTCCGATGCGCCCGAAGACCAACGCCGCGGGAGAGCAGGCATGACCGCACAAGATCTGCCTCTCAAAGGCATTCGCGTCATCGACTACAGCCATTTCCTGGCAGGCCCGTTCATGGGGCGTTGCCTCGCCGCGATGGGCGCTGAGGTCATCAAGGTGGAGCGTCCCAAGCAAGGCGATGCGGGCCGCGCCCATGGCTATTTCAAGGACGGACAATCCGGCTACTTCCTGCAGCAGAACATGGGCAAGCAGGGCCTGTGCATCGACCTGCGCGACAAGCGCGGTCTGGACATGATGATGAAGCTGGTCGACACGGCCGATGTCTTCATCGAGAACTATCGCCCCGGCGCGCTCGATCGACTCGGGCTCGGCTACAAGGCGCTGTCGGCGCGCAATCCCAAACTGATCTACTGCTCGGTCTCCGCCTATGGCCACACCGGCCCCTATGCCGATCGTCCGGGCTTCGGCCTGATCGCAGAGGCGATGTCGGGCGCTCTGGCGCAACTGGGCAATCCCGGTGAAGCGCCGCCGCTGCTGCGGATGCCATTGGCCGACATGTATACCGGCATTCACGGCGTGGCTGCGATCAATGCCGCGCTGGTCGGCCGCGCGTCGTCCGGGCGAGGCCAGCATATCGATCTCGCGCTGTACGACTGCATGGTCTCGATGCACGACTATGCCGTGCAGCGCTACTTCCTCTCCGGCGGGACCGACCTGCCGAAGCAGACCGGAAGCGGACAGCCGGACTCGACCGTCTACGGCGTGTTTCCGGCCAAGGACGGCAATCTTGTCATCGCTGCGCAGGTCGACGATGCTTGGCGACGATTGGCGAGCCTGATCGGGGGAGACAATTTGGCATCCGACCAACGCTTCACCACGCCTGCCGCGCGCAACGCCCATTATGCCGAAGCGATGGAGATTGTGCGCACCTGGACGCTGTCGCAACCCTCTCGGGACGCCTGTCTTGCTGCACTCGACGAAGCAGGTGTGCCGTCGGCTCCCGTGCAGACCATCGAGGAGGTCGTGAAGGATCCGCAGATTCAGGCGCGCGGCATGCTGGTCGAGCAGGAGCATCCTGTGCTCGGCAAGGTGACGTTGCCGAACCTGCCGTTCCGGTTCTCCGATTGCGATACCACCGTGCGTACTCCAGCGCCGCTGCTGGGCCAGGACAATCGCCGGATTGCACAGTCGCTGGGTCTGTCGGCCGATCTCGTTGAGGCGATGGTGCGTGACGGCGTGCTCTACAACGAAGTCGCAGTGCAGGAGTGAGCGATGAGCGACCGTTATGCGGTGATCGGCAATCCGATCGGCTTCAGCAAATCACCTCTCATCCATGGCACTTTCGCCAGGATGACAGGACAGGACCTTGTCTATGAGGCGATCGAGGGTCCCCTCAACGGTTTCAGCGAACGGGTTGATCAATTCCGGACAGAGGGCGCAAAGGGGCTGAACATCACCGCGCCGTTCAAGCTCGATGCCTTCGCCTACGCAAACGAGCTTTCAGAGAGCGCCGACCGAGCTGGCGCCGTAAACTGCCTGAAGTTCGTCGGCGATCGGATCATTGGCGAGAATTTCGACGGGATCGGCCTTGTACGGGACATCACGGTCAATCTCGGCGTCTCGATGGCCGGCCGGCGCGTCCTGATGCTCGGGGCTGGAGGGGCGGCGCGTGGCGCGCTGCTGCCGTTCCTGCGCCAGGAGCCGTCCGAGCTGGTTCTCGTCAACCGAACGCTGTCGAAGGCGGTCGCATTGGCCGAAGAGTTTGCGGGCTGCGGCCCCCTGATGGTCAGCGGCTACGCTGAGCTGGCCGACCTTGCCGAGGGCTATGACGTCGTGGTCAACGCGACGTCGGCCAGCCTGCGCGGCGAGATGCCGCCGCTTCCGCGCAATGTCTTTCGCGGTGCAAAACTGGCCTACGAACTTGCCTACGGCAAGGGGCTAACTCCCTTTCTGCAAGCGGCCCGCGCCGAAAGCGTCGCCAAGCTGGCCGACGGCGTCGGCATGCTGGTCGAGCAGGCCGCTGAAGCTTTTGCCTGGTGGCGCGGCGTTCGGCCGAGCACGGCTCAGGTCATCGCCGAACTGACCATCCCCTTGAGCTGAAGGGCGATACCGAATATGCATCCCAAACCCAGCTTCCTTGTCGGCCTGATCGGCAGCGGCATTGCTGCGTCGCGCACTCCGCCCATGCACGAAGCGGCTGCTGACGCCGCCGGCATCCGCTATCTCTACAAGAAGATTGACTTGACTGAGTTGAAACTTGGAGCAGAAGCGCTGCCCGAATTGCTGATGGCGGCAAAGCGGATGGGCTTTGACGGGCTGAACGTGACCCATCCCTGCAAGCAGGCCATCATCCCACTCCTGGACGAGCTTTCGCCCGACGCCGAGGCGCTTGGTGCCGTGAACACCGTGGTCATCAGGAACGGTCGAATGACCGGCCACAACACCGACTGGTTCGGCTTTGCCGAGAACTTTCGCCGCAACATGCAGGGTGCGCCGCTCGGTCGGGTCGTCCAGTTTGGCGCGGGCGGAGCGGGCGCGGCGGTTGCTTTCGCGCTCATGAAGCTCGGCGTGCGGGAACTGACCATTGTCGATGTCGACTTGGCCAAAGCGCAGAGTTTGGTAAATAGCTTGTCTCCCCGATTTGCGGAGGGGCGCTTGAGGGCTGGCCAGGATGTTGCCGCGTACGTCGCTGCCGCCGACGGAATCGTCAACGCGACGCCGATCGGCATGGACAAATATCCAGGCACGCCGCTGCCGACGGATCTGCTGCGTCCCGATCTGTGGGTCGCCGAGATCGTCTATTTCCCGCTGGAAACCGCCCTGCTGCGCACGGCACGTAGCCTCGGCTGCCGCACCGTCGACGGTGGCGGCATGGCGATCTTCCAGGGCACCGAGGCATTTCGTCTGTTCACGGACATCTCACCTGATCCGGACGTCTTCTTCGCCACTTTTGCATCCCTGGGTGGGTGACGTCTGGCCGATGGGCGAGCGGCACGCACAACGCCCGAGAGGAAACGCTTAATGGGCTATACGCTCGATTTCTCGGTGGTTTGGCATGCGATGCCCGCCCTGCTGTGGGGGTGCGTGGGGACATTGGGCCTGGCGCTCGCCGGCATGACGCTCGCGATGGTGATCGGCGTCGCCGGCGTCGCGGCACGCGATTCGAAAGCGGCCTGGTTGCGGGCCGTCGTGATCGGCTTCGTCGAGGTCGTGCGCAATACGCCTTTCCTGGTGCAGATCTTCTTTCTGTTCTTCGCGCTGCCGCTGATCGGGTTGAAGCTCAATCCAACCGCGACCGCCATTATCGCGCTCGGTGTCAATGGCGGCGCCTAT
This sequence comes from Bradyrhizobium sp. CCBAU 51745, assembly GCF_028128715.1. Lineage (NCBI taxonomy): Bacteria > Pseudomonadati > Pseudomonadota > Alphaproteobacteria > Hyphomicrobiales > Nitrobacteraceae > Bradyrhizobium > Bradyrhizobium sp. CCBAU 51745. The sequence continues at coordinate 354,442 of NZ_LBJP01000001.1, read as the reverse complement.
GCCATCGAGATCATCCGCGGCGGGGTGCAGTCCATTCATAAAGGACAGGTGGAGGCCGGCTACGCGCTCGGACTGCACAAAGGCCAGGTGTTCCGGTTCATCGTGCTCAAGCCCGCGCTTCGTGCGATCTACCCCTCGCTCACGGGCCAGTTCATCATGCTGACGCTGACCTCGTCGATCTGTTCGGCGGTATCAGCCTACGAATTGACGTCGGTTGCCCAGCGCATCGAAAGCGATACCTTCCGTAGTTTCGAGGTGTATTTCTCCGTCACCTTCCTCTATCTCGCGATCTCCTGGCTGTTGATGCTGGGCTTTGCGGCGATCTCTCACCGCTTCTTCTCTTATCCGACACGCTGAGGGGGCGATCATGACACCGCATTTTGGTCTTCCCGAGTTCGGCTTCCTGCTGCGTGGGCTGCAATGGACGGTGCTGCTGACGCTGGTCGCATTCGTTGGCGGCTGCACGGCGGGGCTGGCCGTCGCATTGCTGCGCACCTGTGGTCACAAGGGCGTGGAATGGGCCACCCGCATCTACATCGGGATATTCCAGGGCACGCCACTGCTGCTGCAGCTTTTCGTCGTGTATTATGGCCTGGCGCTCACCGGGCTGAAGCTCGACGCCTTCGTCGCGGTGGCGATTGGCTTCACCGTGAATGCCTCCGCGTTCCTTGGCGAGATCTGGCGCGGCGCGATTGAGGCTGTGCCGCGTGGCCAGACCGAGGCGGCGATGGCGCTCGGATTGCACTATTCGTCCCGCATGCGCGATATCGTGCTGCCACAGGCAATCCGCATCTCGCTGCCCGCGACGATCGGCTATCTCGTGCAGCTCATCAAGGGCACGTCGCTCGCCGCCATCGTCGGTTTCATCGAACTCGCCCGCGCCGGTCAAATCGTATCGAACCAGACTTTCCAGCCGTTGCTCGTCTTCGGCGTGGTCGGCGCGATGTATTTCATCCTCTGCTGGCCACTGTCATGGTGGGGCAGCCGGATGGAGGCCAGGCTCGCCCTGGCCAGCCAAAGGTAGCAACGGCGCACCTATTCAATCACAAACAGCCATCACCAGGAGGAGATACTTATGTTGTTTTCACGTAGTCGTCGCCAGTTCGGAGCCGCGCTGCTGGCATTGGCGGCCGTCGCCATCGCGGGCAAATCGCAGGCCGGCACGTTGGACGATGTGAAGAAGAAGGGCGTCGTCGTCATCGGCATTCAGGGCGACAATCCGCCCTGGGGCTATGTGGACAGCTCGGGAAAGCAGGATGGCATCGACGCCGACATGGGCCGCGCCTTCGCCGACTATCTCGGCGTGAAGGCCGAGTTCGTTCCGCTCGCGGTGGCCAATCGTATTCCGGCGCTGACCACGGGCCGCGTCGACATTCTGTTCGCGACCATGGCCATGCTGCCCGAGCGCGCAAAGGCGGTGCAATATTCCAAGCCATATGTTGCCAACGAGATTACGCTGGTGGCGGCCCAGGCAACCCCGATCAACAGCAATGCCGACATGGCCAAGTTCGTGATCGGCGTTCCGAGATCCTCCACGCAGGACACCCAGGTCACCAACAATGCTCCGGCGGGCACCGAAATCCGCAGGTTTGATGATGATGCGGCCACGATCCAGGCGCTGCTCTCGGGCCAGGTGCAGGCCGTCGGCGCGAACAGCTTCTACCCGCAGCGCCTGAACGCCGCAAAGCCGGAGCTCGGGTTCGAGCCCAAGCTTCACTTCACCGCTCTGTATAACGGGGCCTGCACCCGCCTCGGCGACAAGGAGTGGAACGAAACGGCCAACAAGTTCATCGACCAGATCAAGTCGAACGGCAAGCTGGCCAGCTTCTACGCCAAATGGATGAAGGCGCCCGTGCCGATCTTCCCGGACTCGGTCCCCGGCGTTCCCTTCACAGTTCAGTAGCCATTGCGAGCGGCCGACGCGCGATCCGCGTTGGCCGCCGTCCGATATCGGAGCCGAATCCATGCAGGACGATATCCTGATCGAAATGAAGGGCGTGCAGAAATGGTACGGCGGGTACCAGGCTCTCCGTGACGTCAATCTCACCGTGCGCAAGGGCGAGAAGATCGTGCTCTGCGGCCCGTCTGGCTCAGGCAAGTCGACGCTGATCCGCTGTATCAACCGTCTCGAGGCGATCGAGCAGGGCAGCATCGTGGTGAACGGTCATCGGCTTGACGACAGCATCAAGGCCATTGATGTCGTACGTCAGGACGTCGGCATGGTCTTTCAGAGCTTCAACCTCTTTCCGCATATGACTGTCCTGCAGAACTGCATGCTCGCGCCCATCCGCGCGCGCCGCATCGGCAAGACTGAGGCGGAAGCGACCGCGCGAAAATATCTCGAGCGCGTTCGCATCGGCGACCAGGCCGAGAAATATCCGGCTCAGCTTTCGGGCGGACAGCAACAGCGTGTGGCGATCGCGCGCGCGCTCTGCATGCAGCCCAAGGTCATGCTGTTTGATGAACCGACCTCGGCGCTCGACCCCGAGATGGTCAAGGAGGTTCTCGATACGATGATCGGCCTCGCCAATGACGGCATGACCATGATTTGCGTCACCCACGAGATGGGCTTTGCCCGCCAGGTCGCCGACCGGGTCATCTTCATGGCTGAAGGCCAGATCATCGAAGAAGGCGAGCCCGAGGCGTTCTTCCGCAATCCACAGCATGCCCGCACCAGGCAGTTCCTTGGCGAAATCCTCGCCCATCACTGAACGGAGTTCTCTTATGAGTCGTCTAGTTTACGTCCTCAACGGCCCAAATCTCAATTTGCTCGGCAAGCGCCAGCCCCACATCTATGGTCACGAGACGCTTGCGGATGTGGAGCGGGACTGTCGGGCGCTGGGCAAGGAGCTCGGCCTGGAGATTCGCTTCCATCAATCCAACCGGGAATACGAGTTGATCGACTGGATCCACGAGGCGCGCGAGACGGCTGCCGGGATCGTGATGAATCCCGCAGCTTTCACCCATACGTCGGTCGCCATCCTGGATGCTTTGAACACGTTCGAGGGCACGGTGATCGAGGTGCATATTTCCAACGTGCACAAGCGCGAGGAATTCCGTCACCACTCGTTTATCTCCAAACGGGCCGATGGGGTCATCGCAGGCTTCGGCACTCAAGGGTACCTGCTCGGCTTGCGGCGTGTGGCCAAGCTGCTTGATGAGACGAAGGGATAGCATCGCATGAGCGCACCCGTCCGCCTCTCGGTCATGGGAGCGGGCCTCATCGGCAAGCGACACATCGAGCACGTTCTCGCGCGGCCGGAGGCGACGCTGTCGTCAATCGTCGATCCGATGCCGGCGGCCCGAGAGCTGGCGGCATCGCTGAAGGTGGACTGGTTTCCGTCGTTTCAGGACATGCTCTCCGGAAATCGGCCGGAGGGGGTGGTTGTCGCCACCCCCAACCAGATGCACGTGGCCAACGGCATGGATTGTATCGCAGCTCGCATCCCGGCGCTGATCGAGAAGCCGCTGGCGGATGAGATCGTCGCAGCGCAGGGGCTGGTCGAAGCCTCGGAGCGGGCGAGCGTGCCGCTGCTCACCGGCCATCACCGCCGGCATAATCCGATGATCCAGCGCGCCAAGGCGGAGATCGACAGCGGCCGGCTCGGCCAGATCGTGTCGGTGCATGGCATGTTCTGGCTGATCAAGCCGGACGACTATTTCGACGTGGCCTGGCGCCGCGAGAAAGGGGCGGGGCCTGTTTTCCTGAATCTCATCCACGATGTCGACCTGTTGCGGTACCTGTGCGGGGATATCGTCGCGGTGCAAGCCGCGCAATCCAATCGGCTGCGCGGAAACGCGGTCGAGGAGACCGCGGTGATCATCCTGCACTTCGCCTCCGGCGCGCTTGGAACGGTCAATGTCTCGGATACCATCCAGTCGCCCTGGAGCTGGGAATTCACCGCCGGTGAGAACCCGGCCTACACCCATACGCAGGAGGCGTGCTACCAGATCGGCGGCACGAGGGCATCGCTGGCCATTCCGCAACTCGACCTATGGCATCACCCAAGCAAGGCGAGCTGGTGGGCGCCGATCGAGCGCGAGCGGTTGAGCTACGAGAAGGAAGACCCGCTTGGCCTGCAGATCGCCAATTTCTGCGGGGTTATCCGCGGTACGGCCGAGCCTGTGGTGAGCGGGCGCGAAGGGTTGAAAACCCTCGGGGTGATCGACGCGGTCAAGCGCGCGGCGGAAAGCGGAGCTCTCGTGTCGGTTTGATACCGAAACGCATGGCGTCCTCCCCGAGATATCCGCGTCTGGAAATGTCGGCCGTCCGAAATTCGCAGGCCGATAGGTGCAGATGTCCCGGGGGATTTGCCGGCCCGTGGTTGAGCTTCACCTCGCGCCAGAGCCCTTCAGCGCATTCCAAGCCGCCTGATTGGCCTGATCGAACGCCTTGCGAGACTCGGCGAGCGCTGCGCCCAGCACCGTCCACGACTCGCTGCCAGCCTGCTTCAGCTTCTGCAGACGTGCCTCCGCCTCTGACGCATCGGATTTCATCTGCTTGAGGGCCGCATCGAAATCCCCGGTATGGGTTGCGGCGACCTTGCCAGCCGCCTCACGGAACTTGTCGGCGGCCTCGCGCCAAGCCTTCGTCTGCGCGGCGGCGATGTCCTTGAACGTAGCCTGCTGCTGCTCGAGCTGCTTGCCGGCGCTCTCGAAGTAAACCTTCATCTGCGCCTCGAAGCCGTTCCACTGCTTTTCGAGCTCTGTCTTGTTGCGTGCCCAGGCTGCCTCGCCGGCTTCGGCTTGTGCCTTGAGCTGCACCTGAAATTCGTCGCGGCGCTTCTTCAGGTCGGCGATGATCTGCTCGGCCTTGACCTTGGATTCCGCCTTGGCCTCGCCCGCCTTGACCTCGAACGAGGCGAGGGCGGCATCCATTTCGTCGATGCGCTCCTTGGCCCAATTCAGGTAAAAATGCATGCTGCTCTGTTCTGACATGATCGTCTCCGTGACTGTTCGAGCCGGATGATGTCCGGGCCTGGCTTTGCTCGTGTTGACCTGGGTCAATTGCCTCGCCGTTTGGTGCGAGGTCGCTCATGCCGCGAGAAAGGGAAGCAACGTTACCTCTTCGTCCCTGGCTGTTGGCCGAGTGCGAGATGGTCCGGAGGCAATCGCTGCGTAGAAGTCGCTCGGGGCCATCAGCTTGGCATCGCGTGGCAGCACATCCTCACTGAAAAGCGCCTCGCAGACGCGCAGGGCGTTCCCATGACGGTTATCTTCCGCGAAGTTGAGCTGGAAACAGTGCCTGGTCTCGTTCCGGTTGGCTTGCTTGACAGGAGACATGCTCAGAATGTCCATCTCATATGCTTCTTCATAACGTGCGCGCAGGATCTGTGCGTCGCCCCCGGACGCGACGCGCAACTGGCGTCAAAAGACCAGGGCCCTCTCACCGGCTCGGATCGAGCCGCGCGCCGGCTGCCGCAGATAATCATGCACCACCGTTCCGAGGCCGAGCGTGAGGTCGGCGCGGATGTGAACGGAGGAGATGATCTCGAGTACCGGCAGTTCGGCCACGGGCGCCAGCGCGTGTGGCGTCAACGCAAGGGCCGCAGGCCCGGTCCAGGCGCCCTTCAGCGCGATATCCTCGAGCCGGTATTGAACGAGCTCGCAGATTCGCGGGCTACCGTCGACGTGCGGGATGATCTTGAGCAGGAAGTTCGGCTCGCTGAGCGCTGCCTTGACTTTCGTCAGATCGGCCTCGCGGTGCTTGTAGCCCATCGTCCCCGTCGCGACGCGCAGCGGGCCGTAATCCAGCGTGCCGATCAGGGTATCGATCTCGGTTCTCAACGTCGGCTGCGCGAGCTTTTTCGGGAAGCCCCATAGCTCGCGCCCACCGGCAATGGGTCCTTCGTCGTTGAGGAACATGCAGTGCGTGTAGCCGCCCTTGCGTCCGCGGAAGCAGACGGGAATGACTTGCCCGCTTTCCGTATAGTCGCCGAAGCCATTGGAATCGGGCATGCGGATGAACTCGTATTTGACGAGAGCCTCTCGCTCGTCGACCTCCAGCGGCTCCGGCACCACGGCTCGCAGCTTGGCTGGATCGGTGCGATAGGTGATGATCAGGTATTCGCGATCGACGAACCGGTACGGCCCGGGCGGATAGGCCGGATTGGTCAGCGGCATGGCGAAGGCGCGTTGCTTCACATCAGTCTCGCGCATCAGTGTTCTCTCCACGCGATGGGTTGGGGCTATTCGCGGCCGTCATGTTCGAGATCGAAGGTGAAGACCCCGTCGGGGCTCGTAGGCCGGGCGAGCACCTCGGGATGGCGCAGCGTGCGTAGCGCATCGTGATAGCCGGCGCGCCAATGGTCTTGCATCGACAGCCGCGAGAACTCGTAGTCCTTGGAATGGCCTTCGTGATTGCGCGCGCGATAGATCAGATGAACGATGTTGTAGACGTTGCGGCAGACCGCGGTGCTGAGCAGCTTCACGTCCTCATGCTGGGTGAGATCCTCCGGCAGCCGGCCGAGCAGATCCGTCAGCGCGCGCCGCAGGCGCTGCACCCGCTTGAACTGGTCGGTGCTGGCGCGCGTGCGGCTCGAATACTGGATTTCCTTGTGGCGCGTGACGACTTCGGCCATGTTGCGCGGAAGTTGACCGCGCGCGCTCCAGAGGTCGACCTGGAACGCGAGCATGTCCTGCGGCGCATCAGTTTCGATCACCCATTGCAGCGGCGTGTTGGAGACGAGGCCGCCGTCCCAGTAGTGCTCGCCCTCGATTTCGACGGCCGGAAAGCCGGGCGGCAGCGCGCCGCTGGCCATGATGTGCTCCGGCTGGATGGTATGTGTCGTGTTGTCGAAATAGACGAAATTCCCGGTTCGGACGTTGACGGCGCCGGCACTGAAGCGCGTCAGCCCGGCGTTGAGACGATCGAAGTCGACCAGGCGCTCCAGCGTGGTCCTGAGCGCGCGCGTGTCATAGATGCTGGTCGCATCGCTGGCTCCGCCGGGCTGCAGCCAGGGCAGGATGGGACGGGCGGAGAAAAAGCCGGTTGCGCCACACGTGGCCGCAAGACCGGCGCTCATCTGGTTGATGAGGTTGCGCGTGCTGTCGGTCTTTGCCCAATCGCTGAGAGCGGACCACTCCCACGGCGCCGTCGAAGTGACCTGGGTCCAGAAATCGCGCAAACGGTCGACGCGGGACTCCGGCGGATTGCCGGCGATGATGGCGGCATTGATCGCGCCGATCGAAATGCCGGCGACCCAATCGGGATGAATGCTGGCTTCGGCCAAGGCTTCATAGACGCCGGCTTGATAGGCACCGAGCGCACCCCCGCCCTGCAACAGCAGGGCGATGCAATCGAATGGCAATTGCCGCTGTGCGGATGAAAACTGTGACCGGGATTGGAAGTTCATTGAGTTTGCTCTTTGAGGATTGATGGGAAGGCTCGTGTCAACGATCGCCCGAAGTCTGGCCTCTGATCTTGGGCGGCTCGAGCATCACTTCCTTCAAGTGGTCCCCGGATGCGACGACGACCACGAAGTTGAGCCTGCCGTCTTGTCGCATCAATCCGCCGGCAAGAGCGTTGCCTCCTGCAGCCTTCTCGGCGACCTGCACGGCATCAGACAATTCCTGCTTGATCCATTTCAGGGCGACGAATTTGGCGAGATCTTCCCGATCGAGCTCCTTGAGTGAAAATGTCGTCTCCTTGCCCGTGACGTCTCCGGTCTTTGCATCGATGGCATTTTCCCAGACGCGCTCATTTCTGAGCGTGCGGATGCGATAGACGGCCGGGCCTGCGATCTCGAAGCTGATGTCGGCCGTCTTCGATCCGCTGTGCAGGCGCTCCGCTATCGCCATCGCCTGGCTGAGCGGGACGCGGGTGGTGCGGAACTCCGAAAGCACGCGGCGGATGGCTGCCTCTTCGGCATCGCTCTGCTCGCTCACGGCCTGCTTGCTTGCATCAGCGGAATTCCGCACATCAGCGGCCGCTCCGGTCGCGGCGAGCGCCGCGGACCACACGATCGCTGCAAACAAATGGTTCTTCGACATCGGATCAATCTCGATTGGGTTGGTCAGTCGCCTGCAACAGGGGCGTGGGCGACGACGATCTCCTTGTCGGAGGGCGCGGGCAGGGGCTGATTGGTATCGATCGTGACCAGCTCCGGTCCCTTCACGTCGGAGTGGATGCGGATTTCAGGCCGTGCGGGATTCGGCTCGGAAAAGCGACCCGGCAGTTGCGCCGGCAGCGCCCAGTCCGCCAACCACAACAAGCAGACCAGAGCTCCGCCCACCGACAGGAAATAGCCGCGCAGAGGAAGCGCGCTATCGATCGGCTGCCTTGCGCGCATGAACATGGCGGATCGTCGGCTCACCACAGCTCGCTCCCGGCGGTGGAATCACACAGTCTCATCGTCAGATGCCCCACGGACGCGGATGCCGGCGTGCGAGTTCGGCGTCGAGATAGCCGCGCTCGTCGAGCCAGTCCGCCGGACAAAAGGCGCCTGCCTTCGGGTCGATCATGAATCCGTCGCGCTGGAGTGCCGTCCGCGTTCCGGTAAGACCGATCCACACCGCCTCCCGGCTGATCGGATTCACTTCCATCACGTCAAAGACCTCGATGAAGTTCAACATGTCGCGCCACCGGTCGTGATCTCACGTCGCTGCGCAGGGCGTTCGAAGTCCTCAGCCGCGGCGTTTCTGCGCGCGAGCTCGGACTCGATCTCGTCGAACACGAATTCGACCGGCGCGAGCCAGACATTGACCCAATAGATGATGCAGTCGCGGGCAATCAGCAGGGCAGGCGTCATGCGACCGTCCTCCGCTGCAGCCGGTTGGGGGCGGGATCGCGCGTGGCGAGCGAATGAGCCGACGCGATCATCGCGATGGTAATGCCGAGCAGCAGGCTCAGCGCCACGAGGCACATGGCGACGACGATGTTCAGCGATGCGGCGGCAAGTCCGGGCAGCGGATTTTCGCGCATCAATGCGAACAGCAAGGTTGACATTCTCCGTCTCATTAATAAAATACACCGTATAGTTCATATAAATCACGCGCGGCGAATGCTGTCAAGACGAGGACCTCACAAGCGCGTGTGCAGGATCAAGGCGGTGAGGCTCCGCCCAACCAGAAGCCTCGAGCAAAGAAAGGATCTGACATGACGAGATTGACGCAAATATTGTTCGCAGCGGTCGTGATTGCGCTTGGCAGCGCATCAGCATCAGCATCAGCTCAGGAGAACCAGGGCACCGCGGAGCAGAGGGCGGCCTGTGCGCCGGACGCCTTTCGTCTGTGCAGCGCCTACATTCCGGACCCGTCGGGCGTCGAAGCCTGTCTGCGGCAGAGGAAATCGAACCTGAGCGAAGCGTGCAAGGCGGTGTTCGACCAAGCCAGCACCGGTTCGGCCAGGGGCAGATAAGGATTGATGCCGCAACCGGTGCGGCGGGGTTGCTGCCCTGAATTGCATCGGCATCGCGGCAGGAGACAGGAGCGATCTCATGAGCGCGGTGTATATACCGGCCCTGGCTGCCTTCAGCGGCTCGGCGTTCGGAGCGGTCTCGACGATTGTCAGCGGGTGGTTCAGCCGGCGCCGGCGGCTTCGCGAGCGTCATCATGCCCGCGCCTTCTCGAAGCGCGAGCGGCTGTACCGCAGCTTCATCGAGGAAGCCTCACGGCTCTATGCCGACGCGCTGGTCAGCGACAGGGCCGAGATCCCGCAACTTGTCAGCCTGTACACGCTGGTGGGCCGTATGCGGATCCTGTCGAGTGATGAGGTCGTGCACGCCGCCGAGCGCACCGGTCGCCTCATCATCGAGACCTACCTGTCGCCAAACCGGACGTTCGTCGACTTGCCCGACTTCATCGAAGAGATGGACCCTTTGCGGGATTTCGGCGAAGCCTGCCGCAGCGAGCTCATGAATCTTCCGGCACGGTGAGATCATGAGCGAGCAGATTGGTGACAGGGCAGGGAACGAGAATGCCCGCCGCAGGCTGATGCAGGCGGCTCTCCAGCTCTATTGCGAGATCGGCCACCACAAGACCACAGTCGCCGACATCGCACGGCGCTTGTCGATGTCCTCAGCCAACGTCTACCGCTTCTTTCCCTCGAAGCGGTCGATTGAAGAGGCTGTGGTCGGAGCGCTACTCGACGAGACGGTCAGTGCTGCAGCTGAGGCGGCCCGGACCCAGGGGCCGGCGCTGCAGCGCCTGGCGGCGATCCTGAAAGCGATTGCCGATTGCAACGAAGGTCGGTCAGCGAAGCACCGACGCGTGCAGGATCTGGTGGCGTTGGCTGCTCGTCAGAACTGGACAGTCGTCCTCGCCTATCACGACAGGATCCGGGGGCTGGTGCGACCAATCATCGGCACGGGGCAAGCACGCGGCGAACTGCAGGGCGGCAGCCCGATGGCGCTGACCTGCTGCCTGCTGGAAGCCATGGACGTCCATCTCAACCCATCGCGGGTCGGCGCTGCGGTGCTGCGACCAAGCTTCGAAGAAATGTTGAGATTTTGTACGAGCGCTTTGCGTCGCGCGCCATCGTTGCAGCCGGCCAAGGTGATACCTCATGGGCAGCTCAGGGCCGGCTGAAGCAGCGTCGCTCGCGCCGAAGATAAGACTTGCCGCAATTCTAGTGCGACCAGTCCGTCTCGCAGGCCGCCAGGAAGAATCCGACGCGCTCGCGCACGAAGCCGGGAAGCTCCCTCTTCAGGTCCTTCGGTGTCTCGCCGACGAGCGACCGGAACAGCATTGGCAGCACGATCAGGTCGAGAAAGATCTGCGCCGTGGCGCGGCTTCGCGTGGCACTGAAAGGACCCTTGGGGGCGCGCGCAAGCTTCTGCGTGGCGTCGTCCAGCAGTTGGGACACCGCGGACTGAGAGCGATCGCGTGCGGTGTCATGAACGTTGCGGCTCAGTTCGGGAAATCGCTGCGATTCGGCGATAGTGGCGCGGACCAAGTCCACCGATTCCTCCACGAACCGTTCCACGATTTCGGTCCCGAGGTTCATCAATTTGTCCTCGATGGTGCGGCCTTCCGGCGAGAATCCCTTGAAATCAGTCAATCCCTCGACCGTGCGGGCCACCACCGCCGCGAACAGCGCTTCCTTGCCGGGGAAGTGGGCGTAGATCGTCGGCTTGCTCGCGGGCGCGAGTTCGGAAATGTCGTCGATGCTGGCGCTGCGATAGCCCTTCTCCAGAAACAGCTGCTGGGCTGCATCGAGGATGCGCGCCTGCGCGTCGCCTGCAAGATCCTTGGGCGGTCTGCCTCGCTTCGTCTTCTTCATTTTTGGACCTCCGAAATCACGAGTCTGTGCATGTCGCTTTCCCGCTTGACATGGTCTGCAAAGAAAGGCAAGAAAAAGAAAATATACGGTATAGTTTATTATTAGCCTGGCTCTGCTCGGCAGGCCTGGCGAGCGCCCCGGATGATCCGGGCCGCAAAGGTGGACGTTTGGCCGGATCGTTCGATCCAAATGAGGAGAATGATGTGACTCTGTTGAACCGAGGGCCGTCCGGCTTGCAGGAAGGCACGCTGCTGCGGGAGCTGCACCACAGGGTCAGCAATGGCGTTGCCTTCGCCATCGACCTGGTCTCCGCCGCGGCGATCCGGGTCGAGGGAGCGGAAGCCAAATGCGCGCTGAGCGACGTGGTCGAGCTGCTGCAGGGCTATTCCGATGTGCATCGTGCGCTGGCCATGCCCGCGGGCGATACGCTGATCCACGCCGCGACCTCCATTCGCAAGCTGGGCTGCGGCATGCGGCGCGCGGTGCTGGACCGGATGAACATTCAGCTGGCATTCGCGACGCAGTCCCTCGCGCTGCAGCCGGAGCGCTGCTGGCATCTGGGGCTGATCGTCCACGAGCTCGTGATGCACGCGGCACGGCACGCCTGCTTCGAGGCGAGACCGGGGCAGATCAGGGTCAAGTTGACGCGGACCGGCGCGCTGGTGAACTGCGTGATCCTGGACAACGGCTCGCGTCCGGCGCGCGATGCCTCAGACCGCGAATTGCGGATCGCGCGGGATATCGCCAGAGCGCTCGGCGGCCGGATCGAGCAGGGTTTTGGCACCGAATTCACCTCGATCGTCCTCTCGTTCCCGCTGACCGAGCGCGAACGGGACGCAAACTGGACCATCGCGACGCGCCAGATGAGGGCGCCGCGCCGCACGCGAGCCACCGCTTCGACTGACACAGCGCTCGCTTCCCGCCGATCCACGGATGCGCTCGCCGGGCTCTTGACGCTGTCCCATCCGACGGTCGCGCCATGACCAGCCGATCCTCCCATCCGATCATGGCGCCGCGTGCGGTGAAGGTTTTCGCCGCAGCGGGCGCGCTCGTCAGTATCGCACTGAGCGGCTGCAATGATCACGCGGCGCAGACGGCGACGCGGGCTGCGCTGGTCCGGACCACGATCGTGCAGCCGCGCGACCGGCAAGACGCCATCACGTTGACGGGAGAGGTCCAGGCCCGCTTCCGTGCCGATCTTTCCTTCCGCGTCAGCGGACGTGTGGTTGCTCGCACCGTGGACGTTGGTGCTCACGTCAACAAGGGCGACGTCCTCGCCCGGCTCGATCCGGCCGAGCAGGCGGCCGACGTGGATGCTGCGACCGCGGCAGTGGCCTCCGCCGAAGCTCAGCTGCGCGTGGCGAAGGCAACGTTCGAGCGCCAGAGCGCGCTGATCGCGAGCGGCTTCACCACCCGCACCGTCTACGATCAGGCCCAGGAGGGCCTGCGAACGGCGGTCGGCGTGCTGGAGGCAGCCCGGGCGCAGCTCGGCACCTCGCAGGACGCGCTTGGCTATACCGTGCTGCGCGCCGAAGCCGACGGCGTGATTACCGCGCGAAATCTCGAGGTCGGCCAGGTCGTGCCGGCCGCGCAACCCGTGTTCTCGCTCGCGCAGGACGGGGCGCGGGATGCCGTCTTCGAGGTCTATGAGTCCGCCTTCCTCGGCCAGACCGACAGCCGCCGCGTCACGCTGGCGCTCGTCTCCGATCCCGATGTGACGGCAGCGGGCGAGGTGAGAGAGATTTCACCTGTGATCGACGCGAAGAGCTCCACGATCCGCGTCAAGGTGTCCATCGAGAATCCGCCGGCCGCCATGACACTGGGCAGCGCCGTCGCCGGAACGGTCAAGGCGAAGCCTCAGAACGAGATCGCCTTGCCCTGGAGCGCGCTGATGGCCGCGGGCAGCAAGCCTGCCGTCTGGACCGTCGACCCCAGGACGCAGACGGCGTCGCTGAAGCCGGTCACGGTCGGCGCATACGAGGCCGGGCAGGTGCTGATCAAGGCTGGCCTCGAGCCCGGTGAGCGCGTCGTCGTCGACGGCGGCAAGCTCTTGAGCGTTGGCCAGTCTGTTACTGAAGCGGGAGGACGGTCATGAAGCGACCGATCATGATGATTGCCGGCACGCTCGCGGCGGCCTCGCTGCTCGCCGGGTGTCAGCAGGAGACGAACGCGCCGGAGCCCGTGCGCCCCGTGCTCTCGATGCTGGCCAAGCCGAACAGCGGCGACAGCACAATTGCCGTCGGCGTCGTCGAGCCGCGCTACAAGACCAACCTCGGCTTTCGCGTGCTCGGACGGCTGACCTCGCGCCCGGTCTATGTTGGCGACATCGTCGGCGAAGGACAAATCATCGGCACGATCGATCCCACCGCGCTCGATCTCGCCGTTCGCGCTGCCAAAGCCCAGCTTGCGAAGGCCGAGGCGCAGCTTGCGACGGCCAGGGCCACGGAGGAGCGGCAACGGACGCTGATCACCAGCGAGGCGACCACGAAACAGACACTCGACAATGCCGAGCAAGCGCGCGCCGGAGCCGAAGCGAGCGTCGCACAGGAGCAGGCGAGCCTGACGAAAGCAATCGAGCAACTCGGCTATGCCCAGATCAAGGCCGATTTCGGCGGCGTCGTCACCGCTGTTGGAGCGGAAGTGGGCCAGGTGGTCTCCCCAGGTCAAACCGTGGTGACGGTCGCGCGGCCGGACATTCGCGAGGCGGTCGTCGATATCGGGGAAGACTTTCCCGTGCCGCTCGAGGTGGGTCTCGCCTTCACCGTCAGCCTGCAGCTCCTTCCCGCCGTCGAGGTCGAGGGCAGGATCCGTGAAATCGCGCCGCAGGCGGATGCGCTGACGCGGCTGCGCCGCGTTCGGATTGCGCTCGACAATCCGCCCGAAAGCTTCCGCCTTGGCGCGACGGTCACGGCCAGGCTCGGCAAGGACCAGGGCAAGGTCTTGCGCCTGCCCGCATCAGCGGTGCTCGCCAGGGACGGCGCCGAATTCGTCTGGGTGGTCGACCAAACCACCAGCACCGTCTCGTTGCAGAAGATCGACGGCGTCGCCGAACCGGCAGGCATCCGCGTCACCGGCGGGCTTGCCGCAGGCGCTCGAATCGTCACCGCCGGAGTTCACAGCCTCAAGCCGGGACAGCACGTCCGCATTCAACAGGATCAAGAGCCATGAAGTCGTTCAACCTCTCCGACTGGGCGCTCGGCCATCGCTCGCTCGTCTGGTATTTCATGATCGCCTTCATGGCGGCCGGCCTGTTTGCCTATCTCCAGCTGGGACGGCAGGAGGACCCCGACTTCACCATCAAGACCATGGTGATCCAGGCGCAGTGGCCGGGCGCCTCCCCTGAGGAGATGACCCGTCAGGTCACAGACCGGATCGAGAAGAAGCTGGAGGAGCTGGAATCGCTCGACTACACCAAGAGCGTGACGGTCGCGGGCCAGACCACCGTGTTCGTCTACTTGCGCGATTCGACCAAGGCCGCCGACGTCAAGCCGACCTGGGTGCGCGTCCGCAACATGATCGCCGACATCAGGGGCGATTTTCCCCAAGGCGTGATCGGGCCCGGCTTCAACGACCGTTTCGGCGACGTGTTCGGCAACGTCTATGCCTTCACCAGCGACGGCTTGAGCCAGCGACAGCTGCGCGACCAGGTCGAGGATATCAGGGCCAAGGTGCTGACGGTGCCGGATGTCGGCAAGGTCGACATTCTCGGTGCGCAGGACGAGGTGATCTATCTGGAATTCTCCACCCGCAAGACCGCGGCGCTCGGCCTCGACGTCCACGCCATCATGAATTCGCTGCAAGGCCAGAACGCGGTGGCGCCCTCCGGCGTGTTCCAGGAGGGTCCGGAGCGCATCAGCGTCCGCGTCAACGGCCAGTTCACCTCTGAGGCGAGCCTGAAGGCGGTCAATCTGCGCATCAACGACCGCTTCTTCCCGTTGACCGATGTCGCGACCATTACGCGCGGCTATGCCGATCCACCGTCAACGCTGTTCAGATACAATGGTCAGCCCGCCATTGCACTTGCGATCGGCATGAAGTCCGGTGCCAACCTGCTCCAGTTCGGCGAGGCGCTGAAGAAAGAGATGGCCGGGATCATCGCCGACCTGCCGATCGGCGTCGGTGTCCATCTCGTTGCCGACCAGCCCGTCGTGGTCGAACATGCGGTCTCTGGCTTCACCGAAGCGCTGTTCGAGGCCGTGATCATCGTGCTCGGCATCAGCTTCCTGAGCCTGGGCTTGCGGGCAGGTCTCGTGGTCGCCATCGCCATTCCGCTCGTGCTCGCGATCACCTTCGTGGTGATGGCCTATTGCGGCATCTCGCTGCAGCGCATTTCGCTGGGCGCCCTGATCATCGCGCTTGGCCTGTTGGTCGACGATGCCATGATCGCGGTCGAGATGATGGTGGCGCGGCTCGAGATCGGCGATCCCCTCGAAAAGGCGGCCACCCACGTCTATACGTCGACCGCGTTTCCGATGCTGACGGGAACGCTTGTTACCGTGGCCGGCTTCATCCCGATCGGGCTCAACAGCAGCAATGCCGGCGAGTTCACCTTCACCCTGTTCGTGGTGATCGCGGTATCTCTGATCGTCTCCTGGATCGTGGCGGTCTTGTTCACGCCGCTGCTCGGCGTCACCATCCTGCCGGCCAGGATGAAGGGACATCACGAGCAAAAAGGTCGCGTCGCGCAGATGTTTGCGCGTCTCCTGCTGTTCTGCATGCATCACCGCTGGAGCACCATTGCGGTGACGGCCGGCGCCTTCCTGCTCGCTTTGTTCGGCTTGCAGTTCGTGCAGCAGCAGTTCTTTCCCTCGTCCGACCGAGCCGAGCTCGTCATCGATTGGAACCTGCCGCAGAATGCCTCGATCACCGACACCAACGCCCAGATGACCCGCTTCGAGCGCGAGCAGTTGCAGGGCAACGATGCGGTCGAGCATTGGTCCACCTATGTCGGCACCGGCGCGCCGCGCTTTGTGCTGTCGTTCGATGTTCAGACCGCCAACACCTGGTTCGGCCAGCAGGTGATCGTGACCAAAGGCGGCATCGCCGCGCGCGACCGTCTCAAGTCGCAGTTCGAGGACTATTTGCGGAAGACCTTCCCTGGCACCGACACCTACGTCAAGCTGCTCGAGGTCGGCCCGCCTGTCGGCCGTCCGGTGCAATACCGCCTGAGCGGGCCCGATATCGCCGAGGTCCGCGACCTCGCGCAAAAGCTTGCCGGCGTCGTCAGCAGCAGTCCTGACCTCGGCAACGTGGTGTTCGACTGGATGGAGCCCGCGCGGGTCGTCAAGGTCGATGTGCTCCAGGACAAGGCGCGCCAGCTCGGCGTCACCTCGGAGGATATCGCCACCACCCTGAACTCGGTGCTCCAGGGCACGCCGGTCACGCAGGTGCGTGACAGCATCTATCTCGTCAATGTCACGGGCCGCGCGACCGCAGCGGAACGCGCCTCGATCGATACACTGCGCGACCTTCAGATGCCCGGGCTCGGCGGTCAATCGGTGCCGCTCGGCGCCGTCGCCAATCTGCGCTATGAGCTCGAGCAGCCCACGATCTGGCGGCGCGCACGGATTCCAACGATTACTCTCAAGGCCGCCGTCGTCAGCGATGTGCAGCCGAAGACGGTCGTCGACCAGCTCGCGCCGAGGGTGGCGGAATTTGCCAAGCAGCTGCCCGCGGGTTACGCGATCAAGATCGGAGGCTCGGTGGAAGAGAGCGCCAAGAGCCAGGGGCCGATCATCGCGGTCGTACCGCTGATGCTGTTCGTCATGGCGACCGTGCTGATGGTGCAGTTGCAGAGCTTTTCGCGCCTGTTCCTGGTGTTCGCCGTTGCGCCGCTCGCGCTGATCGGCGTCGTCATGGCCATGCTGCCGAGCGGCGCGCCGCTTGGTTTCGTCGCCATCCTCGGCGTGCTCGCCCTGATCGGCATCCTGGTCCGCAACTCCGTGATCCTGATCGTGCAGATCGAGGATCTAAAGAAGGAGGGCAGGCCGGCCTGGGAGGCCGTGGTGGAAGCAACCGAGCACCGCATGCGACCGATCCTGCTCACGGCTGCCGCCGCAAGTCTCGCGCTCATTCCGATCGCGCGCGAGATTTTCTGGGGTCCGATGGCCTACGCCATGATGGGCGGCATCATCGTCGGCACGCTGCTGACGCTGCTGTTCCTGCCGGCGCTGTATGTCGCGTGGTTCAGGATTCATCCTGACCAGGCGGATGAATCACCTTCACATGCCGACGAAGCCGTTGCGCACGAAGCACCGGCCGAACGGAGGCCCGCGCGCGACGCGCCAGAGCCTGTGCTCGAGCCCCAAATCTAAAATGGAGATGATGATGCCCTCGAAGACCCTTTCAGCGGTTGCCATCGCTGTGACGATCGCGGCGGGTTCGCTCGCCCCCTCTGTTGCATTTGCGCAATTTCCGCCGCCGCCGATGGCGCCCGCGGGCCCTCCACCCATGGCTGCAGCAGCGCCTCCAGCCTTCGCAGGTCCCGGTCCCGCCGCACTTGGCGGTCCTCGCCTCGGTCCGGCAGCGGGGCCGCGCGCCGATCTCGCCGCGCGAGGTGTCAGCGGCGGGCCGACCGTCGTGAACGCCGCGCGGACCACCGCGGTCAACATCGGCGGTGCCGGCTATCGCTATGGCGGTGTGCACGGATATGGATATGGAGCGCGCGCTGCGAGCTATGCCGGCGCATACGCGGCCGGCGCCTATGCCGGGTACGCCTATGGCGGCGCGCGCTCGGGCGGCTACTCGAGTAGCGACTGCTACTACGTTTATAGACGCCATAGCAGGTATCTCGTCTGCGACTAGCCGTGAGCACGTTGCATCTAACGAGCGCAGTCCGGCTGAACGCGACATGGACATCGTAAGCGCCCTGGCGGTACTGGTGCGGGTCACCGAGACCGGCTCATTCTCGGCTGCGGCGCGCGAGCGCGACGTCAGCAAGGCGGCCGTGGCGCGGCAGATCTCCTCTCTCGAGGAGCATTTTGGCGTTCGTCTGCTGCACAGGACGACCCGCAAGCTCAGCCTGACCGACGACGGACAGATGCTGCTCGATCTCGCGCGCCCGGTGCTCGAAGGCATCGAGACCATCGAAGCTGCGCTTGGACGACAGAGCGCATCGCCCGTGGGCCTGGTTCGCCTCGGGATCATGGTCGCGGCCAGCCATTTTCTCGCACCGCGACTGCCGGCGCTGCTGGCGAGCAATCCCGGCCTCAAGGTCGAACTTGTTGTAAACGACCGGTTCGGCGACATGATCGAAGACCGCCTGGACCTGGCCATGCGGGTCGGGGACATCGTCGATGCGTCCCTCGTCGGACGGCGGATCGGGATAGCGGCCCGTGTCGTGGTCGCGGCGCCCAGCTACATCGCAGCGCACGGCGAGCCGCGCAATCCGGTCGAACTCGCAAGCCATCCCTGCATCATCCACGACATCGGCCCGGGATCGGACATCTGGGCCTTTGCAGGGCCGGACACCGCGCGGGAGGTTCGTGTGTCGGGCGGCATGCTCGCCAATGATGGCGCCGCGGTCCATCTTGCGGCTCGTGTCGGATATGGCATTGCCTTTCTTCCGCTCGTGCAGGTGGTCGATGACCTCCGCAGAGGCGATCTCGTCCGTCTCTTGAGCGACTATCCTTCGCCGGGACTGCCCTTCAGCCTGGTGTACCCGTCACGCCGACATCTGGCGCCCCGCACCCGTCTGGTAATGGATTTCGTCATCGAGCAGGTTCGGCAGATCCGCACCGAACAATCGGCCTTGTCCGAAGAAGCGATCGTGTAGCTCGAAGAGGTCGCCTGCAGCGGCGGGTCGTTCCAACATTCACGACTTTATTCACGCCATGTGCCCGACTGGTCGATTGGATTGGCTCAATCCGCGAGACAGTCTTTCGCGCTGTGTCTGCTTTTTCCGAACGCTGGCGCCGGGTAACCGTCCGTCGGTTTCATCACCGACCCGAACGCACGGAGAGTAGACATGACCAAGACGATCGCCTTGAGCACCATCGCAGCGGCGGCGCTCGCCGCTGCGACGTTCTGGGGCATGGCAGAGCCAGCAAGCGCGAAGAACTATGAGTTTTGCCGCGTGGATTACACCTTGGGATCGCCGCGGAATTGCGGCTTCGATACCATGGAGCAGTGCCTTGCCATGATTTCCGGTCGCGGCGGAAGCTGCACGCGCGATCCCTTCTATCAGGCCGAGTCCTTTGCATACGCTCCGAAAAACAGCGGCCGTCGACACCACTAAGGCGTTCCCGATCTTGCCGAGCGTTCTGGCGCAAATTCGCGCCAGAACCTTGCTCTACTAGGCTGGCGCACCGCTGGACAATGTTCCTGACTTCGTTAAGTGTCAGGTCTTTGGACTATCAAGAGCAAAAAAATGTTGGACCTCTTGAAGAGAGGCACCGAAGAAAGCTTCGGTCTGATCGAGCGTGAGCTGCGGTGCGGACTGTGGAGCTGGAATCTGCGTACCGATGAGATGCACTGGTCTCGCGGGTATCATGATCTTCTGGGCATCGAGCCGGGAAAGGTAGTGCCATCCTTTGCGGCGATCCTCCAGGTTACCCATCCGGACGATCGAGGCGCGCAGGCCGAGGTGGAGCGGGTCATCCAAGAGGCCTCGACCATCAGACGGAAATTCCGCGTCATTCGCCGCGGCGGCAACATCGCCTGGATCTATTGTCAGATCATCGTCTTTGTTGACCCGGAGGGGGCGGCGGAGAAGGCCATCGGTGTCTGCACCGATATCACGACCCGCGAGGATCAGCTCAACCGGCTGCGGATTGCTGACGAGCGGTACCGTGCCCTGATCAAGGCTGCGGGAGCCGTGGTGTGGATCGCCAAATCGGACGGTCGAATCCACGAAGTCGTCAATTGTGATCATGGCAGCCAGATCGTTGCGTCCGAATCTGGCTGGCTCCAGCTCGTCCATCCCGATGATCAGGAGAAGATGCTCAGAGTTTGTGCGGCCGCGAGCCGGGAGAAGCGTGGCTATGACGTCGTGCACCGCTTTCTCCAGGCCGACGGTACTTTCAAATGGAAGCGTTCCACCGGCCAGCCGCTGCTGGATGATGCAGGCAATATCAAGGAGTGGCTGGGGATCAGTGTTGATCTCGACCGCAATACGGCGCGCGCCGGTGCCCACCGCATCACGGGGGCGCAAATCAGGGCCGCGCGCGGGATCGTGCGGTGGTCGGTCAAGGATTTGGCGCACGCTGCGGGGATCTCGCGTGCGACCATTCGGCGACTGGAAGAGGCGGACGGCGCTCCGCCACACAACGATCCGGCGCTTGCCGGCATCGAAGCCGCGTTTGCGAGCGCCGGTGTCGAATTTTTGTTTCCGGAGGCCGGAAAACCGGGTGTGCGTCCTCGCTAATTTGGCGCATCGCCGGGGCTGATTCCGCAAGATTTGTCGCTGCATTCGCCTATCGATGACCATCACCGCAAATTTGGCTCTAAACTGCCGAAGTGAGGTGCGCGGACACAGGCAATGGGCGCGCAATTCGCTTCGCAGCCGCCAATTTTGCCTAACAGAAGGTTAGCAGGGTCGGCATTATTGTTCTGCACGTGGAGCTCCGGCGAGACGTGCAAGCATGATGACGCTAATCATTCGATATCTCGGAATCGACACGCGCACTCAGCTTCTGGCCGAGCGGCTGTGGGGCTTGCTCGACGAATCGAGTGACCTCGTCATCGCGGACTTCTACCGGCGCACGCGGCGGTCGCACGTCGGCTTCCTGCTGGATGAGCGCAGCATCAAGCGGCTCATGGTCAAGCAAAAGGAGCACTGGCATTCGCTGTTCAACAGCGGATTCGATCAGGCCTATCTGCGCGGGGCGACCAAGGTCGGAATCATGCACCGCGAACTGGGCCTCGATCCCAGGTGGTACGTCGCCGGTTACGCCCTGATGAAGTCCCGGTTCACCGAACAATTGCTGTTCGACGCCTCGATCCCACCGCCGCTCAAGGTGGCGCTCGTCGTCACACGCGAAAAATACGTGGCCGTCGACATGGCGCTCACCCTTTCAAGCTATTCCGACTGGCTCGTCGACTGAGCCGGTTCGGTGCCGGATTCCCGTAGTTCTTTTCACGGTCACTTTTGAAAGGACCAGACCATGACGGACCTGCCCGCCTGCGCCACCTCCGATCAGCACGCCCAGGCGAGACTGCGCTTCATGGGAATTGCGCCCCGCACGGGGGAGCTGTTGCGGGAATTCTGGGCCATCGCCGAGCCGGCCGTTCCACGCATTCTCGACGGTTTCTACCGGCACGTAACGAGTGAGCCTCAGCTTGCCGCGTTGATCGGCAACGATATTCCCAGGCTGAAATCAGCCCAGGGCACGCATTGGGCGCGGCTGTTCAACGGGCGGTTCGATGCCGAGTACCTGAAGGGTGTCCGTGCCATCGGCATGATCCACAACAAGATCGGCCTGGAGCCACGTTGGTACATTGGTGGATATAATTTTGTCCTGAACCAGCTCGTGGCGCTCGCCACGCGGCGCTATCGCTGGAGGCAAAGGCGCCTCTGCGAGATCCTGAGCGCGGTGAATTGCGCCGTGATGCTCGACATGGAAATCGCCATCTCCGTCTACCAGGAGGCAATGCTTGCCGAGCGGGAAAGGCGGCAGGAGAAGGTCCGCGCTGCGATCCGCAGCTTTGATTCCCGGATGAAAAGGGTGTTGGACACCGTCGATGGTTCGGCGGACAGTCTCCAGAGCGCAGCCAATGCCATGGCGGCAAGCTCCTCGCAATCGACCCAGCAGTCCGGCGCGGTGGCGGCAGCTTCGGAAGAAGCGTCGACGAATGTGCAGGCGGTTGCCGCATCCACCGAGCAACTGACCTCGTCAATTCAGGAGATCGGCCGTCAGGTGTCCGACTCGACCAAGATCGTCCGGATTGCGGTCGAGCAATCAGCGCGATCCGGCGACACGGTCCAGAGCCTTGCGAAGGCGGCGCAGCGGATCGGCGACGTGGTTGAGCTGATCAGCACAATCGCGGGACAGACTAACTTGCTTGCTCTCAATGCCACAATCGAAGCCGCGCGAGCCGGGAAGGCCGGGCGCGGCTTCGCTGTCGTTGCTTCCGAGGTCAAAGCCTTGGCGGAGCAGACGGCGAAGGCTACTGGCGAAATCGGAGAGCAGATTCTCTCGATTCAGGGCGCAACCAAGGAGGCGGTGGCGGCGATCCAGGATATCGGCCGCACCATCGGCTCCGTCAGCGAGATTGCGACCGTCGTAGCGGCGGCCGTGGAAGAGCAGGGCGTTGCGACCGCCGAGATTGCGCGAAATATCCAGCAGGCAGCCCAGGGCACGCAGCAGGTATCCACCAATATCACCGGGGTGAGCCAAGCCGCCACTGAAACTCGGCAGACAGCGGCAAGACTCCTGGGCGCGTCCGAAGAACTCTCGGTGCAGGCTGCGGCCCTCCGGTCGGAGGTGGAAACGTTCTTTGCCGAAATTCGAGCAGCCTAGCGCAACATTCAAAAGTCTGGCGGCACAATGACTCAACCAACGATCGATTTCGGGGTCGGCGGACGCGCGCCGAAGCGCGAGGTGAACTGGGAGCAGCTGCTCCACACCGCCATCGAAAGCAGCTCTCATGGCCTGTGTGTCTTCGATTGGCGATCCAGGCTGGTGATCGCCAATGAACAGCACCGCAGCCTCTATTCGCTGACGTCCTCGCAGGTCTCGCCGGGTCGCCCCGCCGAGGATGTTCTCATAAGCCGCCATGCCCGGGTGGTCGGGGCGAAGGCAAATTGGCCGGCTATCTGGCGGCCATAGGTCGGCGCGAAGCGTTCCGCACCACCTATGAATTGCAGGACGGGTCGTTCGTCGAGCTCGATATGCATCCGATGTCGGACGGTGGCTTCGTCGAACGGCACCGCGATGTGACCGAGCTTCGCCTCGCAATGGTCCGGGCCGAAGAAGCGAGGCAGGAGCTGATCGAGAGGCAGTACGCAATCGACCAGGCCGTCATTGTCGCGATCACGGACGTTCGCGGCACGATCACCTACGCCAACGATCGGTTTTGCGAGATCAGCGGGTACAATCGGGAGGAGCTGGTTGGAAGCAACCACCGTCTCCTGAAATCGGGGGTTCATTCATCGCAGGTTTTTCGCCAGATGTACCGTTGCCTCGCCCGAGGAGGCGTCTGGCGGGGCGAGCTGTGCAACAGGGCCAAAAGTGGCGAGCTGTACTGGGTCGACACCGTGATCACGCCCCAGCTTGGCCCTGACGGGAAGCCGGTTGCCTACATGGCGATCCGGGTCGATATTACTGCCCGAAAGAAGGCCGAAGCGCAGCTCAGTCATGCGGCCCGCCATGACGCGTTGACCGGTCTTCTGAACCGTGCTGCTCTTCTGGACGATCTTTCGGAACGGCTATCCCGAGTACAGGCAAGACGGCAGCAGCTGATCATTTACCTGCTTGATCTCGATGGCTTCAAGCATGTGAATGACACGCTCGGTCATGCCGCCGGCGATGCATTGCTCAAGCAGCTAAGCGGACGTCTTGTCTCGGTTGTTCCAGAAACTGCCCTGATCGCACGCCTGGGCGGTGACGAATTCGCGATCGTGCAGTCCAGCTCCACCGACGATCGTAAAGAGACCGAAGCGCTCGCGATCGATCTGCTGCAGGCGATCGCCATACCGTTCTCGATCGAGTCGCAGGAGGCCTCGGTCGGCGTCAGCATCGGCATCTCGATTGCACCGTTGCATGGTGTTACGGTTCCAGAGCTGCTCTACAAGGCCGACTTGGCTCTGTATCGAGTCAAATCGGACGGGCGCAGCGGATTTCATGTCTTTGAAGATGAAATGCGCAGCCGCGCGCAAGACCGCAATCGGCTCGTCAATGAGCTCCGGGCTTCGGTTGCGCGCGGCGAGTTCGAGCTCCACTATCAACCTATCTGCGAGGCCGAATCCCTGCGGCCGCGCAGCGCGGAAGCGCTGGTGCGATGGCGCCATCCCACTCGGGGCCTGCTTTATCCAGATGAGTTCATCGGAGTTGCCGAAGATAGCGGGCTGATGGAGGCATTGGGACGGTGGACCCTGGAAAGGGCGTGCGCAGACGCCGCATCGTGGCCCGCGGAGCTCAGGGTTGCGGTCAATTTGTCTCCGGCTCAATTCCGGGGAGGGCTGCTGTTCGACTCCATCATCGGCGTGCTGATGAAAACCGGCCTTCCGCCGCATCGGCTCGAGCTCGAAGTGACGGAATCGATGCTGCTGCAGGACAGAGAGGAGAATCTCCTGTTGTTTCGCCGGTTGAAGGACCTTGGAATAACCTTTGCCCTGGATGACTTCGGCGTCGGCTATGCCTCGCTGGGTTCGGTCGTCTCATTCCCGTTCGACAAGCTCAAGATCGACCGCTCGTTCACGAGCGAGCTGCCGGGCAAGCCGGCGAGCAGGGCGGTCGTCGCATCCATCATGACATTGGCCCGCGGCCTCGATGTGGAGGTCACGGCGGAAGGTGTTGAAACAATGGAGCAGCTTGCGTATTTGCGGGGTCAAGGAATCGATTCGGTGCAGGGCTATCTGCTGGGCAAGCCTGCGCCATTTGGCCCGCTGGAGAGGGCGAGCGCGGTTGTCGGATGCAAGCCGGGCTTGTGAACCGGCGCATGGTTGACGCTCAGCTGCTTGATCCTGACATCATGCCCCTGTTTTGCCCGACGGATCAAGCGATTTTCGTAAAAGACGAAATATCGCAGCGGCGTCAATGCGTCGGCTACTGTGCATGGGGTTGTTTTTCGAGATTGAGACAGAAACGGATAGTCACGGCACTACCAGCTTCTTGCGGATCGCATACCGGACCAGTTCGGCCGTTGACGACATTCCGAGCTTGCGCATCGCCGAGGCGCGATGGGTCTCGACCGTCTTCACGCTCAGCTTCAGAACGACGCTGATGGATCTGTTGGTATGCCCTTCCGCGATCAATTGGACGATGCTTTGCTCGCGCGACGTCAGCAGCATGCCCGACTTGCCCTGCTTGTTGAGCTGGTAGTCGTGCAGGAGCTTCTCCACTAGGGCGCTGGTAAAATAGGGTCTTCCGTCGAGCAGCGCCTCGATCGCGAAAATGAGGTGCTTCTTGGCATCCGACTTGAACAGAAAGCCGCGGACGCCGGCCAGAACCGCTTCCGTCAGCAGCTCCTCGTCCTCATGCATCGTCAAGATCAACACTTCCGTACGCTGATGGAGCGCCCTGAGACGGCGACTGACTTCTAGTCCGTTGATGAGTGGCATCGAGTAGTCGACGATCACGATGTCCGGCCTCGCCTCCACGGCCAACGCGATGGCCTGCTCGCCATTGCTCGCTTCGCCCGCAACAATCCAGTTCGGCTGCATTTCAACGATTGCGCGCAGCCCGGAGCGCACGACTTCATGATCATCCGCAATCAAGATGCGTTTCACGGGCGTCGTTCTCGTTGTTCCGGCCACAGTCGAGCAGATGACCGGCGGCGGCAAGGTCGAACGATCCTATCGATCGCACGTCGCAGGATTATCCTGCAAAACCCTGAGATGCTTCTGCGAAGTTACTCAGCTGGCGCCCTCGCTCACGACATCGCCGGGGCCGATGCGCCCTCAGGCCTCGACGAGCGAGGCGCGTACGGCGTATCGGACCAGGCCGGCAGTTGAATTCACGTCCAGCTTGCGCATGGCCGCCGCCCGATGCGCCTCCGTCGTCTTGACACTGAGGTTCAGGATCGTGCTGATGCTTTTGTTGCTGTAACCTTCCGCAACCAGCTTGACGACGAGTTGCTCGCGCGGCGTGAGCCCGTGGGACTGGTCGGCATTGCCGCACGATGTCCGGTTCGCTCCACTCGGGCAACTCACGCTGCAAAACCGCCTATGCACCAGAAGCGATTCGACGGCTGCCAGAAGCAATCTGTTTGCATCCGATTTGACCAGGAACGCGCGTGCACCGGCCTCGAACGCCTGCTCCGCAAGCAGGCCGGAATTGTGCACCGTGAAGATCAAGACTTCCGTCGGCAACGGATATTCCCTGATCCGCCGCGCAACCTCCACGCCGGTCATTCGCGGCATCGAAAAATCCACGATCGCGACATGCGGCTGACTCTCGATTGCCGCGCTCAACACCTTGCCGCCGTCGCTCACTTCGGCGACCACTTCCCAATCCGTTCGCTGCTCGAGCACTGCCCGCAAACCTGATCGCACGGCTTCATGATCATCAGCGATAAGGAAACGCTTCATGTCCGAGTACTCCGGGGTCATTCACACGGCGGCCCGGCTTGAATGGCTCTATTCTCGCCTGCCATCGGTGTTCAGTGTTCTTGTTTCCTCACAGTGTTCTCGTTGCCCCTCGTATCACAGTGCCGGCCTTGCGCGAGTTGCGCCTGTTCGGCGTCAGACCGTGCGGAAAGACGGCGCGAAGTATCGTGCCGGAGCGGTGCGCCGTCGTATCGGAGTAGATCTCGAGCGAACCTCCGATTTGCTGAAGTCTCGCTTTCATTGCGGGAATTCCGACGCCGATCGATATCGCCCTCGCGCCTGGCCTGGCGTGGTCGGCTCGAAACCCGCACCCGTTGTCGCTGATCGTCAGCCGAAGCTCGCTCTTGGCCGCATCAAGGACGATACCCACTTCCGTCGCCTTCGCGTGACGGAACACGTTCGTGAGGCCCTCCTGTACAACTCGCAGGATCGAGCGCTGCTTTTCGTACGGCAACAGATCCACCTCCGGCGCGATTCTGGTCGTGACCCGCAGCGACGTGCGCACCGCGAAACCATCCGCGTAATGCTCGATCGTGGCCTTCAGCCTCTCGAGCGTCAGATTCTGCGGATGCAGCAAATAGGCAAAGGCGCGAATTTCCCTGAGCGCTTCGTCGATCGACGCGTCGATCTCCTGGCAAAGCCGCTCGGTCGCGGCCGGATCGCAAAGGCTCCGCCGGATCCGCATCAGGCCCAGGCTCGCAGCGATCAGATGCTGGCATGTCGAATCGTGCAGATCGGAAGCAATCCGCTGCTGGATATCCTCCTGGATGGAAGCCAAATTGAAGATCGGATGATCCAGCTCGCTGGGGGAAGAGCGATGTGGCTTCACGGCACGCACTCACTTCTCCGGTGACGCTCGACATCGAATCTCAATATCGAGCGTCTCCTGCCTGCCCAACTGGGCGTATCGGACGAATGCGCGCGCCCGTGGGGCACAAATGTTATACACCGTTAGGTTGCGGGCACAAACAAGTTGCACTGCTGCAGGGGCGAGTTCTCGAATCTGTGAAAGCCCACAGGTTCGAGTATGCAGTTTGTGCCGCAGTCGGACATGTGCAAGCGCCGCGAATGGCCTTCACGAACCATACGCGGAGGCCCACGCTTCGCTGCTACGATCGGAACTCGATGATCGTGAGTTCCATCTCGCCTAAAGTGGCGGTCGGCCGTGACACGCCGGCCACGGCCGGTCCACACGATCCGCCTAGTAGTCCACCGCGTCCCTGATGATCGGGCAGGTCATGCAGTGTCCGCCTCCGCGACCCCGGCCCAACTCGGCGCCGACGATGGTGATGACCTCGATCCCCTCCTTGCGCAGCAGCGTGTTGGTATAGGTGTTGCGATCATAGGCGAACACGACGCCTGGTGAGGCGCAAACCAGGTTAGCTCCGCTGTCCCACTGCGTTCGCTCGCGCATATAGGCGTTGCCGCCCGTCTCGACCACGCGCAGCCTCTTCAGGCCGAGCGATTCGGCCACGACCTCCACGAACGGCTTCTCGTCTCTCCGTAGTTCGATGCCGGTGGCATTGTCGGCCGGCCGATAGGAGTACGCCGTGATGTTGTTGACGATGTCGGGATAAAGCAGCACGCAATCGCGGTCGGCGAAGGTGAACACGGTGTCGAGATGCATCGCCGCGCGCAACTTCGGCATGGCAGCCACGATGACGCGCTCGGCCGCCTTCTGCTTGAACAGAGCCGCAGCGAGCTGGCTGATCGCCTGACGCGAGGTGCGTTCACTCAATCCGATCAGCACATTGCCCTTGCCGATCGGCATCACGTCGCCGCCTTCGAGTGTGGCCAGTCCGTGATCCCTGGTCGGATCGCCCCACCAGACATTCACCTTTCCGGCGAAATCCGGGTGGAACTTGTAGATCGCCGTCGTGAGGATCGGCTCTTCGTGGCGCGCAGGCCAATAGAGTGAGTTGAGCGTGACCCCGCCGTAGATCCAGCAGGTCGTATCCCGTGTGTACAGCGTGTTCGGCAATGGCGGCAGCAGATATTCGGTCATGCCTGCCGCTTCGCGGACCAGCTTGAGCGTCTCACCGCCATGTGCGTCCGGGAAATCATGGGTCGACACGCCGCCGATCAGGGTTTCCGCAAGGTCGCGCGGCTTGAGGCCCTCGAGGTAGGAGCGAAGCTCGTCGACGAGGCCAAGGCCGACCTGATCGGGAACGACCTGATTGTCGAGAATCCACTTCCTGGCCTCGGGGATCGCGACCGTCTCCGCCAGCAGGTTGTGCATCTCGACGACGTCGACGCCGCGGTCGCGCATCTTCTGCACAAAGTCGAAGTGATCGCGCTTCGCGTTTTCCACCCACAGCACATCGTCAAACAGCAGGGTGTCGCAATTCGACGGCGTGAGGCGCTGATGGGCGCGGCCGGGCGAGCAGACCATCACCTTCCTCAACTGGCCGACCTCGGAATGGACACCAAAGCGAATCGAAGTGGCCGACGTCTGATTTGCCATGGGAATTCTCCCGGGAGTTTTGCTGCCTAGATCGTAATGTAGCCAGTGGCCAATCCGTGGATTCCGACAGCCGCGCCGACAGCGGCTGCGATGAAGATGCCCCACTCGACAGCTGTGAAGACCTTCGCCTTCCGTTCCAGGCGCGCCCAGAAGTACAGTGCCGTCCCAGGCGCGTAGAGGATCAGGGACAGCAGCAGAAACTTCATCCCGGCAGAGTAGATCAGGAACAGCGTGTAGACGAAGGCGATGCCGGCGAAGATCGTGTCGCGCGTTCGCTCACTGCCGCTCTTCTCATAGGTCTCGCCCCGCCTGACGAGCCGAAGCCCGTAGGCCGCGACCAGGAAGAACGGAATCAGTGACATCACGCTTGTCAGATTGAGCATCAACGCGAACGCGTCCTGCGACCAATAGGTGCTGATGACGAAGAGCTGGACGATCACATTCGTCAGCCACAGCGCCGCGGCCGGGACCTTGTTCGCATTCTCCGTTCCGAACAGGGCTGGCATGTCCCTGGTCCGGCCGGCCGCCGAAAGCACCTCGGCGCAGATCAGGGACCATGCAAGATAGGCTCCGAGCACCGAGACGAGGAGCCCGATGCTGACGAAGACGGCGCCCCAATGCCCGACCACCGCCTCGAGCACCGTCGCCATGGACGGCTGCCGCATCTCGGCGATTTCCGCGCGGGGAAGCACCGCGTAAGGCAGCATGGTGACGAGCACCATGAGACTGGTGACGATCACGAAGCCCAAAATCGTCGCCGAGCCGACGTGGGACCGCTCCTTGGCGTAGCGTGAATAGACGCTGGCGCCCTCGATCCCCAGAAACACGAACACCGTGACCAGCATGGTCGCACGGATCTGGTCGAACAGGCTCTTGTCCGGCATGCCTTCGCCGCCCCAGAAATTGGCGCGGAACATGTCGTATTTGAATGCAAACGCGAGAATGACGATGAAGACCAGGATCGGCACGATCTTGGCGATGGTGACGACCGTGTTGATTGCGGCCGCCTGTTGCACGCCGCGCAGGATCATGAAGTGGAAGAGCCAGATTCCGATCGAGGCGACGACAATCGCGGTCACCGTGTTACCTTCCCCGAAGACCGGGAAGAAAGCGCCCAGGGTCGACTTGATCAGGACCCAGTAGGATACGTTGCCGATGCAGCTGCCGATCCAGTACCCAAATGCCGATAAGAAGCCGGGATAGT
Source organism: Bradyrhizobium sp. CCBAU 51745 (assembly GCF_028128715.1). Classification (NCBI taxonomy): domain Bacteria; kingdom Pseudomonadati; phylum Pseudomonadota; class Alphaproteobacteria; order Hyphomicrobiales; family Nitrobacteraceae; genus Bradyrhizobium; species Bradyrhizobium sp. CCBAU 51745. The sequence continues at coordinate 324,345 of NZ_LBJP01000001.1, read as the reverse complement.
CGCCGAACCCCGCCTTGGCATAGGCGTAGACGCCGGCATCGAGCTCGGGCTTTCGCTCGGCCAGCGTCTGGAACACCCGCGCGAGGGTGTACATGCCGCCACCGGCAATGCACCAGGCAAAGATGGCGCCGAACGGGCCGGTGGCGATGCCGAAGGTGCGGGGCAACGAGAAGATGCCCGAGCCGACCATCGAGCCGACCACCATCGCGGTCAACGCGAACAGAGAGAGTTTCTGGATTGACGGCGTCCCAGTCATGGGGAGACCTCGCGACACGAGGGGTGCGCTACATCCCGGCCGATTGACTTGCCCGGTCGTTGCACCATGCGCCTTGGGCACAGCCTGGAATATCGGGTGATCACCTAGTCGAGGGCCGGGATTTCCCTCGCCGGAAACGACGGCTCAAGACGGCGCCGGTGCGGGAGCGCCGGTGCGTTCCTTCTCGCCGAAACAGGCCACGTACATCGTCGGCAGCAGGACCAAGGTCAGGACGGTCGCAACCAGCAGGCCGCCCATGATTGCAACAGCCATCGGTCCCCAGAATACGGTTGGAGCAATCGGAATCATGCCGAGGACGGTCGATACCGCCGTCAGCATGATCGGACGGAAGCGGGAACTGCTGGCATCCACCGCCGCCTCCCAGGGGCTCTTGCCCTGGGCACGCTCCGCATCGATCTGGCCAATCAGGATCACGGCGTTCTTGCAGATCATGCCCAGCAAAGCGAGAACGCCCAGAATCGTGACAAAGCCCATCGGTCTGCCGGAGAGCAACAGGGCCGCGACGACGCCGACCATTCCGAGCGGCGCCACGCTTGCGACCATCAATAGCCGTGGAAAGCTCTGCAACTGGACCATCAGAACCGTGACCATGACGAACAGCATCATGGGCACCACGGCGAGTACGGATGCCTGCGATTTCCGGCTTTCTTCCACGGTCCCGCCGACTGCCACATCGTAAGAGGCAGGCAGCGTCCTCCTCAACTGTTCGATGGCTGGCGACAGAGCACCCACCACCGAATTCGGCAATGATCCGTCGCTGATGTCGGCACGCACTGTCAGCGTGGGAACGCGGTCGCGTCGCCAGATCAGCGGATATTGCTGTTGAAATTCGAATGTCGCAAACTGGCTGAGCGATATTGTCGTTCCACCAGGCAACGGCACTTGAAGCGTCCGCAGATTGGACAGCGACATTCGCTGCTCATCGACTGCACGCGCCACCACGGCGACCAGATAGACATCGTCGCGAACCTGGGTGACGGTTGCGCCTGAAATCATGGTGTTCAGCACGGCCGATATCGCCTGCGAGCTCAGCCCGAGACGACGCGCCTCATCCTGATCGACGCGAATGCGCAGCTCGCGCTGCGGTGTCATCCAATCGAAATTGATGCTTTTGGTGCGCGGATCGGAGGCGACGATCTGCCCGACCTTGAGCGCGAGCTCACGTACCTGCTCGAGATCGGGTCCGCTCACGCGATATTGCAAGGGCCATCCGACCGGCGGGCCGAGGCCGAGAGGCGAAACCGACGCGACCGCAGCCGGAAAGTCCTCAGCGAGCAGGCGCTCCAGCTTCACGTGCAGGCGCTCGCGCGCCGCAACGTCCTTTGCCACGACGACCGCTTGCGTGAAGAAATCGTTCGGAAGCTCTGCATTGAGCGGAAGATAGAAGCGGATTGCACCACGTCCCACATTGGTGCTCCAGTGATGGACATCAGGGTCGCTGGCCAGAGCCGCATCCAGACGCTTCGCTGCCGTCTCGCTGGCAAAGATTGATGCATTCTGTGGCAGGCTGAGATCCACAAGCAGTTCGGGCCGGTCTGACGACGGAAAGAACTGCTGCGGTATCAACGGAAGCGCAAGAACGGAGGCGACGAAGAGCGCCAGCGAGATCGCGATCGTCAACCACTTGGCCCGCATCGCCAGTATGAGGCAACTCCGGTAAAAGCGGAATATCCTGCCGGGCGCAGCGGAGCTCTTCTGTTGCGGTGGAACAAGAATGAGAACGCCCAGCAGCGGCGTGAAGATCACGGCAACGAACCACGACACAAGGAGCGCGATCGCGACCACGGCAAACAGCGAGAACGTATATTCGCCGGCCGAGCTCGCCGCAAAACCAACCGGAATGAAGCCCGCGATTGTCACCAGCGTTCCGGCCAGCATGGCAAAGGCATGGCTACGATAGGCAAACGTCGCGGCGTCGATCTTGCTGTCGCCTTGCGCCAGCCGGTTCAGCGTCGCATCGGTCGTCGTCATCGCGTCGTCGACCAACAGCGCGAGCGCGATGATCAGCGCTCCCAGCGATATCCGTTGCATGTCGATGCGGGCGATCTCCATGATCGGAAACACGATGGCCAGCGTCAACGGGATGGCAAGCGCGATGATGAGGCCCGGACGGATTCCGAGGCTGATGAAGCTCACCACCATGATGATGGCGATGGCCTGCAGGAGCGAGGTCATGAATTCGCCGATCGCGCCTTTGACCACCACGGCCTGGTCAGCGACGAGGCTCGGCTCGATTCCGATCGGGAGGTCGGCGGTGATCTGCCCCATCACGGTCTTGATGTTCCTGCCGAGTGCAAGAATATCGCCGCCATCCCGCATGGCGACGGCAAGCCCGATGGCAGGCTGGCCATTGACCCGGAACATCGGTTGCGGCGGGTCGACATAGCCCCGCCGCACCTGCGCAATGTCGCTCAGGCGAAGCGTGCGACCGCCTGCGACGAAGTTGACGGCGGCGATGTCCTGCTCCGACTGAAATCTGCCTGAAACCCGGATGGAGATGCTTTCCTTGCCGGTCTGGATCGTGCCGGCTGGACGGACGATATTTTGCGCCTGCAGCGCGGCGAGCAGGGCCGCCCGATCGATGCCCAGGGTGGCAAGCTCCTGCTTGGAGAATTCGACGAAGATCACCTCATCCTGTGCGCCAATCAGTTCGATCTTCGACACGTCCGGGATGCGAAGCAATCGGGAGCGGATATCCTCGACATGGTCGCGCAACTCCCGCTGGGTGAAGCCATCGCTGGTAAAGCCGTAGACGATGCCGAACGTGTCACCGAAATCGTCATTGAAGCCCGGGCCGATGACTCCCGAGGGGAGGGTGTGGCTGATATCGCCGATGCTCTTCCTCACCTCGTACCAGGCATCGGAAACCTGCCTTGCGTTCGCGCTTCCTTTCAGGTTGACGAAGATCGTGACGAGCCCGGCCTGGGTGGAGCTGCGCAGGAAGTCCAGATGGGGCGTCTGCTCCAACTGACGCTCGAGCCGTTCCGTCACCTGCTTCATGGTCTCTTCGGCCGTCGCCCCCGGCCAGGCCGCCTGAACCACCATGGTCTTGATGATGAACGAGGGATCCTCGTTTCGACCAAGCCGGAAATACGCCAGGCTCCCGGTGATCACGGCAACCATCATGACATAGACGACGAGCGAGCGATGCTTGAGCGCCCATTCGGAGAGGTTGAGCCCGGTCATGGCTCTGACCCGAGCACGCGCACCTTCTGGCCCGGATGCAGGGCCTGAACGCCCGCGGTGACGATGATCTCTCCGGCATCCAATCCTTGCGAGACGGTCACCTGTGCCTGGTCGAAACGCAGGATTTCAACGTTGCGCGCAGCCACGAGGTTCGTCGACGGATCGAGGATCCACACGGCCGGCTGTTGATTGATCCGCGTCAACGCGGTTGCCGGTATGTCGATCGTCGGCCCGGAGCTGATTTCGACGCGCCCGTTCACCGTCGCGCCGAGCCGCATCGCTGCCGGCGGATCGGTCAAGCCGACCTTGACCTCGAACGTGCGGGTGATGGCATGGGCTTGCGCTGCGATCTGGCGAATACGGCCTTTTGCCGTAATGTTCGGATCATCCGTCAGGCTGACCGTGACCTGCACGCCCTCCGGCGCCGATCTGATCATCTGAGCCGGGATGTCGAAGACGGCGTCGCGGCCGTCCTGTCGGGCGATCCTCGCGATCATCTGGCCGGCCTGAACGACCTCGCCGGCGGGTGGTCCGGTCGCGATGATCTTGCCCGCCGCGTCGGCTCGCAGCTCGGTGAAGCCCACGAGATCGTGTGCCGAACTTAGCTGTGCCTCCGCCGCCTCGACCTGCGACTGGGCCGTTTGTCGCGCTTGCGTTGCCGCCTCGAAATTGGCGCGCGTCGTCCATCCCTGCGCCAAGAGTGTCTCCTGGCGTTCGTAATGGTTGCGCGCTTGCGTCAACTGTCCCTGTGCCGCGGAAAGGGCCGCCTTCGCCTGCCGCAAAGTGTTCAGCTCGTTCTGCGGCTCCAGTTGGGCCAGCAACTGGCCGGCCTCGACCCTGTCACCAAGCTTGATGTCGTTTGCAAGCAGGCGTCCCGAAATACGGAAGGCGACGCTGACTTCGTCCTCGGCCTCCACGCGACCCGTGAAGGTCAACGGCACGACGCCCTCGCGCTTCTCGATCGTCGTGGTTCGGACCGGGCGCGGCGGCGATTCCTTGGTTTCTGTGTCGCGTCCACACGCAGCCAGGATCAGCGCGGAGGCGGCTGCCATCAGGATCGGTGCAAAGACTTGTCGAGGTGTCGTTCGGCGGCCGCACATCATCAGCAGCCCTTCAAGTTGGGAAAATATTGCCGTGCGGGCTCTCCTGGAGTTGGAGATTCTGCGGGTTCGCCCATTGGTAGCTTTGCCCAAGGGATCGGCCGCACACATCGGTAAATCTACCCGATGTTGCTGGATGCAATCGCGGCGGCTCCGGCGATGCTCTAGGGAATTCCCGACACCCGATCAGGCGATCACCCGATATCGCAGGTCCGATCAGGAGCGCAGTGTTTCGCGCTCAATGGCCGGGTCCTCAGGGAGACGAGACGTGCGTTGCCGAGTTCGCTGGTGGAGCGCGGCGTCGCGAGGGGCATTGTTTCTTTGCCTCTGGCTCGTCCTTGCCGGCGCCGCCCTCGATGACGTTCCTGCAGCGGCAATCGCCGTCGCCGCGGCGACCTGGACGAGCCTGCGTTTGCTGGCGCCCGGCAACTCGCGGCTCTCGCCTGGCGCACTCTGCCGGCTGATGTTGCTCTTCCTGGTCCACTCTGTCGTTGCCGGAGCGGATGTCGCAAGGCGCGCGCTCGATCCACGGCTGCCGCTGCGCCCGGGATTTGTCGCGTTTCCGACCGGTCTGCCACCCGGCCCGCGTCGTAACGTGTTCGCAACGCTCACCAGCCTGCTGCCTGGCACCGTGCCGGCAGGAGAGGAAAACGCGCAGATCCTCTATCACTGCCTCGATGTCGAGCAGCCCGTGATGGCGGAGCTTGCTACGGAGGAAGATGCCTTGGTTCGAGCGCTTTACAATGACTGAGTTCCTGACGGCCGCGGTCGGCTTCATCCTGGCGATGTTGGCGCTTGGGCTGGTGTCGATCCTGCGGGGTCCAGGAGACGCCGACCGCGTGATGGCGACGCAGTTGATCGGAACCGGAGGTATTGCGGCGCTGCTGCTGCTCGGCACTGTCGCGGGCGTCCCTGCGGCAGTCGACGTGGCGCTGACTTTGGCGCTCCTCGCAACCTTCGCCTCCATCGCGTTCGTCAAGAAGGGGCTTTCCCGGTTCGAAGCCGACGGGATCGCATCAACGGAGACCGAATGAGCCTGGTACGCGACATGATCAGCATAGCGGCCGTGTCGGCGGGCGCGTTCTTCTTTCTGGCCGGTACCGTCGGTCTGCTTCGCTTTCCCGATACGCTGACGCGCCTGCACGCACTCACCAAGGCGGACAATCTCGGCCTCGGTCTCGTCGTGCTCGGATTGCTCCCGCAAGCAGGCCAGCTTCGAGACGCGCTGAAGCTGGTCAGTATCTGGCTGCTCGTGTTGCTCGCAGGCGCAACGGTCTCCCAACTGATTGCGCGCGCCGCGCGCCATGGCGGATCGACCAGATGAGCATCGCGACGGCTTTCGAAATCATGCTCGCCGCGGTCTTGCTGGGGCTCGGCACCTGGACCATCGTTGTCCGCGAGACCTTTGCGGCGACAGTCGGTTTCGTTGCCTATGGACTGCTGGTGGCGCTCGTCTGGGTGCGTCTCGATGCCGCCGACGTCGCACTGACCGAGGCGGCCATCGGCGGAGGGCTCGGCGGCGTCTTGCTGTTGGGTGCCGCCGCGCGGTTGCGCGATGCCGAACCGATGGCGGAAGCAGCGCCGGGCAAATTGCTGCGGGCCAGCGCGGCTGCGCTGTCGACGTTGACGGCCGCAGCTCTCGCCGGCGCGATCCTGCTGCTGCCCGATCCTGCTCCGTCGCTCGCTCGGGCGGCTGTCGCAAATGCCTGGGCGACAGGCCTGTCCAATCCCGTGACCAACGTCCTGATGGCGTTCCGGGCGATGGATACCATGCTTGAGAAGGTCGTACTCGTGCTGGCCATCGTCGGCGTTTGGTCGCTTGCACCTGATTTCGCTTGGGGCGGCCGTCCGGGACCGCGCCACCAGGCCGATCGACATGGCGTTCTTGCTTTTCTCGCACGCTTGCTGTCGCCCGTCGGCATTGTCGTCGGGATCTATGTCTTCTGGACGGGCGCCAACCATCCCGGCGGAGCTTTTCAGGGCGGCGCGATTCTCGCCTCGATGTGGCTGCTGGCCATCATGGCCGGGTTGGCGGACACACCACCGGTGAGCAGCCGACGTCTACGGCTCATTCTGGTGGCCGGGCCTGGCTTGTTCCTGGTCGTCGGCCTCGCGGGCCTTCTGTTCGGCGCTGCATTCCTGTCCTATCCACCGCCGCTGGCCAAGCCGCTGATCCTCGGGATCGAGGTCGCAATGGTCCTGACGATCGCGACAACGCTCGGCCTGCTGCTCGCCGGAGCGCCGGAGCGGAACGCGGAGCCATGGACACTGTGATGGGCACCGTGACGGTGTTTGGACTGTGCGGTGCTGCCGTGGTCGGACTTGGGCTCTACGGCCTGATCACGAATCCGCATCCCCTTCGCAAGATCATCGCCTTCAATCTGCTCGGTAGCGGCGTGTTCCTCCTGTTCGGCGTGGTTGGGCGGCGAGGGGCGGTGGCAGGGATGGGCAGTGATCCGGTGCCGCAGGCCTTGGTCATTACTGGAGTGGTGGTCGCGTTCGCGGCGACAGCCCTGGCGATCGCCTTGCTACTCCGGCTGTTCCACACGACCGGCTCGGCCACGCTGGATAGCGACGCGCCGACGAGGCCGCGCTCCGATCGGTTCGGTGGTTGATGCTGGCCCCCGCCGCCTCGCTGGTGGCGACCGCGGATGGCCGCTTGCTGGTGCTGTCGATCGTGGTGCCTGCCGCAGGCGTGCTGCTGGCGTTCGTTCTGAGCGAGCGCTACGTCCGGCACGTCGCCCTTGCCGTCATGCCGGCCGGGATTGCAATCGCCGTGGCCATTCTGCTGGCCTTGCCGCGAGGCGATGGTCTCATCGTCTATCTTCTTGGCGCCTGGCCGCCACCGCTGGGGGTGGCGTTGCGCGCGGACGGCTTGTCTGCGCTGATGCTGGCGACCACGGCGATCGTAATCTGTGCGGTCGGCGCCTATGCAGCGGCCGATTCTCATCCCGTAGCAGCAAGCCGGCGGGTACCGTTCGCATTCTGGGTCTTGTTGATGGCGATCTGGGCCGCGCTGAACACCATCTTTGTCGGCGGCGACCTCTTCACCCTTTACGTTGCCTTGGAGCTGCTGACGTTCGCAGCGGTGCCGCTGGTCTGTCTCGAGGGCCGCGCGGAGACGCTTCGGGCTGCGCTGCGCTATCTGCTGTTCGCACTGGCCGGGTCGGTCCTCTACCTCATGGGCACCGCTCTGCTCTATGGCCTCTACGGCACGCTCGATATCCTGCTGCTGTCTCATCGTCTCTCCGCAGAGCCCGGCGCGTTCATTGCGGCGGCGCTGATGATATCAGGCCTCCTCGCAAAGACCGCGCTGTTTCCGCTGCACCTCTGGTTGCCACCCGCTCACGCCGGCGCCCCGGCCGCAGCGAGCGCAATCCTGTCCGGACTGGTCGTGAAGGGATCGTTCTTCATCCTCCTGCGGCTCTGGTTCGACGTGCTGCCCGCCCTCCCGGGCTTTGCCGCCGCACAGATTCTGGCAACGCTGGGGGCCGGCGCGATCGTGGTCGGGAGCATCCTCGCCCTGCGGCAGGAGCGCCTTAAGCTGCTCGTCGCATATTCGACATTGGCGCAGATCGGGTACCTCTTCCTGCTGTTTCCACTCGCCCTCGATGCCTCAGGCCGGCTCGAGACCGGACCGGCCCTGGCAGGTGGATTGATACAGGCAATCTGCCATGCCACCGCGAAAGCGGCGATGTTCATGGCGGTCGGGTCGATCTACGCCGGCCTGGGCCATGATCGCATCACTGGGATCTGTGGCGCCGCACGCGCGCTGCCCCTGAGCGTCATGACCTTCGCCTTGGCCGGCTTCGCACTGATGGGACTTCAGCCGGGCGGTGCCTCGCTCGCGAAGGAATTGTTGCTCCAGGAGACGGCGAGGACGGGACAGTGGTGGTGGGCTGGCGTGCTCCAGCTTGGCGGGATGTTCACGGCCGCGTACGTCCTGGTGGTCCTTGCCCACGCGCTTTCGCCTCCGGACCAGCCGGTTGCCCTCGCGGCGAGGCCGCGACGCCGCAGCGATTTGGCGGCGCTTGCCTTGGCGCTCTGCTCGCTGTTGCTCGGCCTGGTGCCATGGCAGCCGTATTTGCCGATCCCGTATGCTCTGGAATCGAAACTGTTCGGCGTCGAAGCGCTCGTCAAATTGCTCGCAACCGTGCTCGGAGGCGCAGCGCTCGCGGTCCTGCTCGGTCCCTGGCCATATCAGCTGGCCGGCACGATGGCCTGGAAAGATCTGACGCGCGTGCTAGGCCCTGTTCGGCGCGCCTGTCTGCGGCTTGGCAGCCTTGTCGAGCGAGGCGATCGTGTCCTCCGTCAATGGCCGGTGGCCGGCATCTGCATGCTCGCCGTGACGGTGCTGCTCGCCGCTTCGATGTTTGGAACGAATTGAACACTCGAATAGGCGAGTGCGGGGCAGTCAATCTCGGTCGCATCACACGAACCGGAAAAACATCCTTCGCATCTGGGGTTTTGTCGGATGCCGGGGTGGCGGCTCACGCTCTATCCTGGATTTCGTGCTGTGCAGTCGGGGCCAGTCGGTCCTGAGCGGACCTGTCCCAATGGAAACGGAGGTCTCAATGTCCGATCTCGTCGCGATCGTGTATCCGTCCGAAGCGAAAGCCGAGGAGGTACGTCAGCGCCTTCTCAAATTGCAGAAAGAGTATCTGATCACGATAAGCGACGCCGTGATCGCCGTAAAAACGGAGCCCGGCGGCATCAAGCTCAATCAACTCGTTAACACCACCGCGATGGGCGCGATGACCGGAAGCTTCTGGGGTCTTCTGATCGGCGTGATCTTCCTCAACCCGATCCTCGGTGTCGCGATCGGCGCGGCATCCGGCGCACTTGGCGGTGCATTGTCCGATTTCGGCATCGATGACGCCTTCATGAAGCAGCTGGCTGGCTCTCTGCACACCGGCAACGCCGCGCTGTTCGTCCTGATCAAGAACATGACGGCCGACAAGGTGCTGAAGGAGATCAAGGACGCCGGCGGAACGGTGCTGAAGACGTCGCTGGACGACGCCAAGGAACAGGCTCTGCGCGACGCGCTCGCAAGCGCTGCCGCGGAGCGGCCGGCGGCTTAAACGGCCGCCGTTCAGCGCCGGCCGCCGAACAGGCGTAGCATCATCATGAACAGGTTGATGAAGTTGAGATAGAGCGACAGCGCTGAAATGACCGACTTGCGGCCCGCCGAAGTTTCATCGTCACCGGCATCGTACATCGCCTTGATCCGCTGCGTGTCGTAGGCCGTAAGCCCGGCAAAGACGCCGACGCCTACGATCGAAATTAGCCAGTCGAGCCCGGTCGACCGCAGGAAGATGTTCACCAGGCTGGCGATGATGACGCCGATGAGCCCCATGAACAGGAAGGTGCCGAGACCGGAGAGGTCGCGCCGCGTCGTGTAGCCAAAGACGCTGAGCGCCCCGAACGTTGCGGCGGAGATGAAGAATACGCGGGTGATCGAAGCGCTCGTATAGATGTGGAACAAGGTCGAGAGCGACACGCCGACCAGCGCTGCGTAGACGAAGAACAGCAGGCGGGCCGTTGATACCGAGAGCGTATTGATGCGCGTGCCGATGAAGAACACCAGCGCCAGCGGCGCCAGGATAAACCCCCACATCAAGGGACTTTGCAGCAGCGCCGGGCCGGTGAGCTGGTAGGTCACCCACGCGGCGACCGCAGTGAGGCCGACACCCGCAGCCATGTAGTTGTAGATGCGCATCATGTAGTTGCGCAATCCGGCGTCCACCGCAGTCGTGCCGGTGCCGATCGGGCCTGATGTCGAAAGGTTCTGGTCAAGGTTTGACATCGCTTGCCTCCTCCTGAACTCGCGGAGCTAGGGGCACGCTACCCTCCAGGACCAGGCGACGACATCGGACAATCACCCGAGTGCCCCTGGCGAAAACCCCTGCAACCCCGCCTTCACGGCACCATCCCGCGCATGACGATTGCGCAATCTGGCGCCGCCTCTCATCCCTTTGGCGTAGGTCTCTTACGGCTTTGTCACTTGGAAGCCGGCCGTGATCCGGCTTAATTCTGCGGCATGCGCTTCTTCTTCCATATCGTCGACAAATACGGTCTTTGTCCCGATGGCATCGGCTGCGACCATGCCAGTGACGACGCAGCCGTTCTGCACGCCCAGCGGATCGCCGCCGAGCTCGCGAAGGCCGGCGAATTCTTCCGCGCCGGTGTCGTCTTCGTAGCGCGCGCCGCTCTTCCCGGATCGCCGCTATGCGGTGGCGATGAGGGCCCGGCTGCACCCGCCGCCAAGCCCTGAAAGCGGCTCGCCGGGCTCCGGCACGGGCCGAATTCCTGCTCTGGCTCCTACAGAGAATCCCTGATGTCCGAAGGTGAGAGGTGCCTCTAGGCTCTGCACCGGGATTGGCCGCCATCGGTGCCGGCTTCGTCCCGGATTTGGAAGGCCGTCCTCATGGCTCCTTCGACCAACGAGGCCAACCAGAAGCTCTCCCGCAACGCCCTGATCGCCCTGGTGATCGGGTCGATGGTCGGCTCCGGCATCTTTGCATTGCCGGCATCGTTCGGACGAGCCACCGGCGCATTCGGAGCGATCATCGCCTGGGTGATCGCAGGCACGGGCATGCTCATGCTGGCATTGGTGTTCCAATCGCTGTCACAGCGCAAGCCCGACCTTGATGCCGGCATTTACGCTTATGCCAAGGCTGGATTCGGAGAGTATATCGGGTTCGCCTCGGCCGTCGGCTACTGGATCGGCTGCTGTCTTGCCGACGTCGCCTGCCTCATCCTGATCAAGGCGACGCTGGGAATATTCTTCCCGGTGTTCGGCGACGGCTCGACACCGATCGCCATTGCCTCCGCAACCGTGCTCCTGTGGAGCGTGCACGTGCTGGTGCTGCGGGGCATCAAGGGCGCGACCGCGCTCAACACCGTGGCGACCTACGCCAAGGTCATCCCGATATTCCTGTTCATTGTCGTTGCCGCGATCACCCTCGACGGCGATGTGTTCACCGGGAATTTCTGGGGAACGCAAGCGCCGGATGCTTCCGATGTGTTCACCCAGGTCCGCAGCACGATGCTGCTGACGGTATTTGTCTTCGTCGGGATCGAGGGGGCAAGCGTATATTCCCGCTATGCCCGCAACCGCGCTGACATCGGCTTTGCAACTGTCGTCGGCTTTCTGACCGTTCTCTGCCTTCTCGTCCTGGTGACGCTGCTGTCGTATGGCGTGCTGCCGCGACAACAGCTGGCGGGCCTCCCGACGCCGTCGATGGCGGGCGTCATGGAAGCGATGGTTGGTCGCTGGGGCGGCGTGTTCATCAGCGTCGGATTGCTGATCTCGATCCTCGGCAACTATCTTTCATGGTCGCTGCTGGCGGCCGAGGTGCTGCATTCTGCGGGCATCAATCGCACCATGCCTTCGTTTCTCGCCCGCGTAAACGCGCACGACGTTCCCTCCGGTGCGCTCTGGCTCACCAATTGCGTCATCCAGCTCTTCCTGCTCGTGACCTGGTTTGCCGAATACGCCTTCGCGCTCGCCCTGAAGATGACCAGCGCGATGACGCTGGTTCCGTACTTCCTGGTCGCGGCCTATGGCCTGAAGCTGGCCTCGCGCGGCGAGACCTACGAGGCCTTCGAGCGGGCTCGTATCGTCGATTGGATCCGCGCGATGATCGCGACGCTTTACGCGATCGGCATGATCTACGCCGGCGGGCCCAAGTTTCTGCTGCTGTCGTCGATTCTGTATGCGCCCGGCACGTTGCTGTTCTTTCTGGCGAAGCGCGAACGCAAGGAAGCGACCTTCACACCGCTCGAGGCCGTTCTGTTTGCAGCGATCGCGATCGCCGCCTGCGCTGGCATCTATGCACTCGCGACCGGAGCCATCTCGATCTGAATTGAGCCACCTCTGATCATTTGGAGGCGAACATGAAAATCACGCTCTTCGGCACCCTGATCCTGATCGGAATGGCGGCGGCTGCCGCACCGCCGACCCTGTCCTTTGCCCAGTCGAACGCGCCTGCCACGACCGCGGCGCCCAATACCAACGTGACCCCGGCCAAGCACCGGTACTGGCGTCATCGCGGCGGCAAGCATCCGCACTTTGGCAGCCGCCGCGTCCGCAGCCAGGTTCAGGCGCCGCAGTAAGACCACCACATTGGTCGACCCATGAACGATGCGAGTCCAGGCGAGAGATACGACGAAGTCGCGCGAGGCGACGAACCTTGCCGCGATGCCGGACCGCGCAGCGTGTTGGGGACGGGACTGAGCCTGCTCGCCGTCGGCGTCGCGCTGTTCCTGGTCTGGCAGACGGTCTCCAGCCTCCTGCTCATCTTCGCGGGTGTGCTGTGCGCGGCGTTTCTCGATGCGTCGGCGCGGGCCCTGGCGCCGGTCGTCCCGCTCAATCGTGCCTGGCGGCTGACGCTGGTGCTGTTGCTGCTATCGGCCGTCGCGGGGTTCGGCCTCGACTGGGGCGCGGGCAAGCTGCCGGAGCAGACGCGGAACTTGATCAAGGTGATGGACGCCCAACTCGACATCGTCCAGGCGCATCTGCTGTCGTACGGCGTGGAGCTGCTTGGGCCGGAAGGCGGCCGCAATTTCTCGCAATGGCTTTTTTCCGACCAGGGCCGGTTGATTAGCCATGCCCAGATCGTGCTTGGCGGCGCATCGAGCCTGCTGACCGGCGCTCTCGTGATCCTGTTCCTCGGAATCCTGTTCGCGTTTGATCCGATCAGCCATCGCGACAGCCTCGTCATGCTGATGAAGCGGTCGTATCGCGCGCGAGCGAGCGCCGTCATGGACGAGATGGGCGCCGTCATGCGGCTGTGGTTCGTCGGGCAATTGGTCCGCATCATCCTCATGACGCTGTGCGTGTGGATCGCGCTCTATCTGATCGGGCTGCCCGGTCCCTTCGTGCTCGGATTGCAGGCGGGCCTGTCCAATTTCATCCCGTATCTCGGGCCGATCATGGCCGCGATTCCGATCGCCCTCGTGGCAATGCCGCTCGGCGCTTCACTGCTGATCTGGGCCATCGTGGTCTACACCATCATCCAGTCGGTGGAGGGCTATGTCATCGGCCCGTTGATCCAGCGCCAGGCCGTCGAAATTCCTCCTGCCTGGACCTTGGTTGCGATCGTCCTGCTGGGCGCGATGTTCGGCGTCATGGGCATCGCGCTCGCCATGCCCGCGGTCGCTGTCGGGCGGGTTGCGATCATCCGGTTCTATGTCGAGGACTGGCTTGAGGATGATCCCAGGCGGACGTTGCAAGAAAAGGTTGAACGCCAAACATTCGTAAGTGGATGACCATGAGCGACGTCGAAGTCGAACGGAACGATGGCACGGAGAGCTCCGCACCGGGTTCGGGGATGGCTCACTTCCTGTGGCAGCAATTGCCCTATGTCGTGGCGCTGGTGCTCGCCATCGCGGGCGTCGCCTATACCAACGTGTCCCACCAGTCGCTTGTCGGCTATTGGGAGTTCCTGGCGCTGTCCATCGGCGTCGTCTGCGTCGTCACCAAATGGCCGGAGGCGGAGGGCAAGGAGGCCCAGCTCCGATTGATCTGGACCCAGGCGCTGCATTGGGTTGCCGTCCTGGTCACCATGAACATCATGCTGGTGTCGGGCGTGCAGCAATTGCTTCCCACACCGGCGACCGGCCTCGTCCTGCTGACCTTGCTCGCACTCGGCACGTTTCTCGCGGGCGTCAGCCTTCTGTCGCTGCAAATCTCCTTCCTCGGCCTTGCGATGGGCTTGACCGTCCCGGCGATATCCTGGCTGAAGCAGTCGGTCTTCTTCTTCCTGCTGGGTGCCGTGCTGCTGATCGGGCTCGGCATCACGTTCTGGCTTCGCCAGGACCGACGGCCAGCGACGAGATCCATCAACAACCACAGGGAGGCTTGAATGCGAACAATGCGGCTCGTTTTCATCGGTGCGTTCGCCTTGATATGCACCGCCTTGCCCGCCCGCGCCGAGGCATTCCGGGTCGGCAGACTGTTGTGCTTCAGTGAGCCGCGGGTGGGGCTGGTCCTTGGATCGGCGCAAGCGCTGCGCTGCGTGTTCTACGCGCGCAGGACAGGTCAACCCTATATCTATGAGGGGCGCATCAGGCGCATCGGTCTCGACCTTGGCGTGACCTCGGCCGGCACCTTGTCCTGGGGCGTCCTCGCCAGGAATTCCCGGATCGGCCCCGCCACCTTGCGCGGGAACTATGTGGGAGCGAGCGGCGCCATCGCTCTAGGACCGGGCCTCGGAGCCAACGTTCTGATTGGCGGTTCGCGCCGAAGTATCATGTTGCAGCCACTGTCGATCGAGCGATCGATCGGGCTCAATCTCGCGGCCGGCGTCACCAATCTGACATTGGGCCCACGCGGCCGGCGATAGCGCGCGACAGCGGGTGACGACGTTGGATTTCCCGCTTCCTTGCTCAGGGTTTCGTCGGATGCCGAGGCCGCGGGGTCGAAGTTATCATGCCAGGCAGATGATCGCGGTCCAGGAGGATGGCATGACGGTCTACGACGGCCGGTCCGGCGTCGAAGCGCTGGGTCCTCCGCCCCTGTGGGTCTGCGTCCTTCTCGGCATCGTGATGATCGGCGCCGGCGTCGCGGTGCTCGGCGATGTGGTGTTCGCGACCGTCATCAGCGTGAAACTGATCGGGCTGGCGGCGATTGCAGCGGGTGCGTTCGAGATCGTCCATGCCTTCTGGACCAGGGGGTGGGGCGGCTTCCTGTGGCAGATCCTGCTCGGCGCACTCTATGTCGCCCTCGGACTCGTGCTTCTGACTCAGCCGGCTGCGGGCGCCCTGATCCTGACCTATTTTCTCGGCGCCGTGCTGTTCGCATCCGGTGTCATCAGATGCGTGCTGAGTTTCGCCTATTGGCGGCAGAACGGCTGGATGATGCTGGTCTCCGGTCTCTTCGCGGTCCTTGCCGGGCTGCTCATCCTGTTTGGCTTTCCCACCATCAGCGCCTGGGCGCTCGGCTTCCTGTTGGGCGTCGATCTGATCTCGCACGGCCTCGCCTGGCTGCTCTACGCGCTTCACGCTGCGCGAAGCACTGCATAACAAGAGGAGAAAGATGATGGACGCTCCCAACCGTCGAGCTTTTCTTGGCTTTGCCCGGAACGCCGTTGCCGCCGCAGCGATCGGCGCGATTGGGGTTCGTTTCATTGAGGCCGCAGAAGCGATGCCGATGGCTCCCGATCTTGCCAAGGCCGCCGGGCGGTCGGATCTCCTGACCCAGGCGCAGTGGGGACCGGGTCCCGGCTGGGGACCTGGCTGGGGACCTGCTCCCGGCTGGGGCCGCCCGCCGCCGCGCCGGCGCCGTCGCTGGGTTTGCTGGTGGCATCGCGGTCGTCGTCATTGCGGCTGGCGGTGGGTTTAGCAACGCCGCCGCGAAAGTCTCACATCCCGGCGGCGGCAGATTTGTCGCGGAGCTTGTTCGGGTCCCGAGTTCCTATGACGGAGGCAATTGTGCACAACACCAGGCATTGGCTCCTTTCTGCGGCTCTGGCAGCTCTTCTTGTTCTGGCCGTCTGGTACTGCGCGTCGGTGTGGCAAGCCACCTCACCAATGCCGCTTTACCGCAATGTCATCCTTGGAGTTGCTGTCGTCCTGATGTTTGTGATCGGCAGCGGCCTGACGGCCCTGATGTTCTACAGCCGCCGCAAGGGCTACGACGAGCCCGCACGCAGCGATCGGAGGCCGCGGGAGTAACGCGCGGGGCAGGGATCTGAGCCGGCCCGGCTCCCGCGACTGCTCGATCATTGGCGCAAATTCACAAATCCTTGGCCCGGGATGCCGAGACACGGCGTCTCAACCCGTCCTGCGTACTAATGCAGCCGCTGGTGAGGAGGATGAACCCCACTCATCTGCTCCAATCTCAGCTCCAGCCGCTCATTCAGCAACATCAGCGCTCTGAGCGCGCCGCGCCAATCACCGTCACAAGCTGCAACGATCTCATCGACCGCAAGCTCGTATCGATCAAGAGCAGAGTTGGTGCGTTGGCGTGACATGCGAACAACATCCAAACAGAAACCTAAGTAGATCGTGTCACTAAGGGGGCATTTTCCCCGTAATTCACAACAACATACCTTGTTGCGGGGCTTCAACCTTCGCGACCGCGAGGAACGACGGACCGATTGCCACGTTTTCCCGATAGCCCAGGTTCGTGATCCTGGGCGAGAAGGTGAACTTGCCCCAGCTCACCATCCTTTGTGAAGCTGGGGTTTTTTTGCACCCACGACTCCCAGCAGCTGGCGCCCGCTCCGAGCCACCGGTAGTCGACAATTTGACGTTCGCCGGCGCCGCGGTTCGATGGCGCGATCATGCGCGGGTCCAACATTGTCGCCGGCAGCAATGGGACCGAGAGAGTTACGCACGAATTTCTACGACCTCAGGAAGCGGCGTAAGAGTTCGCAGAGCAGGCTTCTTCGCTGTTTCGATCGGAACAACGTTAGCGGCGAATTTGCGCGAGGACTGTAGCGGTGCCGTCTCTTGCGACCAATCGCTCCTGTTTCGCCTTTCGTCAACCCCAAAAATATTTCACTTTACCGAAATTCGGAAATTACGTATGTTTCGCGCCATCCCGGCTCATCCTTGAGGGGCGATCGTACGTCGTCACTTTCACAAGCTGGGCTTGCGGTGGACGCGGCCAGCGTTGGGCGCGAGAGGTGCGGGCAGGGCGGGTAGTCCCTGTGAGCCCGTAACCGCGCGCGGACGAACGGCGCTGTCAGGTTCGTCTCGCCTGCATGCTTCCGGCAACGTCGACAAGGCCGGACGATCATGCGGCGATCTCGCGAACCCTAGCGTACGGCAAAACCGTGTGGTCCTTGCGGCAAGCGATTTTCCGATCTATCGAACAACGGTGGAAGCTCCTGAAATTGAAGGCATTGTCCGGCTTCTCGTCCGAGGAGCGGAAGCCCGGCCGAACCGGCTGGGCCCTAATAGGCCCTAGTTTCACACTCCGCGCATGGCGCGGGATTGTGGGGCGCGCTCGTCGCTATCGTTACACGTTGTCGGCCGCGCCGGCGTCCCGGGAACACCCGCTTGGGACGAAAACGCAACAACCTATCGATCGGTTTGCCTGCTTGCCGCAGGTACAAGCACCGCGGTTGCCAACGGTCATGCAAGGCAACGCATGGCAGGCGAGGGGGCGGGCTTCGGTCGCCCTTTTGCACTTTCTCGCGCTCCGGAAGCAGCCATCGCCTGTGCGCTGGCCGTAGTGGCGCTGACGCGTGGCCTGATAACTCACAGCTACCTCCCCTCAGCCCTCGAAAGCGGATCTCCTAACGACCGAAACCAATGTCCGAGAAGGCGCTAGCGCGCAGCAGGAACGACCCGACGTAAAGTGCAGCCGCGCGACCAGCGGCGGTGTCGGCCCGAGGGTGTGGCAACTCCTGCCAAACACTCAACGGAAATTTATTGGTGCGCCCGCTCGGCATCGGCGGTGGTCAGGTATTTCGAATAGAAATGAGCAACCCGCTCGCGCCACATTCCGACGAACGCGTCCGACGTCAGCTTCTCGACCGATTTCCACGCCTTTTTGACGGCCGGAAGTGTATTGCGCCAGATCGCGCGCCTGCACCATTTTTCGCCCTTCTCCCTGCCTTCGCTGGTGGCGCACATCGATTTCCAGGCGATGCGATTGGGTTGGCTGAGGTGCTCCGCGGCGCCCTCCCAGCCCTACTGATGGATCAGGTAGAGATCGTTCAAGTCCGGCTCCCTGTGCGTCACCCACTGAAACAGAATGCCTTAGATGATGACCTTGTAGGCTGCCGCAACGGCATTATCGCGGGGATTGAGAATGTCTCCGGTCCGAATTTGCCGAACTCATATTTGCTCAACTGGAACAGTCCGATATATGACCCGGTGCGTTGCTTGGGATCGAAACCGGACTCGACCTTAGCTACCGCCTTTCATGAAAGTGAAATCGAGACCGAAAGCGTCGGACGCGCGCTTGATCTCTTCCACCGGGGTTCCTATCGGGATGTCCTTGAACGAACGCAAGACGATCGCAGCCGGCTTCTCGGCAGGCGGCAGTTCAGACCAAACATAACAAATGAGATACCGGAAATCCTGCGGCCCCGCGTTGGAGGAACCGCCGGACGCACCGCACGTTGTCGGCGCCGGTTGGGCGACATCACGGTGGCCCGAGTCCGCCGATTCCTGCACTGGCGGTGAATCGGCCGACAGCATCTGGGACGGATCGGGCAACGCGACGATCGACTCCGGTTTATCCGATACCGCCGTCGTGTCGGTAGTGGTCCCTGCCGCGGGTTCGGCGGCCGTCGGCGCTTCGGCGCTAGCGACAGTAGCGTTCGCGACAACGGTGTTTGCGACAAAGGCGTTAGCCATTGCGATTGCCTGCGGTTCATCCGCGAGCCGATCGGTGGCAAGAGATGCTGCTCGGTCCTCGATTGGCACTGCGCGGGCATTCTGGGTGCCGGCCGCTGAAGCCAGCCAGCCAGCGATCGACCCCGCGAGAACGACCGTTCCGCAAAACGTTGGCGCCACTATCGCAAATCGCCGCGGGTTCATGATGCCGTCGTCTCCATAGGCTCTGCCGGAGCCGTCTAGAAAAGCCAAGCATGCGAAGAAGCTCATTCTTGGGATCAATGTGGGTCGCGCAATGGCGCAAACCGCCACTCGTCAATTTCTCCAAAACATGTTGCCCGATTGCAAGGCGTCGATCACAAGCAATTCCGCCCCTCTCAACGGCAACTCCCACCGCAATTATGATGGGGTGGACGCCCCGCCGACGGCATCGATGTGCCAAAGTGGAGGTGTGGAGCACCACTTAAGGGAGGCGTCCGTGGTAGAGGTTAGCATAATCGGTCTAGATATCGCCAAGCATGTTTTCCACGTTCATGAGTACGGTCCAATTTTCGACCCACTTCGACCAGATTTAAAGGAGAGACTTGGCGCGCTGTTCGGGATGACGCATCAGGCGGGGCCTTCGCACATCGTTTCGAAACGATGGAATCGCGCCTATGGACCGGGGGATGTTCGCTCAGGGATTACGAGCAATGCAGCGCGCGATAACAACGGCTGTATTCGCCATTTTCATGCTCCCTGCGGGGATCGCACACGCTCAATTTCTGTTTGGACTCCAACACACGTTCTGGCCGGGCCAATACACTCCCTACAAACACAAGCACCACCACCGGCAGACAAACTCCGAAACCGCGCCCGAGCCCCTTCCGAAGGGTCCACTCCAGATCATCATCTCAATAGCAGACCAACGAGTCTCGCTTTTCGACAACGGCGCCCTGATAGCACGCTCTTCGGTGTCCACGGGAATGGAGGGGCATCCTACGCCCCTCGGCGTGTTCAGCGTTATCAGCAAACAACGATGGCACCGTTCAAATATCTATAGCGCCGCCCCCATGCCCTACATGCAACGCATCACCTGGTCAGGGATAGCGTTGCACGCCGGTGTTGTGCCTGGGCATCCGGCATCACACGGCTGCATCCGTTTGAAAAATGATTTTGCCGTTCGACTCTGGCATCTCACGAAGCGCGGCACGCGCGTGATCATTGCGCACGGTGATGTCCAGCCGGTCGAGATAACCAATCCGCATCTTCTTCAGCCGATGGCCGCCTCCGCTTCATCGGAATTCCAGACTGCCACCGCCGCAACCAAGAGCATCGGTACAGCCGCAGCAACACAGGGATCACAGGTTTCAAACGCTGAGACTCCGGAAGCCGCCAGTCTCCAGGTGCCGGGCTCGGTTCCCGCTGCAAGCGCGCCAAAAAAGATCGCCCCAATCTCCATCTTCGTCAGTCGTAAGTTGAGCAAGCTGTTCGTGCGTCAGGGATTCACGCCGTTGTTTGATGTCCCGGTCAACATCGAAAATCCGGAGGAGCCGCTGGGAACGCACGTGTTTACCGCAATGGAATTCCAGAACGAGGGAACGGCTATTCGTTGGACCGTCGTGTCGATTCCGGACGAATTTCCTCGCATCGACGGTGCCACGAGAGGGCGCGAGGCGCCCGTGAAGCAAACCGCCCTATCGGTACCATCGCCCGATCAGGCCAACGCTGTCCTCAACCGCATCGAAATTCCTCAGGATACGGTTGAGAGGATCTCTAAACTTCTGACGCCGGCCTCTTCATTGATTATTTCCGACAGTGGATTTAGCCATGAGACCGGTAAAGATACGGATTTCATCGTGGTAACGCATTGACGCGGCGACGCAACCCACCAATAAACAGCGCCGCTGCGCAAACCCGTTGGAATTGTTCGACCGCAATTCTGGTGCAAAATTCTTGATGTCCGCATCTAGGCCAAAGCGGCGCGAGCTCCGTTCTGGAGTCTGGCTGTGTAAAAACGCGAACAGTCGAAAACCGGCTAGAACCACGTTCTTCAGTTCGCCAACTCGATTGAAGTTGCTGCGAGCATGAGCGCAGATCGGCCTTCGACGAACAGCTTGTCCTATCGGGTTCAGCCGTCGCGGAGCTTTCACAGCCAAGGTCATTGTCCGACCTCCGCGCTGCGAAATGACGCGATGGGTCCCAAGCAGTAAGACCTATCCAGGAGCAGTTGATAGCCGGCATGCCTGCTCTGCCAGCGAATACGGCTAGTTGAGAAATTCCTTTGGCGGATGATCCACTGGCTGATCTTCCAATTGAGCGCTTATCCGCTCTAACCTTTGCTCTAGCTGTTCATTGGCAAGCATCAATGCTCTTAGTGCGCCGCGCACGTCACCGTCACAAGCGGCGACGATCTGGTCAATCGCTAGCTCGTATTGATCAAGAAGAGAACTGGTGGGTGAGCGCAACATGCAAACAACATACAAGTGGGAACTGGTGCTTGAGATATAATTGTGCACCGTTTCCCTCGCACAGGTTGCGGGACTTGCGTCTGAACGTGTTCAGGCTCGAACTTCAACAAGCTTTCCGCATCGCACAGTAGCAGCCCCTGTGCACGTCCAGAGGTTGGTCGGTCGGGGGTAAGAGATGTTTGAGGTCTATTTCAATGACAAGCATGATCTGCTCGTCATAAGCAAAGAGTCTCCGATTCCGACATTCCGTTCATCGAGCAAATGGCGGAAGAGCAAAAAACGAGTTTCCAAGGCCAGCGACGAGATTTGGGTGGCCGTTCAGAGGCAGGGCTACTACGTGCGTAGGCTGCGGGATGCCAAGCACGGACGTAGGCAGGTTCAAAAGCACCGGCAACCACAATGCCCCGCCGAACGGTGATCGCGCGCCACCAAGTCTACGCCGGCGATGGGGCCGCGTCAGATCTACGGCTTCGTGACGACATCGCCAAATTGGATGGTTGAAGCGCGACAAGTTGATGCGAGCGCCTTGGAAGACCCAAGACGCTGAAGTCGCCGCTGCGAGAAGACGGATCGGGATCGTTGCGCGGAGTACAAACCAGGAAGGCCAAGCGGCAGCACAAACCCTGGTATTCGCTCAAAGAAAGACGCGTTAACCTTTCGTTAACTATAACGGTTCAACTTCCGCTCGGGGCAGCTCGATGGAGTAACGGGCTATGTCCGACCGAGCAGCGCAGCCCGATGGAAATTGGCTTTATGCGTTTGCGTTGATGATTGCTGGCACATTGGGTATCAGCCTTCCGATAACGCTGGTGATCATTTGGATTTGTGCCTAGCGGCCTTCCGATATCGCGCCGCTGCCGTGTTGTCGCTCGTTGTGTGTATGAGCGCAGCCTTCAGTGCTGACCTGATTGGCCGCGCCACCATCATCGACGGCGACACCCTCGAGATTCATGGCACCCGCATCCGGCTCTGGGGCATTGATGCGCCGGAGAGCGCTCAGCTTTGCCGCGGTCCCGACAGTCTGCAATACAGGTGCGGAGCAAAAGCCGCCAACGAGCTAGCGGCATTCATCGCGGGTAGTCCAGTATCGTGCACGCCGATGACACTCGACCGCTACGGGCGCACCGTCGCTGCATGTGCAGCTGGCGGGACCGATCTCGCCTATTGGCTCGCGCGGCAGGGGCTAGCGCTGGACTGGCCGCGATACAGCCAGGGCCGCTATGCCGAGGCGCAGAACGAAGCCCGCCGCGATGAGCGCGGAATATGGTCTGGCAGTTTTGTTGAGCCGTGGCGATTTCGCGAGTGCATCAGGCTTGGGGGCCGGCCAGGGGCCTGCTCGGATTAGCGGGTCCGCCCGCTCAATTATTCACACCTCACCTGGGACGGTGAACTCAGGACGATCTCTGGCTTTCCTTTGTAGGGTTGGACTCGACCGGTGATACTGCACGTCTTGCCGGTAACGTTTGGCAAAGTTGAAAAGGTGCCGGCATTCTTGGTCGGTATCCACCCGGCGAAGGCTTGGTTAGGATTGGTGCCGCCCATATTGAGAAACCTGTTTCCTCGTCCTGATGTCGTGTCAGCCGAGATGGCACCTCGCACAGTCACCGTTTGGCCATGATAGTTCGAGGCCTCTTCAGGGGAGATCGTTTTGCCTGCGGTCTCTGCCAGGGCCCAAGAGACAGAGAAGAGCAGTGCAAAAAGCAGCGCAATTATTCTAGGGCAATGTGTCCCCCTCGCACCGTGCTCCTAGCGGCAGGCCGCGCATCGACCTTCCTCTTAGCTGCAGGGGTCGTGATAGTCTGGGCCATCAGCGGTCCGCTTTTTCACTTCTCAGACACTTGGCAGCTGGTCATCAATACCGGTACCACTATCGTGACTTTCCTTATGGTGTTTTTGATCCAGAATTCGCAAAATCGGGATAACGCGGCTATTCAAGTGAAGCTGGATGAACTCATCGGCGTGAGCTCAGCTCGCAATTCGCTCGTCGGCATTGAGCATCTCACAGACGAAGAGATCGACGAGCTTCGCTCAAAATGCGAAGAGCGCGCGCTGGCCGAGAAGGTTGGCGATGAGACACTTGACCGAACGCGAAAGTCAGCGCGACGTGCCGCCGAGCAGGTGGCAAGCTGATGTTGCCGCTTTCTGCGCCACCTCGAGAATCAGTAAAAAATATTGATACTATTTTGATGCTCGAAAAGCGGGAGGAAGAGAAACTTGCTTCCCATCACCGCGTTTTTCATGCCATCGGGTCCTTCGTCGGCACCGTACAGTTTATCGTCCTGCAATGCATCGCCGTGGTGTGCTGGATTGCCGTGAACGGTTTTTTCCCCGACCATGCCCTTGATTCATCCCCGTTCCTCGCTGAACGCGAGGCAACACGGTCGTTGAGAATATTGCAGAAAATTGCCGGCGCCTGGGTATTAATGACGAGGACTGCCGGGACGACGAACTGGCGAATGAAACGTCGGTCGACCAGATCGCTCAAGATCTCCAGGAGCGCGAAAACGCCGAAGAGGCCTAGTCTTGTGAAATGACATCACTCTGGGACGCCGGCCCTTACCATGCCTTCATAAATTCGATTTCGCTGCTGTAAGAAGACTAGATTATCGCTTTGGACTTCAGCGCGGCACTTACCGATGCGAAAGATGGGAGCGAGCCGCCTCCCCAGTTCGCTGGCCTGCCCCGCTTCCGTTTTACTGTTCTGAAGAGCCAAAGCCGCTGCTAGATAGAAGTAGGGGAGCTCATTGTTGGGAGCAATCCCGATAGCCATCCGCAAACGGTCCACAGCCTTGTCAAGCCTACCGAGGTGCAGATCCGCAAGACCAAGAACCGCGTACCAGCTTCCGAGCATAGGATCGCGCGGGCTGAGGCGCATCGCGGTGGTCACATGGCCTTCGGCTTCCTCGCCACGCCCAAGAAAAATCTTAACCCAGCCTGCTCTCGTGTGAACATAGGGCAAATCAGGATACAAGTTCATGGCAAGTTCAATTTCGCGAAAGGCTCCCTCTGGTGCTCGCAGGGCAACCATCAACGCGGCGCGACAATAGTGCATGCGGGCCGTGAGTGGTGTCAGTTCTGACGCTGTGGACATTGCTGCTTCAGCCAAACTGACTTTGCTCAGCACGCGCTTGGGACATGTAGGCGTTGACTTCCCATAAGTGAGTTTCGACCAAACCCATTAGTACATCGATGTTGGTATTGTCGATGCGGAGCGCCTCCTCAAATATACGACGTGCCTCGCGTGCCCCGGCGACTGACACTCTGTTGAAAAATACCGTCCACCCCCGAAGCGAGAGGTCGACTGCATCTAATTCCTCTGACTCCTTGTGCTCTAGACGCCGGGTCTCCGCCGCCACTAGCTGGACATCCATGGCCCGGGCAATCCGGGCTATGATCTCATCTTGCATCTCGAAAGGATCTGCCCGCGGCTTGTCGAATCGCTCGGCCCAAAGGTGAGCGCCTGATTCAGCGTCGATGAGTTGCGCGTTCACACGCAGGCGATCGGTCCGGCTCTGGACGCTGCCTTCCAGCACATAGCGAACTCCAAGCTCGCGGCCAATCTGTCGAGCATCTACAGTTTTGCCCTTGAATGCGAAAGCCGTCTTGCATGAAATGACGAAATAATCGGGAAGGCGAGATATGTCGGTGGTAAGGTGTTCTGTAATCGCATCGACGAAGTCGTCCTGCTGCTTGTCAGCACTAAGATTGGCGAAAGGCAGCACAACAATGGAAAGGCGGGGCGCTGAAGGCGCCATACCGCCATGCGTGGCCAAGGCAGCCGGCCCAACAGCGCGCTCCTGGTCCTCAAATATAGGACCCACGAAGCGGAATCCTTGGCGCGGCAATGTTTTTATTAGGCGCTGCTTCTCGCCTGTGTCGCCAATTGCGCGCCGAGCGGCATTCAGGCGTGTCGTCAGGGCGGCGTCGGAAACGATACGTCCGTTCCAAACGGCGTTGATGAGATCGTCTTTGCTGACGGCGCGCTCTCGATTTCGGATCAGGTAATCAAGCAGATCGAACGAAGCTTGTCGCCCCGCCGAATTTGTCCGTCAGCTCCTGCAAGAAAGCCTCGAACCATTCCTTGGAAACAGGGTGGCCCTCGCCGGTCTGCTTTGGCACGAGGATCTGGATGAGATAGGAGCGGTTCATGACGTCAGCCTCGCACGGCGCGGCGGTTCAAGATCTCGCCGCTCCTAACGTATCCGCCATCTTGGCGCCCCTTACACCGAGCGGCTTGGGTCTTCCGGTCGTGGTGTCGCGCGCGGTCTGGTGCTCCATCTCCGCGTCCAGCTCTGCCCCCAGCAGGATCACGATCGCGGAAATCCAAAGCCAGGTCATGAAGCCAATGACGGCTCCCAAGGACCCGTAGGTCTGGTTGAAGGTGCCGAAGTTCGCCACGTAGAACGAGAACAGGCCCGATGCGGCGAGCCAAAGCAGCGTCGCGGCGGCGCTACCCCAAGTGATCCATTTCCATTGGGGCGCTTCGCGGCTGGGTCCGAAGCGATAGATGCAGGAGAGGGCAAACGCGAGCGCCACGAAGAGGGCAGGCCAGCGTCCGATGCGGATCAGCAGGTCGGCGTTGTTCGAGAGGCCGACGTACTGCAGAACTACAGGAATGACGACGACTCCGCCGAGCGCCGCGAGAACGAAGACGATGCCGCCGAGCGTGAATCCTAGCGAGATCGCGTTCAGTTTGAAGAAGCCACGCTTCTCCTGCTCGCCGTACACGATATTCAGAGTGTCGAAGAGCGACTTCATCGCGGCATTCCCGCTCCACAACGAGATGACAAGGCCAGTCGAGAACGCCAAGCCGAGGGTTCGGTTGCTCTTCGTCGCGACACGCGTGAGCTGCTCGCGGACGACGTCGACGGCCCCGCCCGGAATGAAGCCGGCGACATCATCGAGGTGCTTCGCGATGGTGCTGGGATCCGCGAAGAGCCCGTAGATGGCGACAAGCGCGGCGATTGCGGGGAATATTGCCAGCAGGGTGTAGTAGGTTATGCCGGCAGCCAAGGCGAGGATTCGGTGGTCGCCGATGTTGCCGTAGACGCGCCAGAGGATATCCTTCCATCCTCTTGCCGGGATGTCGGCGGGCGAGGTGGCATTGCGTCCGCGATCTCCGCCTTCGGTCGCCGTTTCCGCAGGCGTGGCGTCCCGTTCAGCTTCTCCGTCCTCAGGGAACTTGCCGCCCTCTTCGGAGTGGACGACATGCTCGGGCGGAACGATGCGGTCCCACACCAGCGCGACCGCCATCAGCCCGAGCGCCGCAGCGACGCTCCATTTGCCTTCCGACGTTTCTGTTCGAGCCATTGAATTCCTCCGCGCAATTCAATTGCGCGTCGGAGATTGCGTTCCTGGTAACGACGGCGAGCGGTGCGTTCCCTAGCTCTTGGGTGGATCACCGCGGAGGGCGTCCCGCCGCCTGTAGCGAGTTCGGCTGAAAGCACCCGCGCGGCGAAACTATTTGGTCTTGCCGAAGTTTTTCCGTCGAGGTTGCGCCATGGAAAATTCAGTCGATCTGGATCACCGCTACACCCTTGCGATCGTTCAGGAGATCGGAGACCGCCTTCGTTCGAATGTCGTGCCGGATCCGCAGCGCCGGGTTTTCTGGAATCGTTGATCGAGCGTCTGCGGGATCTCGACAGGCCGAGGGAAAACGAGCCCTAGCTGGGACGGATAGCCCGTGCACCAGCAGC
This sequence comes from Bradyrhizobium sp. CCBAU 51745, assembly GCF_028128715.1. Classification (NCBI taxonomy): domain Bacteria; kingdom Pseudomonadati; phylum Pseudomonadota; class Alphaproteobacteria; order Hyphomicrobiales; family Nitrobacteraceae; genus Bradyrhizobium; species Bradyrhizobium sp. CCBAU 51745. The sequence goes on along the minus strand of NZ_LBJP01000001.1, from coordinate 297,338 downwards.
AATCGGCGCCCGCCCTTTGCTACGGGTGAAATTCGCCGGCGAAACGCCGCAACGTGAGTTCCGATTAATTGCCGAAACTCCCCGTGGGCCCAGGACCTAAATCGCGGCCCCGATCAACCCTTGAGTTGAGTTTACGCTGCTCGACCGAAATCCCTGACGAAACTTCCACATCTTCCCGGAGTTGGAGAAGTTGTTCAACCCCGCCCAGACTGTCCCGGGTGGTGCGCCCGCCGCCCTTCGGATGTCTGGATGCTCGACCTTTGGTACAAGAACGCCGTTATCTACAGCCTCAACGTGGCGACCTACAAGGATGGCAACGGAGACGGCATCGGCGATTTCAAGGGGCTCGCGGAGCAGCTTGATCATATCGCGCAGCTCGGCGCGAACTGCTTGTGGCTGCTGCCCTTCTATCCAAGTCCCGGCCTCGATCACGGCTATGATGTCACGGATTACTACAATGTAGCCCCGGCCCACGGCTCCCTCGGAGACTTCGTCGAATTCAGCCATCAAGCAAGATTGCGCGGAATGAGGCTGATCGTCGACCTTCCGATCAACCATACGTCGGACCGGCATCCCTGGTTTCAGCAGGCCCGCTGCGATCCTTCATCCCCCTACCGCGATTATTACGTGTGGTCGGATACAGAGCCGGAAAACAGCACCGAAGGGGTGGTCTTTCCCGGGTTTCAGCTAAGCGTCTGGACTTACGATCTCAGCGCACGAGCCTGGTACTATCACCGCTTCTACCAGCACCAGCCTGATCTCAACATCGCCTGCCCAGCCGTCCGGGAGGAAATCTTCAAGATACTCGGCTTTTGGCTCGAACTCGGCGTCTCCGGATTCCGCATCGACGCCGCCCCGTTCGTCGTGGAGGAGGTCCGGCCCGATCGTCCGGCGACGCGGCGATATGAATTCTTTGCCGATTTGCGTAATTTCCTCTCCTGGCGAAAAGGGGATGCAGTCCTTTTGGCTGAGGCTAATGTTCCGCCCTCCGAGTTCAACCATTACTTCGGTGACGGATCGCGGATCCACTTGATGTTCGCTTTCCTGCTGAACCAGCACCTATTCCTCGCACTTGCGCGCGAGAGTGCGGAGCCGCTTCAGCGCTGCCTGTCGGCGCTGCCCCGGCTGCCGCAGTTCGCGCAATGGGCTCAGTTCCTGCGCAACCACGACGAGCTGGACTTGGGGCGCCTGACGCCGGAAGAGCGCGAGGAAGTCTACGCGGCATTCGCGCCGACGCGCAAAATGCAACTATACGGACGCGGGATTCGCCGACGGCTTGCGTCTATGTTCGAAAATGATCGCCGGCGCATCGAGCTCGCATTTAGTCTGATGTTCAGCCTTCCCGGCACCCCGGTCATCTATTATGGGGACGAGCTGGGCATGGGTGACGATCTCTCGCTGCCGGAGCGCTGGCCCGTGCGGACGTGCATGCAATGGACCGACGCCAAAGATGCCGGCTTCTCGGCGCCGCCAGCGGCTCGGTTGCTTCATCATATCATCCATGACGGCGATTATGCCCCCGCCAAGGTGAATGCGGCCGCGCAACAGCGTGACCCGGATTCGCTGTTCAACTGGCTACGGCGTCTGGTTGAGATGCGTCAGTCCTGCCCGGAAATCGGTTGGGGCGAGTTGACAATCCCCCGCAGCGATTGCCCGTCCGTCCTGGTCGAGCACTTTGTCTGGCAGGGCAAAGCTGTATTCGTGCTGCACAACCTGTCGCAGGAGAAATGCAGCACCACCGTTGCCGAGCTGCCGGCTGGACGGAAGCTGATCGATCTATTCGGCAACAGGATCTATCAGTCGAAAGCCGGAACGGATGCCGCTATCGAGATTGATGGTTACGGATACCGCTGGTTTAGGATCGAGTAGCCGTCATGCTCAACGCGGAATGGCAGCGCGGCAAGAACGAGGGACAGTAGGCCGAGCCGGCTCTTCTTGGACAACTTCAATGAGAATAGCCCAGATTGCCCCGCTCGCAGAGAGCGTGCCCCCTAAACTCTACGGCGGCACCGAGCGAGTCGTCGCCTGGCTGGTCGACGAGCTCGTCGAGCTCGGACACGAGGTGACGCTGTTTGCCAGCGGAGATTCAAAGACGCGCGGCATGCTGCATCCGGTATGGCCACGCGCGCTGCGGCTCGGACGGTCTCGCACAGATCCTAATGCGGCACTCGCCGTTCTGTTGGAAGCGGTATCGCGCCGGGCTAAGGAGTTCGACATTGTCCATGCCCACATCGACTGGCTGCATCTGCCGACGCTCACCAGGTCGGGCATCCCCTTCGTGACGACCTTGCACGGACGGTTGGATCTGCCCGACTTGCCGGCCGTCGTCAGGGAGTTTCCTAAAGCGTGCTTCGTTTCCATATCCGATCACCAGCGCGGACCATTGGCCGACGCCAACTGGTGCGGCACGATCTACCACGGCCTGCCGGCGGGCCAATTTCTTCCGTCTTTTAAGCCCGGCAAGTACTTGGCGTTTCTCGGACGGCTGACGGCCGAAAAGGGGCCCGAGGAAGCAATTCGCATTGCCCGGGCAGTTGGGATGCCCATCCGCATCGCGGCGAAAGTCCCGCGAGCAGAAACCGGCTATTTTCGGGAGCATATCGAGCCCCATGTCGACAAGCAGCAGGTCGAGCTGGTCGGGGAGGTGAATGACACGACCAAGCAGCCCTTCCTTGCAGAGGCTGCCGCGTTGCTCTTCCCCATCCGTTGGCCCGAACCGTTCGGCTTGGTCATGATCGAGGCGATGGCGTGCGGCACACCCGTCATCGCCTACCGATCCGGGTCAGTCCCCGAGGTCATCGACGAAGGGATCACCGGCTTCATCGTCGACGACGAGAGTCAAGCGATTGAGGCGGTCCGAAGAGTTTCGAGCATCGATCGGCGGCACGTCAGAGCAAGGTTTGAGGAGCGCTTTACCGCGAGGAGGATGGCTGAGGATTACGTGCGCCACTACCGTCGAATCCTTCGAGGCTGCTAGTTCGGCCCCGCTGCAAAAGAAGGCGTGAATTCAGGGCCCCTTGCGGGTGGCAATTCGGCGCGGCGGCTCGCCTCGCGCCAGCTGTGAACGAGCGAACCAAGGCAATCCGGGAAGCCGGCGACTCTCGGCTATGTCACGACCGTCGTTTAGCGGGATAGGCGGTAGTTTCCAGTCTAGCTCGATGAGCCAGGCCAACGGTACTTGTCCCGCACGACGGTCCAACCCCGGGACCGCCGCCCGGAATTGCTGCAGCGGCGAGGGGAACGGCCCTGCCCACGGTTTTCAACTCCATGAACAGGCTCTATCCACTCGTTGTGCAGCACTCGCTACCAGTCGTCCTAAGTTACGCGATCTCAGCTTGCATCATGATCGTGTGCGCCGTCCTGCAGATCGCGCTCCAAATGCAGACGGGCGCGCCAGGATATTTTCTGCTGCTGCCCGGCGTGCTTCTACTGGCCTGATCCTCGATCGAGGGATATTGGGGCTACGCCGCAGGCGCTGGTCTGAGTACTTCGTCGCCGACCCGTGTCTGCAGCCGTCGTTTCTCCGGTGTCACGCATCGAAACTTATTTCGGCAAAGTTCCAGCCGTGCGGGAAGCGGCGTGTTGCGACGCCAGCATACAGGGTTTCATCACGGACAGTCCGATTTCAGCGTCTCTCCGCGTCGGGTAACTGATCCTTTCGTCCACGCGGTTCGAAGGAGCTAGGCCGGTCGCTTCGCTTACCCGGCACTTATGCGTGAGAGGGTCTCGAACGACTATGTATTCCCCGTCAATCTCAGTAGCCGACGCGCCGCTTACCGCCAAGCTCACATGCGCGCAAAGGATCGCAATAAGCAGACGAACCACAAGCGCCTCCTTTGCTCGACTCACACCAACAACGAGAAAGCAGGACGTTGGTTTCGTAACCTGCAGGTCTCAGAACTCTGGCGCGCGGTTCTTATTTGGCCGAATAGGCATCACCCTACTCTGAGAGCGCCTTCCACTTCGAGCAAAATGTTTAACGGGAGCGCGGCATAGCCTGTCTTGCAATTCCCTGAGATCAATGAATGCGTCGGCCTGCCTGCGTAAATCATCAGCGATCATCGGCGGCTGACATGCAAGGGAAGATACGACCGTGACGCGCACTCCTCGGCGCTGAAGCGATGCAACAAGGGAACGGAAATCGCTGTCTCCCGAAAGCAGGATGACCTCGTCAAGATGCTTGGCGAGTTGCGCAGCAGCGACGGCAAGTTCGACTGCCAACTTGCCTCGTACTTTGCGATGACCACTGCTGTCGGTGAACTCCTTGGCTTCCTTGGTCACTACAGTGAAGCCGTTATAGTCTAGCCAATCGACAAGCGGACGAACTGAGGAGAACTCCTGGTCGTGGAAGATAGGCGTGTAGTAGAATGCCCGCACAAGCGTGCCAAAGGTTTGGAAATGAGCCAGAAGGCGCTTGAAGTCGATATCGACGCCGAGCGCTCTGGCTGTTGCGTGCAGATTCGGCCCGTCTACGAAAATGGCAAGCTTGTTGAAGGTCTCTGATGGCATGGGCGCAGGCCGCGGTCATGGATCGCGGTGAGCGATCCCATGGGTTGAAGCTGAACGAACTTGGAATTCAACCACGATGCGCCGATACTCTGCTGCCGCGCTGCAAAGCTTCTCTTGAGCTCGAATTTGGCGGCAGACTGGAACATGTGATGCGAAGTTGTTCAGGAAGCGGGTTGGAATAACCGAACGTTGTGAAATTGAGAATGTTCCCTCGGATCGTGTTGAATGTCTTCCCGAAAGGGAGCCAAGGATTGGCTGTGAACCACATGCGGGGCGCTGATCCGCAGGTCGATCTTTCTAATCCCCATAATGCTCTTTGCGTCCCATTAACTGCCTTGCAGCTTTCGCGGGAACGGACGCACAAATCACAGCTTCCCTCCGAACAGACATCCTGTTGGAAGCGTCCTTTCAAAGACGCCCCGAGTCCATGGAGGTGCATATGCGAACGAAGTTTTTCTATGCGGTCACGGTCTGCGTTGCATTGTCCGCAGCAGTATCAATTGTGCATGCCCAAGTCGGCGCCGGTGTGGGCGCCGGGGTTGGCGGCGTCGGCGGTGTAGGTGCTGGTGCGGGAGTAGGTAGCGGTGGCGTCGGTGCTGGAGTGGGTGCGGGTGTTGGTGGGATCGGCGCGGGCGCTGGCGCCGGAGTTGGCAGTGATGGCGCGGGTGTAGGTGGTGGTGCCGGACTTGGTGGTGTCGGCGCAGCGGCAGGCGCCGGAGTAGGTACTGCTGGCGTTGGAGCTGGAGCAGGTGCTGGCGTCGGCGGCGTGGGAGCTGGCGGAGGGTTGGGAATCGGCGGAGGCGGAGCTGGAGTAGGAACTGGCGCAGGCGTTGCCGGACTGAGTGGTGGCACGGGAGCGGGTCTCGGTACTGGCGGCGCAAGTAACGTTGGCCATAGCGTCGGCGGACTTGGAACAGTTGGAATAGGCCCCGGAGCCTCAGGAACTCCTGGCCCGGCAAACAACGGTTTCGCCAATGGGAGCAGTAACTCCGGTTTGGCTGGGCTGAACTCTGCCAATGTCGGTGCGGCCATCGCCTCTTTGGAGCCCGCTGAACAGCAGAGATTGGTCCGTCGTTGTGCAACAGTCCTCAAACGCCCGCATCATTATGATCGCGAAACGCGCGCTGTTTGCCATGTACTGGCCGCGAGGTAGCTGACGACGATCGCTCGTCAGGGCGGGATACCCGAACGTTTTTGGAAAGGTCGAGCAAGCTGCCCGCCGTACCAACGGCGGGCGCCGCTCAATGTTGGGAGGGCGCGCTTCCGTCTCCGGCGAAGCTGCCACGCCGTCGCGCTGAGAACGATAGGCGTTGCTCGGCATTTCAAAGTCGCAGAGCCACGTACTAGTCCCCGAATGCGTGCTCGGATCGTAGCTTCAGTTCGATCTTATTGAGCCGCCTCACAAATTCTGGAGTCATGAACCTGCGGCTGCGGCTCCCGACGACAGCGGGCCAGCTTAGTCTGTCCGGCACGACAGCCAGCGTGAAACCTCTTGGCACGTGGCCGGTCTCCCCAAGTGACTTCAGGATAAGCCAACTCAGTTGATGGCCGGGAAGCCTCACATCTAGGCGCGACGGCTTGTTGCTTTCAGAGCTACTTGGACCAGCCTTCGATGATGATAACCTTGCCCGAGGTCCTGCCTGAGATTTTCGCTTACTGCGCGGACCGTCGCTTCTTTTTTTGCCATTTGCTGCGGGAGATCAATTCGAACGGATTTGGCGATCCGGTCGGCAAGACTAAAATATGATTCCGCCGTTCAAATAGACGTTTGGAATGGCCTGAGCTGTGGATGGTGCGTCCGGAAGGGTGAGCTTCCTGAGACGAAACTTGCGAGTTGCCAACGGATGCATTTCGCGTAAGAAGTCGTCCGCACGATAAATGGCTGAAGATTGATCATGACAGTTCCGAGCTGCGCGGCTTGCAACATCGAAATGATGTTGATTGAAGTAGATCCTCTAGCAGCCCGGCAGGAGCGTCGGACCTATGAGTGTCCGGCTTGCAAAAACGCGGTTAGCTCGCACAGAGCGCGGTGATCCGACGATGTTTCCAAGAGCGCTCACCACCCAGCCCGCCCAGGAGACGCGCCTGCTCAACAATCTTAGCGAAAGTCGGAAGGACGGATGAGATAACTCTCGCTGTGGCCGCAGAACTCGCACACGTAGCGACGTTCTTCCAACGCATTGCTATGAGGCTCAATAAAGACGAGCCGCATTTTTGAAGCTTTACATTTCAAACACGAAATTTCGACTGCATCGAAGCCGCGAGCACGATGGTGCAGGTCGCGACTCTTCTTCCATGCTCCTTCGCCCCGAGAAGCTTAGATCACCTCGGTAGACTAATCGATGATTCTGCTTGCTGAAAAGGGCGATTCCAGATTTTTGTTTTAATGAAGGCACGCTGTCAGCCGGTTTGAGTCCTTGAAACTGCATCTTCAGGTCTAGAGCGATGGTGTAGACCGGCTGCGCTCCCTTGAGCACCTAAGATGAGCCTTGATCATGCTAACGTTGTAAGTGGAAGGAAGCATGCCGAGCGGCTGGTGGCAAACTTAGAGGCTACACAAAAGCTGCTGGACGACTTTTGTCACCGGGTGCGCTCTAAGGTGAACGCCTCTCTTCTCTGACGACTTCGGTCGGAGGCGAGCCCGGCGCATTGATCCCGATCAGCGCAAGCTGCCGAACCGAGGGAGTGGCCGTTGCGAACGTAATTTCAGTTTCGCAGCTATGGAGTGTTCCCATATTGAACGACTTCCGGGCCGCCGTTGGCGGCCCTTCCGCTGGTTCACCACGCTCCAGCAGCAACGCTCCAGTGCCGCTTGCCACTCTAGCGTGTTTAACCTGCTTAAATGATAAGCGCACAACATTTGTTGTATGGTGTCTTACACTGGCAACGATCTCGGGCGTCGTTGCTGAGGCAGACGAGCGCTCCCGCCTGTCATCGAAGACACGCAAGGCATGGAAACACCAGAGGGCGCGAAGCCGAAGCAAAAGATCGCCTGCCCGGATCATGGGGCAGATACGATAAGCATATATCTACGTCTGCAAGACACTGAGCTGGGTGGAACGGCCATCGTCTATCGTTGTACCGAATGCAAGCGGCTCATTTGGGATGATTAGCCATGGCGAACAAAGAATTGCCGGAGAAGCCGGTCGCCAGCCCGAAACCGCTGTCCATCGATGAGTTGCGACAGATGGTCCGCGAGGACATCGAAGAGCAGCGGAAAATCGCAGACAGCTTCCGCCGCAAGATGAACTAAGGCCCCCAGTTGCGGGGAACAAAACAGCCGGACCCAAATTCATGTTTTTCGGACATCGCGCCTCGACACAGTGAGACCGCAGCAAAAGGCCTCAGCTCTCGCCAGCCCCGGAGCTGAGGCCTTTTTATAGCTGTATGTACATTTTGCTCCCGATATTTTCTCAGCTTGAGGACGGCGATCCCTTGTTGAGAAGCTGAGACACCGCGGTGACCAGTTGGGCGGGAGCGAAGGGCTTCTGTAGCAGGATGCTTCCCGGCACGCCTTCAGCCGGCCAATCGTCAGCCGCTGCGCCAGTCATGTAGACGACGGCGAGATCAGGATCAGCTTGGCGGGCGTTTCGCGCGACCTCCCACCCACTCATTCGGCCTTTGAGGTTGATGTCGGTCACTAGCGCCCTGTACGTTGTGACGCCGCTGTGGAGCACTGTTACTGCCTCCTCGCCGGAGGCGCAGGTCATGAAGTCAAAGCCGCCCTCTGACAATGCATCCTTGACCACGCCCTGAAGCAGTTCGTCATCCTCGACGACAAGCACTATCGGCATTTGCTCCATGAATTGCAGTTCTCCCCACCGCAGTTGGCTTGGCCGGACTACGCGGGGACGGGATCATGGTTCCTAACAAATGTTAGGAAATGCGCACAATTTACAAGACCTGAGCCGCATGCTCACCCTCCGCCGCATCGGCGATCCCGACGACGACACCGTGCTCGAAGGCTGGCAAACCCATTGTCCGCATGCCCATGAATCCGAGAGAACTGCTGAAGGCACTGCGCCGGAACCTTTATCATTGACGGGTGTGTCGCGGACGCCGCCGCCAATGAACCCGGCGCCGGGTTGAGGATCGACGCCGGGGTCAAAGGTTTTCAGAAAGGTCGTCCGGGTGTGCGAAGCCAAATGCCTTAATCTATGGTTAACGGTCGGTTAAGGCCGCTCACAAAACACTGCACAAAAGGACACAGGAAAATTGCAATCGCCTTAAAAGCGTAGCGGCACATTATACTTCCGGCAAATTGCATTGGTGGTTTCTTCCATGAGCAATGTTGTGCCATTTCCGAAATCCGCTTCTAAGCACGCGGTCGAGACCGCTCACCATATTCGCCGCGCGATAATTCTGCTCGATCTCTCGCTGCAGCACGCCCGTGCGCTGATCGAGGACTGCCCTCCAAGCGACAATAAACACAAACTGGGGCATCAGCTCCAAGAGGCGCGAATGCTACTCGATATGCTGCGAGCTTCGGCGGAGACGATGTTTCCCAACATCGAGCGGCAATACGATTGATGCTGGTGAAGCGTTTTCTCAGAGGCCGCAATTGCCAAGTGCCTCGACCACGCCGTGACCAAGGACGACGGTGAGACCGTGCCACAGGCGACTGGTGTCTATAACCAGTCCAAGCGCATACAGCACAAGCGCGCCGTGCGCCACCTTGGACACGCCGAGCCCGGTACCCCTGACGCCGAGCCCGAAGGACGAGCTAGAGGCGGCTCATGGAGTGCGCCAAATGCTCACCCTCTCCGTCGCTGAGGCGCGGTATCAAGGTTCACTCGCTCGCGCGAAGTCTGCCCCATCCAACGGATCACCCGTGAAAATGACGCCGATCCGATTGCCACTCGACCAGACTAAAAGGCAATGTCTAACAATACGATCCTTTTCCAACATCAGCTTGAAGTCGGGCATCATCTGTTGCTGCGTCGGAAGCTCAATCGCCGCTCCTTTTTCCGAGATGTTGAACGCGCGGCAACGTAAGCTGGCGCGGTCACCCGAAATGTAAGCGACTTCGTCGACATTCGTGCGCTCTATCTCTCGACGCTCCTTCATGCCCCCCTCATGCGTCCATCGACGGCTCTTGGCTCGCAACTTCCTCCAAGAGACGGAACTGCCGTGCGATCTGCAGAGGCAAGTCTGAGCGGTCCTTCGCGATGGCCTTCCCATGGTCGAGGACCTCGTGTCCATCACGCTCCAGGACATCGACCAGCGCTACTTGGTCCTCGATATACCGTTGCCTATTTGCGATTTCGCGAGCCAAGTGCGCTAGTTCACAATCGATTTTTGAGGTCATTGCAATCTTTTGCCCGGTGGCTTTGCCGGTGAAAGCCAGAAGACCTAGCAGAAGCGACCTATAAAATCGTTTACGACGGGTCACCCCCGCTGTGGCAGCGAACGGTCTGGTCAGCATCCCGCAGCGTCCACAGCCAGTGCCCCTCCGGGGCATGATCGGATCATCGAACGGGCGTCCAGCAGCGTGCTCCGGCAAAAGATGGCGCAAGAGCAGACGAAGAATTCTGAAGGTGAGCGATGAGATCAAGTTGGTCGTTCAGCGACAAGCTTATTACGTTCGGAGCTTGCGGTCCACAAATGAGGTGGTGAGCGAAATCGAGTAGATAGGTCCCTACATTTCATGTGCGACCTCCGCAGCATCACCACTAGTAACGATCCGCTCAATTAAGATCAGTCTCATCCCTTAATGCCGCAGCTTACGGGAGGCGGCAGTGCACATTTCTGTATGCAACTCTGACGGCGCGCGATCTCGTGATGCAATCGCATAACTTTCTCTTAAATGTTTTGTGTGAAACTCCGTTCACCGAAATTAGTCGTTCAAGGGGACTGCCGGAGCACCAGTTTCCGGCAAGGGTCATTTCAAACTCAGCAGTTCGGAGCTGCGCTCGTAGCGGTCCTGCGCCTAACGCTCGCAAGGTTCTATTTCAATCCATTGTGCTCGTTGCGAGGCTCAAGTGTTTACGGAAGCGGCGCGCGAGGAGGCGCTGCACTCCTTCAAGGATGGATAATTGCTTGAGAATTGCAAATGCTTGGAAGCAAACGAAGATCGGAACGCGTCCGGTTTGACCACAAGCATACTGTCAGGATCATGGGCGTAGATGGGACATGGCAGCGAAGCTGCATCCTCCTTGACGCTTCAACAACGGGTGCCCAGCTTGAGGTGGCGGGCTCGGTCGAGCCGCTGAAGGCACAGGAATTCTTTCTGGTGCTATCGTCTACGGGACTGGCATTTCGACGGTGCGAACTGATTTGGGTTGACGGGACACGCGTTGGCGTTCGGTTTGTTAGCGCCAAGACAAAGAGAAACCCTCAACCAGCGGTTATAGGTTCGCGGTAGGACGGGGCATTGTGCAAAATGGATATGCGAAGCTTTACATCCGCGATGTTGGATTGCATCGCGCACTGTGCAACAGAAGCAACTATCGACCACGAATGGAGAACAGTAAACGTTGCGGATATGCGAGATGCTTATGATTTGTTGATCCGCAAATTGGCCAGGGGCGGGCTCGACCCGCTAGTACAACAACAAAGCGCATTGCTCTCGATGGCCCTCGACGACAACATAAGCGAGCTACAGCAGCTTCTTGCCGATGATGGGCGCGCAGGTCAGATTACTGAGACACTGGAAAAGATCTTAAGGACGATCAGCCATTTGCGTATGTGAAAACGCAACTCGGGTCATCTGCTATGCCGGAGTGTTGGCGAACTTCCGCCTAATGCAGCCGCTGATGTGGAGAACGGACCTCACTCATCAGAACCAATCGCTGCTCCAATTGCTCATTCAGCAGCATCAGCGCTCTCAGTGCGCCGCGCAGATCACCGTCACAAGCGGCGACGATCTCATCGACCGCAAGCTCGTATTGATCGAGACCAGAATTGGTGCGTTGACGTGGCATTTGGACAACATCCAAACAGAAAGCTAAGTTGAACGTGTTAATGCCCGGGCATTTTCCCCGCAATTCACAAGCAGAATATGTTGCTGGGAGGCTGCAACCTGCGCGATCATCCTAGGCTCTAAGCTGGTCCATTCACACGACCAAAGCGCATTCCATTCTTGGTTCAAATTAAAAGATCGCGGGGGCGGAACGTGTTTGATGTCTATCGTCGCAACGGGACGAGCGACTTGCTCGTTTTAGAATTGGGCTCGCCGATCCCGGCAGCTTACTCCGGCAAGAGGTGGCGCAAGAGTAGACGAAGAATTCTGAAGGTGAGCGATGAGATCAAATCGGCTGTTCAGCGGCGGGGTTATTACGTTCGCAGCTTGCGGTCCACAAAGGACAGGGTGATCGAAGGCGAGTAGATCGGTGGTCGAGAGAATGCAAGGCTGCTCGTTTCAACGCCCACGACTGCCAGTAGCTCGCCGATGATGCGACCCACTATGGATTAATTTGCGAGCTACTTGCATCGCTGCTTTGATGAGTGGCATGCAAGCGTCGAAGATCACTTCGATCCGCCTCATAAAGCACGAGGCTGTGCCCGACTGCGGCAGCTTCGAGGTGCGGTACGGCGATGGTCGGCCGAGCCGCTGCTTCTATTGGGATGAACTTCCTAGTCGGCGCCTGCGGCCCGAAGCGCTGAAGCGCGATGTCGCGCTGGAGACGGCGCCGACGGTAGCGCGTACTGCTCGGGATGAGCTGGAACGTCAGCCGCCGAAGGCGGGGGTGCGCCAGCACCAGCCTTGAGCCCGTCTGATCGCCGGTCTACTCTGGTTTTGAGGGCAGCAAGAGAATGAAATGACAAGGCAAAGCTCGGGTGAAAACACGCCGCGAGAGCGTCGGGCCATGAGCGCGGCGCTGCGAGCCGGATGGAGCCATCATCAGGCAAGAAGGCAAATCGCGCCGGGCAACGAGTTATCCATGCAAACCGATCTCAACTGCGCCGGCCCCCTTTTGCATTCACGTCACAAAAACGCTTGCGCCGCGATCTGCGCAGCTGACGCGCTCGCGGAAGAAACCGAAGAGCTCGCGGCCAATCCCTGTATGCGCCGCGGAGAGATCGGCTTGCGCGCAGGCTCGCGCGGCCCACTCGCCCGGGGCGACGAGCACGTCAAGCCGGCCGGTGACAGCGTCGAGCCTGATGACGTCGCCGTCGCGAATCCGCGCAATCGCACCGCCGTCAGCCGCTTCAGGCGTCACGTGAATCGCTGTGGGAACCTTGCCCGACGCGCCCGAAAGCCGCCCGTCGGTCACGAGTGCAACTCTCAGCCCGCGGTCCTGAAGAACGCCGAGGAGCGGCATCAGCTTGTGCAGTTCCGGCATTCCGTTTGCCTTCGGGCCCTGGAAACGCACCACCGCAACCATATCACCCGTGAGCTCGCCGGCAGCGAAGCTCCGTTGCAGATCCTCCTGGCAATGGAACACGCGAGCCGGTGCTTCGATCACATGGCGCTGCGGCGCCACCGCGGACGTCTTGACGACGGCGCGCCCGAGATTGCCGTTCAGAACCCGAAGGCCGCCTGTGGTTTGGAACGGGTCAGAAATCCCCCGTAGCACGGCGGTATCGCCGCTTGCGGCCGGTCCATCGCGCCACGTCAGCATTCCCCCGACATCGAGCCGCGGCTCTTGCAGGTACGCCTCGAGCCCGGCGCCGCAGACGGTCAGGGCGTCGCGGTGCAGGAGCCCGGCAGCAAGCAATTCCCGGATCAGGAAGCTCATGCCGCCGGCGGCATGGAAATGATTCACGTCTGCGGAGCCGTTGGGATAGATCCGCGCGATCAGCGGCGTCACCTCCGCAAGGTCGGCGAAATCGTCCCAGGTCAAAGCAAGGCCGGCCGCCGCGCCCATGGCAACCAGATGCAGCGTCAGATTGGTTGAACCGCCGGTGGCATGCAGCCCCACGATGCCGTTGACGAAGGCGCGCTCGTCGAGCACGCGACCGATCGGGATATACTGATTGCCGAGCGAAGTGATGTCCAACGCGCGTTCGGTGGCGGCACAGGTGAGCGCATCGCGCAGGGGCGTGTTCGGGTTCACGAAGGATGCGCCCGGCAGCTGCAGGCCCATGATCTCCATCAGCATCTGGTTGGTATTGGCGGTGCCGTAAAACGTGCACGTCCCCGCGCCGTGATAGGCCTGCGCCTCGGCTTCCAGCAAGGCGTCGCGACCGACCTTTCCTTCCGCGTAAGCCTGCCGGATTTTTGCTTTTGCGTCGTTGGCGAGGCCCGAGGTCATCGGACCGGATGGAATGAAGACCGCGGGCAGATGCCCGAACGACAATGCACCGATCACGAGGCCCGGCACGATCTTGTCGCAAATGCCGAGAAACACCGCGGCGTCGAAGGTTTGATGCGACAGTGCGACCGCGGTGGACAAGGCGATGACCTCGCGCGAGAACAGCGAGAGCTCCATTCCCGCCTCGCCCTGGGTGATGCCGTCGCACATCGCCGGTACGCCGCCCGCGACCTGGGCGACCCCGCCGGCTGCGCGCGCGCTCCGTCGGATGAGTTCAGGGAAACGCTCGTAGGGCTGATGCGCCGAGAGCATATCGTTGTAGGCCGTGACAATTCCGAGGCTGGGAACGTGACCGTCCTGCATCAGCTTCTTGTCGTGCCCGCCGCAGGCCGCGAAGGCGTGGGCCTGGTTGGCGCATCCGAGCCGCCGGCGGACCGGCGTGCTCGCCGCGTTCGCAATACGGTCGAGGTAGCGTGCTCGGCTGTCGTGACTGCGCCTGATGATGCGGTCCGTCACTTCGGCCACCCGCGCATTGACCTTTGCTTCGATCGTCATACACGCCTCCTGACTGCGGACTTGGCATGGGCAATAAGCTGCTCCGTGGTCATGGACCGTCCTCCATCCATGTCCGGCCGTCGCGTTCGATCAGCGCGACGGCGGCGGAGGGGCCCCAGCTGCCGGCAACGTAGGGACGCGGGATTTCATTCATCCGGCTCCACGCCTGACGGATCGGGTCGATCCAGCGCCATGCCGCTTCCACTTCGTCCCGGCGCATGAACAAGGTCGCATCGCCACGGACCACATCCATCAACAACCGCTCGTAAGCGTCCGGCACGGAGACGTCGAATGCTTCCGCAAAGCTCATGTCGAGAGGGACATATTGCAACCGCATGCCGCCCGGTCCGGGCTCCTTGATCATCAGCCAGAGCTTGATTCCCTCGTCGGGCTGCAGACGGATCACGAGCCGCGTCTGCAACGCCTTTGCCGAATTCGAATTGAAAATCGAATGTGGGACCTTGCGGAAGGTCACGACGATCTCGGAGCTGCGTTGTTGCAGCCGCTTTCCGGTGCGCAGGTAGAAGGGAACGCCGGTCCAGCGCCAATTTGCAACGGCCGCCTTGAGCGCAACGAACGTCTCCGTCGAGCTTGGGCGATCTGCGATCTCTTCCGCGTAGCCGGGCACGGCGATGCCATTGCATGCGCCGGCGCGGTATTGGCCCGGTACGGTCAGGAATGCAGCGTTCGTTTCGTCGATCCGTTCGAGCGACTTCAGGATCTTGAGCTTCTCGTCGCGCACGGCGTCGGCCTCGAGCGAATGTGGCGGCTCCATCGCCACCAGACAGAGCAGCTGCAGAAGATGGTTCTGAACCATGTCGCGCAGGGCGCCGGACTTGTCGTAGTAGGGGCCGCGTTCCTCCACGCCGATGGATTCGGCGACCGTGATCTGCACATGGTCGATGTGGGCGGCATTCCACAGCGGTTCGAACAGCGCGTTGGCGAACCGCAGCGCCATCAAGTTCTGCACCGTCTCCTTGCCGAGATAGTGATCGATCCGATAGACGCGTTCCTCCGGAAAAATCATCCCGACGGTTTGATTGAACCGGATTGCGGATTCGAGATCCTTGCCGATCGGCTTCTCGATGACGATGCGGGAATCGCCCTTTGAAAGACCGTAGTGACCGAGCCTTTCGCAGATCGGCCCGAACAGATGCGGTGCCGTCGCCAGATAGTGGACCTGGATGCGGTCGGCATAGGCCGATAGCGCCGCCGCCAGTTCGGTCCAGCCATGCTCGCCTTCCGCGTCGGCGGCCATGTAGGAGATGCGAGCCAGGAAGCGATCGAGTTCCGCTCCCGTCGTTTCCGATGCCGGCACATGTTGCACGATCGCCTCGCGCACCATGGCGAGGAAGTCATCGCGCGACATTGCACCGCGCGCGACGCCGAGAATGGTGGCGTCATCCGGCAACTGGCCGGCGAAATCGCGGCGAAACAGCGCCGGCAACAGCTTGCGGCGTGCGAGATCACCTGTCACGCCGAAAACGGTCAGGACGAAGGGGGCCACCGGGATGACGCGGCTTGTCATGCCCGCCCCCTCTTCAATTCGAGCCTCTTTGATGTGCCGCGTTGTGTCCGTCACTCTGTCAAGCATGGCATGGCTCCGTACTCGCATCGATGTCGGCGGCGGTCGGCAGGTCGGCTCCATCGCGGGACACCGTGATGGCAGCGGCAGCCGTCGCGTAAGCGAGCAACTCGCGGATTGCCGGCGGCTCGAGCGCCGCAATGGCCTCGGGACGGAGCCGGCCGGTTTTCGCAAGCTGCGCAAGCAGCGCGGCGTGGAATGTATCGCCGGCGCCCACGGTGTCGCGCACGACCGTGGAACGACCGGGCACCGAGACGCTGCCAGTGGTCGAAAAGGCGGTTGCGCCCTTTGCTCCCTCGGTCACGACCACCAGATGCGCGCCGCACGCGAGCCAGTAGGCGGCCGCATCGGCGATCGAGGCACGACCACCCCACGCAATGCGGACATCCTCGTCGCTCGCCTTGATCATTGTAGCCGTCCGGTAGAAGCGTTCCGCGGCGACGGCCCAGCTTTTCATGTCGCCGACGACGGTCGGTCGCACGTTCGGATCGACGCTGATGACGCGGCGGCCATGCTCCCGCTCAGCGAGCGCGGCAAACGTGGAGCCGACCGGGTCGACAGCCATGGAATAAGAGCCAAAGGTCAGGGCCTGAATATCGTCCGGCAGCGTGCGGGGGAGATGGGCAAGTCTCAGCGAGCGATCTGCCGCGCCTTCGCCGTGGAAAGTATAGTTTGGCTGGCCGTCACCGGTCGTCGCCACGATCGAGATCGGGGACGGCCGGTCGCTTCGCACGAGAAAGCTGTCGTCCACGCCCTCGCGAGCGAGCCTGTCCGCGAGGAATGCGCCGAAATGATCGCGCGAGATGCCACTCAGGAAGGCCGTTCGAACCCCGAGCCGAGCGAGACCAACAGCAACATTGAAGGGAGAGCCGCCGGCAACGGCATGGGTCGACATCGCGGACCCGCCGTGCGCCGTCACAAACAGATCGATCAGGGCTTCGCCACAGACAAGAATCATAATGCGTGACCCTCGTTCATCAGGACGACCATGCTCAATCCTTGAAGAGCACGTCGTGGTCGCGAGCGAACGCCGCGAGCAACGGCAGCGCCGCGCCGCCGATCGCGCGCGCATCGCGCCCGATCGAGCCCTCCACCACGACAGCGTCGGTGAGGCCCTGCCGGTCCATACCGGCCCAATGTTCCTTTGTGCGCTCGACGAGGCGATGGCGCACATCGACCGGAAAGGCACCGTCGATGATGACGGCTTCAAAGTCGATCACTGCGAGCAGGGCGGTGATCGCCTGCGCCAGCGCTGCGGCCGCCTCGGAAACCCACGCTTCCAGCGGTTCCTCGAAGCTCGACCAGTCGTCGGGCGAGAGCCAGATGTCGGTGCCCGGTCGGCCAGCGGCGATCAGTCGGCGCTCGAGCTGATAGATGGAAGCGGTGCGGATCAATTGCTGAAGGCTTGCCTCACCATTTTCCTCCCGCCGCATGATCGGCATGGAACCGAGCGCGCCGGCATTGCTGCTGCGTCCCGGGAAGAGGCTGCCGTTCAGAACGATGCCGCCGCCGATGAAGGCGCCAATGTAGAAATAGGCAAAATCCCGATACGCCGCGCCAGCACCGAAGGTGAGTTCGGCTGCGCATGCCGAAGTCGCGTCGTTGCTGACGCGCACCGGCCAAGGGGCGAAACGGCGCGACAGTTCGGCAGCAACATTGAAGTCACGCCATTTGCCGAGCGCGCCGGGTGGCGTCTGCAGGTCAGCTTCCCAATTCCACAACTCAAATGGCATCGCGACGCCAATGCCGCTGATCCTGTCGTGCTGGGCTTCTGGCAATTCGGCGAGAAGACCAGGCATCTCGCGTTCGGCAAATGTCATGATCTCTTCGGGGGCCGGGAAGGAGTAGATCACGCGTCGTCTGGCGCGGATGCCGGCGGCGAAATCCATCATCACCAGATCGGAGCTGCGACGGCCGATCATGAGGCCCAGTCCAAACGCGCCGTCCGGATTGAGCGAATAGGGGACCGACGGCTGGCCGATGCGGCCTCGCTGCGGTTCGCCTGCACGGAGCAGTCCGTCGGCTTCCAACCGATTGATGATCACCGTCGTGGTTTGAGTCGAAAGCCCGGTGAGGCGCGCGATCTCGACTTTGGCGAGACTACGATGGCGCCGAATGAGGGAGAGGATCAGGCGCTCGTTGTACAGTCTCACGCCGGTTTGAGTGGTGCCGCGGCTGTCGCCGGGGAAGGCCACCGTAGTTCCAGCAACCGCGGCTGTTTCTTCCATCTTCGGCTCCTCACAATCCGGGGAATCCGTCCTTGCGACAGGTCAATTGGCCGTTCCCGGCAGTCGGCCGCTACAATGACCGCAGATGGCGATGCGTGTCAATTAATAAGTCGGGATGATTTATTTATTGACAAGGTCGTTTTGCGCTCTCTAGGATGCCCCACCACGCGGTCGAAACCGTGCAGGCCAACAAGACGACTAATGAGGAGGGAATTGATGCGTCAGTCACTCGGACTATTCACAGCGTTCGCGCTGGCTCTGGGCGCCACCAGCAGTTTCGCGGCCGACAAGCCGATCGTGGGCCTCATCACCAAGACCAACACCAACCCGTTCTTCGTGAAGATGAAGGCCGGCGCCGACCAGGCGGCCAAGGCGAATGATGTCGAGCTCCGCTCGTTTGCCGGAAAGGTCGACGGCGACAATGAGAGCCAGGTCGCGGCTATCGAGAACCTGATCGCCGCCGGTGCCAAGGGCATCCTGATCACACCAAACGACTCCCGCGCGGTCGTCCCCGCTGTCGAGAAGGCGCGGGCGGCGGGCATTCTGGTCATCGCCCTCGACACCCCGCTCGATCCGGCGAATGCGGCTGATGCAACGTTCGCCACCGACAATTTCCTGGCCGGTGAAATGATCGGCCAATGGGCTGCCAAGACGCTGGGCGCCAAGGCGGCATCGGCGAAGATTGCGCTGCTCGACCTCAACGTGAACCAGATCTCGGTCGATGTCGCGCGCGATCAGGGCTTTCTGAAAGGCTTTGGCATTGATCTCGGCAACCCCGCCAAGATCGGTGACGAGAAGGATGCGCGCATCGTCGGTCACGATGTGACGCTCGGCAGCGAGGAAGGCGGCCGCAAGGCGATGGAGAATCTGCTCCAGAAGAATCCGGACATCTCGCTCGTCTATACCATCAACGAGCCTGCGGCGGCGGGAGCCTACGAGGCGTTGCGCTCGGTTGGCCGCGACAAGGACGTGCTGATCGTTTCGGTCGACGGCGGTTGCCCTGGCGTGCGCAACGTGAAGGACGGCGTCATCGGCGCCACCTCCATGCAATTCCCGCTGCTGATGGCGGCGAAGGGCGTTGAGGCGGTGAAGACCTTTGCCACCGGCGGCGGCAAGCCGAAGGCGTCGCCCGGTCTCGACTTCGTCAATACCGGCGTCGAACTCGTCACCGACAAGCCTGTTGGCGAAATGCCGTCGATCGACAGCGCTGCTGCCTTGAAGAAGTGCTGGGGCTGATCGCAGCTCTGACTGTCGTCGCCGCCAAGGATTGGCGCCCGCGAGCCGGGCGCCAAAAGCCGGAAACCCTTCCGCGATCGGACGGGCAGATCCCCGCATGCAACGAGGAAAATGGTCATGACCGATATCGGCAGTAGCCGCCCGGTTGCCCAGGCTTTCGAGCTCGTGCTCGACAAGGGCGAGAGTCGCGTCGCCGAGTTCGAGGTTCGTGCGCGATCGCCGCTGCAGAAGCTTCAGCATTTCCTGCACGCCAATCCGACAGCAGTGCCGGCGATCGTGCTGCTGCTCAGCGTTGCGGCGTTCGGCTTCACCGTCGGCTCGCGTTTTCTGTCGATGTTCAACCTGTCGCTGATCATCCAGCAGGTCACGATCATCGGCGTGATCGGGGCGGCGCAGACGTTGATCGTGATCACCGCCGGCATCGATCTCTCGGTTGGGGCCATCATGGTGCTGTGCTCCGTCATCATGGGCAAGCTCGCGGTCACCATGGGACTGCCGGCTCCGATCGCGCTCGTTGTCGGCGTTGCCGCAGGTGCCGGCTGCGGCGTGATCAACGGTACGCTCGTGACCCGGCTCAAGCTGCCGCCTTTCATCGTGACGCTCGGGACGTGGTCGATCTTCTTCGCGCTCAATCTTTGGTATTCGGCGTCCGAGACCATCCGTTCGCAGGAGGTCGCGAAAATCGCCCCGCTGCTGCAGGCATTGGGAACGCCGGTCAACATTCTTGGCGCCCGCTTCACTTACGGCTCCTTCTTCATGCTCGGCCTCGTGGCGTTGATCTGGTTCGTGCTGAATCGCACCGCCTTCGGGCGCCATCTCTATGCGGTGGGCGACGATCCCGATGCGGCGCGGCTTTCCGGCATCCGGACCGACCGCATTCTCTTCAGTGTCTATGTGATCGCCGGCGTGATTTGCGCGCTTGGTGCCTGGGCATTGATCGGACGCATTGGGTCGATCAGCCCGCAGGCCGGCCAGACAGCCAATCTGGACAGCATCACTGCGGTGGTCGTCGGTGGCGCTAGTCTGTTCGGCGGGCGTGGTTCGATTATCGGCACGCTGATCGGCGCGCTGATCGTCGGCGTATTTCGCAACGGGCTCGCGTTGTCCGATGTCGACGTGCTCTGGCAAGAATTCGCCGTCGGCTGGCTGATCATCATCGCAGTGGCGCTTGATCAATGGATTCGCAAGGTGTCGGCATGAGCACAGGATCGAACGTTCCCGGTACAACTCCGCTCCTTCAGGCACGCGGCCTCAACAAGCGCTATGGCCGCGTGACGGCGCTCGATCATGCCGACTTCGATCTCTATCCGGGCGAGATCTTGGCCGTGATCGGAGACAATGGTGCCGGAAAGTCATCGCTGATCCGCGCGCTCTCGGGCGCACTGGTTCCGGACTCAGGCGAGATCAAACTCGCCGGCAAGACAGTCGCATTTCGTTCGCCGCTCGACGCTCAGGCGGCCGGCATCGAGACGGTTTACCAGACGCTTGCTCTGTCGCCCAGCCTATCGATCGCCGACAATATGTTCCTCGGCCGCGAACTGCGCCGGGCTGGGCCGCTCGGAACGATCGGCCGCATGCTCGATCGCAAGGCCATGCAGCGCATCGCCCGCGAGAAGCTCACCGAGCTTGGCCTTATGACCGTGCAAAGTATCAATCAGCGGGTCGAAACCTTGTCGGGCGGTCAGCGCCAGGGTGTGGCGGTTGCGAGGGCTGCGGCCTTCGGCTCGCGCGTCGTCATCATGGACGAACCGACTGCGGCGCTCGGCGTCAAGGAATCGCGTCGGGTGCTGGAACTGATCCTCGATGTGCGGCGGCGTGGCGTTTCGGTGGTCCTGATCAGCCACAACATGCCGCACGTGTTCGAAATAGCCGATCGCATCCATATTCATCGACTCGGTCGGCGGCTCACGGTGATCGATCCCAAGGCCTACACGATGTCGGATGCGGTTGCCTTCATGACCGGCGCGAAGGCACCGATCGAAGTTGCCGCGTGACTGCGCGCCGGGGCCGGAGAACAGATTCTCATCTGCGCAGCTCTGCCGGCGCGCCATCCGGGATCGGGAAGACTGAGTTGACGTTGATCTTGCCGAGCACGTAGCTGTCGGTCCCTTCTCCGGCTCACGGCTTCTCCCTCTATGTTTCAGATGTGAATTGCGTGGCCCAGCAACTTCAGAGCAGCCTCATGGAAGGCCTCGCTTTGGGTTGGATGCGCGTGAATGGTGAAGGCGACGTCCTCGAGCCGCGCGCCCATTTCCAGTGCCAGGCTGAAGGCCGCAGAGAGCTCGGCGATACCGGCTCCGACGCCCTGGATGCCAAGCAGAACATGATTGTCCGCCCGCGCCACGGTCCGGATGAAGCCGTCCTCGCGCTCCAGCGTCAGTGCGCGGCCGTTGGCCTTGAACGGAAAGCGGTCCGTCTTGATGTCGAAGCTCTGACCGCTTGCCTCGCTCGGCGACAAGCCGACCGTGACGATCTCGGGATCGGTGAAGCAGATCGCCGGGATCGAAACCCTGTCCCAGGCGCGGTGACGGCCGGCGGCGATCTCCGCGACCATCTCGCCTTGCGCCATGGCGCGATGCGCCAGCATCGGCTCGCCCGTGACGTCGCCGATGGCGAAGACGCCGCGCATCGAAGAACAGCATCGGTCGTCAATCCGGATGAAAGATCCGTTCATGTCGAGATCGAGGGTCTCGAGGCCGAATCCTGATGTCACAGGCCTGCGGCCCACCGTCACCAGAATCTTGTCGGCATCGAGGGTCGTCTGCTGGCCGTCGGCGGTCTCGACCGCGAGCGCTGTACCGTCCGAAACGAGAGCTTTCGCCTTCGCACCTGTCAGAACGCCCACCCCGAGCGCGGCGAGGCGCCTTCCCACAGGCGCGCTCAGTTCGGCATCATATTGCGGCAGAATGCGTGGAGCGGCCTCGACGACCGTGACGGCCGCGCCCATCTTTGCAAACGCCGTGCCGAGCTCCAAACCGATATAGCCGCCGCCGACCACGATCAGCCTGTCCGGAATCTCGGTGAGCGCAAGGGCCTCGGTGGAGGAGATCACGCGACCTCCGAACGGCAGAGTCGGAATCGCAATCGGCTCAGACCCCGTCGCGATCACCACCGCTTCGGCATGAATCATCTGCGAGCCGGATTGCGTTTTGACCTCGATCGACTTGCCGTCGCGAAAGCGAGCGTGCCCGGGAATCAGCCTGACGCCGGCTTTCTTCAGCAGGCCGGCCACGCCGCCGTTCAAGCGCCTGACGATGCCGTCTTTCCAGGCGATGGTCTTGGCGAAGTCGAGCGACGGCCTTGCGGTCGAAATTCCGAGCAGGCTCTTGCCCCCGGCGGCAATCGCAATCGTTTCATACTCGCCGGCCGCGTGGATCAGGGCCTTCGAGGGAATGCAGCCGACATTGAGGCAGGTGCCACCCGGCCTTTCGGCTTCGATGACGATCGTATCGATGCCGAGCTGGCCGGCGCGGATCGCGCAGGTGTAGCCGCCGGGGCCGGCGCCGATGACGAGGAGCTTGCAGCTGATCTCGGTCATCGCATTTTCAGTCAATGAAGATCATGGCCGGCGTCTCCAAAAGCAGCTTGATGCGCTGCACGAACTGAGCGGCATCGAAACCATCGATCACCCGATGATCGAAGCTGGACGACAGGTTCATCATCTGGCGCGGTACGAAAGCCGAACCGTCCCAGTGCGGCTGGATCGCGATCCGGTTGACGCCGACGATCGCGACCTCCGGGTGATTGATGATGGGCGTCGTCGCCAGCCCGCCGAGGGCGCCGAGCGATGTGATGGTGATGGTTGAGCCGGTGAGTTCGTCGCGGGTGGCGCTGCCGTTTCGGGCGGCTTCCGCAAGCCGGGCGATCTCACTGGCGCAACCCCAGAGGTCGCGCGCTTCGGCATGCCTGACGACGGGGACCATCAGGCCGGTCGGGGTCTGGGCGGCGATTCCGATATGAACGCCGGCGTGCTGGTGCACAATCCCTGCCTCATCGTCGAAATGGGAATTGAGATGCGGCAGCTCGGCGATCGCGCGCACCATCGCGCGCATCAGAAACGGCAGCAATGTCAGCTTCGGCTTGTCCGGCAGCTTGCGGCCGTTGACCTTCACGCGCAAATCCTCGAGCGCCGTGACATCGACCTCCTCGACATAGGTGATGTGCGGGATGCGCGCGTTCGCAATCGACATCTTCTCGGCGATCTTGCGCCGCAAGCCGACGATCTTGATGTCGGTGACAGCAGTTTGGGCCTGGTGCGGCGTCGCTGGCGTTCCAGCGCGGCCGCGCAAGAGAAGAGCGTCGAGATCGTCGTGAGTGATCCGCCCAGCCGGACCGGTGCCGCGGATCTGCCGCAGGTCGACGCCAGCTTCGCGCGCACGGAGCCGGACGGCAGGAGCGGCCAAAGGCCGTTCGGCCGCGTGATGGAGTGGCGCAGCGGAGGGCTTCGATTTCTGTGCACCCGCCGGCGCGCGCGGGATGGTTGCGCCGTGATCCGCCCCTTTGGCCTCGGCGCTTGCCGCGGGTGATGCCACTTTCGCCGCCTCCGGCGTCGGCTCGCTCTTGCCATCGACCTCCATCCGCACGAAGTCCGAGCCGATGGCGAGAAGGTCGCCTACATTGCCGGCGAGCCAGGTGACGCGTCCATCAGCCGGCGAGGGGATTTCGACGGTCGCCTTGTCGGTCATGACGGCGCCGAGCACGGCGTCCTCACGAACGACATCGCCGACCTTCACGTGCCATTCCACCAGTTCGGCTTCCGCAATGCCTTCGCCGACGTCGGGCAGCCTGACCACGCGCTCGGCCATCTCAGGCCTCCATCGTTTCGATCAGCGCGCGGCCAATGCGCGCCGGGCCAGGGAAGTAGTCCCATTCCTGCGCGTGCGGGTAGGGCGTATCCCAGCCGGCGACGCGCAGGATGGGAGCTTCAAGATGATAGAAGCATCGCGTCTGGACCAGCGCACAGAGCTCGGCCCCGAAGCCGGAGGTAAGCGTTGCCTCATGCACGATGACGCAGCGTCCGGTCTTCTTCACCGAGGCTTCGATGGTATCCAGATCGAGCGGCAGCAGTGAGCGAAGATCGATGATCTCGGCGTCGATACCGGTTTCGTTCGCGGCGGTCTCGGCGACATGAACCATCGTCCCGTAGGCGAGGATGGTGACGGCGTTGCCCTCTCTGCGGATCGCGGCGCTGCCGAGCGGAATTGCAAAATGGCCGTCGTCGACTTCGCCTAGATCGTGCTTCGACCACGGCGTCACCGGCCGGTCATGGTGGCCGTCGAACGGACCGTTATAGAGACGCTTCGGCTCGAGAAAGATGACGGGATCGGGATCCTCGATGGCCGAGATCAGCAGACCCTTGGCGTCGCGCGGGTTCGACGGCACGACGGTCTTGATACCGCAGACGTGGGTGAACAGCGCTTCCGGGCTCTGGCTGTGCGTTTGCCCGCCAAAGATGCCGCCGCCGGTCGGCATGCGAACCACAAGCGGGCAGGTGAACTGGCCGTTGGAGCGATAGCGCAGCCGTGCAGCCTCCGAGACGATCTGGTCGTAGGCTGGATACATGTAGTCGGCGAACTGAATCTCAACGCAGGGCTTCAATCCGTAGGCCGCCATGCCTACCGCGATGCCGACGATGCCGAGCTCGCTGATCGGGGTATCGAAGCAGCGGCTCGTTCCGTATTTCGCCTGCAGTCCCTGGCTGGCGCGAAACACGCCGCCGAAATAGCCGACATCCTCGCCGAACACGACGACACCGTCGTCGCGCGACATCATCACGTCCATGGCATCCCTGATAGCCTCGATCATGGTCCGGCGTGTCATGGTTCAGACTCCGGCTTCCTGGCGCTGGCGGCGCAGATGCGGAGGCATCTCGGCGAACACGCCCTCGAACATGTCGCGTGCCGTAGGCCGCTGCTCGGAATGGAGTGTGCCGTAGCTTTCGGCCTCCTTCTGCGCCGAGATTACGGTGTCGAGGATCTCGGCCTCCGTCTGCTTGTGCCGCTCCTCCGACCAGGCACCGCGAACGATCAGATGGTTCTTCAGCCGGATCACGGGATCTCCGAGCGGCCATGCGTCGGATTCCGTCTTCGGCCGATAGCCTGCCGGGTCATCGGAGGTGGAGTGAGCGCCGACGCGGTAGGTGACGTGTTCGATCAGGGTCGGGCCGAGATTGCGGCGTGCGCGCTCGCAAGCCCATTTCGCGACCGCATGGACTGCGAGGTAGTCGTTGCCGTCGACGCGCAGCGCCGGAATGCCGAAGCCGAGACCGCGCGCGGCGAACGTGCCGGAGCCACCGCGCGCGATCCCCTGGAAGGTCGAGATGGCCCATTGATTGTTGACGATGTTGAGCACGACCGGCGCGCGATATGTCGAAGCGAACACCAACGCGGCATGGAAGTCCGATTCTGCGGTTGCGCCGTCGCCGATCCAGCCAACGGCGATCTTGGTGTCGTTCTTGATGGCGGACGCCATCGCCCAGCCGACCGCCTGGATGTACTGGGTGGCGAGATTGCCCGAGATCGAGAAGAAGCCGTGTTCCCTGGAGGAATACATCACGGGCAATTGGCGCCCCTTCAGGGGATCGTGCGTGTTGGAGTAGATCTGGCAGGCCATCTCGACCAGCGAGTAGCCACCGGCGATCAAGAGCCCCGCCTGGCGATAGGTCGGAAAATTCATGTCGCCCGGAAGAAGCGCCTTGCGGAAGGCGCAGCTCACCGCCTCTTCGCCCATATGCTGCATATAGAACGAGGTCTTGCCCTGGCGCTGCGCCATTTGCATGCGCGCATCGAACGCACGCAGCGTCATCATGTGGCGCAGGCCCTCGAGCAATTCACTGTCCGAGAGCGCCCCGGCCCAGGGCCCCACCGCTTCGCTGTCGCGATTGAGCACACGGATGACGGAGAAGGCGAGATCGCGGATGGCCTCGGGATCGACGTCGACGCTGGGACGATCGACCTGGCCGGCGCGCGGGATGCGGATGTTCGAGAAATCGGGCGTGCCGCCCGGGCGCACTGCCGGCTCGGGCACGTGCAGCTTCAGTGGCGCAGGCGCGGGGGATGGAGCCACCTCGCGCCGCGGGCTCATGGTGTCATGTGTGAGGTCCGAGTCGGGCATTGGCTTTCACCTCTCACCTCGATCGCATCGATGCAGAACAACGCGCCGACGCGGCGAGCGATCCGGTCGACAGCGTCGCGATCATCGATGTCTATGGAAGCCGAGATGCGGCATTCGCTCGCGTCCGCCCGTGCGCTGACGGCCGCGAGCCGTAGTCCCGCGACACGCGTCTGGTCGAGCAGGCGGCCGAGTGCGGCGTGCATATCGCTGGTCTGGAGTTCGAGCAAAAACACCGCGTTGATCTCATTCTTCTAGGAAACGGTACTGCCAAACGTCAGGATTGTCGTTCCATTAATCTCGGTATACCATGGATAGCTAGGAGGAATTTTCTACATATTGTTGGAAAATCCAGAAAGAAGTTCTCGGTATGGCGCCAGCCAGGCGTGCCACAAGGCCGGTCAAGGCACCGCGCAAGGATGCGCTTCGGCTCGACGAGATCGATCGCAAGATCCTGCGCGCCCTGCAGCAGGATGCACGCCTGACCACGGCGCAACTCGCCGAAAGAATCGGGCTCTCCACCACGCCGTGCTGGAACAGGCTGAAGCGTCTGGAAACGCAGGGCTACATCGATGGCTACGTTGCGCTGCTCAATCAGGACAAACTCGGCCTGCCCGAGACGGTTATCATAGAGCTGACGCTCGATCGCCACGATGAGGAGATGCTCGAGCGTTTCGGCCAATTGCTGACGAGCTTGCCGGAGGTGATCGAGGCCTATCTCACCACCGGCGACTACGACTACGTCGTGAAGGTCGCGGTCGAAAGCACCGCCGGCTACGAACGCTTTCTGCGCGAGAAGCTCTATCGCATTCCAGGCATTCGCCACAGCCGCTCATCGTTTGCGCTGCGCTGCCTGAAAAAGCTGACCTCGGTGCAGGTCTAGCCAAATGCGTCCCGTGTCACCACAGTAATCCTGAACGGGGTATCAGTCTTTCTCAATGATCGATGTGCCTCTTCCGGCCCTGATGACGGGTGACGTCGGCACCGTTCCATTCTTCGTCGCCAATGCGCTAAAGCATATCGGTTACGACCAGACGATGGCGAACGGCTCCGGCGCCTCCAAGGCGATCGCAGACGGCGTCCGCTCTGCCATCGCAGCCGTGGTCGAAGGCGGCCATGGCCGAGCCTATATTTCGGACCTGGCACAGCTGCTTCGCAAGGCGAAGCCGGCAGCCCCGGCCAGAGAATGAGCGTTGAGACAGGAAAGACTGAGCGAATGACAAAGACCGAGATCCGATTTCCCGTAGACGGCCGAACTCGCAAGATGTTCGTTGATGGCAGGTGGGTCGAGGCGCGCTCGGGGAAGGTCTTCGAGACGCGCAACCCGGCAACGGGCGAAGTGATCGGCCGTGTCCCGCGTGGCGATGCCGGCGACGTCGACATCGCCGTCACCGCCGCTCGCCGCGCCCTTGTCGGACCATGGAGCCGCTTCAAGCCATTCGAGCGGCAGGCGCTGCTGCTGCGCATCGCCGATCTGTTTGAGAAGCATTGGGAGGAGATCAGCCAGTCCGACACGGCGGACATGGGCATGCCGATCGTGAGGACGCGGGCGAACAAGCTTCGCGTGCTCGGCATGCTGAGATATTACGCCGGCATGGCGACCGCGATTCACGGGCAGACGATCGACAATTCGCTTCCAGGCGACATCGTCTCGTTCACGCGGAAGGAGCCCGTCGGCGTGGTCGGCGCGATCATTCCCTGGAACGCGCCCACGGCGGCGTCGGTCTGGAAGATCGGACCTGCGCTGGCGACCGGCTGTACGATCGTGCTCAAGCCCTCGGAAGAGGCGCCGCTGACGCCGCTCCTGATCGCGGATTTGATGAACGAGGCAGGCGTGCCGCCCGGCGTCGTCAACGTCGTGACAGGGACCGGGCCGGAGGCCGGTGCGCCTCTGGCCGAACATCAAGGCGTCGACAAGATCGTCTTCACGGGCTCCACGGCAACCGGGCAGGCCATCATTCGTGCCTCGGCCGGTAACCTCAAGCGGGTGTCGCTCGAGCTTGGCGGAAAGTCACCCGTCATCGTCTGCGCCGATGCCGACCTCGACAAGGCCGTTCCGATTGCCGCAATGGCGGCATTCGCAAATTCAGGCCAGATCTGCATCGCCGGCTCGCGGCTGTTCGTCGAGCGGGCCATTCACGACGAACTGGTCGAACGGCTGGGCAAGTTTGCCTCGGCCCTGAAAATTGGCGATGGCGCCGATCCCTCGACGGACATCGGCCCCCTCGTTTCCGAGCGGCAACTCGACAAGGTTGAAGGCTTCCTGCGCAGCGGACGCGACGAGGGCGCGAAGATCGTGGCCGGTGGCAGGCGGTTGAAGGAAGGAAACCTCGCCAAGGGCAACTTCGTCGAGCCGACGGTGTTCGCCGGCGTCTCCGACACCATGCAGATCGCCCGTGACGAAATCTTTGGTCCTGTCATCTCCGCGCTGCCGTTCGACACGCTCGATGAAGCCGTGGAACGGGCCAATGCGACGCCATATGGGCTTGCGGCCGGTGTCTTCACGCGCGACGTGAGCAAGGCCCACATCGTCTCGCGCAGCCTGCGCGCAGGCTCGGTCTGGGTGAACACCTACCACGCCATCGATCCTGCATTGCCCTTCGGCGGCTACAAGATGAGCGGATATGGCCGTGAGGGCGGCACTGAACAGCTCGACGAGTACCTGAACACGAAGGGGGTCTGGATCAAGCTGGACTGATCCGATCATTCTGTCGGCCTGGCGATCAGTCCCGACGACGCCGGCCAGCACCAGCGGCGCCACCAGAGCGGAGTAGGTCACGGCGGGACTCGCGATCTCCGCGATCCAGCCGAGGCCGACCGCCTGCATCAGCAATCCCGTCACCACCAGCGGCCGCTCGCCGGGGGAAAGGGTGCGTCCCGAAATAATCTTTTGCGGACCGAATCCTTGAGCGGTCGTCAAACGTCCTGGGGGTGACGCGGCATCGGCCTTCCGGGAAAGTATTGCTACTGTGGACGATGGCGCGACGAGCAACCAGGTGAATAGCTGAGGAGCGCGCGATGCGAAGGACGTTGATCAGATACAAGGCCAAGCCGGAGCTGGCCGATCGGAACGCCGAGCTGGTCTCGGCCGTATTTGCGGAGTTGAAGGCGGCCAGCCCCGATGGCGTGCGCTATCTCACGCTGCGGCTGGAGGACGACACCTTCATCCATCTCGTCGAGGCCGCGGCCGAGGACGGATCGAGCCCGATCCCGAAGCTGAAGGCGTTTCAGGCGTTCCAGGACGGCATCCGGGACCGCTGCGCGGAGCCGCCGCTGGTTCGTGATGTGAGGATCGTCGGCAATTATCGTATGCTGGACCAGTCCTGACCAGGCGAGGCGGAGGAGCAATGGCGCCAGACCCGCTGGCCACCGTCGATATCGAGGCCCTGCTGGCGCGGATGCGGCCGAAGCTGCATCGCTACTGCGCCCGCATGGTCGGCTCGGTCATCGACGGCGAGGACGTGCTGCAGGATGCGCTGATCAAGGCGATCGACGCGCTGCCATCGGTCTCGCCCGTCGTCAATCCGCAAGGTTGGCTGTTCCGCATCGCGCACAACACCGCGCTGGATTTCCTGCGTCGCCGCAACCGGCAGGCGGCGCTGCATTCGGCTGAGGAGGTGGAGATGATCGCCGGCCAGCTTGACGATGTCGAAAGCCGCCAGATCGCCGCGACCAGCCTGCGGACTTTCATGCGGCTGCCGGTGGCGCAGCGCTCCAGCGTGATCCTGATGGACGTGCTCGGCTGCTCGCTTGCCGAGGTCTGCGACATCATGGATTTCAGTATGTCCGCGGTGAAGGCCGCGCTGCATCGTGGGCGCACGCAGCTGCGTGAGTTCGCCGAGGAGCCTGACGATGTGCCGCAGCCGGGCCTGTCGGAGGCCGACCGGACGCGGCTCAACGCCTATGTCAGCCATTTCAATGCCCGCGACTTCGACGCGATCCGCGCCATGATCGCCGACGACGTCAGGCTCGAGCTCGTCAACCGCACCCGGCTGAAAGGCAAGGCTGAGGTGTCGCGCTATTTCGGCAATTATTCGAAGGTCAGCGATTGGCACCTAGAGGCGGGACAGGTCGAGGGACGTCCGGCGATCCTGGTGTTCGATCCGAATGAGCCGAACGGGCGGCCCAAATATTTCGTGCTGCTGAACTGGTCCGCCGACAAGCTCGCCACCATCCGGGATTTTCGTCACGCGGCGTATGTCATCGATGGTGCGGAGTGCGTGGTCGATAGAGGGTGAACTCGTCTTCCAGCCTGCTTCAGACAGCCCTGCAGAACAGCACGGTTTCCTCGGGGTAGATCGTAAAATGATCCAGCCACATCTTGTAGCCAAGGTTCAAGGAACTGATGAAGAGGGGAAGTTCGACCCAGTCATTGGGCTTGTGATAGACGCAGATCGCCAATGTCGGTTTGAACCGATCGAGCGTGCGCACGGCGCCCTTGAGCGCGGAAAGCTCGGCGCCCTCGATGTCCATTTTGATGAAATCGACACGCGGCAGATTTCTGTCGCGAACCACATCATCGATGGAGACGGTTCTGATTTCGGTCGCGCCGTGGGAGAGGGGGCGTTCGGAAACCTGGCTCCCCGGACCATTGTTCAGCATATAGAGAATCTTGTCGGATGACTCCCATACCGGTCGCTCGATGATCTCGATATTTGACCGATATCTTGGATTCAGTTCGAGGTTCTGACGCAGGATATCGAGATTGTCAGGTATGAATTCAAATCCGATGACCTTCCCCGTGGGTCCCACCTTCGATGCAAAATACAGGCTCGTATCGCCGTAGCAGCTTCCGGCCTCGATGACGACATCCCCGGTCTTCGCTGCGATCGCCGGCTTGACCCCGCTGTACTCGTACTGCGTTTTCAGGAAGGTGGCGTCGATCCCGATGGGAGCGGAAAACAGATTGAGATCGTAGCCGATCTCCTTCAGATCGAAATGAGTCAACTCGAAGTTCATATTCCTGATTTTTTTCGCAGGCAGGCAGTTCGTTTGCAGCCTCCGTGCCAGGCTCCGTTCCTGCCAGTATTTCGGAGAGTTTCGGAAGATCTTGACGAGGTCGTGCCCGATCACGCGTTGAAGGTACAACTCCAGCAGGACGTCCCTGGAATAGTCGTCCTGCAGCAACTGATAGGTATCCAGCAAGACCAGAGGAAGCGTCTTCGAGTTCTTCAATCGCGCGATGGCCTCGAGCCTGCTCTGATGCTTTTGGAGATCGGGGCCCAGCGTTCGCCTGGGCTCGGGTCCATAACGATCCGCCTCGTGGTTCTGTTCAAGATCTCTCGTGGCAATCTCGTACAATTTGGCCTGCAGGTGAGACAGGAACGAAATTGCGACCTCTGGAGACATTTGAACGTTTGAAGACATGTGAATGGCTGAACCTCTCTTGAGCCGGCGGCCGGCAGAATCCTCTCGTGCCGTCAGTTCGCGGTCAGCCGTGCTTGCGGGGTCCACCGGGCGCGGCCGGTGCGCCCGGTTGAGAGAGTTTCCGGTGCGATGCTGGTGCGAAGCTGGCGCCCTCGTCCATCAAGGCGCGGGGGCGGGCCGTCGCTGATTCGGGAGCGCTTTAGCGCGGTCCGGCCAGGATCCGCCGGCATGCGTCGACGAAAACCTGCGCGCCGGTGACGATGTCGGCATCGGTGGTGTTTTCGGTCCAGTGATGGCTGATGCCGCCGATCGACGGGACGAACAGCATGCCCGCAGGCATGACGGTCGCCAGCATCTGCGCATCGTGGCCGGCGCCGCTCGGCATGCGCAGCGATCGTCCCCCGGCAAGCGCCTTGCTCGCGGCCTCGATCGCGTCCTGAATGCCGGTGTTCATCATGGCGGGGGCGCCGGTGCGGATTTTCTCCACGCTGACGATGCAGGGGCCCTTGGCTGTCGCCTCATCCGCCATGGTCTTCAGCAACTGCTCCAGCCGTGCGATGACGGAGGGATCGTCGTCGCGGATCTGGAACAGCATCTCCGCGCCGCCGGGAATGATGCTTGGCGCGCCTGGATCGAGCGTGATGCGGCCGGTGGTCCATACCGTGCGCGGCCCGCACGCGGCTGGAAAGCGCTCGTCGATCGCCACGCAGAATTTTGCCAGCGCGAGCCCTGCGTCTTTTCGCACCGCCATACGCGTGGTGCCGGCGTGGTTCTGCTCGCCGGTGAAAGTGATGCGATATTGCCAGATGCCGACGATGGAGGTCACGACGCCGATCGCGAGCTTGCCGCTCTCGAGCGTGTCGCCCTGCTCGATATGTGCTTCGAGATAGCCGACGTGCCGCCCCGGTTCGGCGGCAATACGCGGACGTCCAGCCAGCCCCATGTCGGCCAGGGCATCGCGCATGGTGCGGCCGTTGGTGCGGTCGCGCGCCGCGTCGATCTCGGCCTCGCTGACCTGACCGACATAAGAGCGCGAGCCGAGGAAGCTGCCAAAATGGCCCTCTTCATCGCACCATGCGGCCACTTCGACCGCGCCTTTCACGGAAGCATCGGAATTGAGCACGCGCGCCGCTTCGAGCGCATAGACGACACCGAGCGGCCCATCGAGCCAGCCGGCATAGTTCTGGCTTTCCAGGTGCGATCCGGCGAGCAGCTTCGGTCCGGGTTTTGCGCTGGTGCTGACGATGTTGCCGATACCATCGATCCCGCCGGTGAGGCCGGCCTCGGGCAGTTTCCGCACCAGCCAGTCCAGCGACTGCCTGTGCGGCTCGGAGAAGGTCGGCTTGTGCACGCCGGTCTTGTAGGCGCCGAAGGCGCGGAGCGCATTGAGATCGGCGAGGACGCGCTGACCGTCGGCGTGCAGATTGATGTCAGGCATGTTCGGCAACCTTCAGCGCCTCGGTGCGGATTTCCTCGACCAGCCGTTCCTTGAGCTGGACGAATTCCGGCGTGGTCTTGATCTTGTAGGAGCGCGGATGCGGCAGGTCCACGGCGATCTCGGCCTTGATCCGGCCGGGACGGGCGCTCATGACGATGACGCGGCTGCCGAGGAAGATCGCTTCCTCGATGTCGTGGGTGACGAACAGCACGGTCTTCTGGTCGCGTTCCCAGATGCCGAGCAGCATTTCCTGCATCAGGGCGCGGGTCTGGTTATCAAGCGCGCCGAAGGGCTCGTCGAGCAGCAGGATTTTTGGATCGTTGGCAAGCGCGCGCGCGATCGCCGTGCGCTGCTGCATGCCGCCGGAGAGCTGCTTCGGCCAGTGGTTCTCGAAGCCTGATAGCCCCACCCGGCGGATGAAGGCGTCGGCCACCTTGTTGCGCTCGCCTTCCGGCACGCCGCGTTCGCGCAGGCCAAAGGCGATGTTCTCGCGCACGGTGAGCCAGGGAAACAGCGTGTAGGACTGGAACACCATGCCGCGATCCGCGCCGGGGCCGGTGACTTCGCGGCCGTCGAGCGTAACGCGCCCACTGGTCGGACGGTCGAGGCCGGCGACGATGCGCAGCAGGGTGGACTTGCCGC
Organism: Bradyrhizobium sp. CCBAU 51745; assembly: GCF_028128715.1. Classification (NCBI taxonomy): domain Bacteria; kingdom Pseudomonadati; phylum Pseudomonadota; class Alphaproteobacteria; order Hyphomicrobiales; family Nitrobacteraceae; genus Bradyrhizobium; species Bradyrhizobium sp. CCBAU 51745. The sequence continues at coordinate 263,471 of NZ_LBJP01000001.1, read as the reverse complement.
AGCCGGAAGGGCCGAGGATGGTGACGAAGTCGTTGTTGCCGATGGTGAGGTCGGTCGGCTCCAGCGCGTGGGTCGGCGCATTGCCGTGGCGCGCCGGGAAGGTGCGCGAGACCCGCTCGACCTTGAGGATCGTCATGCCAGCCTCCACGGAAACAGCCAGGCGTTGAACGCCTTGAACATGAAGTCCGAGAGCAGGCCGATCAGGCCGATCACGATGATGCCGAAGATGATCTGGCCGGTGTTGAGCAGCGCCTGGCTGTCGGTGATCATGTGGCCGATGCCGGCGGACGAGCCGATCAGCTCGGCGACGATAACGTAGGTCCAGGCCCAGCCCAGCACCAGCCGCAGGATCTCGGCGATCTCGGGTGCGGAGGAGGGCAGCAGCACGCGGCGGATGATGCCGCGATCGCTGGCGCCGAGCGTATAGGCGGCTTCCACCAGATCGCGCCGCGTCGCGCCGACGGTGACGGCGACCATCAGGATAACCTGGAACACCGAGCCGATGAAGATGACGAGCAGCTTCTGCAACTCGCCGATGCCGGCCCACAGGATGAGGAGCGGAATGAAGGCCGAGGCGGGCAGATAGCGCGCAAAGGAGACGAAGGGCTCGAGGAAGGCTTCGATCGGCTTGTAGGCGCCCATCAGCACGCCGAGCGGCACCGCGATGATCGCAGCCAGCGCGAACCCGCCGACGACGCGCCAGATCGTCATGCCGATGTCGAATACAAAACCTTGCTTAACCAGCAGGTCGTAGCCTTCCTGCACCATGGTCAGCGGATTGGCGAGAAACGTCTTCGATACATGGCCGCCGAAGGTTGCCCACGACCAGAGGGCGACGAACAGCACGAAGAAAGCGAGGCCATAGGCCACGCGCTGCTTCGATGTCACGGAATCCAGGGGACGCATCGATAGTTGATCCGAATGGTCGAGCCGGTCCCGCGTCTCCGCGGAACCGGCAATCGGGAAAGTCTTACTTGATGAAGCTGGCGTCGAAGAGGTCCTCGACCTTCGGCGCCGACTTGATGATGCCGATTTCGAGCAGAAGGTCGGCGGCATCCTTGTTGAAGGCGAGGAAATCGCCGGCGAAGAATTTCTGGTTCGCGGCCTTGTCCTGCCAGCGCAGATATTTTGCCGAGTTGCCGAACTGCTCGCCGGTCTGTTTCACGTCGGCGCCCATGATCTCATAGGACTTGGCCTGGTCCTTGGCGATCATCTCGAGCGATTCGAAATAGCTGTCGGCCAGCGCCTGCGCCGCCTTTGGGTTCTCGCTGAGGAATTTCGGCGTGCAGCCGAACGTGTCCATCACGATCGGATAGTCCAAGGTGGTCGCGATGATCTTGCCCTTGTCCGGCGCGGCGCGCACGGTCGACAAATAAGGCTCATAGGTCATCGCGGCATCGTTCTGGCCGGAGACGAAGGCCTGCGCGGCGGCGGCCGGCTCGAGGTTCACGACGGTGACGTCCTTCACCGTCAGACCGTTCTTCTTCAGCATCCAGGCCAGCGCGAAATAGGGCGATGTGCCCGGTGCCGAAGCTGCGACCGTCTTGCCCTTCAGCTCCTTGATCGACGCGATGTCGTTGCGCACGGCCATGCCGTCGGCGCCATAGCTCTTGTCGAGCTGGAAGATCTGCTTGGTCGCAACGCCGTTGGCGTTCCAGGAGATCCAGGTTTCGACCGTGGTTGCCGCGCACTGCACGTCGCCGGAGGCGATGGCGAGGTGACGGTCCTTCTGCGGGATCTTCTTGATAGTGACGTCGAGGCCGTTTTTCTTGAAGATGCCGGCTTCCTTCGCCAGCGTCAGCGGCGCAAAGCCGGTCCATCCGGAGATGCCGATGCCGACCTTGACGTCGTCGGCGAACGCGGGCGCGGCGGCCGCGAGAGCAATGATTGTCGCAAAAACTGTCGAACTACGCATGATTGTCGTCCTCTTGCCCAGATGGTTTGACGTCCTGTTGATCTCTGTCGAAGCGTTGCACGATTTGTGCCGACATCGTTTGCTCAACCTCCCTTGAATCGCGCGACAAGGCGGTGAGAGTCACCGGGATAGAGCAGGCGCACTGCGGTGATCGTGCGCGCGCTGCGCCAGGTATAGCGGTCGATCACGAGGCAGGGCGCGCCGACCGCAATGTCGAGCGCCTCGGCCGTGCGATCGTCGGCAACGATGGCGCTGATCGTATGCTCGGCCTCCGTCCAGGGAACATGATGCAGCAGCCACGAGCCGGGCGGCTCGCGCGAGAAATCCGCGGTCGCGGCAGATGGCACGGATGACAGATCGATCAGCCTGTCCTCGACCGCAAACGGCACGTTGTCGGCGCTGTGGCGGCAGGAGATCGCGACCACCTTGCCGGCCTTCTTGATGCCGAGCCTTTCGCGATCCGCAGCAGTTGCCGCGCGTAGCTTGCGGCTGATCAGCTCATAGCCGTAACCGCGACCGAGCGCGGTGATCTCGGCGCGGATGTCGGCGATCTTCAACACAGCCGATTGATGCTGCGGCCGGCGCACGAAGGAGCCAGCCCGCCGCCGCCGCTCGATCAGATCGGCCTGCGCGAGCTCGGAGAGCGCCTTGTTGACAGTCATGCGCGAGCAGCCGTAGCGCGCCACCAGCTCGTGCTCGAACGGAATGCGATGGCCGGGCGGCCATTCGCCGGTCAGGATGCGCTTTTCGATGTCGGCACGGATGCGCTTGTAGAGTGTCGGCTTGTCGGATGCGTCGGTGGCGAGGCTCATGCGACGAGCCTCCGCACCGCGGCGTTGAACCGCTCGCGCGCAGTCTGGCGCAATTTGTGTCGTCCGCCTTCGACAACCTTGTTGCCGCCGGCCCAGACGCAATCGATTGCACCGTTGCCGCTCGCAAAGATCCAGCCGTCGATGGTCGCATCGCCGCCGCGTCCCGCCAGCGACGGATGTGCGGCGTCGAGCGTAACGATGTCGGCGCGAGCGCCGGGTGCGAGGCCTGCAACCGGCTGCGCCAGCGCCTGCGCGCCGCCCGCAAGGGCGTCGTCGAACAGCGTCCGGCCGGTCGAGCAGCCGGCGCCGCCCGAAAGCACGTTGCGGGCGCGATGCCTGAGCCGCTGGCCGTATTCGAGCTGACGCAGCTCGTCAGCAACGCCGACCAGCACGTTGGAATCGGTGCCGACGCCGAACGAACCACCGGCGTCGCGAAGTTCTCGCGCCGGAAAGATGCCGTCGCCGAGGCTCGCTTCGGTCACGGGGCAGAGGCCCGCGACCGCGCCGGTCCTGGCGAATGCGCTGACTTCCTCGTCCGTCATGTGCGTGGCGTGAATGAGGCACCAGCGCTGGTCGACCGGTGCGTGCTCCAGCAGCCATTGCACCGGCCGCTGTCCGGACCAGGCCAGGCAATCCTCGACCTCTTTCACCTGCTCGGCGGCGTGAATGTGCACCGGTCCACCCTCCGCGAGCGGAATAATTGCAGTGAGTTCGTCGGGCGCCACCGCGCGCAGGCTGTGCGGCGCGATGCCGATATTGGCGCCGGGCAATTCGCTGATCGCCTTGCGTGATGCAGCCATCAGCTTGGCGAACTGATCGACCGAGTTGATGAAGCGGCGCTGGCCGTCGTGCGGCGCCGCGCCGCCGAACGAGCCATGCGCATAAAAACTCGGCAGCAGCGTCAGGCCAATGCCTGAGGCCTCGGCGGCCTCTGCAATGCGTGCCGCCATTTCGGCGGGATCGGCGTAGTGCGAGCCGTCGCGATCGTGATGCAGGTAATGGAATTCGCCGACCCGCGTAAACCCCTGCTCCAGCATCTCCACATAAAGCAGCGTGGCGACATCGGCGACGTCGTCAGGCGTCATCGCCAGCGCGAAACGATACATCGTCTCGCGCCAGGTCCAGAACGTGTCGGTGGAAGCGCCGCGCAGCTCCGCAAGTCCCGCCATGCCGCGTTGAAACGCGTGGCTGTGCAGGCTCGCCAGTCCCGGAAGCGCGATGGCATGGCGCTCGTCGCCCGCGGCAGGCGCCACATCGGGTGTCACCGCCGCGATCGCGCCGGCGGTGACCACCACCTGCACGTCATTGGCCCAGCCCGAGGGCAGGAGCGCGGAGGCGAAATGCAGTCGGGTCATGATTGATTACACGCCGGCTGGACAGAACCGCCTTACGATTATATGTCTAGACATATAAGTCAAGCATCCCAGGGCGCAGGGACTTCGCGAAGGGACAGTGGCATGGCAGAGCGCTTCGACCGGATCTGGCATAACGCCCGGCTCGCCACCATGCGGGCGGATCGTCCCGATCTCGGCGAGATCGAGCAAGGCGTCATCGCGATACGCGACGGCCACATCGTCTATGCCGGCGCAGCGGCGGATTTTCCTGGCGATGCCGACGCCATCCAGTGGATCGACTGCGAGGGGCGCTGGATCACGCCAGGCCTCGTCGATTGCCACACTCATCTGGTCTACGGCGGCAACCGCGCGCATGAATTCGAACTGCGCCTGAAGGGCGCAAGCTACGAGGAGATCGCGCGCGCGGGCGGCGGCATCGTCTCGACCGTCGCCGCGACTCGCAAGGCGAGTGAGGCCGAGCTTGTCGCGAGCGCATTGCCGCGGCTGGATGCATTGATCGGTGAGGGCGCAACCACGGTTGAGATCAAGTCCGGCTATGGCCTCGATACGGAGACCGAGATGCGCCAGCTTTCTGCTGCGCGCAGCCTCGGCCGCCGGCGGAAAGTTACGATCTGCACATCGTTTCTCGGCGCGCACGCGCTGCCGGTGGAGGCCGATGGTGACAAGGATCGCTACATCGATCGCGTCTGTAAGGAGATGCTGCCGGCCGTCGCAAAGGCAGGCCTCGCCGATGCCGTCGATGCTTTCATGGAGGGTATCGCGTTCTCGGCCGAGCAGACGGCGCGGGTATTCGAGGCAGCGCGAGGGCTGGGTCTGCCGGTGAAGTTGCACGCCGATCAACTCTCGAATCTCGGCGGCGCTGCGCTCGCTGCCAAATTCTCTGCGTTGTCGGCCGATCATCTCGAGCATACCGACGAAGCCGGCGCTGCCGCGATGGTGAAGGCCGGAACGGTCGCCGTCCTCCTGCCTGGCGCGTTCTACTTCATCCGCGAGACGCAAGAGCCGCCGGTGGAGGCGTTCCGCAAGCACGGCGTTGCCATGGCGCTTGCGACCGACAGCAATCCCGGCAGCTCGCCGCTGACCTCGCTGCTGCTCGCCATGAACATGGGCGCCACGCTGTTCCGGATGACTATCGCCGAATGCCTCGCCGGCGTCACCCGCGAAGGCGCGCGGGCGCTCGGCGTGCTCCATGAGACCGGCACGCTCGAAGCCGGCAAATGGTGCGACCTCGCGATCTGGGACATTGAGCGGCCCGCCGAGCTGGTCTACCGCATCGGATTTAATCCGCTGCACCGGCGGGTGTGGAGGGGGCAATGACGGAGCCGAACGCCGCGATCGTCGTCAAACCCGGAGAGGTCAGGCTCGATGATCTCGCGCGCGTGCTTGCGGGAGCGCCCGTCGTGCTCGACCCCTCATTCTGGCCGCGCGTCGCGGCGGCGGCGAAGATCGTCGCAAAGGCGGCTGAGGCTACGACGCCCGTCTATGGCATCAACACCGGTTTCGGCAAGCTGGCGTCGAAGCGGATTCCGCCTGATCAGACCGCGCTGCTCCAGCGCAATCTCATTGTTTCGCATTGCTGTGGGATCGGTCCTGCAACTCCGGAACCGATCGTGCGGTTGATGATGGCGCTGAAAATCGTCTCGCTCGGGCGCGGAGCCTCCGGCGTGCGCGGCGCGGTGATCGAGCAATTGCAGGCCATGCTGGTGCGACGCGTTTATCCGCTGGTGCCACAACAGGGCTCGGTCGGCGCCTCCGGCGATCTCGCGCCGCTTGCGCATATGACTGCGGTGATGATCGGCGAGGGGCAGGCGATCGTCGACGGCAAGATAATGTCAGGAGGCGAGGCACTCGCTGCCGCCGGCCTTGTGCCACTGACGCTCGGCCCCAAGGAGGGCCTCGCGCTGATCAATGGCACGCAATTCTCGACTGCTTATGCCGTATCAGGCGTGCTGCGTGCATTTCGTCTCGCTCGTGCGGCACTGGTCACCGGTGCGCTGTCGGTCGATGCCGCCATGGCCTCGACCGCGCCGTTCCGCCCCGAGATCCAGGCGCTGCGCGGTCTTCCCGGCCAGATCGCTGCGGCCGCGACGCTGACGGCGCTGCTCGACGGCAGCGACATCCGCCTGTCGCATCTCGAAGGCGACGAGCGCGTGCAGGATCCCTATTGCCTGCGCTGCCAGCCGCAGGTCGCCGGCGCCGCGCTCGATCTGATCACGCAGGCTGCGCGCACGCTGATCGTCGAGGCCAACGCGGTGACCGACAATCCCTTGGTGCTGGTCGAGACCGGTGAGATCGTCTCAGGAGGAAATTTCCACGCCGAGCCAGTCGCCTTCGCCGCCGATACGATCGCGCTGGCGCTGTCGGAGATCGGCGCGATCAGCGAACGACGCATCGCGACGCTGGTCGATCCCGCGCTCAATTTTGGCCTGCCGCCGTTCCTCACCCCGGATCCCGGCATCAATTCCGGCTTCATGATCGCCGAGGTCACGGCGGCCGCGCTCTATGCCGAGAACAAGCAGCGTGCCGCAGCCTGCTCGATCGATTCGACGCCGACCAGCGCCAACCAGGAAGACCACGTTTCGATGGCCGCGCATGCCGCGCGACGACTGTCGGACATGGCCGACAATCTCGCCTCCATCCTGGGCATCGAGCTTCTGGTCGCCGCCCAGGGCATCACGCTGCGCGCACCGCACGCGACCAGCGCGCCGCTGGTGGCGGTCATCGAGAAGCTTCGCGAGCAGGTGCCCGCGCTCGGCGCCGACCGCTACATGGCCGGCGATCTCGCCAAGGCCGCGGCGTTCATCGAGGCCGATGCGCTGCCAGCCATCGCGCTCACTGCGCTCTCATCTGATCCGTTTCCAAGACTCGACTAAGGGGTGTTCCGCATGAACCGCCGACTGGACAACGACCGCACCATTCGCGCTCCCCGCGGTAGCGAGATCAGCGCCAAGAGCTGGCTGACGGAAGCACCGCTGCGCATGCTCATGAACAATCTCGATCCTGATGTCGCCGAGCGCCCGAGCGAGCTCGTCGTCTATGGCGGCATCGGCCGCGCCGCGCGCGACTGGGAGAGTTTTGACCGCATCACGGCCGCGCTGCGCAAGCTCGAGAACGACCAGACCCTGCTGGTGCAATCCGGCAAGCCGGTCGGCATCTTCCGCACCCATGCCGATGCGCCGCGCGTGCTGATCGCGAACTCCAACATCGTGCCGCATTGGGCGACGCTCGATCATTTCAACGAGCTCGATCGCCAGGGCCTGATGATGTACGGCCAGATGACCGCGGGCTCCTGGATCTATATCGGCAGCCAGGGCATTGTGCAGGGCACTTACGAAACCTTCGTCGAGGTCGGTCGTCGCCATTATGGCGGCAGCCTTGCGGGCAAATGGATCTTGACCGCCGGCCTCGGCGGCATGGGCGGCGCGCAGCCGCTGGCGGCGACCATGGCCGGCGCCTCGATGCTCGCGGTCGAATGCCAGCCGAGCCGCATCGAGATGCGGCTGCGCACCGGCTATCTCGATCGCCACGCGGCGACGCTCGACGAAGCGCTCGCACTCATGGCGGACGCCGCAAAGACGAAGAAGGCCGTCTCGGTCGGTCTGCTCGGCAATGCCGCCGAGATATTCCCGGAGCTGGTCCGCCGCGGCGTCAAGCCCGACATCGTCACCGACCAGACCAGCGCGCACGATCCGATCAACGGCTATCTGCCGAAGGGCTGGACGCTTGCCGATTGGGAGGCCAAGCGCGCCTCCGATCCGAAGGGCGTGGAACGCGCCTCAAAAGCCTCGATGGTCGAGCATGTCCGGGCCATGCTGGATTTCCATGCGCAGGGCATTCCGACGCTCGACTATGGCAACAACATCCGCCAGATGGCGCAGGACATGGGCCTGACGAACGCGTTCGATTTCCCTGGCTTCGTGCCCGCCTATATCCGCCCGCTGTTCTGCCGCGGCGTCGGGCCGTTCCGCTGGGCCGCGCTGTCAGGCGACCCTGAGGACATCTTCAAGACAGATGCCAAAGTGAAAGAGCTGATGCCCCACGACAAGCATCTGCACAATTGGCTCGACATGGCCAAGGCGCGCATCAAGTTCCAGGGCCTGCCGGCGCGGATCTGCTGGGTCGGTCTCGGCGATCGTCATCGCCTGGGTCTTGCCTTCAACGAGATGGTCGCGCGCGGCGAGTTGAAGGCGCCTGTCGTGATCGGCCGCGATCATCTCGACAGCGGCTCGGTGGCAAGCCCCAACCGCGAGACCGAGGCGATGAAGGACGGCTCGGACGCGGTGTCCGACTGGCCGCTGCTCAACGCGCTCTTGAATTGCGCCAGCGGTGCGACCTGGGTCTCGCTGCATCACGGGGGCGGCGTCGGCATCGGCTATTCCCAGCATGCCGGCATGGTGATCGTCGCCGACGGCACGCCGGAGGCCGCCAAACGCATCGAGCGCGTGCTCTGGAACGATCCGGCCTCCGGCGTCATGCGCCATGCGGATGCGGGCTACGACATCGCGATCGATTGCGCCCGTGACAAGGGGCTCGATCTGCCGAGCCTTTCGAAGTAGCCAAGGGGCCAATCTGCCTCAGGCCACGACCTTGGTTGCGCCATGGTCCAGCCGCTCGCGCTCGTTGGCGAGATAGTCCACGATCGCCGCGCCCGGCATGGGCTTTGCGAAGTAATAGCCCTGCACGAAGTCGCAGCCGAGGCGGCGCAAGGCATCGAGCTGGGCGCGGGTTTCGACACCCTCGACCACGCAGGCGATCTCCATGTCGTCGCACAGGCCGGTCAGCGATTTGATGATCTTGTGGCTCACGGGATTGTCGTTGATGTCGGCGACGAAGCTGCGGTCGATCTTGAGCTTGTCCAGCGGCAGGCGATGCACGTGGCTCAGCGAGGAATAGCCGGTGCCGAAATCATCCAGCGAAATGCCGCAGCCCATCGCCTTCAGCGCCGCGATCGACTGTTCGGCGCGCGCGAAGTCGAAGGTCACGGCGGTCTCGGTGATCTCGAAGTCGAGCCGGCGCGGCGGCACGCCGCTGTTCTCGATGATGGCGATCAGCGGCAGGATGCCGTCGGGCGAGCAGATGTCGTGGGCCGAGAGATTGAACGACAGACGGGTATGGTCCGGCCAGGTCCCGGCGGCCGCCAGCGCGCGCACCAGCAGCGCCTGCGTCAGCGGCCGGATCAGGCCGATGCGCTCGGCGGCGGGGATGAAGTCGGCCGGCGAGACCCGGCCGAGGCGGGGGCTCTGCCAGCGCGCCAGCGCCTCGAAGCCCGCGGTATGCCCGCTCATGGCGTCGACGATCGGCTGGAACATCAGGTCCATCTCGGCGCTGAAATCGGCCGTGCGCAGCAAGGTCTCGATCACGCCGCGGCTGCGGATCTCGGCCTCGTGCTCGCTCGAGAAGATCACGGTACGGCCGCGCAGATGACGCTTGGCATGATAGAGCGAATAATCGGCGCATTCATACAGCGCTTCCGCCGTCGGCGCCGAGCGCGGGTAGAGCGCAAAGCCGATCGAGCACGACAGGCCGGTATGGGCGGTGTCGAGCTGGTAGGGCAGCTTGACCAGCTCGCAGATGCGTTCGCCGAGCCGCTCAAGGTCGGCATCCTCGGTGTCGCCGCAGACGACGAGACCGAACTCGTCGCCGCCGAGGCGGGCGAACTCCACCCGCTGCGGGCCGAAGCCTTCGCAGACATCGCGGATGCGACGGCCGGCCTCGATCAACACGCGGTCGCCGACCGAATGGCCGTAATTGTCGTTGATCGGCTTGAAGCCGTCGAGGTCGATGATGCCGACCGCAACGCTCACGTGCCTGCGCTCGGCGTCACTGAAGGCGCTCGACAGCTCGGCGAAGAAACGGCGGCGGTTCGGCAGCTCCGTGAGGGAATCCAGATTGGCGAGACGGAAGTTCTCGTCGGACAGCTCCTGCGTCGCCGCCTGCTGCACCAGCAGCGATTTGCGGCTGGCGACGAGATCGGCGAAGTCGCGATAATAGATGAACAGCACCGTCACCATGGCGCCGGAGACCAGGAGGTTGTTGACCGCGATCGCCTTCAGCGTGGGTTCGCCCGTGGCCCAGAAGAACAGCACATAGGGTACGTCGACGACCAGCGTCACGATCAACCCTGCCGAGCGCAGATGCATCAGCGAGAAGATGCAGCCGATCACGGTCACCGCCATGTAGAAGGCGACCTGGCTCTTGGCGAAGGGATCGCCATAGGGGTAGAGCGCGAACGACCAGGCGGTGAAGCCGGCGCCGATCGGCAGGGCCATCCAATTGGTGGCGCGCAGATTGCGCAGGATGTCGGCATCGCTGCGGACGAGATGGCGCTGGCTCAGCCACCACAAGGTCCGAAGCGCGGCGAGCACCGTCAGCAGGCTCGGCACGATCATCGTCAGCCAGTCCGGCGCGATGTTGACGTAGGTATAGGCGACCGCGATCGTGTTGCTGATCAGGATGAAGTAGAGCAGCGGGATCTGCTTGGAGAAAGCGTCGAACTGCGCGCGCGTCAGGTCCGGGTCTTCAGACACGCGAAACAGCCGCATCGCGGCGGCGAAATAGGCTTTCAAATCGACGGCAGGCATAGCAATACGCGCCCCAAATCCCTTCAAAAACGAAGATGATCTTGCCCGGCCGGGGTAAAGAGCGCGTTAGATTGGTTCCTTCCGGGAACTCTCGTTCTGGTTGTGTATCGCTTTCGGACCGGCAGGGCGCGTGCATTGGTGAGGCGATATTAAGGATGTGAGCCGCAAGCGGCCGCGTCTGGCGGCTCGGCCGAAATCGATCGGCTACGTTCTGCTAACCATAGCGTCCTCGGCCGCGCGGCGCGCACCGATGTCGCGGCGGTCAGCGTTGCGTCATTGCAGGCGGACAAGGATCAGGCGAGCGCGGCGTGGCGTTCCCGCACTGGCCCACGGCCGCGATCGGCGCTGCGCGGTTCGGCGAGCCGGGTAAAGCTGCGCTGGCCGGCCTGCACGGGCGCCTCGACGATGACGCCTTCGCACACGATCTGCCCGCCGAGCATCTTGAATTCGAGCTTGTCGTAACGCGGCATGGTCCCGCCCGGCTCGGGCGGCAGCAGTCCGATGCGGCCCTGGATGTTGAGCGTTGCATCGCCGGTGCCATGCAGCCGCGGATTCCACATCCTGATCCCGGTCTCGGCCCAACGTTGCCGGATCAGCGCGGCGCGATCGGCGGGCTCGACGATCTTCGCGCGAGGCTTCTTCGGAGCGGGCGCCGGAGGCGGCTCGACCTCTGCGGCGACGACGGGTGCGTCGGCGATCGTCTTCTCAGCGACGTCGGCCGCGATGGGTGCGGGATCGGCTGCGACGAGCGGCTCGATCTCCATCACGACATCACGAGCGGGCTCGTTGTCGATCCTGACCTCGGTGACGGCAGGCGCCGCGACGTCGACCACGACGGCGGGCGTCGCGTCGACGGCTTCGATCTCCTCGGAAGCGATGGATACGGGGTCGTGTTCAACGATCGGCTCGGAGGCCTCGACCGGAACGGTCTCGACCTCGACCGGAGAAATAAGAACCTGCTCTGCAACATCGGGCGCAACCTCCGCATCATCGTCCGACGATGCATCGCTGCTGATGACAGGCTCTTGCGGTTCGATTGCTTCGACTTCGGCGGATGAGGCCTGCGCCTCTTCCACGGGTTCGGGGTCGGCGTTCGCCAGCAATTCTACGGGCAGGTCGCTGCTGACGACAGGCTCGGGAGCATCGACGGCTTCGACCCCGGCGGATGAGGCCTCTTCCACGATTTCGAGCTCAACGCTCGCTACGAGTTCCGCCGGCGGATCGCTGCTGGTGGGTTCGGGCGCGGCTTCGGCGTACGTCTGCAGGGATGAATCCTCCCTGCCGTTCGTCTCGACGGTCGGAGCGGCTTCTTCGATCGCGGTAACAATCGGCTGCTCATCCGCAGCGCTCGGCGTCAACTCGATGCCGCCGCCCTGCAACTCGATGCTGCCGCCCTGCGGCGCGGGCCGAAGCCGGTTGAAGGCCCATTTCACCGCAGGAATGCGGCTTAGCAACGATATCAGTCTCGAAAGCACTGGGAGTTGTCCAAGAGGTACTCAGGGCCGTGGGCTTCAGCTGATTCGCCAGCAATGTGAAAAACTGCCCCGGCCGTCACACCCCTGTCAATTGAGGCGGGACCAATTGCAGAACATCTGCACAGCCCCGCACGCCATTCCGTTCATTCGAAATGCATCGATGCAAGCGGATCCGCGTCGTGATCCGGCAGATGCGACGACGCAAACGGCATGACAGCGTGCGCCGGTTTGCGGCCGTGCGGATGCGCCAGCGCATGCTTGCGGAGCGGCGCCATGGTCAGTGCTTCACAGTCCGTGGCTTCGCCGCCCCAGGCGCAGTCGATGCTTGAGGACTGTCCGGGCCAGGCCTGCGCCGGGCCCGCGATCGCGAGCGACACCACGATCCGGAAGGCGGCGATGATGTTCGTCTTTGCCATGGGAGACTCCAAACTGTTCTATCCCTAGGGATCGTTCGGAACGCGCGATATTCCGCGCTGCCACGTGATCGCGGGACTGATCACGCGAGGTTCAACCGTCGTGACGCAGGCGTGAAGCGCCCGCCAACGCTGCTGCCAGGCACTCCGCCCTCATCCTGAGGGCCCGCCGGAGGCGGGCGTCTCGAAGGATGTGCCGCAGGAGCCCAATGTCGGGCTTTCCGGCGTCATCCTCTCCGTTTAATGGGAATCATCTGGAAGTGAGGACGATGTCATGAAGAAGCTTGCCGCCGTCGCAGCGGCTCTGATCTGGTCGACATGCGCATGGGCGCAGGCCGGCAGCATCACCGTGGCCTCGACGACGTCGACGGAGCAGTCCGGGTTGTTCGCTTATCTGCTGCCGCTGTTTACGAGGGCGGAGGGAATCCAGGTGAAGGTCGTTGCGGTCGGCACCGGCCAGGCGCTCGATATCGGCCGGCGCGGTGATGCCGATGTGGTGTTCGTCCATGACAGGCCGGCCGAAGACAAGTTCATGTCGGAAGGGCACGGCGTGAAGCGCTTCGACGTCATGTACAATGATTTCATCATCGTCGGCCCGAACAGCGACCCCGCAAGGATCGCGGGCGACAAGGACGTCGCCGACGCGCTGCGCAAGATCGCAGCTGCGAAAGCCACGTTCATCTCGCGCGGCGACAAGTCCGGCACGCATGCCGCCGAGCTGCGGCTGTGGAAAGAAGCGGGCATCGAGCCGGCCACCGGCAAGGACAGCTGGTATCGCGAGATCGGCCAGGGCATGGGCCCGGCGCTGAACATGGCATCCTCGTCGAATGCCTATCTGCTCTCAGACCGCGGCACCTGGCTGTCGTTCAAGAACAGAGGCGAGCTTGCGATCCTGACCGAGGGCGACAAGCGGCTGTTCAACCAGTACGGCGTCATGCTGGTCAACCCGGACAAGCATCCCAACGTCAAGGCCAAGGACGGGCAGGCCTTTATCGACTGGCTGATCTCGCCGAGGGGACAGGATGCGATCGCCGGATACAAGGTCGGCGGCGAGCAGCTATTTTTCCCCAACGCGTCCCACTAGCAGGAAGGCGACGGTCGACACGGCGACGCTGAGCGCGAGCAGGATCAAGCCTAGGCCGAGCGCCAGCGGCAGGTCGCCCTTGCTGGTCTCCAGCGCAATCGCCGTCGTCATCGTGCGGGTAAAGCCGCTTATGTTGCCGCCGACGATGATGATGGCGCCGACCTCGGCGATGGCACGTCCGAACGCGGCGAGGAAGGCCGTCAGAAGCGAGGTCCGGCCGAGCGCGAACAACAGGCCGATGCTGCGCAGCGTCGAGAGCCCGTCGATCCGCGCGAGGTCGCCATATTCGGCCCATAGCAGGCTTGCGGGCCGGTGCACCAGCGCAACCACGATTGGCGTTGCCAGCAGCGTCTGCGCGATCACCATTGCTGAGGGCGTGAATAGCAGGCCGGCAGCGCCGAGCGGGCCGGAGCGCGACAGCAGAAGATAAAGCGCGAGCCCGACCACGACCGGCGGCAGGCCGAGCAGCGCGTTGGTCAGCACGATAATGACCTGTCGGCCGCGAAAGCGCGTGATCGCCAGCAAAGCGCCGAACGGCGCACCGATCAGCAGCGCGATCATGCCGGCTGTCAGGCTGACGCGCACCGACAGCGCGACGATGCCGAGAAGCTCGGGATCGCCTTCACCGATCAGCGTGAATGCGGCAACGATGGATCGCGCGAAATCGTTCATCCGGCCTGATGCCTCAGGGCCGGGTGCAGTGGTCGATATTGCGGCTGCGAGGTTGCGTCACGCTGGTCCCTGACATTCATGCCATCAGTCACAGAATACCCGGCACGAGCGGTTTGGAAACTCCAATCATTCACGTCGCGCGCTTTGCGCTTGCTCCGCGCCACAGCCAGCTTGCAAGCGGAAGGGCGAGGATCGCCCCGATGAGCTGCGCGGAAATGAAGGCCGGCACGCCATGCGGCGCGATGCCTGCAAACGTATCGGACAGCGATCGGGCGATGGTGACGGCGGGATTGGCGAATGATGTCGAGGCCGTGAACCAATAGGCCGATGTGATGTAGAGGCCGACCGCATAGGGAACGGCAGCCGAGGCTTTCGATGCGACGCCAAAGATCGTCAGCAGCAGGCCGAAGGTTGCGACGGCCTCGGCGAGCCATTGTCCCGCGCCGCTGCGCTCCGTCAGCGAAATCTGAAGGACGGCAAGCCCGAACATCAGATGCGCGATCCACACGCCGATGATCGCGCCCGATATCTGAGCAGCGATATAGATCGCCGTATCAATCCAGCCCGTCTCGCCCCGCAGGGCCAAGGCCAGCGTTACCGCCGGATTGAAATGCGCGCCCGAGATGGGCGCAAACATCAGGATCAGCACGACGAGGATGGCGCCGGTGGGAAGCGTATTGCAGAGCAGCGCCAGCGCCACGTTTCCGCCGGCAAGCTTCTGGGCCATGATGCCCGAGCCGACCACCGCGGCGAGCAGGAACGCCGTTCCCAGCCATTCGGCAAATGCGCGCTGTGCAAGACGCGGCGTCATCAGGCGCCGCGGTCCAGCTTGATACGCTCGCCGTCTTCCTTGACGAATTCGCCGTGCTGAGGCGGCAGAAGCTCCAGCACCTCCTCGGAGGGCCGACAGAGTTTTACGCCCATCGGCGTCACCACGATCGGCCGGTTGATCAGGATTGGATGCGCCATCATGGCGTCGAGCAGCTGGTCGTCGGTCAGGTCAGCGTTGTCCAGCCCAAGCTCGGCATAGGGCGTGCCCTTTTTGCGCAGCAGCTCGCGCACCGAGAGGCCCATGCGGAGGACAAGCTGCTGCAACAACGCGCGCGACGGCGGCGTCTTGAGATATTCGATCACGTGCGGCTCGATCCCGGCTTGCCTGATCATGGCTAGCGTGTTGCGCGAGGTGCCGCAGGCGGGGTTGTGGTAGATGATCACGTCCATCGCCGAAACCCTCAACAGCAGGCCAATGTCTGCTTGTGCGCAACGTCGTCGACGGACACGTGAACGTGCAGGCGCTTCATGGTCTGTCCTTTCAGGCTGGAGTCTTGCTGCGCTTTCGCGCGGGTTTCGAAGACGGGGCGGCTGCACATGACACGCCGCCGCAGCAGTTTTCCGTGAGGAAGCCGACCAGCGCGTTCATGGTCTCGAACCGCGCCGCATAGATCATCGAGCGTCCCTCGCGCCGCACCGTCGCAAGGCCGGCCATGCGCAGCCGGTCGAAGTGAAACGTCAACGTGTTTGGCGCGAGATCCAGCGCTTCGGCGATCGCACCCGCGGTCATGCCGTCGGGGCCGGCCTGAACCAGCAAACGGTAGACGTCGAGACGATTGTCCTGCGCCAGCGCGGCGAGCGCCGTGACGGCATCTGTCTTTTCCATATTTCAACGATTATTGAAATAATAACAAATGTCAATTGAAATTCGGACGACTTGTCTCGGACGCCACCGATCGCGGCACACTCGTGGACGAGCGTATACTTTTGAACACTCGCACACGGATGGTAAGGTTCCCTGAAGAGGTTGTTCTTGAATCTGTGTCTCGAACGTGTCCCACTCATCATGCATGAGCGGATCTCGATCGACCTCAAGCGCAGCTTTGCGAATTCTGGCAGCCATCGTGGCTGGCGGATATCTGCTGGCGGGCGTTCAGGCCTTAGCCCAGGAAGACAAGAAGACTGACGACGACAAGCCGGCCGATCCGGATACGGGCGAGAGTACGGTTGAGGAGAAAACCCTCGGGCTGTTGCCGAACCCGCTGCAGAAATATGGGGTGAAGTTCGCGGCGACTTACATCGGAGAGGTGCTGGGCAACACCTCCGGCGGCGTCAAGCAGGGCGCGATCTACGAGGGTCGTCTGAATCTCGCCGTCGATGCCGACCTCGACAAGCTTGCCGGCCTCGACAAGCTGACCTTTCACGCCAACATGTTCCAGATCCACGGGGGCGGCCTGTCGCGCGATAATCTGCAGAATTTCTTCGTCGTGAGCGGGATCGAGGCGCTGCCATCGACCCGGCTCTACGAGGCCTATTTCGAGAAGCAGTGGGGAGAGAAGAAGGTCTCGCTGAAGCTCGGCCAGCTCGCGGCCGACAGCGAATTCTTCAACACCAAATACACCGACGTCCTCACCAACGCCTCGATGGGCTGGCCGGCGATCACTTCGCTCGACCTGCCGAGCGGCGGCCCGTCGCCACCGCTGGCTGCGCTGGGCGCGCGGCTTCTCGTCAACGTCACCGACCAGCTCACCGTCCTCGGCGGAATCTTCGACGGCGACCAGGCGGGGCCCGGGCCGGGCGATCCCCAGCAACGCAATCGCTACGGCGTCAATTTCCGCGTCAACGATCCGCCACTGCTTCTGGGCCAGATTCAGTACGCCTGGAACAACAAGAAGGGCGATCCCAATCTTACCGGCCAGATCAAGTTCGGGGGCTGGCGTCATCTGGGCGCATTCGCCGATCAGCGATTTGCGTCCAACGGTGTATCGCTCGCAGCGCCTGCGAGCAGTGGCGCGCCGATGTTGCTGTCCGGCGATATCGGCGGTTGGGCCGTCTTCGAGCAGCAACTCTATCGCGTGCCTCACAGTGACGATCGCGGCATCGGCGTCTTTGTCCGCGCCTCCGGCGCGCCGGCCGATCGCAACCTGATTGATCTCTATGCCGATGGTGGCGTCGAGTTCGTCGGTCTCGACGGGCGGCGTCCGGACGACAAGTTCGGGATCGCTGTGGGCTACGCCCATGTGTCGAAGCGCGCCCAGGCGCTTGACGCGGACTACCGGGCCCTTGTCGCGCCGGATTGGCCGGTCCGCAGTTTTGAAGGATTGCTCACCGCCGTCTATCAATATCAAATCAGGGATGGCTGGACGGTTCAGCCGAATTTCCAATACATCATTCATCCCGGCGGCGGCGCAACGCTGCCGTCCGGCCCGCTCGCCGGCAAGGCGCTGCGAAACGCATCGGTGTTCGGGCTGCGGACCACGCTGAAATTCTAGGCGCGCTCACGAGCGCCCGGCCTTACCTGCGCCCTCGGCAATTCCAGGGGGCGAAACCGGCCGCAAAACTCGGGCCGATCGGGCCGCGAGACCGCGAAATCATGCCTCGTCGAGGAGGAAAGGCGGCTTTATTCTCGCCCCGGATGCGCTAAGGAAGAGACTGGATGCGGTGCAGCAGGTGAGGCGCCGCGGCTCGAAATTCATCCAGCCGGGCGCGCCACCATAGGCCGGGCCCGCTCAACCAGAGGACGTCATTCCATGATCAATACCGTTGGCATCATCGGAGCAGGCACCATGGGCAACGGCATCGCCCAGGTCTGCGCCGCGGCCGGGCTGTCGGTCGTGATGGTCGATATCTCCGATGCGGCGGTGAACCGCGGCATCTCGACCGTCGGCGGCAGCCTCGAGCGCCTGGTCAAGAAAGAGAAGATCTCGGCGGCCGATCGCGAGGCGACGCTCAAGCGCATCACCGGCACCACTGATCGGGCCAAGCTAGCCGATTGTGATCTCGTCATCGAGGCCGCGACCGAAAACGAAGAGCTGAAGGTCAAGATCCTGAAGGACCTCTGCGCCACGCTGTCGCCGCGCACGCTGGTTGCGACCAACACCTCGTCGATCTCGATCACCAAGCTTGCCGCCGCGACCGATCGCCCGGATCGATTCATCGGCATGCATTTCTTCAACCCGGTTCCGGTCATGCAGCTGCTGGAACTCATCCGCGGCCTGCAGACCTCCGACGACACCCACGCCAAGGCGCTCGACTTCGCCCAGCGCGTCGGCAAGGTGGCCATCACCGCGAAGAACAGCCCCGGCTTCGCCGTCAACCGCATCCTGTGCCCGATGATCAACGAGGCGATCTTCGCGCTCCAGGAGGGCATCGCGACCGCGGAAGAAATCGATGCCGGCATGAAGCTCGGCTGCAACCATCCGATCGGGCCTCTGGCGCTGGCCGATCTCGTCGGCCTCGACACCATGCTGTCGGTGATGGAGGTCTTTTATAAGGGCTTCAACGATCCCAAATATCGTCCGGCCCCCTTGCTCAGGGAAATGGTCGATGCCGGCCATCTCGGCCGCAAGACCGGGCAGGGCTTTTACAGCTACGGCGCGTGATCGCGAACAAAGACGCTGCCGTAGGGTGGGCAAAGCGCAAGCGTGCCCACGCATTTGTCGCGATGAGAGAGAGTTGTGGGCACGGCGCAAGCGCGCCTTTGCCCGCCTACGATACTGATCGAGGAGCAGGCGCCAGGCCGAAATGCCCGCCGCTCAACCCCGCAATTTGCGCCGGGACAAAGACGTCGCGCGCAATTGGCCTGACAATGTCGAACGGGCGGATCGCGGGAACGCGGATCGCGGGAACAACGAAACGGAAAACAAACAATGTCGGATCGACTGAAGGCCGAGCGCGAGGCGGCGGCCGCGCGGCGGAACCTCTTGACCCAGGATGCGATCGAGCGCACCGGGATCACCGAGGAAATGATCGGGGAACTCGTGACCCGTTTCTACGGCCGCGTGCGTGAGGACGCATTGCTTGGGCCTGTCTTCGCGATCGTGCAGAATTGGGACGAGCATCTCGCCAAGCTCAAGGACTTCTGGTCCTCGGTGGTGCTGATGAGCGGTCGCTACCACGGCTCGCCGATGCGGGCGCATATGCCGCTGAGCCTTGTCGGCGATCATTTTGACCGCTGGCTCGACCTGTTCGAGCGGACCGCGCGCGAGGTCTGCCCGCCGCCGGCAGCCGGCCTGTTCATCGACAGGGCACGTCGTATCGCCGACAGCTTTGAGATGGCTTCGGCGACGATCGCCGGTCGCATCGCCGCGCCGCGCCACGTGCTTAGGTCCTGAAATACAGAATGCCTGCTCGATAGACGTGCAGTTGAACCGTATCGCAGTCGCATCGCGCGGCTAACGGCGCGTCGCACCAATTCCCGCATCATCGGTCTGATCTGCAAAATCGTCATGCCGGTCGCGTGGCATGATGTTGCAGCGGCAAAATGCTTTTGAATGCGTACAATCGTGTTCGCTCAAAGCGAGCAAAGCCATATTGATGCACTGCGGCGCCAATTCTTCGCCTTCATTTCGGCAGAGTTCCAGCGCCTGCTAGCGTGCATGTCGAATGCATCATCCAACATCGCATCGTCATCCTCCGACAACATTGCGGAATCTGAATCTTGCGCGGAGCAAACGCGGCGAACGCTGCTGCTCGGTGCGCTCGCCACCACCGCGTGTCTTGGCTGTTCCGCACCGGTGCGCGCGGGCGAGGATGCGCCCGGTTCGGACGAGCGGCCGCAGAAGGGCGATTTGCTCGTTCTCTCCGAAGGCGACAACGAAGGTCAGCTCGTCAAGCCGGATGATCTCAAGCTCGGCGGTCCTCCGGTTCGCGCCTGGCCGAAGGATCCAAAGACCTCTGTCGTCCGCAGCGGCTCACGCCTGAACGAGATTCTTGTCGTGAAGCTCGATCCGAACGAGCTCGATGAGACCACGCGCGCACGCGCAGCCGACGGTATTGTTGCCTATTCGGCGGTCTGCGCGCATGCCGCCTGTCCGGTTTCCGAATGGGTGAAGGCGGATCAGGGAGGCGACATGACCGTCTTCAAGTGTCCCTGCCACAACTCCGAATATGATCCACGCCAGGGCGCCCAGGTCGTGTTCGGACCCGCGCCGCGACGCCTCGCGGCACTGCCGCTGTCGTTGAGCGAAGGTTCGCTCACCGTCGCCGCTCCCTTCATCGGAAAGATAGGTGGCGCGCAGCCCGGATGACACGCCGCGGGTCGCGCCCGCGCGCCACAACAGGTCGCGCCCGCCAACGAGCGGGCGACGAGACGAACGACAAAAATTCAATTCACAAGAATTCAAAAGGGGAAACGTCCATGAGCACAAGGCAGTGGTTTTTGTCGGGCTTCGTCGCCTTCACATGTGTCGTCTCGACCGCCGCCATCGCCGGCCCGATCGAGAATTACGCGCCCGTCACCCAGCAACGCCTGGAAAATCCGGAACCCGGCAATTGGATGCTCTATCGCCGCACCTATGACGGACAGGGCTATAGCCCGCTCGACCAGATCAACACCTCGAATGTGAAAAACCTGACGCCGGTCTGGACGTTCGCCACCGGCGTGGTCGAAGGCCATGAGGCGCCGCCGATCGTCAACAATGGCGTGATGTTCGTGGCAACCCCGATGGGCCAGGTCATCGCGCTGAACGCGAAGACCGGCGACGAATACTGGCGCTACAAGCGCCAGCTCCCCGACGATCTGTTCCAGCTGCATCCGACCAGCCGCGGCGTCGGCCTGTGGGAGGACAAGCTCTATCTCGCCACCACCGACGACCACGTCGTCGCGCTCGATGCCAAGACCGGCAAGGTGGTGTGGGACACCAAGGTGCAGGACTACAAGAAGGGCCAGTACATGACCCTGATGCCGCTGATCGTCGACGGCAAGGTCATCGTCGGCGGCTCTGGCGGCGAGTTCGGCGTGCGCGGCTATGTCGCCGCCTACGATGCCAAGACCGGCAAGGAGCTGTGGCGCACCTTCACCATTCCGGGTGAAGGGGAGCCCGGCCACGACACCTGGCAGGGCGACGACTGGAAGAATGGTGGCGGCTCGGCCTGGATGACCGGCACCTACGACAAGGACACCAAGACCATCTATTGGGGCGTCGGCAACGCGGCGCCATGGCCCGGCGAGATGCATCCCGGCGACAATCTCTATACATCGTCGGTGCTCGCGCTCGATCCCAACAACGGCAAGATCAAGACCTATCACCAGTACCACCAGAACGATTCCTGGGACTGGGACGAGGTCGATGCGCCGATGCTGGTCGATCTCCAGCGCGACGGCCGCAGCATCAAGAGCCTGATCCACCCGGGTCGCGATGCCATCTTCTGGGTGCTCGAGCGCACGCCGACCAAGATCAACTATGTCGCCGGCTGGCCGTTCGTTTCCACCGACGTCTGGAAGGGGATCGATGAGAACGGCAAGCCGATCGTCGATCCCGCGCACAAGCCCGTCGTCGGCAAGCGCGTCGAGTTCTGCCCGTCGCTGTGGGGCGGCAAGGACTGGCCCTCGGCGGCCTACAGCCAGAAGACCGGCCTCGTCTACGTGCCAGCCAACGAGAATTTCTGCGGCGGCTTCACCGGCGAGAAGATCCCGCTCAAGCCCGGCGAGCTCTGGCTCGGCACCAAGCCGGAAGACATCGGCCTGAAGGCCAAGCCCGGCGCCGATCATTTCGGCGAGCTCCAGGCCTGGGATCCCGCAACCGGCAAGAAGGTGTGGCAGCACGACTTCCCGAAGTCGCAGATGTTCGGATCGGTCACGGCCACAGCAGGCGATCTCGTCTTCGCCGGCGGCACCAACGACCGCAATTTCCGCGCCTTCAACGCCAAGACCGGCGAATTGTTGTGGGAGCAGAAGACCAACTCCGGCATCATGGGCATGCCGATGTCCTATGAGATCGACGGCACGCAATACATCGCGATCCAGTCGGGCTGGGGCGTCGACGCGCAGCGCATCCAGGACGCGCTCGCGACCAACAATATCGGCATCGAGTCCAACGTGCCGCAAGGCGGCGTGATCTGGGTGTTCGCGCTGAAGAAATAAGCTCCGCAGGCGGATCGAGAGACGCGGAGCGACAAGGGGGCAAATGCGGCGGACGGCAACGTCCGCCGCATTTTGCGCGGGCTCGGAGCTACTTCCCCTCGCGCTCGACCTTATCCTTGGCTTTCTGATTCATCTCCCGGACCTTCGGGTCGCTGGGCGTCTGCCCGGTCGTCTGGGTGGTCGAGGCGGGTGGGGCGCCGGCGTTGGGCAGCGAGCTCTGGTCCGGCGCGGTGGGGCGCGTCGCCGTGGTCGGCGGCGTGGTGTTGCTGCTCTGCGCGAACGCCGCGGCAGCGGTCAAAAGAAAGGCGCTCGACAGCAGCGAGACTGCGAGCGCCCTTGGAATGTTGGTCATCGATCTGCTCCCTGTCAGATCGATGAGAAACGGCGCGAGGCCGCTTCTGTTCCGTTACGCCTCCAGTTGCTTGCCGATCGGAAGCGCGCGGATGCGCTTACCGGTCGCCGCGAAGATCGCGTTCATCAGCGCCGGTGCGAACGGCGGCACGCCGGGCTCGCCGACGCCGCTCGGCGGCGTGTCAGGTCCCGGCGGCACGATGTGGACGTTGGTCACGGCAGGGGATTCATCCATCCTGATGACCTGGAAGTCGTCAAAATTCTTCTGCTCGACCTTGCCGTCCTTGAAGGTGACAGCGCCATATTTGGCGAGGCTCAGGCCCATGATCGCGGCGCCCTCGATCTGCGAGGCGATGCGCTCCGGGTTGACATAGGTGCCGCAGTCGATCGCGGTGTCGACCCGCGGCACCGTCAGCTTGCCCTTCTCGTCGACGGCCACCTCGACGATGGTCGCGATATAGCTGACGAAGCTGCGGTGCACGGCGATGCCGAGCCCGTGGCCCTTCGGGACCTGGCGGCCCCATTCGCCCTTCTCGGCAACCAGCTCGACCACCTTGCGCAGGCGCGCGGTGTCGATCGGGTAGCTGTCATAGGGCTCGCCGTAGTTCCAGAGGTCCTTGACATTGGGCTTGACGATGCGCGGGCTGCCGATCAGCGCGAGCAGCGTCTCCTTCTGGTCGCGGCCGGTCGCATTGGCGATCTCGCCGACCATGGACTGCACCGCGAAGGCGCGCGGGATGTTCGAGACCGATCGGAACCAGCCGATGCGAGTGAACGCCGCAGCTTCCGGATTCTCGCAGGAGATGTTGGCGATCTCGAACGGCATGTCGACGAGACCCATGCCAAGCTCGAACGACGCCGCATGGTTGGCACCCGCCGCGAAGGTCGAGGCGATGGTCGGCGCCACGCTGCGGTGACGCCAGGCGATCACCTTGCCGTCCTTGTCGAGGCCGGCCTCGATCCGCTCGACCGAGACGGTGTGCAGGAAGTCGTGATGGAGGTCGTCCTCGCGCGTCCATTGCACCTTCACCGGTACGCCGAGCTCCTTCGACAACAGCGCAGCCTCCAGCGCAAAGTCGCATTTCGACTTGCGGCCGAAGCCGCCGCCGAGCAGCGTGACATTGACGGTGACATTGGCCTCGGGGATGCCGAGCGTCTTGGCGACATCCTCGCGGGTGCCGCCGGGGCTCTGCACCGGCGCCCAGATCTCCGCCTTGTCGCCCTTGACGTCGGCGACCGCGACCGGCGGCTCCATGCTGGCATGGGCGAGATGCGGCAGATAATATTCGCCTGTTACGACCTTGGCGGCGGTTTTCAACGCGGCGTCAGCGTCACCCTCCTGGCGCACGACGAGGCCCGGCTTGCGCGCGGCCTCCTCGAGCTCCTTGCGGTAGGCGACCGAGTCGTATTTGCCGTTGGCGCCGTCATCCCAGACCAGCTTCAGCGCGTCGCGGCCCTTGATCGCGGCGCCGGTGTTGCGCGCGATCACCGCGACGCCGCCGAGCGGCTGGAATTTCGACGGCCACGGCCAGCCTTGAACCTTCAGCACCTTCTCGACGCCGGGCACTTTCAGCGCCGCGTCCGGATCGAATGAGGTGAGCTTGCCGCCGGTGACCGGCGGGCGCGCGATCACGGCGTATTTCATGCCTGGTAGCCGAACGTCGGCGCCGTAGCGGGCCTTGCCGGTGGTGATGTCGTGGAGATCGACGATGCTGACCTGGCCCTTGCCGAGATAGCGGAAATCCCGCGGGTCTTTCAGCTTGAGGCCTTCGACAGCCGGCACCGATTCCTTGGCGGCATCGGCAGCCAGCTCGCCAAAGCCAAGCTTGCGTCCGCTGGTGCGGTGGACGACCTCGTGATTGACCGCCTTGACCTCGGTCGCCGGCACGTTCCAGCGCTTGGCCGCGGCCTGCTCCAGCATGATGCGGGCGGAGGCGCCGATCTGGCGCATCGGCATCAGATAGTGCCGGGTGCTGCGCGAACCGTCAGTATCCTGGTTGCCGAACTTGGCCTCGTCACCATGGGCCTGCTCGACCTTGACCTTGGACCAGTCGGCCTCCATCTCCTCGGCCACGATCAGCGGCAGGCTGGTGCGCACGCCGGTGCCCATCTCGGAGCGGTGAGCGAGGATGGTGACGGTGCCGTCAGGCGCGACAGCGACGAAGACGCGCGGATCGACGACGACGCCATGCGGCATGTTGCCGGCGCCGGTCTCATAGGCAAAGGCCTGACGCGTCATCACGGGTGCGGCGAGCACGAAGCCGCCGGTGATGCCGAGCCCCTTCAGGATGCTGCGGCGCGAGACCTTCTCGACCTTGATGTTCTTGTCGAAGCCACGGAGCTTGCCGGGATTGTCGATGAAATTCATGTCACACTCCCGTCGACGCGAGGTGGACGGCGTTTTCGATACGCTGGTAGCAGCCGCAGCGGCAGATGTTGCCCGACATCGCCTCGCGGATCTGGTCATGCGATGGCTTGGGATTGTCCATCAGCAGGGCCGCGGCCTGCATGATCTGGCCGGCCTGGCAGAAGCCGCATTGGGGGACGTTGACCTGGCGCCAGGCCTTCTGGACGGGATGATCTCCGCTCGGATGCAGCCCCTCGATCGTGGTAACCTCGCGCCCCGCGACGTCGTCGATCGAGGTGATGCAGGAGCGCACCGCCTCCTTGTCGACGATGACGGTGCAGGCACCGCACAGCGCCTGGCCGCAGCCGAATTTGGTGCCGGTGAGCCCGGCTTCGTCGCGCAGGAACCAGAGTAGTGGGAGATCCGGGTCGCCGTCCCAGCTCTGTTCCTGGCCGTTGATCTTCACCTTGATCATGATCGTCCCTCGCTCTTCATAAGCTTGCTGATTTCGACATTGCCGGTTTCGGTCGGCGCAATGTCCGTAGCGTCGTATGACCGCATTCCGGCTCGTCATCCCACCTGGGCAGGTCCCGGCAGGAAGCTGGAATGCAAATCGAAATGTCCTGAAGTGCTCGATACCTCCCGTCTTGTTCTTGTTTGATTGGACTCGTGCGGCATCGTGACGACGCGACCGTAGCAGGAAACGCGCCGGACCGGCGTTCACGGCCGGGTATCCTTGACGTGAACAGATTGCATCGGGGTTTGTCAAAAGCAGGGCGCGGCGACGGCTCGCGCGACGGCGATCGCAAAATCGAAGAGAGAAAAAAGCTTCGTCCGCCAGAGGGACTGGGCGGACGAAGCAGTCGTCCTCAGTCGAGGGAGGGAGAATCGCTGGGCCGCGCTGACTTCAAGACCGAAGAGGGCGGCACCGCGCAGTCATTCAGAGACCAGGACTGAGGGAGCGGAACGCGCGCATGCACAAGTGCACTGGTGGCTGGATGGCCGCGATCATCCGAGCCGCGCCCATCCCGCTCGCTGGCGGACCAGCGAGCGGAAGGGACATCGTCAGGTGGCCTTGTCAGGCGGCCTTGGCCTTCGCCACGTGGGTGGCGATCGCATCCATCAGTGCCGGCGACAGGCAGTCATAGGGCTCGAGCCCGATTTCCTTCAGCCGCGACCGAATGCCGGCCATCTGCTCGGGCTTCACGCCGGATTCGATGACGGAGGAGACGAAGGCGGCGAATTGCGGCGCCTGCCAGCCCTGCTCCTGGAACAGCTCGGGATGGATGAAGTCGAGACCATAGAACGGGTGGTTCTTGTTCTCGATGCGGCCGTACATGTGCGTGCCGCAGGCCTTGCAGGCGTGGCGTTGGATCACCGCGGAGGGATCCACCACCTGGAGCTTGTCGCCGTTCTCGAGCACGGTGACGTTCTGGCGCGGCACCACGGCGACGACCGAGAAGGTCGCGCCCTGCGGCTTCCAGCACTTGGTGCAGCCGCAGGCATGGTTGTGGGCGACGTCGCCCTTGACGCCGACCTTGACCTGATGATCGCTGCATTTGCAGACGAGCGTGCCGCCGGCAAAGTGCCCGGTACCTTGTTTGACGCCGTTATCGATCGATGGGTGGAGTGCAACAGTCATGGGTCGATCCTCCTTGGGGTGACGCTTGAGCTAGAACACGACGACGGAACGAATCGATTTGCCCTCATGCATCAGGTCGAAGCCCCTGTTGATGTCTTCGAGCTTGAGCGTGTGGGTGATCATCGGATCGATCTGGATCTTTCCGTTCATGTACCAGTCGACGATCTTCGGCACGTCAGTGCGGCCGCGGGCGCCGCCGAAGGCGGTGCCGCGCCAGTTGCGGCCGGTGACGAGCTGGAACGGACGGGTGGCGATCTCCTTGCCGGCTTCGGCAACGCCAATGATGATCGAGGTGCCCCAGCCGCGATGGCAGGCTTCCAGCGCCTGGCGCATCACTGTGGTGTTGCCGGTGCAGTCGAAGGTGTAGTCGGCACCGCCGTCGGTGAGGGTGACGAGATGCGGGACGATGTCGCCGGTGAGCTTCTTCGGATTGACGAAGTCGGTCATGCCGAACCGGCGGCCCCATTCCTCCTTGGAGTCGTTGATGTCGACGCCGATGATCTTGTCGGCGCCGGCCATCTTGGCGCCCTGGATCACGTTCAGCCCGATACCGCCGAGGCCGAACACGACGACGTTGGAACCGGGCGTAACCTTCGCGGTGTTCACCACGGCGCCGACGCCGGTGGTGACGCCGCAGCCGATGTAGCAGCTCTTGTCGAAGGGGGCATCCTCGCGGATCTTCGCCACCGCGATCTCCGGCAGCACCGTGTAGTTGGAGAAGGTCGAGCAGCCCATATAGTGGTAGATCGGCTTGCCCTTGTAGGAGAAGCGGCTGGTGCCATCAGGCATTACGCCCTTGCCTTGCGTCGCGCGGATCGCGGTGCAGAGATTGGTCTTCTGGCTCAGGCAGCTTTTGCACTGCCGGCATTCCGGCGTGTAGAGCGGAATGACATGATCGCCCGGCTTCACCGAGGTGACGCCCGCGCCGATCTCGCGGATGATGCCGGCGCCCTCGTGACCGAGGATCGACGGGAATATCCCTTCGCTGTCGAAACCGTCGAGCGTATAGGCGTCGGTATGGCAGATGCCCGTCGCCTTGATCTCGACCAGGACTTCGCCGGTCTTCGGCCCCTCCAGATCGACCTCGACGATTTCGAGCGGTTTTTTGGCTTCGAAAGCGACGGCGGCACGTGTCTTCATCGGTAACTCCTCAAATTCTCGCAGGATGCCAAGACGTAAGTCTCAGATCGGCTGCAAACGTTCACTTCTTGCCCATGCACGAGTCTTCATTGTTGGTATAGGCGTCGTTCTTGTCCTCATGCTTGCCGGGACGGGCACGGCCCCAGGCGTCGTTGGAGCGGGCGCGCAGATAGACATAGAGATCGTCCATGTAGCAGGCGACGTTCGGGTTATCGCCGAAGGCCGGCATGACGTTCTCCGAAGCGGTCGAGATGTTCTTGCGGCCGGAGGCGACAACGCCGAGAAAATCGCCATAGCTCATCGTCTTGAGCGAATCCCTCAGTGCGGGCGCATAGGTCGAGCCCATGCCGTCAGGGCCATGGCACACGTGACAGTCCGAGTGATAGCGGCGGTATCCGGAATAAGTATACCAGTCGACGGAGTCGCCGTTGACCTTGAAGGTCGGATTCCCGTCCTTATCGAGCCATTCGCCAGTTTCGTTCTGCTTGACGGCGGCCGGATCGCCCGAGCCGTCCGCGACAGCAATTCCTCCGGACGCAACGAAGATCATCAGAGCAATGACAGAGCAGATTCTACGCAAGAGATGTTCCTCGAAGGCATCCGGTGGAGACGAGCCGGCGCGTGGAAATTGATCCACGCGCCGGAGCGATACTGAACAGAGGCTAGTTGGGCAGCGAGAACACGGTCAGCGTGCCGCCGAGTGCCGTGTAGTTGCTGAGAGCCGCGTAGCCACCAACCGCGCCAAGGCCCGCGGTCGGATCAGTCAGACCTGCTGCAAGACCGATACCGGCCCAGCCACCGACGCCGGAGAGCACTGCGACATACTGCTTGCCGCCGTTCTCATAGGTGGTGACGTTGCCGATGATGCCGGAGGGAGTCTTGAACTTGTAGAGCTCCTTGCCGGTCTTGGCGTCGACCGCCTTCAAATAGCCTTCGAGCGTACCGTAGAACACCACGCCGCCGGCGGTTGCGAGCGCACCCGACCAGACCGAGAACTGCTCCTTGTTCGACCACACGATCTTGCCGGTCTTGCCGTCCCAGGCGATGAAGTTACCCATGTTGGTATCGCCCTGCGGCGGATACATCGAGAGCGTCGCACCCACATAGGGCTGGCCCGCGGTGTAGCTCACCTTGAACGGTTCGTAGTCCATGCAGACGTGGTTGGTCGGAACGTAGAACAGCTGCGTGTCCGGCGAGTAGGCTGCCGGCTGCTCGTCCTTGGTGCCGAGCGCGGCCGGGCAGATGCCCTTCACGTTGTGGTCCTCACCCGCCTTGTCGGTCGAAGCTGCGTCGAGCACCTTCGGACGACCATAGGTCGGCGAGTTCTTGTCCATGTCGACGCCGGAGGTCCAGTTCACCTTCGGATCGTACTTCTCGGCGACCAGGAGCTCGCCGGTTGCGCGATCGAGCGTATAGCCGAGGCCGTTACGATCGAAATGCGTCAGCAGCTTGCGGGCCTGGCCGTTGATCGACTGATCCGAGAGGATCATCTCGTTGACGCCGTCATAGTCCCATTCGTCATGGGGCGTCATCTGATAGACCCATTTCGCAGCGCCGGTATCCGGGTTACGTGCCCAGATCGTCATCGACCATTTGTTGTCGCCGGGGCGCTGCTTCGGATTCCAGGTCGAGGGGTTGCCCGATCCGTAGTAGATCAGGTTCAGCTCGGGGTCGTAGGAAATCCAGCCCCAAGTGGCGCCGCCGCCGATCTTCCACTGATCGCCTTGCCAGGTCTTCAGGCTCGAATCCTTGCCGACCGGCTTGCCGAGTGCGGTGGTGCTGTCGTTGACCAGGATCTGGTCATCAGGGCCTTCGGAATAGCCGCGCCAGGCCAGCTTGCCGGTCTTGATGTCGTAGGCGCTCATGTGAGCCTGAACGCCGAACTCGCCGCCGGAGATACCGATCAGCACCTTGTCCTTGACAACCATCGGGGCCGAGGTTCCGGTCTCGCCCTTGCTCGGGTCGCCGTTCTTGGCGGTCCATGCGACCTGACCGGTCTTGGCGTCGAGCGCGACGAGGGTCGTGTCGGCCTGGTGCAGGAAGATCTTGCCGTCGCCGAATGCGAGGCCGCGGTTGACCGTGTCGCAGCACATCACCGGGATCACGTTCGGATCCTGCTTCGGCTCGTACTTCCAGACGATCTTGTTCTCGTTGGAAAGGTCAAGAGCGTAGACCTTGTTCGGGAAAGGCGTATGGACATACATGATGTTGCCGATGATCAGCGGCCCGCCCTCGTGGCCGCGCAGCACGCCGGTCGAGAAGGTCCAGGCGACCTGAAGCTTTCCGACATTTTGAGCGTTGATCTGATTGAGCTTGGAGTAGCGGCTGTTGGCGTAGTCGCCGGTCGGCATCACCCAGTCCTTCGGGTTCTGCGACATCTTGTTCAGCTCGTCATTGGCCGACGCGTTCCCGACGGCGAGAGCCGCCGCGGAGCCAAGAAAGGTCGCCAGTAGCACCTTGCGCATAGTCATTTCCTCCGTTGGTCTCGTTTATTGTTTCCGAAGCATTTGCTTAATCACCGGGCTTCTCGTCCGGCGTCTGCTCGTGCAGGGCGGTCACGCGGGGGACCAGAAACGATGCTGTGCTGTTTCCTCCTCCTGATGAGAGCTACGGGTCCACGTGCAGGCGCGGCCCGTTCTTTTTGTTCCTGCTGCAATTCCTAACGACTTCGCCAACGGGAAACTTGCCCAAGAGTGAACCCGCTTTGCTCGACAGCGCACGAACGCAAAGTTTTTGATTTTGCGGTAGCGAATTCAGCGGCTTCGATGCGATGCGGCGCTCTGTTGAACGCTCAGGTTCCCCTTGACGGCGGTGCAACTAAGGCGGAGGATTAACCGTCAAGGGTGGCGATGGAACGTGGCGCTCGTTTCAAAAGACCGCCCAAATTTGAGGTAAACGTCACGCAATCATGGCTGAGGGCTTCAGCAGGCGCTGGCCGCGATTCGCATGGGATCTCCGGGTATCACCAGTGGCTGGATTAATGTCCGACACAATTCACACGCTCTCGACGACGGGACTGACGCCCAAGCGGCAGATCCAGAGTTGGGTGGACGGATTGACAAATCTGTGTGGTCATTTCGATGTCGATCCGCTGGAGGCATCCTCGCTCGAAGGGCGCATCGACTACACGACGGTCTCGCGGCTGAAGCTCTGTCAGATCGAAGTCAGCCAGCATCGCATCGCGCACAGTTTCGCGCGGGCCAAGGCCAACGAACACCCGTACATCAAGATTCACTTCCAGACCTATGGCGTGTCCTACTTCGAGCAGGAAGGCCGCCATATCGAGCTGAACCCGGGCGACATCATCGCCTATGACGTCTCCTGTCCGCATTTGATCGTCAGCCCCGCCTTCACGCGCCACGACGTGGTGATCGTGCCCAAAGCGCTTTTGCGCGATCGCGGCTTCCCGTCACAGCGCATGCAGGCCTGCAAGCTGTCGGCGAAGACGGGTACCGGGCGGATCGCCCATGATTTCGTCCATGCCACGTTCGACGAGGCGGCGAAGCTGTCGGCCAACACCGCGGTCGGCGTTGCCGATTCGCTGATCGACCTGCTGCTGCTGCCGCTGCGCGAAGCCGACACGATGTTCGATCGGGTCGGGCCCGAGGCGATGTATGTGCGTGCCCAATTTTTCATCCGCGAGCATCTGCGCGATCCCGATCTGTGCATCGACCAGATTTCCGCCGAGCTCGGCTGTTCCAAGCGCTATCTGCACATGCTGTTCTCGGAGCGCGGCACCACGGTGAGCGACTACATCTGGCAGGCGCGCCTGCAGAACTGCCGTCAGGAGCTCGAAGCCCACGGCGGCAAGACCATCACCGACGTCGCATTCTCCTGGGGCTTCTCCAGCTCATCGCATTTCAGCCGCGTATTCCGGAAATATTTCGGCGTGGTGCCGTCATCGATCCACAAGGCGCAGCAAGGTGCCATCGTGGCAGGCGAAACCTAAAGCATGATCCGGAAAAGTGTGAAGCGGTTTTCCGTAGGCCGGCCTGCTCAACTCGACATAGCGACGTAGGGAATGCTGGTCACGAGCGCCGCGACCAGCATTGCGTTGCAGAGCATTCCGCTCCAATGCAACAGGCGTAGTCGGCGCACGGCCCCAGTGTCGCCGGCATCCCTGGCGCTGAGCTCTTCGTCCATCCGTTGCATGAACCAGCCGCGTCCCCGGATCGCGAGAGCCGCGATCAAGCCGATGCCGGTGGCGAAAAGCGGCCGACCTGCGACGAGGAAAGCCGCGGTCGCAAGGACGCCGGTCACAGCCATCATTCTGAATTGGATGTTGAACATCCCGCGCAGCAGCTGCGTGACGGGCGGAATGTCCAGCTTCACCAGCAGGAATGCGGGCGAGGCCAGCAGGAAATAGCCCATCGGAAAAAGCAGGATGACCAGGGCTGCGACGGCGACAGCATCGGGTTTCATGCGCTCGGCCTCTTGCGTGTGGGGCGACGGCCGCACCACATCCTCGCTGTCATCGCCCGGCTTGACCGGGCGATCCAGTATTCCAGAGATGGTGTGATTGAGTCCATAGGCCGCGGCGTAGTGGATGCCCCGGTCAAGCCGGGGCATGACACCGGTGACGTGGTGGCACGGGCGGCGGCCACCTCACCGCTGAATGATCTTCGTCCAGACATCGCCGAGGATCGCCGGCTCGCGTGGCGGCAGATAGGTCAGGCCGGCCTGCTTGCCGAGTTCGGCAATCCTGCCCTCGGCGGCGAGATCCGCCAGCGCCTTGTTGACGGCCTCGATCAAGTCGGGATCGCTGCCAAGCCCGACATAGCCGCGATTGGCGCCGACCGGATAATAATAGCCGGAGGCGGCGATGGCCGTATCAGGATGCGCGGCGCGATGGGCGTCGTAGCGGGCGAGGTCGATCAGGGTCGCGTCATAATCGCCGCGATTGAGCGCGCCCAGAAGGTCATCGCGGCCGGGGACGAGATGGCTAATGTTGTCGATCAGCCGTCCCTTGTCGAACGTCATCAGGATGGCATCGCCGAGAGAGCCGCTCTCGATCGCGAGGCGAAGCCCGGCGAGATCGCCGATGTCAGCAATCTTGCGCTCGCGCGCCTTCGGGCCGAGGACGACGGTCATCGGCGAATAGAGGTAAGGTTTGCTCGGCGCCAGCACGCCGAGTGTGACGCGGCGGCGGCGGTCGTCGCGCGTGGCGCCGGCAAAATCCGGCAGGCGCGCCGTTGGCACGCCCGGCTTGACGAGCGAGTCCGTCGTCAGCGCGTAGCCGCCGATCAGGGAGCAGCGCCCGTCGGAGAGCAGTGCGTTGGCCTCGAGCTGCGGGCTCGAATCCTCATCCAGTTTGCTCTCGAACCATTGGATTTTGAGCGGCCGCCCCATCCGGTCCGCGATCGCCTGCGCCAGCAGCACGTCGAAGCCTGAGTCCGGCCTGCCCTTGTGATGCGCCGAGAGCGGCGGGTGGTCCTCGTCGAGACAGATGGAGAGGGGATCGGCGGCCCGAGTTGACGTCGAGGCTGCCGTCGCCGCAGCCGCGATGATCGTCAGGAGCGCGAGCGCCGCTAGCCGGTGTCTCATGGCTTCCTCCGGCTCGAAATGAAGGCCCAGAGATTGCTGATGTCATCGTCGCTCAAGATATCGCCCCAGGGCGGCATCTTGTTGTTCTTGCCGTTCTTCACGGTGGTGACGAAGCGCGTCCTGTCGTCAGGGAAGGCGCGCAGGTCCGGCGTGATGGTGCCGGAGTTCATCAGGTTGGGGCCGTGGCAGTGCGAGCATTTTTCGGCATAGGTCGACTTGCCGTGGTCGATCTGCGCCTGCAGCGGATTGCCGTTCGAATCATCCGCGGCACGGACGGTCGCCGCAAGCGCGACCGTCAGTACCGCGACGGTGGCGATCCTCGCCACCGTCCTGTGAGCTGTGTCTCTCAAGATGTCTTGCAACGGGTCTTGCCGTTACTGCTTCACTGCAAAGACCCAGAGCGAGCCGCCGGGCGGCACCTTGGCCAGCCGCTCGTCGCCGGAGAACAGCGAGTAGACGCCGCCATAGCCGCTCGTGACGGCGACGTACTGTACGCCGTCCTGCTGCCAGGTCACCGGCTGTCCCTCGATGCCGGAGCCGGTCTGGAACTGCCAGAGTTTCTTGCCGCTGTCGGCGTCGAAGGCCTCGAACTCGCCGGTCAGCGCGCCGGTGAAGACGACGCCCCCCGCGGTCGACAGCACGCCGGAGAAGCGCGGGATGTCGCTGGCCGCCTCCCACTTCGCCTTGCCGGTCATCGGATCGATCGCCTTCAGATGGCCGCGCGCGCCGTCACCCCATTCCCAGGGATCGGTCAGGTCCATGCCGAGATACCATTCACCCTGTTTGAAGGTGACCGGCTCCGATTTGTATCTGCCGCCGAAGGCGAGCGTGTTGGCGTAGGCAAGGCCCGTCTGCGGGTTGAACGACATCGGCTCCCAGTTCTTGCCGCCGAGGATCGACGGATAGACCGTGACCTTCTTGCCGTCACGGGCATCCTTGACGACGTCGGTCTCGATCGGACGGCCTGTCTTCATGTCGACGCCGGTCGCCCAATTCACCTTCACATATGGATTGGCAGCGAGCAGCTTTCCGTTGGTGCGATCGAGCACGTAGAAGAAGCCGTTGCGGTTGGCATCCATCAGCACCTTGGTCGGCTTGCCCTCGACATTCATGTCGGCGAGGACCATCTCGGCCACCGAGTCATAGTCGAACGGGTTGTTCGGCGAGAACTGGTAGTGCCACTTGATCTTGCCGGTTTTGGGATCCATGGCCAGCACGGAGCAGGTGTAGAGATTGTCGCCGGGGCGCACGGCCGAATTGAACGGGCCGGGGTTGCCGATGCCCCAATAGACCGTGTTCAGTTCCGGATCATAGGACCCCGTGATCCAGGTCGAGCCGCCGCCGAGCTTCCAGGTGTCGCCCTTCCAGGTGTCGCCGCCGGGCTCGTCCGGCGAGGGGATCGAGTGGGTGCGCCAGAGGTGCTTGCCCGTCGCCGGATCCCAGCCGTCGATGAAGCCGCGGGTGCCGAATTCGGCGCCGGAGATGCCGGTGATGACGACACCGTCGGCAACCAGCGGAGCCACCGTCATCGAGTAGCCTTCCTTGATGTCGGCCGCTTTCTGCCGCCACAGCTCCTTGCCGTCCTTGATGTCGAGCGCGATGACGTTGGCATCGAGCGTGGTGCGGAACAGCTTGCCGTCGAACAGCGCCGCGCCGCGATTGATGATGCCGCAGCAGACGATGCGCGGTGTCTCGGCCGGATATTCGATCTTGGATTTCCAGATCTGCTTGCCGGTCTTGGCCTCGACCGCCATGGTCGCGTTGTGCGAGGTGACGTAGATCACGCCCTGGTAGACCAGCGGCTGCGATTCCTCACTGCGATCGTCGTTGAGGGAGTAATTCCAGACCGGGACGAGATTCTTGACGGTGTCTTTGTTGATCTGGTTCAGCGTCGAGAAGCGCTGAAGATTGTAGCCCATCCCGTAATTGAGAACGTTCAACGTATCGGTTGCACCCTTGACCAGTTGATCGGTCGTCTGTGCGCTCGCAACCGAGCATGCGGATATGACGAGGCTCGCGGCCATCGCAAGGCGTTTCATCCGTTCCTCCCAATATGCGCGTCTTTTGACGCTGCGATTGCAACACTCCGCCCGAAAGCAAAACACGTCAATACGAAAGTCGAAACTGCGCTGCCGATATGTTGGACGCAGGAGATCGGTCACCTGACGGAAACCTGACTGATGACTCCGACTTGCGCGTAGACGCTGAAAAAATTCCGCGGCATGATGCAAGGGCCTGCAATGAGCGGGCGCGCGGACCGGTCCACCGGTTGTGCGGTGTGCGGGTTGCAATTCCCGACTTGAACCGGAGGCCGGCTTGCGGATTTATGCTGTCGCGATCCCCGGCGAGTCGGGGCATGGCGAGGGAGGTCAAAATGATATCGCGTCGCTCAGTTGCGCTTGCGTTCACGTTTGCCGTGGTGTCGGGTCCGGCCTGGTCGGCATCCGCTAGCGCTGTCAAGATGTTCGACACCGACAATGACGGCACGCTCGATCTGGCCGAGGTGAAGAAGGCTGCAACCGCGCTGTTTGCCAAGCTCGATCCGGACCATGACGGGACGCTCGATGCGCGCGAACTGCGCGGACGGCTAACGGCGAAAGAACTCGCCGCTGCCGACCCCGATCACGACGGCACGCTGACGCTCGATGAATATCTCGCCGTCGTGGAGCAGCGCTTCAACGCAGCAAATCCCGACAAGGACGGCACGCTCGACGCCAAGGAGCTGAATTCGCCAGCGGGTCGCGCCTTGCTGCGATTGCTGCGCTGAGGTCGTCAGCGCTTGACTGGGAGCGAAGGCGGTTTGTCCGAGAGCGAAATTTACGCGTGTTATTCGATACTTCGCCGTGTTCGCGGTCCGATTCCAGACTTGCGCTGTGCCTGAGGCAGCCCTAGGTTTTGCCCGGCGCGATGTCGCGCTCAATACTTGGCTCAATACCTGGGGAGACCCCGAATGGCCTGGAAAGCTCCGAAGATCGTGGAAGTGCCGGTCGGCATGGAAATCAACATGTACGCCTGCGCAGCGCGCAAGTAAGACTGACAAACCTGCCACGGCTTCGATGGCAGATGCCCTCGAAGCCGTGGTAGTGTTCTGCATGCGCTTGGGGGCTTCCACATTCCGGACTGCAGTTGCGTGCATCGTCGCGTTTGCGCCAGCAGGTGTGAGCGCCGAAGAGGGCTTTGATACCGAGCACATCTTCGGCTTCATGATCGGCAGCGATGTCGGCAATCAGGGCGAGCGCGAATTCCAGACCCAGACGACGGGACGCTTCGGCAAGGGCGCTGGCACCTATCACGCCCTCGAGCACGAGGTCGAACTCGAGATCGTGCCGCTGCCGAATTTTCGCGTCGAGGTCGGCGGCACCGTGACGCTGCATGACATCACCGGCGTCCCTGACATCGATGACCGCCGCCAGTTCAATTTCCAGGGCCTCTCGCTCGATTTGCGTTATCGCCTGCTCGGCCGTGAGCACGCCCCCTTCGGGATGACCATCGCCGCCGAGACCCACGGCGATCGCATCGACGAGGTCAGTGGCGCGAAGGGGCGGATGTACGGCACCAATTTCACGCTCGCCTTCGATCGCGAGCTGATTCCGAACTTCGTGATCGGCGCGCTCAATCTGATCTACCAGCCGGAATGGGCGCGCTTCGAGGTGTCAGGCCTGTCGGAGAGGAGCTCGACCATCGGCGCCGCATTCGCCGGCATGGTGCGTGTGCGGCCGGATGTCCTGCTCGGAGGAGAGCTGCGTTACTTCCGCCAATACGAAGGCATTGGCCTTGGCGAGTTCGCAGGCCAGGCCTTGTTCGTCGGACCGACGGCCTATGTCCAGCTCTCCGAGCAATCGCGGCTGACCCTGAGCTGGAGCACGCAGGCCTGGGGCCGTCCGGCGGGATCCGGGGCCAATCTCGATCTCGTCAATTTCGAGCGCCACCAGGCGCGGATCGTGTTCGGGATCAACTTCTAGCAGGAGAGGTTCCCCGCTTGTCCTCACGCGCGTTTGAAACTTCCAGCTGCGGGAAACGTAGCCCTTTGTGTTAGTCTCAATCGCTCCCCGCGCGAGGATCCCGGCATGAATCCGATCGACCTGGTGGTGACTGTGTGTGTGGTGCTCTCGCCTGCGACCTGCGAGGAGCAGCATCTGGTCTTCAATTTTGGCGGCTCGCCGGCGCAATGCTCCATGGCCGCGCCGCCCTATATCGCGCAATGGATCGGTGATCACCCGAAATGGCAGGCGGTGCGCTGGCGCTGCGAATTTCCGCATACGCATGACAAGGCGTGACGCGCGAACGTTACTTGGTGCAATCCTTCAAATCCTTGTCGGAGATCGAGAACACTGCGTCGGCTTTGATCTCGATGTCGCGCACGATGCATTGCCGCGAATTGGGATAGCTCACCTTGGCGTCGTAGCGGCCGGGCTCGATGCCGGTGATGCGCAGCCGTTCGTCGTGATCGACCTCCTTGTCCTTGTCGTTCAGGCACTGGTTCGGGCCCCAGTCGGTCTTGCCTGATGGCGCGAGCTGGAAGCCGGAGATCGTCTCGCTGGTCAAATTCCAGAGCCGGATGCCCTTACCCTTGGTCTGAGCGAGCGTCGCGCCCGTCATCGCAATCAACAGGATGCCTGTCGCAATCAGCTGGCGGCGCACGGTGACCTCCCACGACAATCTCGTTGAACTTAGTTGATCACGAGTTCTCATTTCGTTTCAAGCTCCAACGCCGCAAGCTCCGCCCTGATCTCCGCCCTGATCCTGGCGAGCTCAACTTCGTTCCGTTTCGCGCGCGGAATCGCGATCGGCACCTCCTGCACGATGCGTGCGGGGCGGGGCGACAGGAAGAACAGGCGGTCGCCGAGACGGATGGCATCTTCGAGGCTGTGGGTGACGAGCAGCGTCATCACGGGACGGCTCGCCACCAGCGTCGCGATCTCGTCGCGCAGGCGTCCGGCGAGGGCGTCGTCGAGCGAGGCGAGCGGTTCGTCGAGCACCAGCAGATCGGGCTCGACTGCGAAGGCACGGGCGAGCGCGACGCGGCGGGCAAGGCCCAGCGACAATTCGCCTGGAAAGTGACTGCGATGCGCTTCCAGCTCGAGGATCCTGAACAGCTCCGACAGCTTGCCATCGGTGACGTCGGGCGCTGCCAGCCGCACATTCTGCTCGACCGAGCGCCACGGCAATAGCCGCGGCTCCTGGAACACCATGCCGATCCGCGCCTCCGGCGGGCGCGCGACATGGCCGTCGAAGTCGCGGTCGAGCCCGAGGATGATGCGCAGCATCGTGCTCTTGCCGCAGCCTGAGGGGCCGACGAGCACGCCGACCTCGCCGGACTGAATCGCGAATTTGATCGGCGCCAACACCTGGTGCGGTCCACCCGCAGCGCTCCGATAGGTCTTGCCTGTGATGTCGACCTCAAGCCGCACGGGGTCGCCACCGCGTTGCGCGGGCCTCGAACGGCTGCACCAGCGCCGTCTCGATCACGAGCACGACCGCGGCGAAGGTCAGGGAATAGGCGAGCAGGCGCGGCGTGTCGAACAGCTGGAAGGCGACGCCGATCTCGAAGCCGACGCCGTTCGGCCGTCCCAACAGCTCGGCGACCAGCACGATCTTCCAGACCAGCGACAGGCCGGAGCGGGCGGAGGCCGCGATATAGGGGGCAAGCTGCGGCAGTACGACATGACGGAAGGCGCGCCAGCGCGGCATCGCAAAGACGCTCGCCATCTCGTCGAGCGAACGGTCGAGTGCGCGCGTGCCTTCGCGCAAGGTGACCACCGCGGTCGGCAGCTTATTGATGGCAATCGCTGCGATGGCCGCGGCCTCTGTGAGCCCGGCCCAGATATAGGCCAGCACGATCACCACCAGCGCCGGCAGGTTGAGCAGCAGGATCAGCCAGGGATCACCGAGACGGTCTGCGAGCGTCACCCGTCCCATCAGATAGCCGATGGCACTGCCGACCGACATCGCGAGCACGAAGGCGAGCGCAACGCGCGCAAGCGTGGCACCGAGATGCAGGAACAGCGCGCCGGACGCCGCTTCCGCGATGATGACGTGGAGGACGACAGGCGGGGAGGGCAGTTTTGCACCGCCGACGAACAGCGCGGCTGTCCACCAGATCGCAAGCAGCAGGGCAATCGACAGAAGGCGCAGCACCTCAGTCTCCGGGGACGGCGTGGTAGAACGTGCCGGGATCGAGCTCGGCCGCCGGCCCGACCAGGTCACGGCCGCCGGTCTCGGCCAGCACGCGATAAAGCACGCGCGCATCCGCCTCCTCGTCACTGATGCTCCGGCGCGGAATGCCGTCGCGATAGCGGTCGCGATACGTTTTCAGCATGGCCGGATCGCTCGCGCCGGTGAGGGGGGCGATCTCGTCCCAGGCCGCATCGGAGGTGACCAGAAGCTGCTTGGCCTTGCGGGTCATGGCGAGGAAGCGCGCCACGGCGTCGCGATGGCTGGCGGCCCAGCCCTCATCGAACACATAGCCGACCGCAGAGACCGCGCCCTTGGCGCCGAGGTTCGGCAAGATGTCCTCGATGCCGGCGAGGCGCCGGAAACCCTTTGCCTCGAGCTGGGCGCAGAAATTCCAGAAATTCACGCTCGCATCCATCTCGCCGTCGAGCGCCTTGGCGGCGATCAGGGGCGGCGCGCCATAGACGATGGCCGCATCCGACTTGAGGTCGATGCCGTCCTGCTTCATCCGCGCCTGCAGCAGCAGCCAGCTCTTGTCGATCGGGCCGCCGCCGACGCCGAGTTTGCGTCCCCTCAGATCGGCCAGCGTCTTGATCGGCGAGGATGCGGGCACCATCACCGCGCCGAGCGCACTGGAATAGGGATAGAAGGTCAGCTTGGCGCCGAGCGCACGCTCGCGCGACACCCAGAGCCAATCCGACAGCATGATGTCGGCATTGCCGGCGCGCATCGCAATCTTGCCGGCCTCGGGGCTCGCAAGTTCGGTGACCTCAAGCGACAGGTCGGCCTCCTTGTCGAGCCCGGCCGCGCGGATCGTCGCCAGTTCCCAGGAGAACGTTCCGGTCTTCTGCACCGCAAGGCGGACGACATCAGCGGCGTGGGCCGCCGTGCCCAGCGCCAGCATCATCGCCAGCACTATTGTGCGTGCCAGAACTCTCATCACCTTGTGGGCCATTTCCTCGGATAGAGTGCTTCTCAGGACAATAGGCATAGCATAGCTTCCATCGCAACCA
Organism: Bradyrhizobium sp. CCBAU 51745; assembly: GCF_028128715.1. Lineage (NCBI taxonomy): Bacteria > Pseudomonadati > Pseudomonadota > Alphaproteobacteria > Hyphomicrobiales > Nitrobacteraceae > Bradyrhizobium > Bradyrhizobium sp. CCBAU 51745. The sequence goes on along the minus strand of NZ_LBJP01000001.1, from coordinate 223,098 downwards.
GCCGGGAGGATGCTCATGAACTTTGCGGGACAGTTACGACCTGTTGTCGCCGCTGTAGCTATGCTCGCGGCGACCGGCTATGCGGTGCGAGCCGAGGAGGCCAATGATTATCCGACCTCAGCGCGCGCGGAATATGTCTATGGCTGCATGAAAGCCAATGGCGAGACGCGGCAGGCGATCGAGCAATGCTCCTGCTCGATCGACGTGGTCGCCTCGATCGTCCCCTATGAACGCTATGTCACTGCAGAGACCGCGCTCAGCATGTCCCAGGTTCGCGGCAATCTCGGTACCCAGTTCCGGACCTCCGAGCAGGCGAATGCCGCCGTGAATGATTTGCGCAGGGCGCAGGCCGAGGCCGAGGTGCGATGTTTCTAGTTCTTTGGGCTCAGCTCGCCGTTTCCGGCATGCCCGGGCAGGAGCGCGAAGCGCGTCTTCGCGCTAGATGTCCCGGGCATCCACGTTCTTGGGCTGGGTGCAAAGTTCGTGGATGGCCGGGACAAGCCCGGCCATCCGGGAGACTTACGTCCCGGACTTCTCCACGTCCCACTCATTCCGGAACACGTGTCCGTCCGTGTCCTTGGCCTCCGCGCGGAATCGCTTCGCGCCGTTGGAGACATAGGTGAAGCGCAGATTGGGATCTTCCGAGATCGAGATGCCGCCTTCCATCGACAGCACCGGGCTGCCATCCTGCGTCAGCTTCAGCTGGTTGATGAAGAAAGCGGGGATATAGAGCTGGGTGACCTGATCCATCTGCAGGCCGGAATTGTTGGGATGGCCGATCATGATCTGGGCCTCACGGATGCGGCTCGCAGGCAGGTCCTCGCGCGAGAATTGCCGGTAGCGCATCTGGCCGAGGTGGTTCTGGGCTTCCTCCGCGTTTTTCCCCGCCGGCGCCGAGCAGCCGCCTGAGGCCTTCACATAGGTCTTGGAGACGTAGAGCTGGCCGTCGCTGAGTTCGGCGACCGCATGCACATCGGTGTAGTTGTTGACGCGCACGCGCGTGGAGATTTCGCTGACATTCGCATCTGCGCCAAGCTCAAACTTCGCGGCCACCGGCGCCGGGTTGCGGTCGATCACCAGCGTGATCGAGCGGATGCGGCGGCTGTCAGCGGGCGACAGCTTGCTGCGCAAAGTCACCGGTACGATCGCCGCATCCTCGGCGCGATAGGGCATCTCGATGGCGATGATTTCGGCGCCGTCGTTGATCGGACGGTTGTTGAAGATATCCTGCACCAGGCCGGGCCAGGGATCATAAACCTCTTCGGCGCTCACAGGCAGCGCAAAGGCGATGCCGAGCAGCGCGGCGATCAGCGGCAGGCGGCGTATGCATCCCATCATGATCAAGGTCCTGTGCGGACGAGGCGAATATCAGGGCGAAGGTAGCGCGCCCACTACTCCCATTCAATTTCAGAAAATGCTGCGGTTGCGTTGCGGGCGTTGTAATCGTCGAACAGTTCCCAATGCGACCGCTCCGTCGCGGCGGCCTTCTCGGCCGCGGTCCGGATCGGCTCGCCCTTCTTGTTCGAGGTACGGACGTCCGACAGCAGCGTCGTGAGATAACGCCGCTCGTCTGACAGGGCGGCAGGCCAATCGCTCACAGGGCCGTGACCGGGAATGACGCGGACCGCCGAAATGGCCTCCAACTGCTTCAGCAAGGCAAGCCAGCCACGAAGGCTGCCGTCCATCACCGGGACGTGGCGGAGAAAGACGAGGTCGCCGGCGAACAACGTCTTCGTGGTTTCGTCGAACACGGTCAGATCGTTGTCGCTGTGCGCGGCTGGCCACGCCCGCAAGGTTATCATGCGCGATCCGAGATCGAGCGTCATGGTGTCCTTTACCAGCATGGTCGGCGGCACGATCTTCACGGGATCGATCAGTTCCCCACCCATGATGCGCCTGAAATTGTCGAGATAATAGGGGCCGCGCCTCGCCAGCGCCTGCGGCAGCTTGCTGTGGCCGACGAAGCTGGTCCCGTCGGCGAGAAAGGCGGCATTGCCGAACACATGGTCGGGATGGCCGTGGGTATTGATGACATAGCGGATCGGCTTCCTGGTGTGGGCCCGTACCGCCGCCAGCAGCGCCTCGCCTTCGCGCAGGCTGCCGCCGGTGTCGATCACGGCCACGGCGTCCTCGCCGACAATGAAGCCGACATTGGCGATATCGCCTTCGTTCTCACGGGTCATCAGGGCGATGGTCCCGGAGTGCACGAAGATTCCGGTCGCGACTTCGCTTACAGGCAATTCGGCTGCCCCAGTGCGTGCTAGCGTCGCGAGTCCAAGCAGAGACAGGGCTGCGATCTTTGAAACGAGCTGCGACACTTTTCCGCCTCAGTTCAGGATTGGCCTCATTGCACTGCAACACAACGAGCCAACACCAAGTTTGGCAAACAAAAGAGTAGCATTCGAGGGAAATGAGGAGGAAGCGCGATGGAGGCCGGACGACATCGTCGCTGGTTGGTTTCACTGTGCGTGATGGCGGCATCTTGTGCGATCGGCGGCGTTGCCCGCGCGCAGACGAGCGATGGTGGCGATCTCTCGTTCGAGCTGGTCGATCCCAAGGTGCTGCGGGTTTGTGCCGATCCGCGCAACATGCCGTTCTCCAACGAGAAGGGCGAGGGCATCGAGAACAAGCTCGCCGAGCTGTTCGCCGACAAGCTCAGCAAGAAGCTCGACTACGTCTTCTTCCCGCAAGCCACAGGCTTCGTGCGCATGACGCTGGGTGCGCATCGTTGCGACGTCATCATGGGCTTCCCGCAGGGCGACGATATCGTGCAGGGCACCAATCCCTATTACCGCACCACCTATGCGCTGGTTGCGAAAGAGGGCAGCGGGCTCGAGGATGTCGACACGCTCGAAGATCCCCGGCTGAAGGGCAAGCATGTCGGTATCATCGCCGGCACGCCGCCGGCGACCAACATGGCGATTGCCGGGCTGATGAGCGACGCCAAGCCCTATCCGTTGATGATCGATACACGCTACGACAATTCGGCGCAGGCCATGATCGACGATCTCACCTCGGGGAAGATCGATGCCGGTGTGCTGTGGGGGCCGATGGCGGGGTACTACGCCAAGAAGGCCGGCTCGCTGCACGTGACGCCGCTGGTGAAGGAAAGCTCGGGGCCAAAACTGGTCTATCGCATCGGCATGGGCGTGCGCGCCGCGGATCAGAACTGGAAGCGGCAGCTCAACAAGCTGATCCAGGAGAACCAGGGCGAGATCAACAAGATCCTGCTCGACTTCGGAGTGCCTCTGCTCGACGAGAATGACAGGCCGCTCGGCGTGGAGGCGGCCAAGAAGACGCCATGAGATGGCCCCTTGCCGCTGCGCTCGTCGCCGCCGCACTGGTGGCGCAAGTGTTGGTGCAGCAAGTGTCGGCGCAGCAAGGTCAGGCCCGGCAGCAGGAGCCGTTCGAGCCGGAGGGCTATCGCACCGACAATTACCGCGCGCCGGTGCCGGCGACGCTGGAAGGCGCGCGCGTGCTGACGACGGCCGACGCCGAGGCAATCTGGCGGGCGAAGAGCGGTGCTTTCGTCGATGTGCTGCCGCGTGCACCGAAGCCGAAGAACCTCCCCGCGGGCACGGTGTGGCGCGATACGCCGCGGAAAAATATCCCGGGCAGCATCTGGCTGCCCGACACCGGCTACGGCGCGCTGCCGCCTGCGATGGACGATTATTTCCAGCGTGGCCTTGCGCAGGCCTCGCACGATGACAAGGCCGCGCTGCTGGTGATCTATTGCCTCGCCGATTGCTGGATGTCCTGGAACGCCGCCAAGCGCGCGCTGGCTTATGGCTATGCCAACGTTGCCTGGTATCCCGACGGCACCGACGGCTGGGAGCACGCGAAGCTGCCGACGGAGGAGGCGCGGCCGGAGCCACGGCCGGAGCAATAGGCCTGGCTCTCTCCCCGTCATTGCGAGCGCAGGGAAGCAATCCAGAATCTTTCCGCGGAGGGACTCTGGATTGCTTCGCTGCGCTCGCAATACGGGGTGGGTAGAGCGTCGCCCTACTGCTTTTGCAATTTCGTCAGCGTGCTCGCCCCGTCGGTGTCGGTCGCGGTGAACGTCACCCTGTCGCCGGCATGGACGGCATCCAGCATCGCGGCATCCTTGGCCTTGTACTGTTGAAGCGCGCCGGCGCCGCCGGCACTACCGCCGACCGTGCCCTTCTGCATCTCCTGGATCGAGATCGTATTGTTGAGCCTGTTGATGCTGGTGACCATTCCGGTCTTGTCGTCAGCAAAGGCACTGGTTGCGAGCACGGTGATGGCCGCAGCGCCTGCGAAAATGAATTTTGCTGTTCCCATCGAGGCCTCCGGCGTTTGATTCACGGGACAAGCCATCCTAGATCGATTTGGTTCCGGCAGATAGCGCGGCAAACATTAAGGATCGCACTGATATCGCGGGAACTTTTATGAAAGCCGTCAGCAGGATTGACGTTATAAGGCTCGCGCTATTCCATTTCCTGCTGGATCACCCGGCCGAGCGCGAACAGACGCTGATCGATCGCGGTCGGAACCTCGCAGACGAAGCGCACCACCTTGCGGCGGTCCTCGAAAATGCGGGTCTCCCAGATCAGCTGGTTGCTCATGGCGTCGACCTTGGCGTCGTCGCGGGGCGTTGCGTCCTGGAGTGCCTGGAGCTGGATGGTCTCCTCGCGGATCTTGTCGGCGGCCTCGCGCTGCTTGCGGCTGACGCGTTCAAGCCCGCTCATGACCTGGGAGCGCTGGGCGTTGAGCGTGTCGAACAGGCCGGCGAACAGCAGCTTTGCGTTCGCGGTCTTGTCGGCGGAGCCGGCCAGGAACTCCTTCACCGACTTCTCGGCCTCGTCCAGCGGCGTCTTGCGCGCCGCGAGCTTGGCGACCAGCGCGCTGATCTTGCTGTCCTCCTTCCACTTGCTCTCGGCGTCACCTAGCTCCGGACCGGCCCAGACCGCGGCCAGCGAAATCTCCGGAACCTTGGCCTGCGCACAGGGCCAGTTGGGATAGCGCGGATCGGCGGCGCGCGCCGCCGTGGAGACCGCGAACGCAAGGGCCGCCAAGGCAAGGGCTCGAACCATCATCCTTCGCCTCCCGCAGGCCCGCGCCGCGCCAGTCCGCGCGAGGGATCATAGGCGAAAATCGCTGCCGTCATGAAGACGATTGTGCAAGCTCCGACCACGGCGAGCGAGATCCAGTTGATCTGCCCATACAGCGCAAAACGTATCAGCTCCACCGCATGGGTGAACGGGTTGGCCTGGCAGACATAGGAGAGATAGGGGCTGCCCTCCTGCACCCGCCAGAGCGGGTAGAGCGCGGACGACGCAAAGAACATCGGGAAGATGACGAAGTTCATCACGCCGGCAAAGTTCTCGAGCTGCTTGATGCCGGAGGAGATCAGCATTCCCAGCGAGCCCAGCATCAGCCCTGACAGGATCAGCGCCGGCAGCACGGTGAGGTAGCCGATCGGAGGCGGGGTGATGTCCCAGAACCAGGCGATGATCAGGAACGCATAGACCTGGAGCAGCGACACCGCCGTGCCCGCGAGCAGCTTGCAGAACAACAGGAAGCCGCGCGGCAACGGGCTCACCAGCAGCGTGCGCATATTGCCCATCTCGCGGTCATAGACCATCGAGAGCGAGGACTGCATGCCGTTGAACAGCTGGATCATCGCCATCAGCCCGGGCGCGATGAAGACCTCGTAGAGGATGTAGGTCTCGTAGGGCGGGATGATGGAGATGCCGAGCACCTGGCGGAAGCCGGCCGCAAAGATGAACAGCCATACCAGCGGCCGCACCAAGGCCGAGACGAAGCGCTCGCGCTGGTGCAGGAAGCGCAGGCCCTCGCGCCAGACAATGCCGGTGAGGCAGGTCATGTACTCCTGTAACGAGAAGCCGCGCGGTGTGTCGCGCGTGGTGATGCTGCTCATGCGCCGCCTCCCGGCATCACTTGCGCGCCCGTCATGCGCATGAAGGCGGTGTTGACGTCCTGCGCGCCGGCCTCGGTGAGGACGCGGCTCATCGGCCCCTGCGCCAGCACCTTGCCCTGGTGCAGCACGACGAGATCGTCACCGGGCATGATCTCGTCGAACAGATGCGTGGCCCAGAGCACGCCGATGCCTTGCTCGGTCACGAGCTGGCGGACATGGCTGATGATGTCGGCCCGCGCCTTGACATCTAACCCGACGGTCGGCTCGTCCAGCAGCAGCAGGCGCGGCCGGTGCAGCAGCGCGCGGGCGATCTCCAGCCGCCGCATCTGGCCGCCGGAGAGATCGCGCACCTTGCTGCCGGCACGCTCGCTGAGGCCAATGCGCGCGAGCAGCTCCGCGCTGCGCGCGGCCGCCTCGCGCCTGATGATGCCGTGAAGCGCCGCGTGATAGAGCAGATTCTGCGTCAGCGACAGGTCGAGATCGAGCGTGCGCGGCTGGAACACGACGCCGAGCAGGCGCAGCGCCTCGCCGGGGCTCTTGCTGATGTCATGGCCGAAGATGCCGATGCGGCCGGTCTGAATGCCGAACAGCCGCGTGATCAGCGAGAACAGCGTGCTCTTGCCGGCGCCGTTGAGCCCGAGCAGGGCGGTGAAGCTTGCGGGCTGTACGTTGAAGGAGACGTCCGTCAGCGCCCGGCGCTGGCCGTAGGAATGGCTGACACCGTCGATCGACAGCGCCGGTACCGCGGCGGGATCGGGCCGTGGCGTCTCGCGCGGTTCGGCAACAGGAGCGGGGCTGGTCATGGCGCGATCCCTGGCGCGATCGTGATGCCCCAGGGCAATTCGCCCACCTGAATGGTCTTGATCACTTTTTGTGCGGCGACCTCGATGACGGAAACGTCGTTGGAGACGCCGTTGGTGGTGAGCAGGTATTTCTCGTCCGGCGTGAAGGCCATGTGCCAGACGCGCTGGCCGACCAGGAGATATTTCATCACCTTGCGCGTGGCGGTGTCGACCACCGCGATACGGTTGGCAGGGCCGAGCGCGACAAAGGCGGTCTTGTCGTCCTTGGTCATGCCGATACCAACAGGCTGGATCGCTTCCTTCCGCAGGCCCGGAATCTCGAATGTGACCTTGCCGATCACCTCGTGCTTCATGGGATCGACGATCGAGACGGTACCACCGATCTCGGAGGACACCCATAATTCGGAAGCGTCCTGCTTGTAACAGGCAAAGCGCGGCCGCGCATCCACCAGCACGTTGGCGACGATCTGGCGCGAGGCCGTATCGATGAAATGCGCCATGTTGGTCGTCTCGGATGTGTTGATCAGGGTCTTGCCATCAGGGCTGATGGTCATGCCCTCGGGCTCGACGCCGACCTGAATATCGCCGAGGCGGGCGCGCTTCTCGAGGTCGATCACGGTCACCGTGTTGTCGTTCTCGTTGGCGACATAGAGCGTCTTGCCGGCGGCATCCTGGGTGAACAATTCAGGGTCAGGGCCGGAGGGCAGGGTGTCCACCACGGCTTGCGTCTTGGCGTCGATCAGCTGGATGGTGTCGTCGTCGCCGACCGCGACCATCACGAACTTGCCGTCGCGCGTGAACTCGATGCCGCGCGGCCGCTGGCCGACCTTGATGGTCTTTGTAACGGTCCAGCTGTCGGTGTCGATGACAGACACCGTGTTGCTTTTCTCGTTCGAGACATAGGCGATGAAGGCGTGCGCGGGCGTGGCGGCGAGCGCGAGTGCCACGAGCGATGCTGCTCCCGGCACGCGCAACGTCCATCCGCGGGCGGTCTTCACCTCCCCCGCTTGCGGGGGAGGTCGCAGCGCATCGCAAGATGCGATGCGGGAGAGGGCTCGCTCCTCTTGGGGGGTCTTCGTTGTCGAGACACCCTCTCCCCAACCCTCCCTCGCAAGCGGGGGAGGGGGCGCAGCGCCGTTGCGGCCGCAGTTTGAGCCCATCTCACAAAAGTTCATTTCAGCTTGCATTTGCTCTCCGGGCGGTCGTAGCCGAGCGTGTCGAGCTCGGAGACCTGGTGCAGAAACCCTTCCTGCGGCGACACCGACACCACCATGCGGCCGTCGACCAGCAGGATCGGCTGCCGCAACTGCAGATTCCAGTCGCGCAGCGTCAGCCTTGTGCCCTTGAACGCGGCGACCTCGAAATTCGGCCCCTTGATGAAATCGGTGACCTTCTTGACCTCGCCGGAATTGGTCCGCGAGGTCGCTTCGCCAATCATGCGCACCGCGGTCCAGGCCTGCATGTCGAGCGCGGTCATGCGGCGCGCGTTCAGCCTCATGAAGCGGTTCTGCATCTGCGTCGCGCCCCATTGGTCCTGCGCCGCATCCCAGCTGCGCGGCACGAGGCCGGCCGAGCCGGCGACGGGGCGGGGGTCCCAGGTACGGTAGGGCAGATAGGCGGCGAACACCTCGCTTTCATCCGCGGCGACAAGCACGTCATAGGCAGGCGCCTGTTGCGTGAACACCGGCATCTGCCGCTGGATCAGCGTGACGCCGCTATCCGTGCGGCGCGCGCCGCCGGTGTCCTCGAAGGTGCGCTCCTGCACGATCTTGGCGCCGAAGCGTGCGGCCGCACGCCGCAGCGCATCGGCATAGAGCTTGTCCTCATCATGCGAGCCGACCACCAGCAGCCAGCGCGACCACTTCTTCCACACCAGATATTGGCCGAGCGCATCCGCCAGCATCGCGCGTGTCGGCGCGGTGTGGATCACATTGGCGCGGCAATCGGCCTCGCGCAGCCGCTCGTCGATGGCGCCGGCGTTGAACAGCAAGGTGCCGCGATCGTGCAAGGCGTCGGCGACTTTCAACAGCGCATCGGCCGGCAGGGCGGCGACAATAAAACCGTTGTGCTCGGCAAGCGCAGTCGCAGCCTGGACCGGATCTTCGCCCTCCCTGATGCGGTGCTCCTCCAGCGTGAAGCGCTGGCCGAGGAATTTTCCTGTGGTGTTGTTGTCCTCGATCGCGAGCCTGGCGCCGGCAACGCCGTCATTCTCCGCCGGCTGCTCGACCAGCGAGAGCGTCGATCTGGTGCCGGCTAAACCGAGATAGCCGACGCCGATCGTCACAGGGTCGGCCGCGAGCGCTTGCGCCGCTGCCAGACACAGGCCGATAGGGCCGAGCAACCATCGGATCATGCTTCCTCCGCAACCTCCTCCCCGGCTTGACCGCCGGTGGAGAATTGTTTCTGTTCAAGCATGACCGATTTGGCCGGGCTTGCAACCCCGCATTTGGTCGTCGCAACACGAGGATCGGAATCACGATCATGCGAGCGCCGATATGTTTCGCAGCTTTGCTGCTGATGGTTTCGCAGGCAGCCGCCGATCCGCCAAAACTTGCCGTGTTCGATTTCGAGCTGATCGACACCAGCCTGCCCGGCGAGTTCTATGGCTCGAAGCCGGAAGAGGCGCGGCTCGATCGCATCAGCGAGCAACTCCGCAAGGAGCTGGCGGAGTCAGGCAAGTTCCAGGTGCTCGATATCGCGCCGGTCAGGGATGCCGCCCGTCACAGCAATCTGCAGGCCTGCGGCGGCTGCGACCTCAAGCTTGCCGGACAATTGGGCGCGGACCTCGAGATCACAGGCATGGTGCAGAAGGTCTCGAACCTGATCATCAATCTCAACATTTACCTGCGTGACGTGAAGACCGGCAACATGATCACGGCCGCCAGCGCCGACATGCGCGGCAACACCGATGAATCCTGGACGCGCACGATGAGCTATCTGATCCGCAACCGCCTGTTGGCGCCGAACTACGGCAGGCCGTGAGATGGTTTCCCTCTCCCCCTTGTGGGAGAGGGTGGCTCGCCGCGTAGCGGCGAGACGGGTGAGGGGTATCTATCCTCGCGAACACCGATGCGAGCGGAGAGAACCCCTCATCCGGCGCTTCGCGCCACCTTCTCCCGCAAGGGGAGAAGAAAAGACCTCACCCCTTCAGCCGCTCCGCATGCCAATGCAGATGGTCGCTCATGAAGGTCGAGATGAAATAATAGCTGTGGTCATAGCCCGGCTGCCGCCGCAGCGTCAGCGGGATGTTGGCCTTGGTGCAAACGGCCTGCAGCAGCTCGGGCTTGAGCTGCTCTTTCAGGAAATTGTCGGCCTCGCCGACATCGACCAGGAAGCCGGAAAACTTTGCGCCGTCCTCGATCAGCGCCACGGTGTCATGGCTGCGCCAGGCCTCCTTGTTCGGACCGAGATAGCCGGTCAGCGCCTTGATACCCCACGGCACCTGTGATGGCGCCACGATCGGGGCGAAGGCGCTGGCGGCGCGGTAGCGGTGCGGATTGCGCAGCGCTACCGTCAGCGCGCCGTGGCCGCCCATGGAATGGCCCATGATCGATTGCCGCTTGGCATCGACGGGAAAATGTCCCGCCACGAGCTTCGGCAATTCGTCGGTGACATAGCTCCACATCCGATAATTGCGCGCGAACGGTGCCTCCGTCGCATCGACATAGAAGCCGGCGCCCAGGCCGAAATCATAGGCATTGTTCGGATCGCCAGGCACGTCCGGGCCGCGCGGCGAGGTGTCGGGGGCGACGAAGATCAGGCCGAGCTCGGCGCAGGCTTTGCGGAATTCGCCCTTCTCGGTGACGTTGGCATGGGTGCAGGTGAGGCCGGAGAGATACCAGACGACGGGCAGCTTGGCGCCTTCGGCATGCGGGGGAACATAGACCGAGAACACCATATCGGTTCCGGTCGCCATACTTGCATGGCGATATACGCCCTGCACGCCGCCATGGGACTTGTTGGTCGAGACAGTCTGGATCGTCATGCCTGATAGCTCCGTGGCATCTCGCCACATCGAGAATGCAATGCCTGTGTGACCAAAGTTTGTGGCGCGCGTTCAGGCGACGCCGCTGTCGATCGCCAGCCGCACCAGCTCGACCGAGGTCTTCACCCCCAGCTTTTGGCGCATGATCGAGGAGGTGTTGGCGACCGTCTTGTAGGACGATTGCACCAGCCAGGCGATTTCGGACAGGCTTTTTCCGGCGCTGAGCAGCCGCAAGATCTCCATCTCGCGCGCGTTCAGCTTCGACAGCGGGCTCTGCGCCAGTGCGGGCCCCGCGAAGGCGATGCTGCGCGCGATCGCACTCGGCAAGTAAGTTCCGCCACCGCCGACGGCGCGGATCGCCTCGACGAGATCATCGGGATCGCCGGTCTTGGAGACGTAGCCCCTGGCGCCGCATTCGATCGCGCGCGCGGCGAAGGCGGGGTCGTCGTTCATGCTGAACATGATGATGCGGGCATCCGGCGCGTGCCCGAGGATGCGGCGCGCCAGCTCGAAGCCGGAGACCGTCGGCAAGTTGATGTCGATGATGCAGAGGTCGGGGCGCTCGACGATGAAGACGCTCTCGCCATCCTCGGCGTCGGCGGCCTCCAGGATCTCGACCTCGCCTTCGTCGGCCAGCACGGCGCGGCAGCCGGAGGCGACAATGGGATGATCGTCGACGATCAGAATGCGCATAGGCGTTCCCCGCGACAGCACCGGACTCTTCAGTTTCGTTGTCGCGTGAGTCTCGCGATTTCGCGCCGCATGATGCCCACCGAGAAGCTTGTCGGCCCATGCAACTCGCCCGGGATTGCTGTACGCTTCCGATTAGATATCGGGCGCTTCGCCCCTGTCAACGCTATTGGGCAGGCGCGAGCGATCGGCAGCGGGTACGGGCGAAAGCAATGTGGCAAAATCTTTCCTTGCGCGGGCGCATCAACCTTCTGCTGGCGCTGCTGCTTGCCCTCGGGCTCGCGGTCAACATCGCCCGCCAGGTCGCGGAAGCGGGGCCGCGCGTGCAGGCCGAGGACCAGAGCGTGATCCGGCTGGCGCGCGAATTCATCGAGATGATCGTTGCCGATCTCAACGAGGCGCCGGACCCCGATGCGAGGCTGGACCGGATCGCGCACGATCTGAACCGTCTGCGTCATGTCAGCATCGCGCTTCGCGATGCCGGCGGTAACCCGCTGACACCGCCGCGGCCCGATGCGGACGACGATACGCCGGGGCCGCCGGCCTGGTTCGTCAGCCTGGTTCATCCCGAGCAGACCGCCGTCAGCGTGCCTGTTACGGTTCATGGCAAGCCCGGCTCGCTGGTGATCACCTCGCATCCCAATGACGAGATCGCCGAGATCTGGGACGCCATCGTCACCCAGCTCGAGGTCGGCTCCGTGATCGCGCTGGTGCTGTTCCTGGTGATGATGACAGTTGTCGGCCGGGCGCTTGCGCCGCTCCAGTCCCTGGCGCAGACCATGGGCGAGCTCGAGGGCGGCGACTACGGTGCACGCGTTGCGCCCGGTGGCGCGCCTGAGTTGGCTGCGATCTGCACCAGGCTCAATCATCTGGCGGCGACACTCGGCGAGGCGGTCGAGGACAAGCAGCGCCTTGCCGAGCGCGCGGTGTCGCTCCAGGACGTCGAGCGCAAGGAGATTGCGCGCGAGCTGCATGACGAGTTCGGGCCGTATCTGTTCTCGCTGCGCGCCCATGCCAGCGCGCTGGCAAAGCTGGCCGATGGGCGGGCCCCGAGCGCAGACGCCGTGCGAAAGCACGGCGTCGCACTGCTGGAGCAGATCAACGCGCTGCAGCAGTTCACGCGGCGTGTGCTGGAGCGGTTGCGGCCGGTCGGCCTTGCCGAGCTAGGCCTCGGCAAGGCGCTGGAATCGCTGTCGCGGCTGTGGCGGGAGTCGCATCCCGACGTCACCATCGAGACCACGATCTCGCCCGCGCTCGGCGTCACCGGCGAGACGGCCGACCTCACCATCTATCGCGTCGTGCAGGAGGCGCTCACCAACGCGTTCCGCCACGCCGGCGCGACTGCGATCGATGTGGTGATCGAGCCCGCGGAGCAGCCGGGCCGCGATGGTCGCTGCTGCGCGCGTGTGCGGGTCAGCGACAACGGCCGCGGCATGGAGCCTGGCCAGAAGCTCGGCTTCGGCCTTGTCGGTATGCGCGAGCGCATTCTGGCGCTCGGTGGCACGCTCAACGTGGCCTCAGGCGAGAGTGGCGTCACTGTGGAAGCATTGGTTCCAACCGCGGCGGCCTGATCGCGCCCGGTTCAAGCGGGAAAATTCCCGATCGGGAATAATTCCCGATTCTGTCGGGAAAACGGGTGCGGATGGCGTACGACCTTTTGTGGCTAGTGCATCAGGTGCCGCCGATTACACTCGTTTCAAACCATCAGGCGAACAAGAAAGCAGCCGGTGGTTACGGGTGGAACGATGGGAATGCGCTGGGCTGGACACACGCGACGTCTCTTGGTGGCCTCGGTCTCATCAGGGCTGATGTCGGGATTCGTTCTCGCGACCGACGGGCGCGCCGCGCAGGATGAGGAGACCAACGTCCAGAATCTGCCGGCGATCGAGGTGGTGGCGCCGCAGCTGGTCGCGCGTCGCGCACCGCCGCGCCGCATCGCGCGGACGGCTGCGAACGCAGGCAAGCCGAGGAGCAGTGGCCGGATCTACGTCTATCCGACCGAGCCCGGCACCGGCAGAGGCCTCGAGGTCGACAAGGTTCCGTCGGCGATCAACGCGGTCGATGCCAATCAGATCAAGCGCACCGGCTCGCTCAACGTCACCGATGCGCTGCGCGACAACATCGCCGGCGTCAGCATCAGCGAAGTCACCGGCAACCCGTTCCAGCCCAATGTCGAGTTTCGCGGCTTTATCGCCTCGCCCGTGACAGGCACGCCGCAAGGCCTCGCCGTGTACCAGAACGGCGTGCGCATCAACGAAGCGTTCTCGGACGCCGTCAACTGGGACCTGATCCCGACCGCGGCGATCAGGTCGGCGACGCTGGTGACCAACAATCCCGCCTTTGGCCTCAACGCCCTCGGCGGCGCGATCAATCTGCAAATGAAGGACGGCTTCACCTATCAGGGAGCGGAGCTCGATGTCATGGGCGGCTCGTTCGGCCGCATCCAGGGCTCGGCACAATGGGGCAAGCAGGTCGACCAGAACTACGGCGTCTACGCCGCGCTCGAAGGCCTGCACGACAACGGCTTCCGCAACTTCTCCCAATCGGATGTGCGGCGCTTCTACAGCGACGTCGGCTACATCGCGGGCGACAGCGAATTCCATGTCAATGTGGGAGCTGCCAAGAACGATTTCGGCGCCAGCGCCACCGTTCCGGCCGAGCTCCTAAGCAATTACTGGGGCGCGACCTACACGACGCCGCAAACCAGCTCCAACCGCGTCGGCTATCTCAACCTCACGGCCAAGGCCGACGCGACGCCGACCTGGACGCTCGAAGGTACCGCGCATGTGCGCCGCTACGAGCACAAGGTCGTCGACGGCAATCCAACCAACGTCGAGGAGTGCACGGCGGATGCGACGCTGCTGTGCTTCGGCGACGGTGCAACGCCTGCGAACGGCGCGAACGGCGTCCAGCTCGGCAATCCCTTTGCGCCGGGCACGATCCTCGGCGAGATCGACCGCAGCTCGATACGCTCAACCAGCTTTGGCGTCTCGGGGCAGGCCACCAACACCGATCAATTGTTCGGGCACGAGAACCGCTTCGTGATCGGCACGAGCTACGATGCCAGCACCACGCGCTACGATGCCATGGCGGAGATTGGCTCGATCGGACAGAACTACGTCGTGACTGGCAGCGGCGTCTTCCTCGGGCCATCAGGCACGATCGGGACCGGGCTTGCCGGTCCCGTCTCGCTGCGGACGGTCAATCAATATAACGGCCTGTATGCGACCGATACGTTCAACGTGACGGACGCCTTCGCGGTCACAGGCGGAGGCCGCTTCAACGTGGCGCGCATCTCGCTGGAGGACCAGCTCGGCACCGCGCTGAACGGCGACTACACCTACACAAGGTTCAATCCGGTGATCGGCGGCACCTACAAGATCACGTCGGAGCTGACCGCCTATGCCGGCTATTCCGAGGCCAACCGCGTGCCGACGCCGCTCGAGCTCGGCTGCGCCGATCCGCACAATCCCTGTCTTATCGCGGCGTTTCTGGTCTCCGATCCGCCGTTGAAGCAGGTCGTGTCCAAGACCGTCGAAGCGGGCCTGCGCGGCACCAGAGAGCTGAACATCGGCACGCTCGGCTGGAAGCTCGGTGGCTTCCGCGCCACCAACTATGATGACATCCTAGCCGTCCCCGTTCCTGATCGAACCGGCTTTGGCTATTTCAGCAATGTCGGCCGGACACGGCGGCAGGGGCTGGAGGCCGAGGTCGACATCAAGTCGCAGGCGCTTCAGTTCCAGACGAGCTACACCTTCATCGATGCCCGCTTCCTCGATCCATTGACGCTCGGCTCCAACAGCCCGTTCGCCGATGCGGACGGCCACATCCAGGTCTTGCCAGGCAACCAGATCCCCGCGATCCCGCGCCACCGTGTCAAGGTCGGTGTCGAATATGCCGTGACCGACGAGTGGAAGGTCGGCGGCAACGCGCTGTTCGTCTCCAGCCAATATTTGGTCGGCGACGAATCCAACCAATCTTCCAAGCTGCCATCCTACACGGTCTTCAACCTGCACACCTCCTACCAGGTCAGCAAGCAGGTCCAGCTCTACGGCAAGGTCGACAATGTCTTCGACAACAGGTACGCGACCTACGGCCAGTTCTTCGACACCGGCGCTCTGCCGAACTTCACGAGCGGCGGCAACCCCTTCACCGACCCGCGCTCGCTGAGCCCGGCAAGGCCGCGCGCGTTCTATGCGGGGATGCGGGTGACGTTCTAGGGCGAGTGCTCACCATCAAGCTGCTGATTTTATCGCATTGGTGAGGCGCGCTGCGGCTCGCTGGCTAGACACGACCGGCCCCGCCGTCGACGAAGGCCCGCTTGTAGTTCAGTAATGTCCGGCTTCCATCAACCGGGGTAGGAGTTACATTCCTGGAGCCCCTGAATCCACCTGTTCGCGCAAACATTCCTGTAACCACAGTTCGCCCACTCTGCTTGTACTCTCGTAAGACATTGGTCTTTTAGGCTTGCACCGGGTGGCACGTATCGGCCCTGTAAGCAGAACGCCAACCCCTGCGCCCGCCTATTTTCGCACTGGCCGAAATTTTGATAATACGAGCCTGCGCTGCAATTCGCGTAGTCTCGCTCAACAGCGTCAGAGCATTGCTCAATTGTGAATGCCTTGCTTCCGGAAGGGACAGCGCTAATGACCAGTACTGCGGTGAACGCGATCTTTTGTTTCAATCCGAGCATAATCCAATCTCCTCGTGCTAATTCCTTTCAGTTCCGCTTTCGAAGGTACGCCGGTTGTTTGGTCCTCAACCTCAAGTTTTATAGGCCCCGCTGTTGGCCGGGGACTATGAACCAAGTCACAACGCGATTTATCCATGGGATAGTTCAAGCGGCGCGGCGGCCCAGCTTCGGCATCATGCCGGCGCGATGTTGAGATGACGTCGGGCGCGCATGATCTGCTCGGCTCGCCATGTGGCCCGATGTGAAGCTTGAGGATAACGATAGCGACCAGCGGAGGGAGGGGCCCGACCCATCAGGCCCGTTGCCCGACGGGACAAGCGTTATTCTGTTTTTCGGAAATACTGTGCGCGAACGACGAGCTCATGCGCGATGATTGGTCATCCCGATCGCATTGCGCATTAGGCCATTGATTTCGTTATCGCCGGCTACTGTGCATGGGGTTGTTTTCGGCTTTCCTCCCGCCGTCACCCCTCGAGCGGGGCAGCCGTGAGGCTTGCCTGGGTCCGGCCCTTGGCCGCGCTCACGCGCTGCCGACGCTGGACGAGATACTGGTCGGCGAGCACGCCGATCAGGATCACTGCGCCCATCACGGCGAAATTCAGCGAGCTCGGGATGCCCAGGAGATTGACCAGGTTCTGCAGCACCTGCAGCAGCACGGTGCCGAGCACGACGCCGACGATCGAGCCTTCGCCGCCGCGCAAGGAGCAGCCGCCGAGCACGGCCGCGGCGATGGCATAGAGCTCGTAGAACGAGCCGTGCACGGCCGGCGAGATCGAGCGGGTGTACATCGCGAACAGGATCGCGGCAAACGCGGTCAACCCGCCGCAGATGACATAGGCCGAAACCATCACGCGCTCGGAGCGGATGCCCGAATAGCGCGCGGCCTCCTCGTTCTTGCCGACGGCGTAGAGATAGCGGCCGAACACCGAGCGGTGCAGCAGCACCCATGCAACGACAGCAACGACAATCAGCGCCACGATGCTGTGCGGGACGGGAAAGCCCAGCACATTGGTGCGGCCCGCGGTCAGCCATTCCAGCGTCGGGAAGCTGGCGCCGAAGCCGAAGCCGGCGGTCGCGTCCTCGGTGTAATAGCGCGCCGCGCCGCGATAGATCAGAAGCCCGCACAGCGTCACCACGAACGGCTGGATATGCATCCGCGTCACCAGCGCGCCGTGCACGAGGCCGATCACGAGGCCGCTCGCGATGATCGCGGCAAAGGCGAGCATCCAGTTGACGTCGTGATTGACGATGAGGTCGATGAAGAGCACGCCGAGCAGGGCGATCACCGATCCGACCGAGAGCTCGATTCCGCCGATGATGATGACGAAGGCCTCCGCGATCGAGAAGATGCCGAACATCCCGACCTGGTTCAGCGTGTTGGAGAGATTGCCGACATAGAGGAAACGCGGATTGATGAAGGCCACCACCGCGCCGACGACGAGGATCAGGACCAGCAGGCTCAGATCTTTCTTGTTCAAGGCACCCTCATCTCAAACCGCGTGGCCGACGGCCAATTGAAGCACGTTGTGCTCGCTGAACTGGCTGCGATCAAGGAACCCCGAGATCGCGCCCTCGTGCATGACGGCGATCCGGTCGCTGACCCCGATCACCTCTTCCATGTCGCTCGAAATCATCAGGATCGCGACGCCGGCGTCGGTCAGCCGGCGCAGCATCTCGTAGATCTCCTGCTTGGCACCCACGTCGACGCCGCGCGTCGGCTCGTCGAAGATCAGCACCTTGGGCCGCATCGACAGCCATTTGGCCAGCACGACCTTCTGCTGATTGCCGCCGGACAGCGAGCCGACACTGGTTGCAACATCAGGCGCGCGGATCTTGAGCTGCTCGCGCTGGATCCGCGCGTTCCTGGTCTCCTGCGCGGTGTTCACCAGGAGGAAGCGCAGATAGGACGCCAGATCCGGCAGCGAAATGTTCTCGGCGATCGACACGTCGAGCAGCAGCCCGCAGCCCTTGCGGTCCTCCGGGATCAGGTAGATGCCATGGTCGATCGCCGCGCGCGGGTTGGTCACGCGGATGGCTTCGCCGTTCAGCTTGATCGCGCCGCCCCGGAGCGGATCGACGCCGAAAATAGCGCGCGCCAGCTCGGTCCGGCCGGAGCCGACGAGGCCGGCCAGCCCCAAAATCTCGCCGCGGCGAACCGAAAGGCTCACCGTGCGCTCCGGATAGGTGTCGGTCACGGCCTCGACGATGTCGAGCACGGCTTCGCCGGGCGGGGCGGCCGGCGGCACATAGAGCGATTTGAGGTCGCGCCCGATCATCAGGCGGATCATCGCGGCCGGCGAAAGCTCGGCGCGGGTCAGCGCGCCGACCATGCGTCCGTCGCGCAACACCACCGCGCGGTCGGCGCATTGCATCACCTCGTTGAGGCGATGGGTGATGAAGATGATGCTGACGCCGTGGGCCTTCAGGGCCGCGATGACCCGCATCAGGCGGTCGGTCTCGGAAAGGGTCAGGCTCGATGTCGGCTCGTCCATGATCACAAGGCGCGCATCGAGCGACAGCGCCTTCATGATCTCGACGAGCTGGCGCTGGGCCAGCGACAGCTCGGCGAGCGGCGCGTCCGGCGCGAAATCGGCCCCGAGGCGGTCGAGCAGCGGCTGCGTCCTGGCGTAGAGCGCCTTGCGGTCGATCAGCCGCAGCGGCCCGCCATGCACGGGCTCGCGGCCGATGAAGACGTTGCCGGCTACGTCGAGATTGTCGAACAGGTTGAGCTCCTGATGGACGAAGGCGATGCCCGCGGCGATCGCCTCGGCCACCGTCAGCGCGCTGCGCTCGACGCCGTCGACGCGGATGCGGCCGCCACTCGGCTCGACCACGCCGCCGAGCACCTTCATCAAGGTCGACTTGCCGGCGCCGTTCTCGCCGATCAGCGCGATCACCTCGCCCGGCGACACGGCAAGGCCGACGTGGTCGAGTGCGACCACGCCGGGATAGCTCTTGCTGATGTCGACGAGTTCGAGAAACGGCTCAGTCATTGAAGGCTGCGGGCAACGCCCGCGCGTCTCCTACTTCTTGAGCATCGCCTTCATCGAGGCCATGAAGTCGTCGACATTGCTCTTGTCGATGACCTTGCCGGGCACGATGATGATGCCGCCCGCGGGTACGCCGGACTTGTCGCCCTCGATGTACTTCGCCATCAGCTTCATGCCTTGGTAGCCCCACTCGAACGGCTGCTGCACGACGGTGCCGGCGATGGCGCCTTCCTTGACGCCGCCCAGCGTGATCGGATCCTCGTCGAAGCCGATGATCTGGATCTTGCCGAGCTTGCCGGCCTCCTTCAGCACTTCATAAATGCGCGGCGTGTTGTAGGAGTAGAAGCCGACCAGGCAGCTCACGTCGGGCATGGCGGCGAGGATGTCCTCGACGTTGCGCTTGGCGCGGGTCTGATCGATCTCGTCGCCGCGAACGTCGACCAGCTCGACCTTGGAGCCCTTGATGGTCTCCTTGACGCCCTCGATGCGCTCGCGGGCGTTGTCGGCGCCGGGCAGGCCGACGAAGCCGACGCACTTGCCGCCGTTCGGCAGCGCCTTCAGCATCAGCTTGCCGGCGTCCTTGCCGAGGTCGACGTTGGACGAGCCGATATAGGCGATGCGCTTCGAGTTCGGCGCGTCGCTGTCGGTGGTGAACAGCAGCGTCTGCGAAGCGATCTTGTTGAGATGCTCGACCTGGTTCTTCGGATCGACCGCGCTGACCATGATGCCGGCGGCACCGGCGGCGACGAGGTCGTCCATCATGCGCTGCTGGACGGCCGCGGCGGCCTGTTCCGGATATTTGAGCTGAAGATTGTAGTTGGGCAGCTCGCCCTGAGCCTTCTTCACGCCGGCTTCCGCGATCTTCCAGAAGTCGGACGCGCCGTTGACGACGAAGGCCAGAACCTTCTTGTCGGCCGCATCGACCGAGCCGAGGCCCAGAGACATCGCGAACGCGACAGATACACCTGCGAGCAAGAGACGCTTCATTACCATCCTCCCCTTTGGCGGTCGGCCCTTCATGAAGGCCAACTCTGCTTCAGCCCGAACCGGGCACATGCCTCATCCTCCTCACTGGACGCACAGGTCGGCCGCCGATCCGCTACTTTGCGGCAAGGGCGGGGTCACCGGTCGGCCCATGAGGTGAAATGAGGCGCGTACCTCAACCGTAGCAAAAGCACGTCGAGCGTGCAACAGCAGGTGTTGTTCGCGCGAAGTCCCCTCGAAGTTCGCCTCTCCGGCGTTCATCCTCCTGAACATGTACAGGGAACTTGAGGCCAGAGGGACCGGATTCGTACGGGCCGGCTCATTAACCGGGCTTTAGCGCTGATCGTGCGGATGAATTGGCGTAGCGAGACCAGGGGAGACGGCCCATGCTGAGGGACGGGACCTACGCGGCGTGGTACAAGACGCCATTCGACCAGGGCACCGGCATTGTCCATGTCGCCGATGGCCAGATCTGGGGCCGCGACAGCCTGATGACGTATCACGGCTCCCTGGAAATCGATGGCGACCGTTTCACCGCGACCGTGTCGACGAAGCGTCACACCGAAGGACGTGACACGGTGTTCGGCGTCTATGATGAACTTACGCTGCACATCGAGGGCACGTGCCCCGGCAAGATCGCGACCTACACGGCGACGGCCGCGCAGGCGAGGGGAGTCGTCCTCTCGGGAACGCTGATTCTGGCGGAACAGCCGGCCGAGCCCGAACGGACCGAGGAGGTCCCGGCGTTCAATCCCGCCAAGCTGCCAAAGCTGCCGAGGCGCTCGCGCTGAGCGCGGAAGCCATCGCGCCTGCTTCGATATCGCGCGTCGGGACAGCGCAATTCCGCATCCACAAATCTCGGCGCCGGCACTTCTCAAACCGTCTGCGCCCCGTCATGGTGCCGCCGCATCAATCTTTTCGGGGCAGCATCAATGTGGGATAAGGTCTCGCGTCGCCAGTTCGCGAAAGTCGCGGGACTCTCCGCAGCAGGAATCGCAAGCCCCCTTGCAATGGTCGAGGCCAAGCCGGCAGCGGCGCCGCGCAGCGGGAGCAGTTTTCCGCCGGGCTTCCTCTGGGGTACGGCGACCTCGTCCTATCAGGTCGAGGGGGCGGTCGCGGAGGACGGGCGAGGGGTCTCGATCTGGGACAAGTTCGTCCGCATCCCCGGCAAGATCGAGGATGGCACCAATGGCGATCGCGCGGTTGAGCATTATCATCGTTACAAGGACGACATTGCACTGATCAAGGAGCTCGGCTGCAAAGCCTATCGCTTCTCGGTGGCCTGGCCGCGGGTGTTCCCCGATGGCGACGGCAAGCCGAACCCTGGGGGACTCGACTTCTACAATCGCCTGATCGACGAGCTCCTGAAGAACGGCATCGAGCCGTGGCTGACGCTTTATCACTGGGACCTGCCGCAATCATTGCAGGATCGCTTTGGCGGCTGGCGGTCGACCGAGACCTGCAAGATCTTCGGCGACTATTCGGCCTATGTCGCCGAGCATCTGACCGATCGCGTCAGGAATGTGTTCACGCTGAACGAGAGCGGCCGCTTCGTCTATTTCGGCTACGGCATCGGCATCGATGCGCCCGGCCTGACGCTGCCGCAGGCCGACGTGAACCAGATCAGGCACAACAGCGCACTCGCGCATGGTCTCGCCGTGCAGGCGGTGCGCGCCCATGGCCGCCGCGGCACGCGCGTCGGACCTGCCGAGAACATCGATGCCTGCATTCCCGCGATCGACACGCCCGAGAACGTCCGCGCCACCGAGATCGCGCTGCGCGAGCTGAACGCCGGCTATCTCAACGTCATCATGACGGGCCGTTACACCGACGCGTTCCTGAAATATGCAGGCGCCGATGCGCCGAAATACACCGACGCGGAGTTGAAGGTCATCGGCTCACCGGTCGACTTCCTCGGCCTCAACATCTACGCGCCGCAGCACTATATCGTCGCCTCCGATCAGGGCGCGGGCTTCATGCCGCTGCCGATCCCGAAATCCTTTCCGCACATGAATTCGGATTGGCTGCGCGTCGGCCCCGAGACGATCTATTGGGTGCCGAAGCTCGCGGCAAAGATCTGGAAGACCGATGCGATCTATATCACCGAGAACGGTGCCTCCGGCGAGGATCAGGTCACGCCCGACGGCAAGATCTACGACACCGACCGCATCATGTACTTGCGCAACTATCTGGCCCAGCTTCAGCGTGCCACCGCGGAAGGCGTGCCGGTGCGTGGTTATTTCCTCTGGAGCCTGCTCGACAATTTCGAATGGGTGTTCGGCCTTAACAAGCGCTTCGGACTCTACCACGTCAATTTCGACACCCAGGTGCGAACGCCAAAACTCAGCGCGAGCTTCTACCGCAACGTGATCGCGAGGAACGCGGCGGGGGTGTGATCTCATCATTCATGCAGAAGGTCGTCATGCCCGGGCTTGTCCCGGGCATTCACGTTCTTTGTGCCGCGTTGCAGGGCGTGGATGGCCGGGACAAGCCCGGCCATGACGTGCGGAGACCTTTGTGCATTAACCGCGCTGCGGAATGCCGGCGAGGGGACATAGCCGCCTCTCATTGACTCCCCTCTCCCCCTGATTCAAAACCGTCCTCAACACGCATAACAAGAGGACAACGTCCATGACCGACGCGCTGATCATCGATGCCTGCCGGACCCCGCGCGGCGTCGGCAAGGCCGGCAAGGGAGCTCTCTCCGGCATTCATCCGCAGCAATTAGGTGCCACCGTGCTGCGCGCGCTGGCCGATCGCACCGGGATCAACACCGCCGATGTCGACGACATCGTCTGGGGCTGCAGCGCGCAGGTGGCAACGCAAAGCGGCGATCTCGGCCGCATGTCGGCGCTGGATGCCGGTTATGACGTGCGGGCCAGCGCCGTGACGCTGGATCGCTTCTGCGGTTCCGGCATCACCAGCGTCAACATGGCGGCGAACTCGATCATGGCGGGCGCGGAAGATCTCGTCATCGCCGGCGGCTGCGAGATGATGTCGATGGAGGGGCGCCGCGGCGGCGGTCCGATGATGATGGACTCCGGCAATCTGCGGCTTCGCGCCAGACATCCGCAGTCGCATCAGGGCGTCTGCGCCGATGCGATCGCGACGCTGGAAGGCATCACCCGGCAGGACGTCGACGCGCTTGGCCTCGAAAGCCAGAAGCGCGCCGCGCAGGCGATTGCCGGCGACCATTTCAAGAAGAGCCTCGTGCCCGTGCATCGCGAGGACGGCAGCCTCGCGCTCGACCATGAAGAATATCCGCGGCCGCGGACGACGATGGAAGGGCTGGCTGCCCTGAAGCCGGCGTTCCCCGCGATCGCCGACTATGCGCTGGACGACAAGGGCACGACCTATCGCGGCCTGATCCTGCAAAAATATCCTGATCTCGACATCAACTTCGTGCACCATGCCGGCAACTCGTCTGGCGTCGTTGACGGCGCCGCCGCGATCCTGCTCGCATCGCCGTCTTACGCTAGAGCGCACGGCCTTAAAGTCCGCGCTCGCGTGGTGGCGATGGCCAATATGGGGGACTCCCCGACCTTGATGCTGAACGCGCCGGTGCCGGCGACGAAGAAGGTACTGGCGAAGGCCGGGCTCACCATCGACGACATCGACCTGTTCGAGATCAACGAGGCCTTTGCGGTGGTGACCGAAAAATATATCAGGGATCTCAAGCTCGACCGCGCCAAGGTCAATGTCAATGGCGGCTCGATCGCGCTCGGTCATCCCATCGGCGCGACCGGATCGATTCTGATCGGCACCGTGCTCGACGAACTCGAACGGCGCGACCTCAAGCGCGGTCTCGTCACCATGTGCGCGGCCGGCGGCATGGCGCCGGCCATCATCATCGAGCGCGTCTAGCACGCCGCGGCCCCGTAAAAAGCAGGGAAAAACGTCGCAGGGCGACGATCAAGCCTTATTTTTCAGGGTGAATCGCGCTTCTCCTCTCACAAAGAGGCCGGTCGTCGCTTGTCGAAAGCATCGAATCAGCTTTAGCAAGGCAGCTTGCGGGCCTTTGAAACAAGGCAAAAACCGCTGCGCGAGGCGCCATCCGCTCTGGAAGCCGCTAAATGGCAGGGTTTTTTGTCTCAGGGGGCCAAAAAAGCCCGTAAAACCGCGACAAAACTGTGCAGAAGGCTACAGGCCTTCGCCGGTTGGTCTAATATGCAACCGGCAACGAATCAGAGGAGACACGATGCCAGCCCAAATGTCCAAATCGCAGTTGATCGAAAAGATTGCGACCGCCACTGAGCTTTCCAAGCGCGACGTCAAGAGCGTCATGGAGACGCTGACCGACGTCGGCCACAAGGAGCTCAAGAAGAACGGCCTGTTCCTGGTGCCGGGCTTCGCCAAGTTCGTGGTCATCAAGAAGCCCGCGACCAAGGCGCGCAAGGGCACCAACCCGTTCACGGGCGAAGAGATGATGTTCAAGGCCAAGCCGGCCCGGAAGATCGTCCGCGCCCGCCCGGTCAAGGCGGCCAAGGACGCCGTGGCCTGATAACGCAAAGGCCCCCTCGATAAGGGGGCCTTTTGACTTGGGGCAGCCGCGAGGGCCTGAGACGGAGGGCTCAACCCTTGCGGCGCTTCACCCGGACCGGGATCGGCTGAAGCCGCGGCTCCAGTCCGGCAAGCGCATCGCGCACCCGGTCGATGGCCCGACCCAGCAGCTGGCTCAGCTTCTGCGTTGTCCGCGATCGCTTCGCGTCTTCCAGCAGTTTCTTCATCGCATTCACTCCGCCGCTTCGACCTTCGCGCCGACTTCCGCCGGCTCGAGCGCGGCGGCGATGGCCTCGTCGACACGTTCCAGCCAGATGAATTCGAGATTGTCCCGCGCGCTCTTCGGGATGTCGTCGTAATCCCGCTTGTTGCGCGCCGGCAGCATCACCCGCTTCAAGCCGGCCGCGGCCGCAGCTACCACCTTCTCCTTGATGCCGCCGACCGGCAGCACCAGGCCGCGCAGCGAGATCTCGCCGGTCATGGCCGTGTCGCTCCGCACCGTGCGATTGGTGAGCAGCGACGTCAGGGCCGTGAACATCGCAACTCCCGCGCTCGGTCCGTCCTTCGGGGTTGCCCCCGCGGGCACGTGAACGTGGATGTCGCTCTTCTCGAACACCGAAGGATCGATGCCGAGCTGGCTGGCTCTGCTCTTCACCAGCGTCAGCGCAGCCTGCACGCTCTCGCGCATGACTTCGCCGAGCTGGCCGGTCAGGATCATCGCGCCCTTGCCGGGCACCCGCGTGGCCTCGATGAACAGGATGTCGCCGCCGACAGGCGTCCAGGCCAGGCCGGTGGCGACGCCCGGAACGCTGGTGCGCAGTGCGATCTCACCCTCGAAGCGCGGCTGGCCCAGTATGGCCGCGATGTCCTTTGCAGTGACCACGACCTTTGCAGTCGTGCCTTCGGCAATCTGCACCGCGGCATGGCGGAACACCTTGCCGATCTCGCGCTCGAGGTTACGCACGCCGGCCTCGCGCGTGTAACCCTTGACGATCAGCTTCAAGGCCTCCGGCTCGATCTCGGCCTGCTCGGGCGAGAGGCCATTGGCCTCGAGCTGGCGCCGCACCAGATAGCGCCGTGCGATCTCCAGCTTCTCTTCCTCGGTGTAACCGGCGAGGCTGATCAGCTCCATGCGGTCCAGCAGCGGACCCGGAATCTGGTCCAGCATGTTGGCGGTCGCGATGAAGACGACGCGCGACAGGTCGAAGGGCACGCCCAGATAATTGTCCCGGAACGTCCCGTTCTGCTCGGGGTCGAGCACCTCCAGCATGGCGGCGGAGGGGTCGCCCTGCACGCCGCGGCCCATCTTGTCGATCTCGTCCAGCATCATGACGCAGTTGCGGGCGCCCGCCTTCTTGATGCCCTGGATGATGTTGCCGGGCAACGCGCCGATATAGGTGCGCCGGTGGCCGCGGATCTCGGCCTCGTCATGCACGCCGCCCAGGCTGACGCGCACGAAGGGGCGATCCATCGCACGCGCGATGGACTGGCCGAGCGAGGTCTTGCCGACGCCGGGCGGGCCGACGAAGCAGAGGATCGGCGCCTTGCCCTGCGGCGCCAGCTTGCGCACCGCCAGATATTCGATGATCCGGCTCTTGATCTTCTCCAGGCCATAGTGATCCGCATCCAGGATGCGACGTGCCTCCTTGATGTCGATCGGCTTCTCCGCGGGCAGCGCCCAGGGCAGCTCGATCAGCCAGTCGAGGTAGGTGCGCACCATGCCGGCTTCACCGGCCGCCTCGGGCATGCGCTCGTAGCGGCGCAGCTCCTTCCTGGCATGCGCCTCCGCCTCCGGCGGCATGTGGGCCTTGGCAATCGCAGCCGTCAGCTCGGCGACTTCGGCGGCCTTGCCGTCGCCTTCGCCCAGCTGCCGCTGAATCGTCGCCATCTGCTCGCGCAGGATCGCCTCGCGCTGCCGCTCGTCGAACGAGGCGCGGGTCTTCTGGCCGATTTCGTTGGAGATGCGCAGCACCTCCAGCCGTTCGGCCAGGTGCTTCGACACCTTCTCGACGCGCAAGGAGAGGTCGATGGTCTCCAGCACCTCCTGCTTGTCCTGCGGCTTGATGTCCATGAACGACGTCGCCAGGTCCGCCAGCGCGCCGGGCGCACTGGTGCCCTGGAACATCGCGACCAGCTCCGGCGGGGCCTGGGGCAGCAGCTCGATCGCCTCGATGGCCTGGCGCTGCAGGTTCAGCGCCCGCGCCTCGATCTCGGGTGAGGTCGTGGTCGGCTCGGGGATCTGCTGGAAACGCGCAGCCAGGAACGGCGTCCCCGGCAGGAAGTCGAGGATACGCGCGCGCTGCACGCCCTGGCAGACGATGTGATGTGTGCCGTCGGGTGCGGTGATGTAGCGCACGATGTTGGCGATGGTCGCGACCTTGTAGACATCATCGGGGCCGGGCTCGTCGATCTCGGGGCTGCGCTGCAGCACGATGCCGACCGGCCGCTGCTCGCGCAGCGCCTGCTGGGCGGCGGCGACGGATTTCGGCCGGGCGATCGCGATTGGCGCGATGGCGCCGGGGAACAGCACCATCTCGCGCACGGGGATGATGATCAGGGCGTCGTCCGGGATCTTCACGTCAGGATTGGTCTGTGCGGTATTCATCTGTTCGGTGGCCATGATCGACCTCAGGATTTGGCGAGGCGCAGCGCGACGCAGCCGTCCATCACGAAGCGGCTGATGGCGTAGCGGCCAAGGGGCAATGCAATGCGGCGCTCAAAGCGTCCCTGCGGCAGCTCGAGCCGGTGGATGCGGGCGTTGCGAAGTTCCGGCGGCAGCGTGCGCTGACCCGAAATGACCAGGACCCCGTCATGGATGACCGTCTCGACATTGTCCGGATTGACGCCGGGGAGCGCGACCAGGATCAGAAGCTCATGCTCGGTCTCGAGCACGTCGATCGGCGGCTCCCAGCAGGCGTCCTGACGGCCGAACTGCTGCCGCATGCGTTCGCCGCGGGTCAGCTGGTCGAGGGCCTCGGACAGCATCCAGTCGAAGGGATTCTTGGGTTGCATGGCAAAACTCGGAAGAAGGCGCTGCGGTTGGAAAACGGGGATATGGTGATGGTTCCCGCAAATTCCAGCATCGCGCGTTGGCGGCATGCCTGCCTCTCGAACGGGAGCAGGCCCTTGCGCCAGGTCCTTGCGCCAAGCCCTTGTGCTGAGGCGCGTCGGCGCCGCGAAAGATGTTCCGCGGCGCCGGAGGCTACAATTGGGCGGGTGGTCGGGATCAGGCGGCTTCGCGGTATTCGGCCTCCGCTTCGAGGTTGATGACCGACGTGGCGAGCTCGGTCAGGGTGTGGTCGGTCGCCTCTTCCTCATCCAGCGTATCCTGCAGCAGCCTTGCCGCCTCGGGCATGCCGAGCTCCTCGGCCCAGGTGCGAAGTGTGCCGTATCGGGAGATCTCGTAGTGCTCGACGGCCTGCGCCGCGGCAAGCAGGCCGGCGTCGAGGGCAGGGGCGTTCTTGAAGTCTTTCATGATCTCGGCGCCCTCGTCGGTGATGCCGTTGATCGCCTCGCACGGCTTGCCGCGCGCGGGCTTGTCCAGCATCCCGAAGATCTGCTCCAGCCGTTTGACCTGGCCCTGCGTCTCCCGCAGGTGCTTGTTGAAGGCGGCCGCAAGGTCCTTCGAATGCGCGGCCTTGGCCATCTTCGGCAGCGTCTTGATGATCTTGTTCTCCGCGTAATAGATGTCTTTCAGCGTTTCCAGGAAAAGGTCGCTCAGCATCTTGGGCGCCCGACGCGGGCGGCGCGATGCGGCCTTTTTCGCGGGTGCACGTTTCTTTGCTTTCTTCGCCATAGGTCCTCCTCATGAGGCGACATGGGAAGGCTCGTCCTTCCTCAATCCTCTCGCGATCAAGAGCCGGGACAGGCAAATGTTCCTCGCGAAGGCCTGCGCGAGCCGCTGTGGCTGGCCTTCCGTGACGCCAAGCCATGCTCGACTTCGCCCTGTCCGCCTTCATGACGCTGCTGCGCGCGCACGCTCGGCCGCACCGGAAATGCGGTACGCTCGCGGGTGATCGGCATGCCGCCGGGCCTATTCGGTGCAAGTCGCGATCAACGGCATTGCGGCTGTCCGGGCCAACCTGTGTTGAGACTGACTTCTGGGTCCGCGACGAACTGTTAATCTGTTGATTTTACAATAAATTCATCGCCCATGCGGGCGCGTCGGCAATCTGGCGCCTGAACAGTTCCGCTTTCGCTTGCGCAGCCATATTGCTTTGACGTACTTCGGGTCTAAC
Source organism: Bradyrhizobium sp. CCBAU 51745 (assembly GCF_028128715.1). Taxonomy (NCBI): domain Bacteria; kingdom Pseudomonadati; phylum Pseudomonadota; class Alphaproteobacteria; order Hyphomicrobiales; family Nitrobacteraceae; genus Bradyrhizobium; species Bradyrhizobium sp. CCBAU 51745. Next base: position 194,313 of record NZ_LBJP01000001.1, on the reverse strand, counting down.
AAGACGCCCATCGTCAAGAAGGTCGGAGATGAAATCGAAGTCGATGACAGCGGACGAACTCGCAAAGAGACAGGCCATCATCGACGCCTGCCGCCGCATGAATGCGCTCGGCATCAACCAGGGCACCTCAGGCAATATCAGCGTGCGGCATGGCGAGGGGCTCCTGATCACGCCCACCAGCCTGCCCTATGACACCATGACGCCGGACCAGATCGTCTTCATGGCGATGGACGGCTCGCATGCACCTAGCCAGAAGCCGTCAAGCGAGTGGCGCTTCCATCTGGACATCCTGAAGGCGCGCACTGAGGTCAACGCCGTCGTGCACGCCCATCCGACCTATTGCACCATCCTGGCGATCATGGGCATGGAGATCCCGCCGGTGCACTACATGATCGCGGCGGCCGGCGGCGACAGCATCCGCTGCGCGCCCTATGCCACTTTCGGGACGGTGGAATTGTCCAAGCACGCCGTGCGCGCGCTGGAGGGGCGGCTCGCCTGCCTGCTGGACCATCACGGCATGATCGCGATCGGCCAGACGCTCGACAAGGCGATGTGGCTCGCCGTCGAGGTCGAGACGCTGGCGCGGCAATATCACGGCTGCCTCCAGATCGGTAAACCGCCGCTGCTCTCGAGCGCCGAGATCGAGCGGGTCCGTCAGCGCATGGCCGGCTACGGCCTGTCGGAAGGGTAGGGCTCGCAAGCGGTGTTCGCGCGGATCAGATATTTCGTCGACGGCAAGGGGACCAACCGCACGATGGTCCGGCTGCGCGCGCTGTTGCGCAGCAACGAGTTCTACCTGATCCCGCTCGCGCTCGTCATCGGCACGCTGGCCGGCGCGATCGTGACCCTGATGGCCGTGATCGCGCAGATCGCCCATGTCGTGATCTTCGGCATTCCGATCGACGTGCGCCTTTCCGCCAACGCCTATATCAATCCCTTCGCGGCGATGATCGCGCCGGCGCTCGGCGGCCTCATCCTCGGCATCATGGAATGGTGGCGGCGGCGGCTGAAGATCTCGAGCGCGGTCGACCCGATCGAGGCCAACGCGCTGCGCGGCGGCAATCTGTCGATGCGCGACAGCGTGGTGGTGTCGAGCCAGACGCTGATCTCGAACGGCTGCGGCGCCTCTGTCGGCCTCGAGGCCGGCTACACCCAGATCGGCTCGGGCATCGCCTCCCTGTTCGGCAAATTCTTCAATCTCCGCCGTAACGATCTTCGCCTGATCGTCGGCTGCGGCGCCGCCGCTGCGATCGCCGCGGCCTTCGGCGCGCCGATCACCGGCGCGTTCTACGCCTGCGAGCTGATCGTCGGCGTCTATTCGGTCGGCAGCGCCGCGCCGATCCTGGCGGCCTCGCTCGCCGGCGCGCTGACCGCACAATGGCTCGGCGGCGCGCCGTACTCCATCGAAATACCGAAGGTCAGCGCCGTCGGCGTCGAGCAATATCTGGCGCTGATCGGGCTCGCGCTCGTCACCAGCGGCGTCGGCATTGCCGTGATGCGCTCCTCGCCGATGTTCGAGCGCCTGTTCAAATGGCTGCCGGTCTGGCTGCGCCCGGTGTTCGGCGGCCTCATCGTCGGCAGCTTCGCCCTCGTCACGCCGCAGGTGCTGGCGGCCGGCCACGGCGCCATGGTGCTCGACCTCTTCCACGACATGACGATCGGCCTGGTCGCGATCATCATCGGGCTGAAGGTGACGGCCTGCCTGATCTCGCTGGCCTCGGGCTTCCGCGGCGGTCTGTTCTTCGCCTCGCTGTTCGTCGGCAGCCTGATCGGAAAGTTCTTCTCTGCGGTGCTGCTCCTGATCAGCCCGAACTTCGTGATCGATCCGCTGGTGGCGATGCTGACCGGCATGGCGACGCTGGGCGTTGCCATCGTCGGCGGTCCCTTGACCATGTCGTTCCTCGTGCTCGAGATGACCCGCAATGTCGACGTCACCGCCGTGGTGCTGGCCGGCTGCATCGTCACCTCGATCTGCGTCCGCTTCATGTTCGGCCACTCCTTCTCGACCTGGCGCCTGCATCTGCGCGGCGAGACCATCCGCAGCGCCAATGACGTCGGCTGGCTGCGCAACCTCACCGTCGAGCGTCTGATGCGCTCCGACGTCGCCAAGGTGCCCTCGAGCACCACCATCGCCGCGACCCGCAGCGAATTTCCGCTGGGATCGCGCCCGGGCGTCGTCGTCGTCAACAACGCCGACGAATATGTCGGCCTGGTCCTGCTGCCCGATTTGTTCTCCAGCGACCTCGACACCATTGCCGACGACATCCAGGTGATCGAGCTCGCGCGGCTGACCGAGATCGTGCTGATCCCGGAAATGAACGTGAAGTCGGCCATGGCGGTGTTCGACGAGGCCGAGGCCGAAATGCTGGCGGTGGTCGATTCCACCGACAGCCGCAAGGTGGTCGGCTTCCTGACCGAGACCACCGCCCGCCGCCGCTATGTCGAGGAGATCGACAAGGCCACGCGCGGCGTGCTGGGTGCATTGTCCTGATCGCGCCCAGGCAAGTCGAGGCCGGCACGCCGGGCGGACTTGCCAGATCGTTCACAACCTCTAGGCTAGGGACCGACGGCGGGGCTGGCCCCCGGCCGCATCCAGCGACGAGGGACGTGCGATGTCGGACACGCTTCGCCTGTTGCTTGCCTTGCTCGAACTCGGGCCCCGGCTGAAGGATCTGCTGGCCGACAAATGGCCTCCTTACGCCGACGAATTGCAGGAATTGGCCGGTCGCGCCGGCAAGGGCGAGGATCCGGCCAGGCTTCGCCAGTCGCTCGACCTGCTGCTCGCGCGGCTGCTCGCAGAGGCGCCCGCTACGGAGCTTGTCGCGCATGTGATGGAAGACATGGCGGCGCCCGCGCCCGCCACCGAGACCGTGACCCGCCGCGGCCGGGTCTCGCCGCTGGTCGTCCCTGATATCGTCGAGCCGACCACGGATGAGGCGACCGGAATCGTCACCATCCCCGTGTTCTACGGCACCGACCGCGGCCGCGGCGACGACACGCCGGCGCGCTATTTTGGCGCTGCGCGCGGGACGCCGTCATTCGGGATCGCCGAGGTCAGCGTGCCCACGCATGGCCGCGACCTCGGCGAGCTCACCAGTCCGAGCTGGTGGCACCTCGAATTCTCGGCCAATCCGGAAAAGCACGTCATCCTCAAGTCGGTGGGCGCGCTGGGCAGGGACGCCTTCGTCGCCACCTTGAAGGATTCGCTTGCGGCGGCAGATTTGCACGACGTCCTGATCTTCGTACATGGTTACAACGTCACATTTGAAGACGCGGCGCGGCGCGCCGGGCAGCTTGCCGTGGATCTGAAATTCGCCGGCAGGACGCTGCTATACAGCTGGGCGTCGGCGGCGGACACCAGGAAGTATACCGTGGATGAGAGCACGATCGACTGGTCGCGCGATCATTTCGAGGCGTTTCTCCAGCTCGCGCTCGGCGAGATCGGTGCCGCCAAGGTTCACGTCATCGCTCACAGCATGGGCAACCGCGCCGTGATCAACACGCTCGAAGGCGTGACGTCCTGGCAGATGCCATCAGGTGCCGCAAAGCTTGGGCAGATCGTCCTTGCCGCGCCTGACATCGACCGCGACCGCTTTGTCCAGCTCGCGGCCAAGTTCAAAGGCTGTGCCTCGCGCGTGACCCTCTATGCCTCGTCGCGTGACGTGGCGCTGCTGGCCTCGAAATTCGTGCACGGTTATCCCCGGGCGGGCGAGGCTGGCGAGGCGCTGACGATCGTCGACGGCGTCGACACCATCGATGCCTCGCTGGTCGATACCAGCCTGGTCGGCCTGCGCCATTCCTATTTCGGCGAGAAGCGCTCGATCCTGAACGACATGTTCAGTTTGATCGTGCAGCAACTCGCGCCCGACCAGCGTTTTGACCTCCAGGCCGCGGGCGATGCGGTGCGGAGGTACTGGAGCTACAGGGCCTAGCTAGAGGCGGTCCTATCGGTCAAAGCGTGTCAGATTGCCGCGATCACGAAACCATTGCAGTGCCTTGCGCATTATACCGTGTTTCCATATCGCCTTTTTGGCGAGAGCAGAGGACGCGAAGATGAGTGACAGGTCGGTGAAATCGAGAAATGGCCGCAGCACTGTACTGGCCGCCTTCGCCGGTCTTGCTCTGGCCGTCGCGTCCGTCTCGCCGTCGGCTGCCGGATCGCCGGCAGCGGCCAAGGGTCCGGCCAAGGCTCCGCCCGCCGCCACGGCCGGGCAGGGCTCATCCGACGCGACCGATTTCAGCGCCGCGCGCCGTCATCGCTATTACCGGCGCGGGCCGAGCGCTGCGGGCCTTGCATTCATGGGCGCCGCGGCCGGTTTGATCGGAGGCGCGATCGCCGAGAGCCGGCGCCAGGAATACTACGACAATTATTACTATGGCGGCCCGCGCTATTATGGTCCAGGCTATGGCTACTATGGTGGACCGCGCTACTACTACGATCCGTATTGATATGGCCACGGACTCTCCCCATCGTCATTCCGGGGCGATGCGCAGCATCGAGCCCGGAATCCATCGGGCCCAAGTCACGCTGTGAAATGGATTCCGGGCTCGCGCCAAGAGGCGCGCCCCGGAATGACACGGAGAGGCCGGCGTGTCGCCCTCTGTCAATCCTACGCCGCAAAAATATTCCACTTTACCGAAATTATGTATGGCCCATCCCGGCTCACCTTGAGGGGCGATCGTAGTCGTCACGTTTGCGAGCCGGGGATGCGGTGGACACGGCAGCGTCGGCACGAGAGGGTGCGGGCAGGGCGGGTAGTCCCTGTGAGCCCGAGACCGCGTGTGGATGAGCGGCGCTGTTCGTTCGTCGTGCCAACAGGCTTTCGGCGCGTGTGCACACTGCCGAAAGCCCCTGCGGCACCAGGCGAACGCGCATACGGCAAAACCGTGTGGTCCATGCTGCAAGCTCTTTTTCCCGATGCTCTACAAATGAAAAAGCCCCGCCGAAACAAGCGCTTCTGAAACTCTGGCGAAGAGGACGGCGATGGCCGCCGAAAGGGCTGGGTCCCAATAGGCCCTATTCCCGGCCTTTCGAGCGCGCCAGTTGGTGGGCGGCGAATTTCATGGTGGTGATCGATACGTCGAGAGGTACGGCTGCGAAAGATAGGCCAGCATCTTCATCTCTCGCCGTCCCCGCGTTACGGTGTCGAGCACCAGACCGGATGACACGGACAACATCGCCATGATCATTAATCCCATCGACAGCACAGCCGTTGGCAGGCGCGGCACCAATCCGGTCTCAATGAAGGTGATCAAAATTGGAATGGCCAGAATGACCGAAGCGAGCGCGAGAACGATCCCGATGGCCGTGAAAAAGCGCAACGGCCTCTCCGAGCGGTAGAGCCGCAACATGGTGCCGAGGATACGAAAGCCGTCACGCCACGTGTTGAGCTTGGAGAAGGAGCCTTCCGGGCGAGCGTAGTAGGGCGTCGGCACCTCGGCAACCGGTAGCGACAATTCCAGTGCGTAGACAACAAGCTCGGTCTCGATCTCGAATCCGTCGGATAGAACCGGAAAAGACTTCACGAACCGGCGCGAAAACACGCGATAACCCGAGAGGATATCCTTGAACGTGTGACCAAAAGTCGATGAGAGAACGCTTGTCAGCATCCTGTTCCCAGCGCGATGGCCTCGTCGATATGCAGCGTCGGACTGATCGACTCGGAAACCGGCGACCATGTCAAGATGGTCGTCGATCAGCTTTTCGATCATGCGTGGCGCGCTTGGCGCGTCGTAGGTGGCATCGCCGTCCACAAGCACATATACGTCGGCATCGATATCGGCGAACATGCGGCGCACCACGTTGCCTTTGCCCTGCCGATACTCACTGCGGACATTGGCTCCCGCGTCGCGGGCGGCGCTGGCCGTGTGGTCGCTTGAGTTGTTGTCATAGACGTAGACTTCTGCCGAAGGCAGAGCCTTGCGAAAGTCAGTAACGACCGTCGCGATCGTTGCTTCCTCGTTATAGCAGGGCACTAGAACGGCGATGCGGAAGGGCGGAGATGTCATTTACGGAAGTGCTTTGAGGCTTGCGGCTTCTAGCGAGACAGGCGTCGGCGCGGCAGCTTTTGCAGAGAGAATCAGTCCAGCAAAGCACACGCTCCAAAGCGAAAGCATCGCAATCGGCACAATGTAGTAGGGAGTAAAGATCGGGTGGCTTAGAAAAAACAAGAGATTGATGGCGAGATTGCCCGCCACGAGGAGTGCGACCCTTCGGACGCCGTTCTCATCCGTCCGCAATAGCCATGTGATCCAGCTCACAGCAAGCATGATCAGCACGGATTGAATATCTCTTGCATATTCGCCGAGGACGCCGAGGTCGAACGCTGGGGCGATCACGTCGGCGGTACCGTACGTCGTCGCAAAGGGGCTACCTGCGTTAATGGCGTTTGCAATCAATGTTGGGGCCATGCCGAGCACGAACGCAATCCCAAATCCCATGGTCTGTGCGAAGGCGCTGGGTTTGCGCGAGCGCAGCAACGAGATTCCAAGGACTAGGAAATAACCCGATCCAAGGAACAGGTTGGCCAATCTAAGATTGACCGACAATCCGAGCAGCAAGCCGATGACCATCGCCAACAGGCTATTATCGCGCTCCTCTGCCATCCATCGTGCGGTTAAGAACCCTGCGAGTGCACAAATCGCCATCGTCGGCGCGATCGAGTAGCTGGCCTTCGTAGGATTGATCATCAGCACCAGGGCCAGAGCCCCGAACGCTCCGGCTGCAAGCACCGCAGGAATCCATTGAGCTGAAAAAATGGCTAGGAGGGCAAAGCAACAAACGATCAGGGTGGCGGCAAGGTAGAGTGGCACCACCTGATGGCCGTCGGGGAACAGGGCCAGCAAGAACCCGGTTCCGGGTGGGTATTGAACGACCATCTTGTGGTCTGACATCGGGGTATGGCAAGGCCACCGGGTCGGGTCTCGCCAATCGGAATACCCGATCTCTTTCAATTTGGCCTGGAAGAAGCCGTCGTCGTCACGCGAGCTGTTTGTGTCCAAGCCACTGACGCCAAAGCGCTGAAACAAGTGCGCCTGCCGAAGGTAGCACACGTCATCGTAGACGCCGCGCGCTTCGTTCCAACCCGACGTCGTGCGGATGTTGGTCACCAGTATGGTCAAGCAGAGCAGCGCAAAGACGAGCTTCAACAGCCGCAGCGTGCGCCCGCCGGTCGAAATCAGTTTCCCAGCCATAGGATCTCAATAACCACAACTAGCGCGAGCCCGCTAGTCCGGCCATCGTCCGGAGGCCGTATTGCGGATCACGGGGTCCCCACCTTTACCTTGCCCGGCATGCGCCAATCCCTTGGTGCTGCGGACATCGATGATTGCCCCCTGAAACAGACCGGATGGTCCGGCTCTATCAGGGCGGCAAATGTGAATGTATTTGGGACAGCCAGCCACAGGGTCCGGTTCAGTCCACGTTGACTGTTAAGAGTTCTCTACCAACCTCATCCTTGCCGTAGTGTATGCAAGGTGACTTCGGCTGGACAGTTGAGCCGGACCGGCAGGAGGCTGGTGCCAGCCCCTGTCGAAGTGTAGCCGGCCATATGACCATATCGCCACGCGCCGCTACCCAGCCGCCGCGGCAACTTTGCTTCGAGCTTGATCGGAACCCCGTAGGGCAGGCAGAGCTGACCTCCGTGCGTATGTCCGCTTAGCATCAAGTCGAAGCCTCTGTGTGCGGCCTCACGGTAGACCTCCGGCGTGTGCGAGAGGAGTATTGAGTAGGTGTTGACTGGAATTGCATGGGCCGCCTTGCCAATATCGCCAACGCGATAGAAATGCGCGTCATCAATTCCGGCAAGGTAGATTTGATCATTTCCCCGCGCAATTACCTCGGTTTCATTGAACAACACCTTTGCGCCCATCGCTTCGAGCGCAGGCGTCATCAAAATGCTATCGTGATTGCCGAGCACCGCGAAAATTGGTTGCTTTAGGCTTGCCATAACCGGAGCGATAGCTTCCAGGCTCTTCTCGAATGACCCATAGGTCTTTCCGCGATAGTCGCCCGTTAACACACAGATGTCGTACACAAGGTCCCGAGTGATATCAGCCAAATGACCCATCGCACCGAGACTAGTGTCGCCGTGTAGATCGCTCACGTGGAGCATTGTGAAACCATCAAAGCTTCGAGGCAAAGATGCGGAGCGGATCAAATTTCTCTTGATGAGAACACGCTCGGCATTTCGCCGCGCAACGCCATAAAGACCCGTGAGCTTGAGGCCAAACTCGATAACAAACGGCGCCAAATATAAGTTCTCGAGATTAAAGATTAGCGTCCCTTGGCCGAACAGCTGTGCCTCGTGCTCACGTTCAGTTTGCAACCGCAGCTCGACGTGCTCATGGCCGATCCGTTCTATCAACGTCTTAAGACACTCTTTTCCATGCATCAGGTCATTGCTCAAGCTTTGGGAACTATACTTTGCACCGGTGACCGCGGCCCGGACATTGAATGGTAAGGCGTCGTTATCCAGCACCTTCCAATAGGTCTCAGAAACTCTCCATATCGTCCAAGACCCTGATCAAATCGGGACACAACGGAGGACACACCGGCCCCATAATGTTGTTATTATTACATTTTTTGCTGCCTGAGAACCCCTGCGCAGGGAAGGCCGTGTGTTGGACTTCACCTGTATGCTGCTGTGCGATCTTCTTGCGCTACATTTTCGCGCAGCAGACCGCGGGTGCGAGGTCGGCACCCGGTCTTCCCTGCGCCTCTTGATTGAGAGGGTGGAGAGATCAAGCAAAGCTTGGGCGAAATGAGCCGCGAGGAGGCGAAGGCGTGTCTGCGATTGGAGCGCTGCTTGCCACAGACGACGCTATCGTAGGGTAGGCAAAGCGAAGCGTGCCCACCACAAGCACATGGTGGGCACGGCGCTTGGCGCCTTTCCCACCCTACGACACCTGCGAACGGAAGAGCGATGCCGTGCCCTCATACTGCGTCTACACACTCGCTGTCATCGCCCGGCCAGTGCGCAATTGCGCACTAGGACCGGGCGATCCAGGACTCAGAGACAGCAATGATTGAGCCGAGAAGGCGCGGCGTACTGGATTCCCCGCCTGCCGCCTACGCTAAAAGCTTCGGCTGCCCTGGACCTCAACCCCGGCGAAGCCTTGGCATAGCCGGGTCGCGGGGAATGACAGCTTCAATTGGAGAAGCGATGTGGGCGCCTCATACTCTCTCGTGCCCCAGACGCAGCGCAGCGTCTCTTCGACGGTGCGCTGCAGAGCCGGGGCCCACATCTCCGAGCAATCCGTGTCGCGTGGGTCCCGGCTCTGCGCAGCAACGCTACGCGCTGCAGCGCGTCCGGAACACGAGAGCGCTCTATACCTTCCGTCTCACCGTCCCGCCGGTGCCGACATTGCGCCATTGGCGTAGCGCGACCAGTCGGGTTCAGGAGGCTGCGACGGCCACATGGCTGCATTGGAGTCGCGCACCGACTGGGTGATGGGGGCAGGTCGTGCCTTGCGAACGTGCTGACGGTCGTTCGCGGCGGCGGTCTGGATGGTGATGGCGGTGATCAGCGTGGCGCCGAGAATGGCAAGAGTCTTTCGCATGGATGTTTCTCCCGTGACGACGTCCCGGTCGTGAGAAATGTCATCGTCGTCTCGCATGACATGGCGATGCCTCCGGCCTGATATCACCCTGGCCGGGTTCACGATGGGGCGAGCGAATTTTTTGGTCCCGGCTAAATATTCGGCAGTCGCCTGGCGGGTGCGGATGGACTTGGCTGGTGCAATCCGGTTGAATGGGAGCAATGAAGGTTTCAGGCGCGACAATGATGTCGAAATATCTGCTGGTCCTGCTTTTGATCGCCTCGCCGGCGGTGGCGCAGGTCAAACCCGCTCCCAAAGCCGCGGCGGCGCATCCCGACCCCTGCACTCCGATCGGACGCACCGCCGACGGCAAGCTGGTCTATTCCATGAAATGCGAGAACCTGCCGGCGCCGTCTCCGCCACCGCCCCAGGCGGAACTGAAGGAGGCGCCGCCGGCCGCCGCCGCCGCTGCGGAGCCCGAGCCGGAGGTACGGCGGAGTGGCATTTTCGGCTGGTCCTACGACCGCAGGTAACGGACCTCACGCCCTTGCGCGAAGCCCGCTGGAATGCTCTTTGCGTGCAAGTTCCCCGTGGGGCGAACCTTTTGGCCCCCGACCCAGAGAGATGAGATGAGCAAACTCGTTATCCGCGCCGGCGATTTCACCTTCGATGCCCGCTTCGAAGAGCAGGCCGCACCCAAGACCGTCGCGGCGTTCCGCAAGGCGCTGCCGTTCGAAAGCCACATCATCCATGTGCGCTGGAGCGGCGAAGGCGTCTGGATGCCGCTCGGCGATCTCGACTTCGGTGTCGGCTACGAGAACCACACCAGCTATCCTGCCCCGGGCCAGATCATCCTCTATCCCGGCGGCATCAGCGAGACCGAGATCCTGCTCGCCTATGGCGGCGTGCATTTCGCCAGCAAGATGGGCCAGCTCGCCGGCAATCACTTCATCACCGTGACTTCGGGGCTGGAGAACCTGGCACCGCTGGGCAAGAGCGTGCTGTGGAAGGGTGCGCTGCCGATCCGCTTCGAGGAAGTCTGAGTGACTGACAACAGCTACCCGCGCGATCTCCGCGGTTACGGTCGCAACCCGCCGCATCCAGAGTGGCCCGGCAACGCCCGGGTCGCGGTGCAGTTCGTTGTCAATTTCGAGGAGGGCGGTGAGAACAACGTCTTGCACGGCGACCGCGCCTCGGAAGCGTTCCTGTCCGACGTGCTGGGCGCGCAGCCCTGGCCGGGCCAGCGCCACGCCAATATCGAATCCATGTTCGAATATGGCTCGCGCGCCGGCTTCTGGCGCTTGTGGCGCCTGTTTGGCGAGCGCAAATGGCCGGCCACCGTGTTCGGGGTGTCCACTGCGCTGAAGCGCAATCCCGAGATCGTCGCGGCGATGAAGGAATCAGGCTGGGACATCGCAAGCCACAGCCTGAAATGGATCGAGCACAAGGACATGACCGAGGCGCAGGAGCGCGCCGAGATCGCCGAGTCCATCCGCGTTCACACCGAGGCGGTCGGATCGCGGCCGCTCGGCTGGTACACCGGGCGCTCCTCGATCAACACCAACCGTCTGCTGATGGAGGAGGGCGGCTTCCTCTATCTCTGCGACTCCTATGCCGACGATCTGCCCTATTGGGTCAAGGGCGCGAACGGCAAGCAGCTCATGATTCCCTATACGCTCGACGCCAACGACATGCGCTTCATCAACCCGCAAGGGTTTGCCGAAGGCGAGCAGTTCTTCACCTATCTGAAGGACGCCTTCGACGTGCTCTACGCCGAAGGCGAGACCGCGCCGAAGATGATGTCGGTGGGACTGCACTGCCGCCTCGCCGGCCGGCCGGGCCGTGCCGCAGGCCTGATCCGCTTCCTCGATTATGTCGGCAAGCACGATCGCGTCTGGGTGCCGACGCGGCTGCAGATCGCGCAGCATTGGCACAACAAGCATGCGCATCTCGCGGCCGACGCGTTCGAGATCCGGTAGAGATGTGATGGCGCAAATCCCGCTCGCCGATCTCAACGCCGCAAGCAAGGCCGACTTCGTCGCCGCGCTCGCCAATGTCGTCGAATATTCGCCGTGGATTGCCGAGCAAATCGCGGCGCAGCGGCCGTTCGCCGGCATCAATCAGTTGCACGCCGCGCTGATCGCGGCAATCCAGGCGGCCGAACCCGACGTGCAGCTGGCGTTGATCCGCGCGCATCCTGACTTGGCCAACAAGACCCAGCGCGCGGCGGGCCTGACGGCGGAATCGACCGATGAGCAGAACAGCGCCGGCCTCGATCGGCTGTCGGAGGCCGAATATTCGGCGTTCGAGCGCGTCAACAACGCTTACCGCGAAAAGTTCGGCTTCCCCTATATCGTCTGCGTGCGACGTCACACCAAGGATTCGGTGCTGCGCGACTTCGAGACGCGGCTGCGCAATATCGCCAAGACCGAGACGCGTCGCGCGATTGAGGAGATCGGCCGCATCTCGGCGCTGCGGCTCGATCAGCTGGTCATCGCCGACGATAGACTGAAGGTGCACGGCCGGCTCTCGACTCATGTGCTGGACAATCACGCCGGCAAGCCAGCGCCGGGGATTCCCGTGGAGCTGGTCGAGCTCGCTGCGCTCGGCGAGAACCGTATCATCGCGCGCACCGTCACCAACGCCGACGGCCGCACTGACGAGCCGCTGATCGGCGGTCGCCCGCTGCCGATCGGCCGCTACGAGCTCCGCTTCAACGTCGGAAAGTATTACGCCGAGCGCAACGTGCCGCTGTCGGATCCGCCGTTCCTCGACGAGATCCCGCTACGGTTTGCGATCAGCGAGCCGGAAAGCCATTACCACGTGCCGCTGCTGGTCACGCCGTGGAGCTATTCGACCTATCGCGGCAGCTAGTCGCCGAACTTGTCGTGCAGGGCTGGAAACAGCCGGTCCGGCTTGAACGGCGGCGCGGTGAAGCGGATGCCGGTGGCATCGGCGATGGCGTTGCCGAGGGCGGCGGCGACCGGATTGTACGGGCTCTCGCTCATCGACTTCGCGCCAAGCGGCCCGATCGTATCGGATGTCTCGGCGAACAACACCTCCGTGCGCGGCACGTCCGCGAAGGACGGCAGATGGTAGTCACGGAATTTGGGATTGGTGACGCGCCCCTCCGCGTCGATCACCATCTCCTCGTAGAGCGCAGCACCGAGGGCTTGCGCGACGCCGCCCTCGACCTGGCCGCGGCATTGCATGGGATTGGCGACGACGCCGGCATCGGCGGCCTGCACGCTCCGGAGAATCCTGATCTCGCCGGTGCCCTTGTTCACGGCGACGCGAAAGCCCTGGACGTTGAACCCGACCGAGCGTGGCGTTCCCTCGGAATTGCCTTGCGCTGCGAGCGGACGACCCGCCTCGCGCGCGTGCTTGGCGAGCTCGGCAAAGGACATACGCCGCACGCCGCTGGCGACGAATTCGTCCTCGAGCGTGCAGCTCGCGACATCGCAAAGCCACGCGCCAGCGGCGGCCGCCTTCAATTCGGCGGCAAGCTGCGTTGCGGCGGCCTGCGTCGCCTTGCCGGCAACGAAGGTGCCGGTGCTGCCATAGGCGCCGGTGTCGTGGCCGCCATGGGCGGTATCGGACTGGCGCAGGCGGATCCTGTCGACGGTGGTCGCCAGGACAGTGGCGGCGATCTGCCGGTGCACCGTGCTGGTGCCGTTGCCGAACTCGGCGGTCCCGACGGTGAGATCGAAGCCGCCATCCTCGTTGAGCGCGATCATGGCGTCGGCGATGTGGCCGGCGGGCGGTGCGGTGTCGATCATGGTCAGCGCGATGCCGTCGCCGGTCAGCCAGTCCGGCGACAGCTCGGGCTGCGGCTGGTCCGCCAGCATGGCGCGTTCGACGAGGTCGATGCATTGGTCGAGCCCGTAGGAGCCATACAACACGTCATGATATTCGGACTCAGGTGGCGACAGCATGGGATCGCCGGGCCTGACGATATTGCGGCGGCGCATGTCGTAAGGGCTGATGCCGAGCTGCCTGGCCAGTTCGTCGATCGCGGCTTCCACCGCGATCACCGACTGCGGCAGGCCATAGCCGCGAAATGCGCCGGCGGGCACCGTATTGGTGTAGACGACGAAGCCATCGACGCGCTTGTTGGGGCAGTTATAGACGGCGATCGATTCGTTCACCGCGTGGAACATCACGGAGGGGCCGTGATTGCCGTAAGCGCCGGTATTGGAGAGCACGTCGAGCTGGAGCGCGGTGAGCTTGCCGCTAGAGTCGGCGCCGGCCTTGATGTGGACCCGCATCGGATGCCGTGTCGAGGTCGCGATGAACTGTTCCTCGCGGGTGAGCTCGAGCTTGACGGGGCGTCCCGTCTTCAGCGCGGCCAGCGCCAGGATATCCTCGACGAACATCTCCTGCTTGCCGCCAAAGCCGCCGCCGACCCGCTCGCAAAACACACGGACCTTGTCCATCGGAAGCCTAAAGATGTCCGACAGCGCGCGCCGGGTCAGGAACGGCACCTGCGTCGAACTGCGGACGTTGAGCACGCCTGCTTCGTCGAGCCAGGCGAGGCCGCCATGGGTCTCCAGCGCCGCATGCTGCACGCGATGGCTGTGGAACGTGGCCTCGTACGTCACGGCGGAGGTGGCGAGTGCGGAGGCGACATCGCCGAACTCGCCATGAATCTCGGCGACCAGGTTGCGTTGCGCGTCGGCAACGCGGTTGGCGCTGGTCCTATCAGGGTGAACGAGCGGCGCGCCCGGCATCATCGCCTGCTCCGGATCGATCAACGCGGGCAGAATCTCGTATGTGACGTTCAGTCGCCGGCAGGCCTCCTCGGCCACGCCTTCACTCTCGGCCACCACCGCCGCGACCCTCTGGCCGATGAAGCGGACGACGTCGTCGAGGATGCGGGTATCCTCGGGATCCATCCAATCCTTCTCATGCCGCGCCGTCGATGTCAGCACCATTGGCGCATCCTCATGCGTCAGGATGGCGTGCACGCCCGGAACTGCCATCGCCGCCGACTTGTCAATCGACACGATCCGGGCATGGGCATGCGGCGAGCGCAGCAGCTTGATGTGCAGCAGGCCCTCGATCTCGGTGTCGAACGTGTAGCGCGCCTTGCCGCGGACGACGTCCGGCCCTGCAGGCGCCGGCAGGCTGCGGCCGAACGCGCCGCCGGCCTCGACGCGCGCCTCGACATTGCATTTGCCGTGGATCGCGTCCTCGATCGCGCGATAGCCCGTGCAGCGACAGATATTGCCCTTCAGCGCTGCGCCAAGGTCGGTACGTTGCGCCTGGTTCAACGAGGCGCAGGTCAGGATCATGCCGGCGGTGCAGAAGCCGCACTGGAACGCTTGCGCGTCGAGAAAAGCCTGCTGCATCGGATGCGTTCCGTCCTCGCTGCCGAGCCCTTCGATCGTGGTGATGGCGCGTCCCTCCGCGCGGAACGCGGGGATCAGGCAGCTGTGCACCGGCTCGCCGTCGAGCAGCACGGTGCAGGCCCCGCAATCGCCGGCGTCGCAGCCTTTTTTCACTCCGAACTGGCCAAGCTCGCGCAAAAACGTGCGCAGGCATTGGCCGGCGCGCGGCATTTGCGGAAATGTCGTGCCGTTGACCTCGAAGCTCATGACGGCGTTGCACCCAGCAGTTCGGCACGGATCTCCTCGGCGAGCCGCAGCGTCATGTGCTTGCGCCAAAGCGGCTTGCCATGAATGTCGGTGTAATAGAGATCGTCGGGGATCTCCTCGGAGATCGCGGTGCGAAGCGTGCTCGCATCGGTCGGCCCGGGAAACGATATCTGGATCGGGCGCACGGTCGATGCTGTTACGGTCAGCTTCAACGCGCCATTGCCATCGAGGCTTCCGATCAGCAGGGCCGCGGAGCGGCCGACCGGTGCGAGCGAGATCTGGCGAAACGCGGAGCGACGCTTCAGGGGAGGAAGCGGAATGTCGATCTGGCGCAGAAGGTCGCCCGGCGACAAGCGATTGCGCTGGTTGCCGGTGACGAAGTCAGCGACGGGCATCCTCTGCTCGCCGCCGCCGGCTTTCCAGATGGTGCAGATGCCGTCGAGTGCGGATGTGAGCGAGATCATCGGTCCCGCCGGCAGCGACATACAGAGATTGCCGCCGACCGTCGCCGTTTTCCAGATCTTGAACGAGGCGAGGAAGGCGCGACAGCATTGGCTGATCAGTGGGGCCGCGAGCCAGTCAGGCGGACAGGTGAACGCGTCGAGTTGCGAGATGGTGCAGGTGGCTGCGATGCTGAGATGGCTGTCGGTGATCGTCAGTGCCGGCCATTTCAGATCGGCGAGATCGATCAGCCGCGTGAGGTGGATCTGCGGCTCGGAGAACAGCCAGGTACCGCCCGCGAGCCAAGCATCACCTGGCGTCCAAACGGGCAGTTCGGAGCGCGTTTGCGGACGGGAAACCGCTGTGATGGTATTCAAGTCCATGACTTGCGAGAACGCCTGCGCCGGATGATTTGTGTCGAGGTAAATTCTTGCAAGACCAGCGCCAAGTAGCAACAACAAGTCGCAGCAATGACGCACTCGGAATGGCCTTTGCCTTGCAGGCGATTCGTTAACGAGGGCGAGGAGAAATGGAGACATGAGCGACGCAAAGCCGATCTGGATCAGGGATCCCCAGGCCATTCTCGCTGACGGCGCTGGCCGCGGGGTCGTCGTTAAGGATGGTCGTATCGTCGAACTCGTGCCTTCAGGCGGAACACCGGCGACTGCCGGTGTCACGGTGTTCGATGCGAGCGAGCATGTCGTGCTGCCCGGCCTCATCAACACCCATCATCATTTTTATCAGACGCTGACGCGGGCGCTGCCGGCGGCAATGGATCGCGAGCTGTTTCCCTGGCTGCAGGCGCTCTATCCGGTGTGGGCGAAGATGACGCCCGAGGCGCTCGAGCTCGGCGTCACCGTGGCGATGTCGGAACTGCTGCTCTCGGGCTGCACGACGACGACGGATCATCACTATGTCTTCCCGAAAGGGCTCGAGGAGTCCGTCGATATCGAGGTCGGCGTCGCAAGGCGGCTCGGCGTCCGTGTGCTGCTGACGCGTGGCTCGATGAACCTGTCGCAACGCGACGGCGGCCTGCCGCCTGACAGCGTCGTGCAGGACGAGGACACCATCCTGGCCGACAGCGCGCGCGTGGTGGCCAAGCATCACCAGCGCGGCGCGGATGCGATGGTGCAGATTGCGCTTGCGCCGTGCTCGCCGTTTTCGGTGACGACGTCCTTGATGCGCGCCACCGCCGATCTCGCCGACAAGCTCGACGTGCGCCTGCACACCCATCTCGCCGAGACCGAGGACGAGAACAAATTCTGCCAGCAGATGTATGGCTGCCGTCCGCTCGACTATCTCGAGCAATGCGGCTGGCTCAATCCGCGGACCTGGCTCGCGCACGGCATCTTTTTCAACGCCGACGAGATGAAGCGGCTCGGCAAGGCCAAGACGACCATCAGCCATTGCGCGTGCAGCAACCAGCTGCTGGCCTCCGGCTGCTGTCCGGTGTGCGAGATGGAGGAGGCCGGGGTCGGGATCGGCATTGGCGTCGACGGTTCGGCCTCCAATGATGGGTCGAACCTGATGCAGGAGGTGCGCGCGGCGTTCCTGCTGCAGCGGGCGCGCTATGGCGTGACCAAGGTCAGCCACAAGGATGCGCTGCGCTGGGCCACCCAAGGCTCGGCAGCCTGCGTCGGCCGCCCGGAACTCGGCGAGATCGCCGTCGGCAAGGCCGCCGACCTTGCGCTGTTCAAGCTCGACGAGCTGCGTTTCTCCGGCCACGGCGATGCCCTGGCCGCGCTGGTGCTGTGCGGCGCGCATCGGGCTGACAGGGTGATGGTGGCGGGGAACTGGGCCGTGATCGACGGCGCGATCCCGGGACTGGACGTTCCGGACCTGATCCGCCGGCACAGCGCCGCGGCGCGGGCGATGCAGGCGGGCTAGGATAGAAAGAGGGGGCGGCCACAAGTGCCGGGTGCTTCTGGCCACCCCCTCCGAACCTCCTCCGGGAGGAGCAGGTGATTTAGGCAATGCAAGAAGCGTGCTACTTGCCCGGCAGCTTGTCGTCGATGCCCTTGACGTAGAAATTCATGCCGAGGATCTGGCCGTCATCGAGATTGGCGCCGCCCTTGCACTCGATCTCCTTGCCGTCCTGCCCAATGACCGGGCATTTGAACGGGTGCAGTTTGCCGGCGGTGATCGCCGCCTGGGCATCCTCGGCGATCTTTTTCACGTCGTCGGGCATATTGGTATACGGCGCCATCGCGAACATGTGGCTGTCGAGACCGCCCCAGGTGTCTTCCGATTTCCAGGTGCCGTCGAGCTCGGCCTTGACGCGGGCGATGTAGTAGGGGGCCCAGGTGTCGAGGATCGAGGTCAGCTGGGTCTTGGGCCCGAACTTGATCATCTCGGAATCCTGGCCGAAGGCGAGCTTGCCGCGTTCGCTGGCGATCTGCATCGCGGCGGG
Organism: Bradyrhizobium sp. CCBAU 51745; assembly: GCF_028128715.1. NCBI lineage: Bacteria > Pseudomonadati > Pseudomonadota > Alphaproteobacteria > Hyphomicrobiales > Nitrobacteraceae > Bradyrhizobium > Bradyrhizobium sp. CCBAU 51745. Next base: position 176,325 of record NZ_LBJP01000001.1, on the reverse strand, counting down.
CGAGTCCGTGTGCTGCATGATCACGTCGGCGCCCTGGTCGATCAGCGCCTTGGCGGCGTCGGCTTCCTTGCCCGGGTCGAACCAGGTGTTGGCCCAGATGATCTTGACCTTGATGTTGGGGTTGATGCTCTGCGCCGCGATCATCGTCGCGTTGATGCCGGAGACGACCTCGGGGATCGGGAACGAACCGATATAACCGAGCACGCCCGACTTCGACATCTTGGCCGCGATCAGGCCTTGAATGTAGCGGCCCTGATACCACTTCGAGGAATACGTCGACATATTCTTGTCGCGCTTGTAGCCGGTCGCGTGCTCGAAATGCACGTTCGGATATTTCTTGGCGACCTTCAGCGTCGGATCCATGTAGCCGAACGACGTCGTGAAGATCAGCTTGTTGCCGGCGCGGACAAGCTGCTCGATAGCGCGTTCGGCGTCGGGACCTTCAGGGACATTTTCGAGATAAGTGGTCTCGATCTTGTCGCCAAGCTCCTTCTCGAGCGCCAGGCGCGCTTGATCGTGCTGGTAGGTCCAGCCGAGATCGCCGATCGGGCCGAGGTAAATGAAGCCGACTTTCAGCTTATCGGCGGCGGAAGCTGCACTGACGCTCCCGGCAAGCAGAAGGCCGGCAGCCAGCGCAAGAAGTGATTTCCTCATCATCAATCTCCAAACATCAGGGGATAGCCACGATCCGCAGCGTGCGCGCCCCATCGCGCACACTGCGGAAACCAAAACGCTAGCGGTCAGGCACGAACACGATGCCGAGCGCGGCCGGCGCGGTCGAGCCGCCGGTGCGCGCGCGGGAGAGCAGGACCAGCACGATGACCGTCGCCAGATACGGCAGTGCAGACATGAATTGCGAGGGAATGCCGACGCCCCAGCCTTGCGCATGCAGTTGCAGGATCGTCACTGCACCGAACAGGTAAGCGCCGACCACGAGCCGACCCGGCCGCCAGGATGCGAACACGACCAGCGCGAGTGCGATCCAGCCGCGGCCCGCAGTCATGCCGGGAATGAAGAACGGCGTATAGGCAAGCGGCAGATAGGCGCCGGCAAGACCTGCGCAGGCGCCGCCGAACATCACGGCGAGGGTGCGGATGCGCAGCACGGGATAGCCAAGCGCGTGTGCCGAGATATGATTGTCGCCGCAGGCGCGCAGGATCAATCCCGCGCGTGTGCGATACAGGAACCACCAGACGCCGACGATGAGAGCGATCGAGAAATAGACGAAGGCGTCCTCGCCGAACAGGACGCGGCCGACCAAAGGAATGTCGGTGAGTCCAGAAATGTATAAATGTGCGGCCGGCGTGAGCCGTTCGCCGACGAAGCCTGCACCGATGAGGCCGGAGAGGCCGATGCCGAGGATGGTCAACGCCAACCCTGTTGCGACCTGGTTGACAGCGAGCCCGAGTGCCATCAGCGCGAAGATCAGTGACATCAGCACTCCCGCGATGATGCCGAACAGCGCGCCGATCAGAATCGATCCGGTCAACCACGCGCCGCCAAAGCCGCAGGCCGCGCCGACAATCATCATGCCCTCGACGCCGAGATTAAGCACGCCGGACCGCTCGGTGACGAGCTCGCCGGTTGCTGCGATCAGGAGCGGTGTCGAGGCGGCGAGCACCGACAGGATGATGGCTTCAACCAGCTCCACGGGTCACCTGTCGGTTCGGGAAGAGCAGCTTGAAGCGGTAGAGAATGAGAGAATCGCAGGCGAGCACGTAGAAGAGCAGGATGCCCTGGAACACCTTGGTGACGTCCAACGGGATCTTCATTGCGATCTGCGCCTGCTCGCCGCCGATAAAGGTGAGCGCGAGAAACAGGCCTGCAATTAATATTCCAATCGGGTTCAGCCGGCCGAGGAACGCGACGATAATCGCGGTGAAACCGTAGCCGGGTGAGATGCCGGGTTGGAGGTGTCCGACGGGACCTGCGACTTCGATGATGCCGGCAAGGCCGGCCAGCGCGCCGGACACCGCGAAGGTCAGGATGATCAGCTGGTTGGCGTTGAAGCCGCCGAACCGCGCCGCGCGCGGCGCAGCACCGACCACGCGGATCTCGAATCCCTTGATGGTGCGTCCAAGCAGGATTGCCGCGGCTGCCACGACCAGCAGTGCAATGATCGAGCCGAAATGCAGCCGGCCGCCTTCGATCAGCAGCGGCACCGTCGCGACGGGATCGAACTCCGCCGTGGTCGGGAAATTGAAACCCTTCGGGTCGCGCCAGGGCCCGCGGACGAGATAGTCCATCAGGAGGTCGGCGACATAGACCAGCATCAGGCTGGTCAGGATTTCACTAGCACCGAACTTCACCTTGCAGATTGCCGGGATCAGCGCATAGAGCGCGCCGGCGGCAGCGGCCAGCACGAGCATGGCCGGCAGCACCCAGGCGCCGGCGTCGGTGCCTTGCGTCTTGACCGCAATCCAGCTTCCGGCAACCGCGCCGATCAGGAATTGCCCCTCAGCGCCGATGTTCCAGGCATTGGCGAGGTAGCAGAGCGACAGCCCGATCGCGATCATCACCAGCGGCGTCGCCTTCACGGCGATCTCCTGAAGCGAATAGCCGTCGGTCAGAGGCGCGATGAAATAAGCGTGCAGGGCGAGGACCGGATTCTTGCCAAGAATCGCGAACAGGATGGTCATGGTCACGATCGTCAGGCCGATCGCGATCAGCGGCGATACCAGCGCGATCGTGTTGGAGCGCTCGGCGCGCTTCTCAAGCACCAACTGCATGCGCGGCCTCCTTCGGTTCCAGGGTGCTGCCGCCCATCAACAGGCCGAGCTTCTCGCGCGTCGCCTCGCTTGCTGCCAGCGGAGCAGACAAGCGGCCGTGGAACATCACGGCGATACGGTCGGCGATTTCGGCCAGCTCGTCGAGATCCTGGCTGGTCACCAGCACCGCGGCGCCTGCGGTCGCCAGGTCAAGCAACGCCTGGCGGATGACGGCGGCAGCTCCAGCGTCGACGCCCCAGGTCGGCTGGCTCACCACCAGCACTGCAGGGTTGCGCAGGATCTCGCGGCCGACAATGAATTTCTGCAGATTACCGCCGGAGAGGGATGCGGCTTCCGGGTCGCGCTTTGCCTTGCGGACGTCAAACGTCTCGGTCGCCTTGTCCACCGTCTTCAGCGTGGCCGCGGTGTCGATGAAGCCGTGATGGACCATTCCGCTGGCGGCATGGCCCGTCAGCAGCGCGTTCTCCGACAGTTTCATGCGCGGCGCAGTGCCGTGGCCGAGCCTCTCTTCGGGCACGAAGGCGGCGCCAAGCTTGCGACGCTTGGTGATCGAAAGGTGGCCGGCAGCGATGCCTTCGATCACGATCGTCCCCGGATCTTTCGACAATCGCTCGCCGGACAGGGCGGCAAACAATTCGTCCTGGCCGTTGCCGGCGACGCCGGCGATGCCGAGGATTTCGCCGCCCTTCAATTCGAACGAGATGTGTTCGAGCCGGACCCCGTGCGCCTCGTCGGGCGCGAGCGAGAGATCGTTGACGACGAGCCGTGGGATCGTCGTCCGCCGCCCGGCGGCGGCCTTCACTTCCTTGATCTCGCCGCCAACCATCATGCGCGCGAGCGAGGCGGCGGTCTCCTGCCTGGGATTGCAGGTCTGGATCTTCTTGCCGCCGCGCAGGATCGTGGCGGTGTCGCAGAGCCGCTTCACCTCCTCGAGCTTGTGGCTGATATAGAGGATGGCGCGGCCCTCGGCCTTGAGCCGTTCCAGCACGACAAAGAGCTGGTCCGCCTCCTGCGGCGTCAGCACGGCGGTCGGCTCATCCAGAATCAGGAATTTTGGATCCTGCATCAGCGCGCGAACGATCTCGATGCGCTGGCGCTCGCCGACGGACAATTGCCAGACCTCCCGTCTGGGATCGAGCGGCAGTCCGTAGGTTCTGGATACCTGCTCGAGCCGCGCCGACATGTCCTTGAACGATTCCTTGCCGTCGAGGCCAAGGGCGACGTTCTCAGCGACGGTGAGGTTGTCGAACAGCGAAAAGTGCTGGAACACCATGCCGATGCCGCGGCTGCGCGCCTCAGAGGGGCCGGACAGCACGATTGGTTCGCCCTGCCAGCGGATTTCGCCGGCAGAGGGCTGGATCAGCCCGTAGATCGCCTTCACCAGCGTCGATTTGCCGGCGCCGTTCTCGCCAAGCAGGGCGTGGATTTCCCTAGGCCAGACGTCGATGTCGATGGAATCGTTGGCGAGGAACTCGCCATAGCGCTTGGTCAGCCCGACCGTCTTGAGCAACGGGGACTCGCCGGAATGCAGGCCGTTAGGCGTCGGATCTAACATGCGTTGATGCGCTTGCATGGGATGCAGTGCCTCAATAGTGGGCTAGTTTGAACCGCCGCGTAAGGTGTGAAAAAGCGTCATCCCTTGCTTAACGCTTCGGCAGCGGGACGGTGTCGCGAGTCGCGCGGTTCGCGGGGCCATAGGTGAGAGCCCGGGGCCGTTGCGGCGCGGCCCTGCAGAAGGCCTGTTGCAAATTTGTGACGGTTTAAACCAAATCGGAACCCGCTGGGCAGGCTCGATGTGACGTTGATCAAAATCGCGCCAGCACGCGTATGCAATGCGGGATCGTCGTGACGGCCGTTGCGAGCAACAGCATTTGCATTGCGCGGTCGAGGTGAAACGCAAACGAAATCAATCGGGAATGTTCGGCATTGCGTTGTCGATTCCGCGCGGCAACGTCACGCGAGAACCCTCAGATTTCCCGCGGTGAATCGCCGTTTGCTGCCGAAACATGCGGCATGCCTTGAAAAAAGTTGAGGCTTCTCAGCTCGGGAGTTCGGAGCAAGTGTCGCCCTAGGGACGTTCATTTTACGTGTCCAAACTTGGGGGTATTCAGGATGTCGTTTCGCTTCAAGGCAGTTGCAGCATCGGCGCTGTCACTTGCTACGCTGGCCATCGGTGGCTGGGCTCACGCGGCAGATCTGCCGGTCAAGGCGGCCAAGAAGGCGCCTGACCTTCCGTTTTTCCTGGTGATCGATGACCGCGTGTCGTTCTCCTGGATGCCGAAGGGTACCGACCCCGGCATGTGGAGCACCCGGCCGGATGGCAGCATCAACGGCACCACCGCCAAGCAAGTCTACTCGTTCACGCACTTCGACCTCTGGGCCTACGGCACCAACTTCTTCACGATCTCGATGTTCAAGTCGGGTCATAACGATCCCGCATCGCCCTGTGTCGCGCCGGGCGTGAACATCAACGGCACCGCCAGCAACTGCGCCGGCGCCACCGAGATCTATGGCCTGTTCCGTTCGACCTTCGGCTGGAACGAGTTGTTCAACACCAAGGCCTTCACCATGGGCCCGCTGCACAACATCTCGTTCGAAGTCGGGATGGACGCGAACACCGAAAACAACTTCCTGGCGCCCGCAAAGCGCGACGTTGTCGGTGGTCTGCAGTTCGCCTTCGACCTTCCCTACAAGGGATACGTCGACGTCGCGCCATTGGTGTATTGGGAGTTCTCGAACCATAACGCCTTCACGCAGTGCGGCCTGTTCGGCCCTGGTGTCGCGGGCGTGACCTGCAACTCGGACGGCAACGTCAGCTACCGTGCGACCTGGGCGGTCGAAATCAACTACTATATGGACCTCGGCTTCCTGCCGCCGAACATGCAGTTCTGGTCGATCAGCGGCCGCGCCGGCTGGTATGGCCCGAAGGGGGACTCGAACGGTCTTCCCGCGCTCTCAGGCATCGGCCGGTTCTCGACCGCTTCCAAGACCGAGCTGAACAGCGAACCGATCCGTCTGACCTTCGACGCGTCGAAGGCGGCCTTCGGTGACAAGTACTCGCACTTCGTCGACCTCTGGGTCGCCTATCGCTACTGGCAGAACAAGTTCGGCCTCGACCACAACGCCATGCCCGGCGTTTGCACGGTCGCCGCGACCGGCCAGAGCACCCACAGCTGCACCGAGTCCACGGTCTACGGCGGTGTCACTGTGAAGTTCTGATCGCCCGACCTTCAGGGTTAGGATGGCGTCGCGCAGGAATGTGCGGCGCCATTCTGCCTTTGAGACGCGGAGGCACAACTGCCGTAGGGTGGGCAAAGCGAAGCGTGCCCACGCATTTTTGCGACCGAGAGAGATGGTGGGCGCGGCGCGAACGCGCCTTTGCCCACCCTACGAAATCGAATGTTGTTGCGCCTACTTCGTCCAAATGCCGTTGTGCAGTGCTGCGGCCTCGTCTTCCAGGAGCGGGCCAATCACCTCGGTCGGTCGCTGGCCGCTCGCAAAGACGTCGCGGCAAGGCAGGTCGAGCGTCGGGTTCTCCGGGTGGTTGCCAGTGATGCCGCGCAAGCGGCGTTCGCTAAGGCCGTAGACCACGCGGCCGATGCCGGCCCAGTAGATCGCCCCCGAACACATCGCGCAGGGTTCGGCTGAGGAATACAGCGTCGCCGCTGCCAGCACCTCGCGAGGGAGCGTGCGGCAGGCTTGCGTGGCTGCGAGGCGCTCGGCATGCGCAGTGCCGTCATGGTCAGGCATGTAGCCGTTCTCGGTCTCGATCAGCACCTTGCCATCGGCGCCGACGACGATGCAGCCGAAGGGATGGTTGCCATGGGTGAGGGACCGGCTCGCCACCGCGAAGGACAGGCGCAGGAACTGCTCGTCGCGCTCGCTCGTGCCGTCCATCGCGCCTCCGCAGTCAGTGCCCTGCCATGTGCCGGCCGACCTCGGTGAGATCGGCCTCGCTCGTCCGTGCTTCATACACGAATTCGCCGTGGAACATTACCACCAGCCGGTCCGAGAGTTCGAGCAATTCGTCGAGGTCTTCGCTCACCAGCAATACCGCCGCGCCACGGTTACGTGCGGCCATGATCTCGGCGTGGATCTGCGCCACGGCCGCGAAGTCGAGGCCGAAGCAGGGATTGGCCGCAATCAGCACCTCGACATCGCTCGCAAGCTCGCGGGCGAGCACGGCGCGCTGCACATTGCCGCCTGAGAGCGCCGAGATCGGCGTCTCCGGCGTGCGCGTCTTGATCTTGTACTGGCGGATCTTCTTCTTGGCATCGTCGCGGAAAGCGCCGCGGTTGAGCCACCAGCCGCCGCTGGCAAAAGGTGCACGGTCGAACTCGCGGAAGGCGATGTTGTCGGCAACGCTCATGCCGCCGACACAGGCGTTCTTGAGCGGCTCCTCGGGCAGGAGCGACATTTTGTGGCGCCGCATCTCCTCGCGGCTGGCGTGATAGGGATCGCCGGCGACGCGGATTTCGCCGCCCTCCGCCTCGCGCTGGCCGGCCAGAACCTCGACGAGCTGGCGCTGGCCGTTGCCGGAGACGCCGGCGATCCCGACGATCTCGCCGGCACGCACGGTGAGGGAGACGTCATGCACGGCCATGGCGCCGGCATCGTCGAGCGCGCGAAGCTTTTCCAGCTCCAGGCGCGCCTTGCCGGCTTCTCCGGTGCGTGGCGGCTGAACGGTCAGCTCCTCGGCGCCGATCATGGTGCGGGCCATTGCATCCGGCGTCAGTTCGGACACTTTGCCGGCGCCGGCGAGTTTACCGCGGCGCAGGATCGTGACCTCGTCGGCGAAGGCCATGACCTCTCGGAACTTGTGCGTGATCATCAGGATCGTCAGCTCGCCCTTGACGACCATGTCGCGGAGCATGCCGAGCACCTCGTCGGCTTCCGCCGGCGTCAGCACCGAGGTCGGCTCGTCCAGGATCAGGAAACGGCGCTTCAGATACAGCTGCTTGAGGATCTCGCATTTCTGCCGTTCGCCGGCCGAGATGTCGGAGACCTTTGCGGCGAGAGGCACCTTGAAGGGCATGCGCGCCAGGAACGCCTCGAGCTCCTTCATCTCCTTCGGCCAGTTCACCACGGCCGGCACATCATCGCGTGCCAGCACGAGGTTTTCAGCAACCGTCATCGCCGGCACCAGCGTGAAGTGCTGGTAGACCATGCCGAGGCCGAGCGCGTGAGCATCCTTCGGATTGGCAATCGCCTGCTCGCGGCCGCCGACGAGGATGTCGCCCTCCGTCGCGTGATAGTAGCCCATAATGCATTTGACGAGCGTGGACTTGCCGGCGCCGTTCTCGCCGAGCAGCGCATGGAACGAGCCCGGCCGTACCTTCAGCTCGACATTATCAAGCGCCAGGAAGTCGCCGAAGCGCATGGTCATGGCGAGGGCATCGACGCCGAAGGCGCCTGACGGCGGAGGCGGCTCGCCAATGATCACGAGATCGCTCCGATGAAAGCGTCCGAGGTCGAGACCGCGCCGAACACGCCGCCCTGCATCTTGATCATCTTCAGCGCGTGATCGTGGTTGCTCTTGTCGGTCGCGCCACAGCAATCGTGCAGCAGCACGCATTCGAAGCCGCGGTCGTTGGCCTCGCGCATGGTGGTGTGGACGCAGACGTCGGTGGTGATTCCGGTCAGCACGATATTTTCAATGCCGCGCACGCGCAGGATCAGTTCCAGATCGGTGGCGCAGAACGAGCCTTTGCCTGGCTTGTCGATGATGGGCTCGCCAGGCAGTGGCGCCAGCTCCTCGATGATGTCCCAGCCGGGCTCGCCGCGCACCAGGATGCGGCCGCACGGGCCGGGATCGCCGATGCCGGCGCCGATCTGGCGCGAACGCCAGCGCTTGTTGGCGGGAAGGTCGGAGAGGTCGGGGCGGTGGCCTTCGCGGGTATGGATGATGTGGAAGCCCTGCTTGCGCATGACGCTGAGCAGCTTCTTGATCGGCTCGATCGGCGCCCGCGTCAGCGACAGATCGTAGCCCATCTTGTCGACATAGCCTCCGACGCCGCAGAAATCGGTCTGCATGTCGATGATGATGAGCGCAGTGTTTTGTGGGCGGAGATCCCCATTGTAGGGCCACGCGTAGGGCTCGGATTTGATGGTGCGCTCGGGCATGATTTCGCTCTCTAGCGGGTGATCGACAATTCGGCCGGGGCTCCGGTCAGCGTGCGTTTCGGCGAGCAGGTGATGATCATGATCGCCAGCGTCAGAATGTAGGGCGCTGCGTTGAAGAGGTGATAGCCAGAGGTGACGCCGACCGATTGCAGCGCCGGCCCGAGCGCCGCCGCGCCGCCGAAGGCGAGCGAGGCCCAGAGGCAGAGCAGGGGATCCCAGCGCGCGAATATCACCAGTGCGACCGCGGTGATGCCCTGGCCTGAGGAGAGGCCCTCGTTCCAGCTCCCGGGATAGAACAATGACAGAAAGGAGCCGCCGATGCCGGCGAGGAAGCCGCCGACCATGGTGGCGCGCAGACGGATCAGCAGCACGGAATGGCCCATCGCGCGCGCGGCGTCCGAGCTTTCGCCGGCGGTGCGGATGAGCAGGCCCCAGCGCGTGATGCGGAAGGCCCAATAGAGGATCGGCGCCAGCACCACGCCGATCAGGAACAGCACGTTGATGCGCAGCGCGGCGCGGACTTGCGGGATGTCGCTCCACCAGCCGAAATCGATCGCAGGCAGGCGCGGCGCGGTGGGCTCGATCAGCGGCTTGCCGAGATAGAAGGCAAGACCGGTGCCGAACAGCATCAAGGCGATGCCGACCGCGACGTCGTTGACGCGCGGCAGTGAGCAGATGCCGGCATGCAGCGCGCCAAGCAAGGCGCCGGTGATGCCGGCGGCGAGCACGCCGAGCCAGGGCGATCCCGTCAGGTAAGAGATGCCGTAGGCGCTCATCGCGCCCATCACAAGTGTGCCTTCGAGGCCGAGATTGATGCGGCCCGAACGCTCGGTGATGCATTCCCCCAAGCTCACGAACAGGAAGGGCGTCGAGACGCGAATGGCGCCGCCGAGCACCGCGAGCGGGACGGTCCAGAGTCCGATCGATCCGTCAGCCATCAGGACTTGCCCTTCAGGAATCCAATGCGGCCGTAGAGCGCATCGCTGGCCAGAACGAAGACGAAGATGATGCCCTGAAGCACCAGCACCGATGCATCAGGCAGTCCCAGGCGGCGCTGCAACAAGCCGCCGCTGGCGCTGATGCCGCCGAGCAGGATCGCGACGGGAATGATGGCGAGCGGATTTTGCCGCGCCAGGAAGGCGACCAGGATGCCTGTGAAACCGTAACCGGCGGCGAGATTGGCGTTGGTGCGGCCCTGCACGGCGGCCACCTCGACCATGCCGGCAAGACCCGCGGCGCCGCCGGCGAGGAAGCAGACAGTCAGGATCAGCTTGCTGACGCCAAGGCCGACGATTTTCGCGGCGCGGATGTTGCCGCCGGCAACGCGCGCGGCAAAGCCGAACACGGTGTGATAGATCAGAATGTAGGCCGCTACCGCGGCGATCAGTCCGAAGACGAGACCCCAATGCACGTCGGTGCCCGGGATGGAGCCGATCATGTTGGCGGCGCCGATCTCGCGGGTCGACGGCTTGTTGAGGCTTGCGGGATCCCGCATCATGCCTTCGACCAGATGATTGAGGATCGCGAGGGCGATGTAGACGAGCAGCAAGCTCGAGATCGTCTCGTTGACGCCGCGATATTGCCTCAAGGCGCCGGCGAGCATGATCCAAAAGCCGCCGCCGATCACGCCGGCGATCACCATGCCGATCTGCACGACGAGCGGCGGCATGCCCTGAAGCAGCAGTGCTGCGCTGGTCGCCGACAGCGCGCCGATCAACAGCGCGCCCTCGCCGCCGATGATGACCATGCCAAGCTGCGCCGGCAGCGCGGTGCAAAGCGCGGTGAGAATGAGGGGCGCAGCGCGCGTGAGCGTATTCTGCCAGGAGAACCAGGTGCCAAAGGCGCCCTGATACATATAGAAATAAAGATCCAGCGGATTCTTGCCGAACAGCATGACGAAGATGCCGAAGACCACGAGCGCGCCGGCCAGCGCCGCGCCGGGGATCAGGACATACTCGATCGTGCCGCCGTGGCGTTGCAGAAAGCCCGGGTCGGCGGTCGGGGTAATCGTCCCAACCGCCTCGGCAGAATCCGCTGTTTCTGATGTCACGAAGTCGCTCCGATCACGCCTTCGACGAGATAGTCCATCTTCTCAAGCTCAGGGTCCTTCTGGCCGCGATCGGTGCCGGCCGGAATGACGGTCTTGCCCTTGTTGTCGACCAGGCCGCCCTTGAAGATGGCAAAGCCTTCCGCGGATAGGAATTTGGCTTTGGCCTCGTCTGCCGCCTTGCGCGCCTCGGCCGAGACGGCTTCACCATAGGGCGAGGTCTTGACGATTTCTTCCTTCAGGCCGCCGCGGTAGAAGTTCGGGATGCCCTCGCCGGCGGCGATCATCTTGACGAACTTCGGATAGAGCGCTTCCCAGTTCCACTCCGCGCCGGTGAGATAGGCCTTGGGCGCCAGCGCCGACTGGTTGGTGTGATATCCGCAGACGAAGGCGCCGCGCCGCGCGGCGTTCTCGACCATGGTTTTGGGGCCGTCGACGTGACAGGTCAGCACGTCCACACCCTGGTCGATCAGGCTGTTGGTGGCTTCAGCCTCCTTGACCGGCATCGACCAGTCCCCGGTGAAGATCACTTGCGTGGTGGCCTTCGGATTGACGGACTTCGCACCGAGCGTAAAGGCATTGATGTTGCGCAGCACCTGCGGGATCGGCTTGGCCGCGACGAAGCCGAGCTTGCCGCTCTTCGACGTCAGGCCGGCGACGATGCCCGAGATGTACTGGGCTTCGTCGATATAGCCGAAATAGCTGCCGGCGTTCTTCGGGTCCTTGTCGGTCCAGAGGCCGCCGCAGTGCTCGAAGCGCAGCTTCGGGTACTTGGTGGCCATCTTGATCATGTGCGGATTGTAGTAACCGAACGAGGTCGGGAAGAGCAGGGTGGCGCCGTCGAGGTTGATCATCGACTCCATCGTCTTCTCGACCGCGTCGGTCTCGGGCACTTTCTCTTCCTCCACGACCTTGAGGCCCGGAATCTTCTTCAGCGCCGCCGCGCCCTGCGCGTGGGCCTGGTTATAGCCGTAGTCGTCGCGCGAGCCGACATAGATGAAGCCGATCGTGGTCTCGGCCGCGAAGGCCGGGCGGGCGCCTGCCGCTGCGCCGAGGGTGAAGGCGGCACCGCCCTGCAACAAATGACGTCGTGAAATCCTGCCAAAATCCATTGCTTGCTCCCCTTGGCGGATTGACCGCCTCAATCTCGTGGCTGCGCCGGTCTGGCGGAGCCCGGGATGGGGTGTCGCAAGCTTCGTGCCAGAGGTTAAGGGGTATGCATATCGGCGTAACTATTTGTAAAATATGATGTATATCAAATGTGCAAATTTTGATCAGGATGGTTTGGGATTAAATTATGGGCAGTATTTTTTGATTGTATGCAATTCAGTTAAGCAATCTTAGACCGTCTGTCGCGCGGACGGACGACTGCAGCGGCCGGCTGATCGTCCACATTCATGCTAACCACGCGGCTGACTCGCGACGGCGCTGGTCTGAATTCGCTGGCACCGAACTTGTATCGATTGACGCTGCGACCGCCCCCCGCGGTCTCCAGGATGGAAAGCTTGACCGGGATGGGTGCTGGTAACGCCGTTCAGAATGCATCGCTCGGCGAAGAGATCGTGCGTCGGGTCAACGAGCTCGCGGCGATCTCGGAAGACGGCGACAAGCTCACCCGCATCTTTCTCACGAAGGAGCTGCGCGCGGCCTCGGACGTCATTCTCGGCTGGATGCGCGAGGCCGGCATGAGCGCGCATCTCGACGCGATCGGCAATGTTTGCGGCCGCTATGACGGCGAACAGCCGGGGGCGCCCTGCCTGATGCTCGGCTCGCATTACGACACGGTGCGCGATGCCGGCAAATGGGACGGGCCGCTCGGTGTGATCACGGCAATTGTCTGTGTCGCCGACCTCAACCGCCGGGGCAAGCGTCTGCCGTTCGCGATCGAAGTGGTCGGCTTTGCCGACGAGGAAGGCGTTCGCTTCGCCTCGACCCTGCTCGGCAGTCGTGCAATGGCCGGCACGTTCGACGAGAGCGTTTTGAACACGCGCGACCGGGACGGCGTGTCGATGCGCGATGCGCTCATCACATTTGGCCTCGACCCTGACCATATCGGCGCGGCGGCGCGCGCCCGGCGCGAGCTGCTCGCCTACCTGGAATTGCACATCGAGCAGGGGCCGGTGCTGGAAGCCCGGAATCTCCCTGTCGGCGTCGTCAGCGCGATTGCGGGCGCGACACGGCTGGCGGCACGGTTGACTGGCATGGCCGGTCACGCCGGCACCGTGCCCATGGCGCTGCGCCGTGACGCACTTACAGGCGCGGCCGAATGCATCGGCGCCATCGAGCAATTCTGCCGCACCGACGAGGACGGGCTGGTCGGCACTGTCGGCTACATCCAAGCGAGGCCCGGCGCGACCAATGTCATTCCGGGTGAGGTATCCTTCACCATCGACATGCGCGCGCCGACCGACATGCATCGCAAGCGCGCGGTCGCCGACGTGGTCCGCCAGATCGAGGCGATAGCCAAGCGCCGGCAACTGGCGCTTCAGCTCGATGTCACCCATGAGAACCGCACTGTGCCTTGCGCGCCCTGGCTGAAGGATCAGATCGCGCAGGCGATCGCAGCCGAAGGTTTTTCCATCTTCGAGCTGCCGAGCGGAGCGGGGCATGACGGCATGGCGATGATCGACATCGCCGATGTCGGCATGATCTTCGTTCGCTGCCGCGGCGGCATCAGCCATCATCCCGACGAGCATGTCGAACTTGCAGACGCCGACGCCGGCGCGCGGGTGTTGCTCAGGGTGATCGAGAATTTCAAGCCGAGAGCGGCGTAGGCCCGGAAGTCACCGGGTAGAGACACGAATCAGAGAAGTGTAAAATCGCGTAACTTCAGCAGGCGTCAGCCGACTTAGACAAATGAACAGCGACATCTCCTTCTCAAGCCATCAAGAGAACCGGTTTTACCAGGGCGCGGCTGCGACCTTGGTCGCCAACGCGCTTCAGGCGGTGAATTTTCTTGGCGACCGCTTCATGAGAAAGTCGCAGCATTCGCTGTCGGCGATCGAGGACCTCTATCGCCACTCGATGGACAGCGCTTTTTCGGTGACCGAGGCTTTCCTCGTCACAGGTGCTCCGCACGCCTCCGCCTACTATCCGCGCGACTTTGCCTGGTTCTATCCTGACGTCCTCGACCCCGAGACCATCATGGACGCGCAGGATGCGGTGCGTCGGGCCCGTCTGCTCGAAAAGAGCGTCCGCCTGTTGCTGCAGGCGGTTCGCGCCCATGTCGTCACGACGACAATCGTTCCGGCGGGGCGCGGCCGATATCTCGGCGTGAACTATTTCTCGCGTCCCTCGGATACGTTGCTTGGTATTCTGGCTGGTCTGCAGCAGATGCTCTCGGCCGAGAGGCGGGCGTCGTCCTATCTGGCGATGTCGCAATGCGCGCATGCCGGTCGCCTGCTGCTGGTCGAATATGGCGGCGATCTCAAGCGTGCGACCCTGAAGCTCGCAAGCGAGCTCGAGCCGTTCGATGCCGACGGCGCCAGATATCTGCTCTGCGACGCCAGCGGCCCTCGTTCGGCGGCAACCGACACCCGCGCCGAGCGCCGGCGCTTTGTCACCAATGCCTGCGTCTACACGACGTTCGTGTGGGGCGTGCAACTCGGCATCGTCGATGAAAATGAGCTGAAGCGGCTGCTCGGGCGCGACCTCGCAGAGTACAAGAAAGGGCTGCTCCGCCTGTTCGGCAAGGACGGCTACATCAGGCATTCGCTGGACGGCCCGGCGGGCGCGCCGGCCTCCATGGTCGCGCTGGATTTCGTCAGCGTGCATCGCGGCTTCTGGGACCTGAACGATCCGAGCGAGCGTGCGCTGTTCGCGGCCACGACGAATCTGATCCTCGCCGAGCCTCGCTTCCGCATCCCCAGCACGTTCCACTTCCTGGTGTCGGCGGATAATCCGCGGAACAAGATGATCCACAAGATTGCGGCACCGGCCTATCAGGGTCGCTCGTCGTGGCCGACGTTCAATGTCGAGTTCGCCGATCGCATGCTGGACTTTGACGACTTCTCGGGGAGCAATACCTATCGCGCCTGCGCGCAAGGGATATTGAAAGACATCCGCACCGCGACCGAAGTCCACGGCGGTTATCAGGAGCTGATCTCGGAGCAGGGGCTGAAGTATCGCACCTGGGCCTATAAGGGCGCGGTGGCGCACTCCTGGTTCCCGCGCTTCCTGTCGGTGTGGAGGAGGGCGTACGGAACGCCGCTCTTCCAGTGGAACGACTGAACCGCCGCGCTATCCCGCCGTCACGTCCACCAACTCGCCACCCTCGAGCACCTTGGCCGCCTTGGCGCGGTCGAGGTCGCCTTCCCAGGCGGCGACGACCACGGTCGCCACGCAATTACCGATGAGGTTGCCGACTGCGCGGGCCATGCCGATGAACCAGTCGACCGACAGCACGAGCACGAGGCCGATCGCCGGAATGCTCGGCACCGCGTTCAGCGTCGCGGCCAGGATCACGATCGCCGAGCCCGGGACGCCGTGCGCGCCCTTCGACGTGATCAGGGAGACGCCCAGCACCAGCAGGAGATCGCCAAAGGACAGCGGTGTGTTGGTGGCCTGCGCGATAAAGACGACGGCGAGCGTGAGATAGATCGAGAAGGCGTCGAGGTTGAAGGAGTAGCCGGTCGGGATGACGAGGCCGACCACGGAATCCTTCACGCCCATGCGCTCCAGCTTCTTCATGATCTGCGGCAGCACCGCATCGGAAGAGGCGGTCGCGAGCACGATGGTCAATTCCTCGCGCAGGTAGGACAGGAACTTGAGGATATTGATGCCGGCGAGCGCCATCACGCTGCCGAGCACGCCGAGCACGAAGATGCCGACCGAGATGTAGAACAGCATCACCAGCGAAACCAGCTGCTTCAGCGAGCCGACGCCATATTTGCCGACGGTGTAGGCGACCGCGCCGAGCACACCGAGCGGGGCAACGCGAACGATCAGTCCCATGACGCGGAACAGCACCGTGGAGGCCGCGTCGATCACCGAAGTGACGAGCGCACCCTTCTCTCCGCCGACGAGCGCCAAGCCGACACCGAACAGCACGGCGAAGAACAGCACCTGGAGCACGTCGTTGCGCGACAGCGCGTCGAACGAGGTGGTCGGGATCACGTTCATCAGGAATGCACCGATGCCACCGCCCGCCAGCTTGTGGGCGTTATCGGCGTAGGTGTTGAGCGCCTTGGCATCGAGCGTCGAGGGATCGATGTTCATGCCGTGGCCGGGACCGAAGATGTAGGCGAGCAACAGGCCGACCACGAGCGCGACCGTTGTCATGACCTCGAAATACAGCAGCGCCTTGACGCCGACCCGGCCGACCTTCTTGAGGTCACCGGCGCCGGCAATGCCATGCACAACCACGCAGAATACGATCGGCGCCACGATCATCGAGATCAGCTTCAGGAAGGCGTCGCTGAGGATCTTCAGACCGATGGCAAAGTCCGGAGCGGCCACGCCGAGGATGATGCCCAGGACCAGTGCGGCCAGGACCTGGACGAACAGGGACGTATAGAGCGGCTTGGGCTCAGCCGTGGGTGCCGCGGTAATGGTCGACATGGTGGATTCCCCCGGTTTGACGGAACTTGAGCGTCAAAAGGAGCAACAACCGTGCCAGAACGTCGCGGTTTCGGCCGGAAAACCATTCATTCCGCGGCTTTGGCCGTCCTGCCGAACATCCGCGTCGGCGCCGGGAAGCCACAGGAGGTGCCGTCGGTGACCTTGACCTGATCTTCCCACGGCAGGCGATAGCTGCCTGCAACCATGTCTTGCATAAAGGTGTAGGGGCAGTCCATCGCGCCGCCCTTCACCGCGACATAGCCGCGGTGCCAGAGCTGGTAGATGTTGTTCTCGACGCCCCAATTGATGCGGGCCTCGCGCACGAGATCGGGTCGCACCTCGGCGGTGATGATCTCGTCGGCGCGGCCGGTGGTGCCGTGCGCCAGCACGCTGCCGTCGAAATTGACGATCATGCCTTCGCCCATGGAATCGAACGAGCCGTCCGAGCCGCACATGCAGACGTTTGCCGTGACCATCAGGTTCTGGAACGAATTGGCCTGATTGGTGAAGCGCCAGGCGTCGCGGATCGGCGCGGTATAGCCGGCGGTGCGGATCATGATCTCGGCACCCTTGTAGGCGCATTCCCGCGCCATCTCCGGGAACATGCCGTCATGGCAGATGATCAGCGCGATCTTGGCGCCTTTCGGCCCCTCGATCACGGGAATGCCAATGTCGCCGGGCTCCCACGGTTCGACCGGAATCCAGGGATGAAGCTTGCGGTAATAGAGCTTGATCTCGCCGTGGTCGTCGATGATCAGGCCGGAATTGTAGGGATTGCCGTGCGGGTTGAACTCCATGACGGAGAAGCAGCCCCAGATCCTGTTGTCGATGCAGGCCTGCTTGAACGCCGCGACCTCCGGCCCGTCCAGCCGGCACATGATCTCGGGATTGGTGTCCATCGAGAGGCCGTGCAGCGAGTATTCGGGGAACACCACCAGATCCATGGTGGAGAGGTTGCGGCGGGCCTTGCCGACCATCCAGACGATGCGCTCGGTCTGCCGGGCAAGATCGGCGCGGGTCACGACGTTCGGCAGCTGCAATTGCACGAGCCCAACGACCACGCCATTGGGAGATTTGTTCAGTCCGCCAAGCCCGTTCATGACCAGCTCCCTTGCGTGTCTGGCGCGGCGTCGTTGCCCGCGCTGCTTTCTCGGCGGAGCAAATCCGATTTTCGCGGCGGGCAAAAGTCCATTTTTCAGGCGGCAGGCGGTGGTCGTGCTCGCGGTGGCCGTTGGCCTCCGGGAGCAGGTCGGCGCCCATTGTTGCGGCGCGGCGTGCCTCAAGTCTCGGCTTGACCCTCCAAATCGACGAGTGTCAGACTTATGACATGAGTACAGTCGAACGACATGGCGCAAGCCTTCGCGACGAGTATGCCGAGATGACGCGCCGGCGCATCGTTGCGGCGTTTGTCGAGACTTTGGAGGATGAAGAGGCCGACGACATTTCCATGGCCGCGGTGGCCAAGCGTGCCAAAGTGGCCGAGCGAACCATCTATCGGCACTTCAAGACCCGCGCGGAGCTGTTTGCCGCGGCCGGCGAATGGATCGAGGACAATGTCTTCAGCTACATTCCCTTCACCTCGCCGGACGAACTGCCCGAGATCTTCCGCAAGCTGTGCAAGCGGTTCGACCGTCATCCGCATCTGGCGCGCGCCATCGCCATGACGAGGGCAGGCCGCCGGGTGCGCGCCGGCTTCCGGCGGCACCTGATCGACCAGCATCGCAAGGCGATGGCGCCGCTGGTGCGGCATCTCCCCGCGAAGGAGGTCCGCCAGGCCGAGGCGCTCGCGTCCTACCTCAACAACGTGCTGGCCTGGAATGCGATGCGCGAGGATTTCGGCATGACGAGCGCCGAGATCGCCGACGCGATCGAATGGGCGCTCACGACCCTTTTGAAGGACGTCCGTCAGCGCGATGCCGCCGCCGCGCGCGGTGGCAGGTCCGGCAAATCGCCGCGCAAGCGGACCGCAGCTGCGAAAGTGCCGGCATAAAGTGAGGCAGGCCATGAATGCGTTACCCGACGATCTCATGATCAACGCGCCCGACGAGGTTCGCATTCGTCAGGATCTGGTGCTGACGGCGCTCGGTCGCCGTCCCGCCGATCGCGCCTTGCGGGTTGGCAAGTTACTAGACGTGCACAGCCGCACCTGGTGCGAGGACCAGGAGATCGTCTTCAAGGCCCGGCGCATCGCCTGGGTCGGGCCGGCCGGAAGCTATCCCGGCGAGGTTCGCGAGCGTGTGCATCGGCCGGATCTCGCGGCCGTGCCCGGCTTTGGCGAGGTGCACAAGCACATTGAAAGCTCGCATCTGACGCCGGAATGGGAAGCGGCGCTGGCGCTGCCCCATGGCAATACCTGGACCTGCGAGGCGAGCCACGAATTCTCCAACGTCAACGGCGCGCGCAATCTCGAATTCTGGTTCGAGGCACGTCGCCGCGGCTCGCCGCTCAAGATCTTTCCGCAGCCCGGTTCGGCGGTGCCACCGACCGCATATGAATGGGGCGGCGGCTGGTACGGCCGCGATGAGCAGGCACGCTTCATGGCCGAAAGCCTGATGGTCACAGGGCTCGACGAAGTCATGGACTGGCCGGCTGTGTGGAATCCGGACAACCCGTCCTACAAGCGGCTCTGGGGCATGATCGAGGCGACGTTTGCGGCGCGCGGCGTCGTCGAAGGTCACGCGTCCGGCCTGCGGGATCTGCCCTCCATCAACGCCTTTGCCGCGGCCGGGCTTGCATCTGATCACGAGGTGCAGACTCCGGAGGAGACCTGGGACAAGCTCACGCGGGGCCTGTTTGTCGAGCTGCGCGTCTATGCCATGGACGAGATCGTCAAATGGCTGCTTGCGAAGGGTTTGCAGGATTGGTCGCAGGTCGCCTTCACCACTGACGACCGCAGTGCCAGTCACACGCTCGAACTCGGCGCCAGCGATCACAATGCGCGGGTCGCGATCGAGGCCGGCCTTGCGCCTGAGGTCGCAATTCAGTGCCTCACCATCAACCCGGCGCGGCACATGCGCCTTACGCCGTTCGTCGGCAGTCTGGCGCCGGGGCGCTTCGGCGACGTCGTGCTGCTGTCGGATGTCGCCAAGCTGACGATCGCCGAAGTGTGGGCCGACGGCGCGCAGGTGTCCGAAGGAAATTGCTATCTCGGCGAGGTGCCTAGGATCGAATGGCCGGAGTGGGCGACCAAGACGGTCAACATCAAGCGCACGATCAAGCCCGAGGATTTTGAGCTGCGGGCCGAGCCTGGCCGGAGCACGATGAAGGCGGCGGTGATCCGCCCCTTCCATTGGCATCCGGAGTTCTACACGCTCGACCTGCCGGTGCGAGGCGGGGCCGTGCAGCGCGACGAGAGCGAAGCCATTACCAAATTCGCCATCATCGACCGCTTTTCCGGCGACGGTCGTGTCGCCAAGATGTTTTGGCGCGGCTGCGGACCGCGCACGCCGGAAACGGCGCTCGCCTGCTCGGTGGCGCACGACAAGCACAATATCTGGGTGGTCGGCTCGTCCGACGCGGCGATGGCAAAGGCGGTGAACGCGCTGGTCGAGCTTCAGGGCGGATGGGCGCTGGTGCGCGAGGGGAAGCTCGTCGCCACCGTACGCTTCGAGGTCGGCGGGCTGATGAGCTGCCGCTCGGCGCAGGCGCTCGATGCCGAGATGCAGGCGCTTTATGCGGAAGGCCGCAAGGTCGACTGGATGTACGAGCCGACATTCCGGCCGCGCTGGTATCCGGGATTTCCTGAAAGGCTCATGTTTGCAACGCTGACTTGTGCGCCATGGAGCTGGGTCCTGGTGGCGCCGTGCGAGCAGGCGCCGCTCGGTTTCATCAATGTGCAGACGGGCGAAGCGCACCCGGTGGTCTGGTAGGAGGACTGGGATGGACGAGATGACGAAGCCGCAAGCTGCTTCTGCAGAGCCGGCGCCAGGGGGAGCTGCCGGGCTGCTCGATCGGGCCTTCCGCCTCACCGAGCGTGGCACGAGTGTCGGGCGCGAGACGATGGCCGGAGCGACCACCTTCGCGGCCATGGCTTATATCATCGCCGTGAATCCCGCGATCATGTCCAACGCCGGTATGGATCGCGCCGATCTCGTCAGCGCCACGGCGCTGGCCGCGATCTTCGGTTCGGTGATGATGGGACTGTGGGCCAACCTGCCGCTCGCGGTCGCGCCCGCGATGGGATCGAATGTCATCTTCACCTATGTCATCGTCAAGCAGATGGGCATGCCCTGGCAGGGCGCGCTCGCCATGGTCGCTTTCACCGGCGTGCTGTTCCTGATCCTCAGCCTGTCGAAGCTGCGCGAGAAGGTCGCAAAGGACGTGCCGGAAGCGCTGAAGATCGGCATCCAGGCGGCGGTCGGCACTCTCATCGTGTTTATTGCGCTGCGAGGCGCCGGATTCGTCGTCCAGAATCCGTCGACCTACATCGCCATGGGATCGCTGCGCAGCCCGCCCGTGCTGCTGACGCTGTTCGGCCTCCTGCTCACGCCAGTGCTGGTGGTCCGCCGGGTCCCGGCGGCGCTGATCCTGTCGATCGTGTTGCTCACCGTGATTGGCTTCTTCGTTCCGGGCGCCAATGGCAAGATGGTGACGTCGATGCCATCAGCGATCATGTCATGGCCGCGCTGGCCGACCAGCACCTTCATGGCGCTCGATGTCGGCTATCTCTTCAGCCATTTCGTCGTGGCACTGCCGCTGCTGTTTTATTTCCTGTGTGCCGAATTCTTTTCGACGCTGGGCACGCTGATCGGCGTGACGGGCGCTGCCAATCTGCGCAAGCCGGACGGCTCGATCCCGAATGCTACCGCGGCCTTTGCGACCGATGCGACGGCGTCCATCGTCGGCCCGCTGCTCGGCACGTCGGTGGTGACGGCGTATATCGAATCGATCACCGGCGTGCAGGCCGGCGGCCGCACCGGCCTGACGTCGCTGACCGTGGCCGGGTTCTTCTTCCTGGCGCTGTTCTTCTGGCCGATCTTTGTCATCATCCCATCGCAAGCAACCGCACCTGCGCTGGTGCTGGTTGGGGTGCTGATGATGCAGGGCCTTGCCCGCATCGACATGACCGATCTCGGCAACGCGATACCGATCGTTCTGACGTTGCTCGTCACCGTGCTGACCAACAACCTCATCAACGGAATGGCCTTGGGGACACTGAGCTACATCGCACTGGAAGTAACGGTCGGCCGGCGGTCACAGATTCCGGCCATGGTGTGGGGACTGGGCGTTGTGTTCATCGCCTACGCGATCGTGACAGCCCAGATTTTTTGATATGCGCGTTACGCCGCCAGATCCAGCAACCGGCATGATCCGCGCACCAGCACCTTGCGTCCGGCTGGCGTCATCGCAGGCACTCCGTCATTGACGTCGACGAGGCCAAGCTTGGCGAGACCTTCGAGCAGATAAGCCTTCGCGAGGCGACCGCTCGGCTCCGGGTTGCGGAGCGCTCTCAGCGCCTCCCACTGGTCCGGTGAAAGATCAAAGTCGACGTCGTTGCTCATGTTGCCTCAAGCGATAGTCACGTTCGCGCGCCCCTGTTAGCGGCGCGGCATGAAGATGATGCGACGACAATGAGTCCGGAATTCGGTGAGCTGTTTAGAACTCTTCTTCACGAATTGCCGCAGTCTGTTGCGCCATAATAGTTAAGATCGGCCAGATGCGACGATCGTCCCGATCGCCGATCACTAATTGATGATCTTGATTTGATGCTGCGTTGCGACGGGCGCAGTGCACGGGAAGCCTTGCTGTCTCATTCTGCGTCGCGATAGGCCCAGAAAGGGTGAGACGCTGGGTTCGTGACTCTGTTAGGCTGATTCGCTGGGAATGGCTTCACGCAGAGGGAGTGTGAGTGCATGAACAGGCTGGTCGAAATTCGCGGTCAGGAATCCCTGTGCCGGGAGCGCGCGGCGCTCGATTTTGAGCGTCGGGTTTTCTGGCTGGCGCAAGCCCAGGAATGGGAACGGCGTGCGCTCGACGAAATTGCCTCTCACTTTCGCGAGTGTAATGTCGCTCACGCAGAGCTTGCACGAAACTGACGTTCGCCGCGAGCCCAAGCCTTACTGACAAGACTTAACTGACGAGACTTACTGATAAGTGGCAACGATATCGGAGACTGCGCGCTCGAGCTGCTGCGCGGTGGCGCATTGCCGCACCACGCTGCAAAAGGTCGCATAACGCGGCATCTCGGAATCGCCAAAGCCCCAGGCGAGTCTTCCTTCGGGGTTGAGCCAGACCAACCGCTTCGAGCGTTCGGAGATGCGGCGCAGGATGTCCGCGCGCGGATCGAGATTGTTGCTGCGGGCATCGCCGAGCACGATCACGGTGGTCTGGGGCGTCAGCGCGCTCATGAAGTCTTTTTCGAAATCGACCAGCGACGAACCGTAGTCGGACGAGCCGAATCCGACCTTGGACATGATCTCGGCCATCGCCTCTTCCGGCGACTTCTTCTCCAGGATCTCGCTGACCTCGATCAGATGCGACGAGAATGCAAAGGAGCGGACGTCGTCCACAACTTCGTGCAGTGAGTGGAT
This sequence comes from Bradyrhizobium sp. CCBAU 51745, assembly GCF_028128715.1. Lineage (NCBI taxonomy): Bacteria > Pseudomonadati > Pseudomonadota > Alphaproteobacteria > Hyphomicrobiales > Nitrobacteraceae > Bradyrhizobium > Bradyrhizobium sp. CCBAU 51745. The sequence continues at coordinate 153,337 of NZ_LBJP01000001.1, read as the reverse complement.
CAGGAGCAGGAAGAAATCGGAGACCTGTGCGACGGAGCCGGAGACGTCACACAGTGCTACGATCTTCGGCCGGTCGCGGTGCTTGCGCTTCCATGCGGTGAGGAACGGCACGCCACCCCAGGCGGCGTTGCGGCGGAGCGTGCGGCGCACGTCGAGATGACCGCGACGCTGACGCTTGCGCGGCTTCGAATAGCGCTCGCGCAGGCGACGCGCGATCTGGCGGATGAGGGCACGCATCTCCGCCACCTGGCGCCGCTCGATGCGGGCAAGAGGCGCATTGCGCAGGATTTCGTTGCGGAGGTTTTCAGCCTCTTCGCGGGCATAGAGCGCAAGACCCTGCGAGACGGTGTCGCGCACCGCCTCGCGCAAGGCCTCGAGCGCGGCGCGCAGGCGCTCGGCCACTGCGGGATTGGTCCCGGTCAACTCGTCAAGATCGTCGCGCAGGCGCTGAAGGCCCATGGCGTCGAGGATGCGGCTTGAGAAGATGCCGCGCTGGGTGGAATAGCGGATGTCGGAGAGCGAGGCCGCACCGGAGGCGCTGGCGATCGCAGCTGATATCGCGTTGCGATCCTGCGAGAGCAGCATCTCGGCGAGCGGGCCCAATCCTTGCGGCTGACCACCGCCCGCTTCGCTGTTCGAGCCGGGCGACGCCTCGTCATTGTCGTTGGCCTCGGGTTGATCCTGCCGCGGCTCGGGCTGGCTGAAGAACAGATCAAAGCAGTCGCCGAGTGCGAGCTTCTCGTCCTGAGATTTGGCCAGCGTCAGCAGCAGGGCGTCGCGCAGGATGGTGCGGTCGGTGATGCCGACCTGCGCGACCGCACGCATTGCATCGATGCTTTCGGCGGGCGAAACATGGACGCCGGCGCCCCGCGCCGCCCGAAAGAAACGATGGAGGTTCTCGCGCATCGGCGTCAACCGAAGACGTTGGACCGGGCTGCCTTGGCGATGAAGGTCGTCACTTGCGGCGATGCCGCCTCGATATCGGCCTCATATTTCAGCAGGACGTTGAGCGTGTCCTTGACGATCTCGGTGTCGAGCTCGGAAGCCTGGAGCAGCACCAGGACCCGGGCCCAGTCGATGGTCTCGCTGACCGAAGGCAGTTTCTTCAGATCGAGCGAGCGGATCTCGTGGATGAAGCCGACCATTTGCCGGCGCAGCGTCTGCGAGATGCCTGGCACACGGCTCTCGACGATGCGCTCTTCCAGCCGCTGCTCGGGGAAGCCGATATGCAGATGCAGGCAGCGCCGCTTCAGGGCATCGCCGAGATCGCGCTCGCTGTTGGAGGTGAGGATCACGGTCGGCGGTGTGATCGCCGAGACGGTGCCGAGCTCGGGGATCGTGACCTGGAAGTCGGAGAGGATCTCCAGCAGCAGCGATTCGAATTCGGCGTCCGATTTGTCGATCTCGTCGATCAGCAGCACGCAGCCGCCCGGCTGTTCCAGCGCCTGGAGCAGGGGGCGCGGCTCGACGAATTCCTTGGAGAAGAACACGTCGCCGAAATCATGAAGCTGATCGAGCGCGGCATGCAGCGTTTGCGCGCCGCCGAGGACCTCGCCGAGCTTGTCCTTGAGGATCTGGGTGTAGAGCAGCTGCTTGGCGTATTTCCACTCGTAGAGCGCCTTGGCCTCGTCGAGGCCTTCGTAGCATTGCAGGCGGATCATCTTCTTGCCGCGCCAGGCGGCGATTGCCTTGGCGAGCTCAGTCTTGCCGACGCCCGCGGGGCCTTCGACCAGGATCGGCTTCTCGATCTGCTGCGACAGGTAGACGGCGGTCGCGATCTGCCGGCTCGCGATATAGCCTTGCGCGGCGAGGCCGCTCTCCACTGCCTCGATCGAGGTCGAAGCGTTCTGATCAGCCACGAAATGGCGCTCCCAAATGTCTTGCTTGAAGCTTGTTCTGCCTGCGTTCCCGGCAAAGAACAAGCCTCGTTTGGGACGGCCTGACCCGCGCTGAGCGGCACTTTTTCCGTTCAGCGCAAATACTTAGGGGCAGCTGATCGTGCGATCAGTGCCGCAGCAGCTCCGGCTTGCGGATGGTCTGCCTGACCTCGGCGCCGCAATCGGCGCATTCATAGACGAAGTCGATCTTGGCAAGGCTCCAGTGCGGCTCGACCTCGCGCACATACATCGGCAGGAACCCTATGCATGTCGGGCAAATCACAGGCGCGATTTCGATGTCCTGATGATGCTGTACATAAGCTGGCATCTCGGCTCTCCTTCGCAGGCGACCACCAAACCCCGCGCAGAAGCTACTGCCGGTGGCTCCCAGACCCTCATCAACTTTCTCGAACAGAGGCGGAACGGCGAGGGTTTGTCGTTCACTGTGACATTCTTGTTACGTCTTCTATACTGTAACGGGCGGACCAAATGGCTATTTCTCCGGCCGATCCGCTTTTTGTCGGACCATCAACGCAACGATAAGGGAGCAACGCCCATGACTCACGCCATTCGTTTTCACAAGACCGGTGGTCCGGAAGTCCTGGTTTGGGAGAAGGTCAGTGTCGGCAAGCCTGGCCCGGGAGAGGCGCGCATCCGCCACACTGCCGTGGGCCTCAACTTCGTCGACATCTATAACCGCTCGGGTGTGTATCCGGTGCAATTGCCGAGCGGGCTCGGCAGCGAGGCAGCTGGCGTCGTGGAGGAGGTCGGCCCCGGCGTTACTGATCTGAAACCGGGCGATCGCGTGGCCTACGGCGCCTCGCCGCTCGGCGCCTATTCCGAGGAGCGGCTGATCCCGGCCGACCGGCTGTTGAAGCTGCCAGACGGCGTCGACGACAAGACCGCGGCGGCGATGATGCTGAAGGGGCTGACCACGCAATATCTGATCCGGCAGACCTACCGGGTGAAGGCCGGCGATACCATTCTGCTGCATGCCGCCGCCGGCGGCGTTGGTCTGATCCTGAGCCAATGGGCGAAGCATCTCGGCGCAACCGTGATCGGCACCGTCAGCAGCGACGAGAAGGCGAAACTCGCCAAGGCGCATGGCTGCGACCACGTCATCATCTATACGCGCGAGGATTTCGTGAAGCGCGTCGACGAGATCACCGGCGGCAAGAAGGTGCCGGTGGTCTACGATTCCGTCGGCAAGGACACGTTCCTGAAGTCGCTGGACTGCCTCGCGCCGCTTGGCGTCGCCGCGCTGTTCGGTGCGTCCTCAGGCGCGGTCGAACCGCTCAATCTTGGTCTGCTGGCGCAGAAGGGCTCGCTCTACGTTACCCGGCCGACATTGTTCACCTACGCTGCCAAGCGCGAGAACCTGGTCGCCATGGCGAACGAGCTGTTCGACGTCGTCAAGTCTGGGGCGGTCAAGATTGAGGTGCACCAGACCTATGCGCTGAAGGATGCCGCCAAGGCGCATGCCGACCTTGCCGCGCGCAAGACCACGGGATCGACCGTTCTGACGGTGTGAGCTTGGGTTGAGCCGTGACGCAGGTTGTTTCAGCCTGCATCACGCTTTTTCGTGCTTGCGCAGGTCGCAAGCGTGGTCATGGCGGCTGGCCTGGAGGTCAACGTCTTCAGGCGGGATTTCGGGGGGCGGCCTCGGCCAAAATGGCTTCGGTCACGTTGTCGACGGAATTGTCCGCGACTTCGTGATGAACAAAATGTTCTGATATTCGCCGGGGCTGACGCGGGAGATGACCTCGCGCCTGGTGATTTCAGGATCGACCACCGCCTCGCGACCGCGGCGCCCGTAATCGGTCATCACGACGAAATACTGCATCAAACGATCCTGCCGCGCCTAGATGATCGGGGCGCGGCAGAGAGAATTTCTGAAAATAACAAGGAAGTGAAGATTTACTTCCGAGAATCGGAAAATCTTCGCTTACCGACCCTTCTTGCGCGAGCGGGCCGATTTGGCGCGCAACCGCTCGAGCTGGCCTTTCGGCATCGAGAGGCAGATCTCTCCGACCCAATCCAGCTTGACGCCGACGATCGGCTTGGCGTTGAAGCTGGTGAGGTTGACGACGGACGGTGATTTGCCCCGCTCGATGGTCTTCAGATAGCGCTCGCCGGTCTTGAGTCGGACCACGGCCTCTTCGCCGTAAAAGCTCGATAACGGGTGACGCTGGTCCTTGTAGACAACGATCACGTCGCCGCTTTGATATTTGGGCAGCATCGAATCGCCGACGATCTCGAACGCGACGGTCTCCTCCATGATCGGGAAGGGCAGCGCGATGTCGCCGAGCCCTTCCGGCGGAACCTGCTCGACGTCGGGCTCGATCACGGCGCCGGCCCCGACGCGACCCATGATCGGCGCGAGGTTCAGCTCAAGATATTCCATGATCGGAATGATTTCCGAGGCCTTCACCAGGCGTTCACCACCGAGGATTTCCGACACGGCACCCGGGCGTACGCCCATCGCCGCGGCCAGCCCGCCCTTGCTCTTGCCCGTCTTTTCCAGGCCCCGCTCGATCATCGCAACGTCCAACATGGTGATTCCCTCGATTGCCATGGCTCAGCCCCTTGTAATCCGAAATTCGGAATTAATGCAATTATGAATATCAGAAAATACGGCTTGACTCCACCTTCGGAATAACGGAAGGTGTGTTTCGCCTCAGGATCGTGGGATCGGGGCGCATCACAGGACAGCAGCATGGAACCGGGCCGTTGGTCGTCGGAGCATTCCGACGCGCTTTGCGACTATTTCTTCAAGGGACTGTCATATGGGGAGATCGGAAGACGGATTAACGCAAGGTTTGGAACGGCTTACACCCGCAACGCCGTGATCGGTCGCGCCAAGCGGCTCGGGCTTGGGCTCGCCACGCCTGAACGAATGATAAGTCCGTCGATCGTGCCGTCCCTGCCGGGCGAGCCCGCTCCGCGCACACCGCCTCGTGCCGTGCCACCCGGCCTGAACCTGCCGCCGCCATCGGCCCTGAAACCTGCCCAACCCGTCAAACTGCGTTGCGTCGGCATCCAGCCGCGCCTGATCACGCTGCACGAGCTCGAACGAGGCGATTGCCGCTACCCCTATGGCGGCGACAAGGACGGGGAGGAGATCAGCTTCTGCGGTCACCCACGTCAACCCGGCTCGAGCTATTGCGCGCCGCATGCGCGTCTGACGCGCGGTCCCGGCGCGGCCCGTACGGCTGCTGCCGTCGTGCTGAGGCTCGTCTCCGCCGCCTGACCCGCGCGCGACCGTCCCATTTTCACGTCAATTGGCAAGGAATTTCCCAGTGGCTCGTGCCAAACGCAACAAGTCTTACAGATTGACCGAACTTCACGACCGGCGCTCGCGTGACCTGCCGTTCAATGCCGAGGTCATGGAGGCAGAGGTCGACAACCCGCTCGCGCTTGATTCCGACGAGAAGATCGTGGCGATGCGGTCGATTCGCAATGATCCGCTCGGCCGACTGCACTCGCATCACCAGATCGACGAGGCGCAATATCGAGGTGGTCGCGCTTACCAGAACGACTGGGAGAGGGCAGAGCGGGGCCCGCAGGCCATGGATCCGACCCGCGAATATGTCGACGGCACGCGCTCTCGCGAGCCCCTGACCGAGCGTCAGCGCCAGGCCGTGCTACGGCTGAACCGGGTCGAACGCGAGCTTGGTACCGACGGCGCCGCGCTGGTGCATGATGTGCTCGTGCTCGGCCTGACCATGGATCAGATCGGGCAGCGGCGCGCTGTCCGCACCCAGCGCTGGAACGACTATTTCGCCCGGCGTTTTCGCGAATGCCTCGACCGGCTGGCCCTGGTCTACGGTTTTGCGACGGATGCCTCAGCGCGGCGCCGCTGAAGGATGGGTCGGCGGCTTTGCCGCCGGCCGTCCCGATCTCGCGTCACGGATGCGGCATGATCTGGTAGGGCGTGGTGTAGGGCTCGACGCGGAGCGAAGCGTTGGCCAAAAGCCCGATTTTGGCCGTGGGGGCCTGCTGCATTTCACCGTTCTGCCCGCGATGCACGTTGTACTGCCAGACGGTGAGGTCGCCCTTCTGCGCCAGAGCGTGCGCAACTGCGCTTGCGTCACTGCCGCCAAGCGCCTGGAGCTCGTCAGGCGACAGCCCGATGATGATCTCGTCCTTGACGGTGACGATCTTGAACAGGTTCATTTTGGTCTCCTGCGTCCACGCGCCCTGAGTCGAGAGAGTAAGAAGCGCAACCGCGGCGCCCTTGATGAGATCGCAGCGAGAAAGCATGCCGTCGTCCTTTGGTGCTGAGTGCGCCCGAATCAAAATCGTTCATCAGCCATGGCGCCCGTGATCCGCGTGGCCGTTTCGCAACCGCTTGGTCGCACGTTCTTGAACGACGGTTCACGGAGCGAGAAATATCGGATCGTGATGAACCCTGATGCGGGGCGAGGAGTCCAAGACGTGAAGGGGACTTGCCGCATGAAACCCACCCATATTGCCTGTTTGTTCGCATCGCTTGGCATGGCTGGCTCCGCCGTGGCCGCCGATCCGTTTTTTGTCGGAAACTGGGCCGTCACGACGGCCGTGCTTGCGCCTTGGGCCGATCCGCATCGCAAGCCTGACGATGCCGAGCGCGCGCGGCTGATGGGCAAGACAGTGGCTCTCAAGACCGGGGAAATCTCCGGTCCGCGTCCATTTTCCTGCGCCAAGCCGCACTACAAGGTGACGGATTATGGTCCAGACATGCTCTTCCAGGGCGCATTCGAAGAGATGTACAGCGCGGACAAGACGGTCGATCCCAAGGCGCTTGCCGTTTCGCTCGGCTTCATGGGGGCCCATATCAGGACACTGGAGACGGGCTGCGAGATCGACCTTCATTTCGTCGACGATACAACCGCCGAAATCGGGCTCAACGATTACGTGTATACGCTGAAGAAGCGCTAGTCCGGGTTTTGCCAGTTTCCGAGCATGTCAGAAACGATGCGAAACGTTGGTCGAATTGACAGCGGTCGGAGCCTTGTGGTGATGATGCTGCTTCTTGACGCAGGTGGGTGACTGCGGTGAGTATTCCTGTTATCCGGAATTGCCGTGGCACGCTGTCGACGAAGCATCGCTAAGTCTCACGGTTTGGCTTGCCCGACGGGTTGTTCCTTGACATAATTGCAACCTTGTTGAGATCTGCTCAGCGCGCCAGCCTGCCGGGTGCTCCGACCTAGAGTTCGTCGTCGCCGTGGCGTTCGGTGACGACATCAGGTCCTCGATCGGGCTTACGACGCCCGAACCGAAGGACCGATCCTATGATAGGTGCGAGATGAAGAACCTCAACTTCGCGGCTGAACTGCATCTCAAGCTCGGTGCACCCGCGACCGGCACGGTCGAGAGCCTCCGCCTGCTGCGCGCCTTTCTCAAGCTTGCCCCCCGCCAGCGCTTTGAGGTCATCAAGCTCGTCGAGGATCTTGTCACCGACGAAACGCTCCCCGACCATCCCTTGTCCTAAGCTTTGGCCGGGCGCCGGCAATACGCTCTGTCCGTCCTCCCGGCCGGCGATGGACCCCCAGGTGACGGCCCTGCTGAAGCATGGCCGCTGGAAGGCGGTGCGGCAAATGTGATAATCAAACAGGAAAAAGAGGGAGGAGTACGACCATGATCGAACCGAAGCTCGAAGTTCCGGCTGAACTGCGCGACCTGGCGGAGAAGACGATCGACCAGGCGGAGAAGGCATTCGGCATGTTTTTCGATGCCGCCACCAAATCGATGTCGTCGGTTCCTGGCGCGAGCGCGGACGTGTCCAAGCAGGCGCTCGCCTTCACCGAGCAGAACATGAAGGCGGCATTCGAGCATGCTCGCAAGCTGGTTCACGCGACCGACCTTCAGGAGGCGATGCGGATCCAGTCCGAGTTCCTGCGCAGCCAGTTCACCAACGCCGGCGATCACATGCGCCAGATGACCGGCAACTTCATGCAGCCGGGCAAGGGTAAATCCTGATCTGGATTGTCTGCTCACAAATTGATCTTGCGCGGCGGGTTGATGCGCATTTCAATTCCCATGCAGGTCCATGATGGGCCACCGGATGAAGCTCATCCGCCGTCCATCGTCCTTTCTGCTGATCCCTGTCGGCTCCTCCGGCAGGGATTTGCATTTTGAGGGTTTGGAACGAGCCAGCTACTGGCGCAGCGATCCGATGTAGGCCGCGATGTCGGCGGCTTCGGTCCGGCTCAAGGGAAAGTTCGGCATCTTCGGATGGGGGTCAAGCAGGAAGAACGCGAGCCTCTCCGGGCTGAAATCAGGCTTGCGCGCAACCGATGCGAAGGAGGGGACGTCGACGCTGGCCTGAGCCTGGCTGTTCGTCACGAGGTGGCAGCTTGCGCACCAGCGCCGGGCAAGATCGGCGCCGTGATTGGGGTCGGCCGCCAGAACAGGCGATATACCCAAACTCGCGGCTGTCGCTAGCAGGAGCCAAATTCGTCTTGCTGCTGCGCGCATCTCATCACCTGCCTACATTCGCTTGCGGACCGTCTACTCAGCCGCAGCATGATCCCGGAAATTGTGAGAGGTCGATACGTGCGATGATCGAGCGGAACAGCCTGCGGGCCAAGCGATAGAAATGGCGCATGGGTGCAGGCGCCCTCGCCGGAGGGAGGCCAAGGCTCTCCATGTCGAGCCTGGTCGCATCAAGCCTTTCGGTATGGTGTAACACGTGCCTCTCCGATGCTGTATGGCCATTTATCCCGGCCGGCATGGAGTTGCGTTGATCTGCCGCAAAGCGTCCCGACTAATAGTCGCCGGGGTTCATGATCATCGGGGCCGTGGTATCGGCAGGCGCGAGCGCGCTGCTGGCACTGTCCCGCAGGAAGCGGTCAAGTGTCGCCTGGATCTTCTCCTTGACCGAGTCGGGCCCACGATCGCTCATCTCGGTGTGTTGCGCACCGGTATGGATAATGTCGATGCCCCGCGCCTTTGCCTCTTCCGGCGTCGGCAGCACGCCGGGGTCGGTCAGGAAATGCGGATCCTTGGAGCGGAACGACAGAATCTTCATGCGGTCGTTGAGGACGAACGGCACCCTGAGATTGTCGAGCGTAATCACCTTCGACACCAGTTCGGGATGCTGCTGCGCGACATACATGGAGACGTCGCCGCCGTTGGAATGACCGACGAGCGTGATGTGGTCGTAGTCGGCATTCTCCTGCCGCCCCTTCAATGTGTTCAGCACGAAGAGGATGTTGGCCTCGCAGCGGATATAGACCTCGCGCCGGCCGACATATTTCTGGCCGACATGGGTCATCAGGGGCGGATCGCTCGGCAGATCCTGCTGGATGCTGGCGACCAGATAGCCACGCGCCGCAAGGACGTTGGCAAGGAAGGAATATTCGGTGGCCTTGACCGTGTTGCCGTTGCTGATGATGGCGAGCGGAAGCTTCCAAAGACCGAGATTGGCCTTGGTCTCGTAGTCGCGCCGCACCGCGATCTCGACCGAGATCGGCCGCTGACGCGCGGCGTCAAACAAGGACAGCATCTCATGCCGGATCGCGAATTTGCTGACGATAACGTACTGGCCCGCCGCGAGGACACAGAGAAAAGCCAGAATTGCAAACACCCTTTTCATGAGTTCCGTCTCAATCACTTTTGACTGAACATGGCTATTGAAAACGGCCGGATCGAGCGATCGTGACCAGATTGCGGGATTAAATTTAGGCAAGTCTGTGAGGACGACCGCAAAAGGGCCGCATCAAGAAAGGGCCACGCGGCTAAAGGCAGCCATTTCTGCCGCGTTCGGGGCAGAGCCGGAACGCACTCGACAGCGTGAACAGGAAGCGCGGGCTGCGGCGTTCATTGTCCGGCGCGCGGTAGCTCAAAGGCACCGCCACGCCGAAATCCGCCTGGAGATCCTGCGCCAGGAAGAACCGTACGCCTGCACCGGCCGATGTCAGCGACAGGCCGTCGCTCAGCCGGTAGCCGTCGTTCCAGACGGCGCCGGCGTCGCCAAAAGCGTAGAGCTGGTAGCCGCTCCAGTAGCGAAAATTGAGCTTCTGGTCGAAACGCACCTCGAGCGAGCCGGCAAGACCGTTATCGCCGCTGATCTCGGCCGCGCCATAGCCGCGGCCGAAGGCTGCACCGCCGAGATAGAATTGCTGCGAAGTGAACAGGGGGCGTGACGCGGTCTGGCTCGCTGCAGACAGCTTGAGCGACCATGCGTCGTTGAGCGTCTGGTAGCGCGTAAACCAGAAGTTCAGCACCGAGAAGTTCGAGGTGGCACCATCGCGCGACAACAGATCGTCGTCGACATGCGATGCGCCGAAGACATCGAGGCCCTGGCGAAACGTCATCGTCGCGTAGTTTGTGCCGCCGAAGCCATCTTGCAGCCGGTAGTCGGCAGTGAGGCTCGCGGCTCTGATGTGGTCGTTGTACCAGGGACCGTACAGATCGTGCTCCGACACATTGCTGAAGGTCGTCGCCGCAGTCAGGGTCAGCGTGGACGATTGGGATTGGAGCGGGATAATGCTGGCATGCAACTCGAACGCCTCGGTCGTGGTGATGTCGCTGGCGAGGCGCCGCGCATCCCCAGGCCTGACTGCGCTGTACAGCACCGATCCACCGAGCCGAACGCCGTCGACGCCGACCGGGGCGTCATAGGACAGCCGAGAGAAGCCGAGTTCGCGCGGGTCGTTGGCAATGGTCGACAGGTTGACGGCGAGCGTGTCACCGGGCGTGAGGTAGGAATTGAACGCGCCCGTCGCGTAGGTCTGCCACGGACCGACCGACGACGAGCCAAAATTGTCCAGGCCGAACGAGGTGAAGACATGCCAGGTCTTCAGATAGACGGTGAGGCGGAAGCGGCCGGTCGTGCCGCCGATCTCCTCCAGCGAGGTGTCAGCGATGCGCACGCCCGGCCGGCCGTTGACGAGGTAGAGCTGGCGTTCGAGCGTTGCCAGGCGCGACGGTTGTTCGGCTAGAATCGGCCCGAGCATTGGCCTCACGCCGAACTGCTCGGCACCGTCGCCTTTCAGCTCGGCCTCGACGATCGAGCCTTCGATGACTTGGATCCGGACACGGCCGCCGGCAATGTCCTGCGCCGGCACGATCGCCCGGCTCAGATGGAAGCCTTGGACCCGGTAGAGATCGCTGATCGCGCCAGCGATCGTGGCGAGGTCAGCTTGCGAGATCTGCTTGCCGAGATAGGTCTGGTAGACTGCGGCGATGCGATCATGGGGGATGGCCCGGGCGCCGGTCACGTCGATGTCGCGCAGCACGAACTGCGGCTTGGTATCCCCGCCGGTATTGGGCCCGCCGACCGAGGGCAGCTTCACCGGCGGACGGCCGAGGGATTCCTGCTTGGTTTGGTTTTCAAAGTATTTCTCCGGCTGAAGAGGGTTAAATCCCGGCTGGTTCGCCTGCTGCGCGAGTGATTGGGGGATTCCCGCAGCTGTCGACCATAGGAGGACCAAGGCGGCAGCCAGGTACCGTCCTGCGGCGCTATGCGTCGATCGTCCTGCGTAGTTTGACGGAGACGTCGCCTGGTTCCGGTAAGGATTCAGTAGCTGCATGATTTTTCTTAGTTTTTTATGGTCAATGATCCGTTAATGCGGCCGCCGGACTCCCGGATTACCGCTAAGCTAATCTTGAGTGATCTCGGATACGCAGAAGGCTCGGCAGTAACTCCGGCTGAGGGTCATTATGCTTGTCCGAATTGGAATGCGGTGCGCCGTGATGGTAGCGCTGGTCCTGGGAGCCGCATCCGTCGCATCCGCCGCGGATGACGGCGTCTGGTCGGTCAGCAAGTCATCGGGCGAGGTCTGGCTCGCGACCAGTGGCGCGCAGCAGGTCTCGCTGAACCAGGAAGAGACACTGAAGCCGGGGGATACCATCCGCACCGGCCGGAACGGGCGCGTCCTGCTCGTTCGCGGTGAGGAGACGATCCTGATCTCTCCCAACTCGGTGGTCGGCGTGCCGGCCGAGAAGAAGGAGGGTCTTTCGACCACTATCATCCAGCAGGCGGGCTCGATCCTGCTCGAGGTCGAGAAGCGCAACGTCAAGCATTTCGAGGTCGAGACGCCTTACCTCGCCGCCGTGGTCAAGGGAACGCATTTCAGCGTCACGGTGGGCGCAGGCAGCACCAAGGTCGGCGTGCTCCGCGGGCAGGTTGAAGTGTCGGATTTCAAGACCGGCCAGATCGCCCAGGTGATGCAAGGCCAGGTGGCCACCGCCTTCGCGCATGGCAAGTCCGGGCTCAGCCTGAATGGCTCCGGCACACTCAATCCGATCGAGCAAGGCAAGCCGCGTGCTCCGACGATCGAGCGGGTCCCCGTGCCGAAGTCGGGTCTGTCAGCGCCCCGCGATGCTGCCAATGGCCATGCCATCCATGCGCTTGGCAAGATCGAGAAAGGGATCAAGGTCGTGGGCGTGCCGATGCATTCGCGTCAGGCAAGCGGAACTCACGCGCCCAAGCCTGGCGTCGTGCGGATCTCGAGCTCGCTCGGCGAGGTCAAGCTGAACTTCCACAAGGTCACGCACGGGCTCGCCCATAGTGCCGTCGCACCGGGACGGGTGCGCAATGCGAACGCCAGCACGGACACGGTGTGGAGCGATGGCAAGTCGAGCACGACGACCACGACCTCCAACAGCTCGAGCGTCACGGCGGTCACTGTCAGCGGCAGTGGATCCGCGGCCGGCGGCTCGTCTACGTCGTCAAGCGCGACAACCAATGTTGCGACCAGTGCCGGGTCGACCAGCGATGTGCCCGGCAACAGTGGAACGCCCAAGAATAAATCCGACAAAGGGGATGACAACAGTGCTGCCAACAACAGTGCTGCCACCGGCAACGGCAAGGGCAACAACGGTAACGGCAACGGAAACGGTGGCGGTAACGGCAGCAATGGCAACGGCAACGGGAATGGTCACCATCACTAAGGCGATTTCCTAGGGGCGATGGGGGCGCGCCCGCCGCGAGAGCGGGGGCGCGGGAGGATCGGGTGAAACGCTATCGGCCGCATATTCTTGTCGTGATCGCGCTGGCGGTCGTGCTGTCCACGGGATGGCACGGCGCGCTGCGCAACGCGCTTACCGATTTGCGCTTCGGCTGGCAGTCGCGTTCCGCCACCGGTAGCGTCGTCGTGGTGGCCATCGATGCCCCCTCGATCGATCAGATCGGCGTATGGCCCTGGCCGCGCAGGCTGCACGCCGACCTCCTGCACAGGCTCGAGGCTGCCGGCGCGCAGGACATAGCTTTCGACATCGATTTCAGTACGCCCTCGGATCCAGCCTCCGACGATTCTTTCCTCACCGCGCTTCGGAAGGTCGGCGGCTCGACGATCCTGCCGTCCTTCAAGCAGCCCACGCCAAATGGCGCGGTTCACATCAATCGTCCCCTCAAGCCGTTCAGCAGACAGTCATGGCCGGCCGTCGTCAATGTCGCGGTTGAATCTGATGGACTGGTTCGCCGCTACCCGGTCGGAGAGAAACTCGGCGATGCGCAGATGCCGTCGATGGCGGTCGTCTTGGCCGGGCAGAACGTCGACCGGCGTCCGCCTTTCCTGATCGACTTCAGCATTCGGGCAGGATCTATTCCTGTTGTTTCTTATGTCGACGTGCTGCGGGGTGACGCCGCGGCGCTCGATAAGCTCAGGGACAAGAAGGTCATCGTCGGTGCTACCGCACTCGAACTGGGGGACCGGTTCAGCGTTCCCAACGGCCGCATCATCGCGGGACCTGTGCTCCAGGCATTGGCGACAGAATCGGTCCTTCAGAACCGTATGCTGCGCTGGACGTCCGATGTCGGCATGATTGTCGGCCTTGCCGTGATCTGTCTACTGATGATGTATTCCTGGCGCCGTGTTGCGCCCGGCGCCCGCGTCGCCATCCTGGTTGCAGCCGGCGCCAGTATCGAACTGACTGCGGTCCTGGTGCAGCAGCGTTGGCCGCTCATCATCGACACCTCGCTCTTCCACATCGCGATCATCGCCTATCTGGCAGCCATCGCGCTGGACGAGATCGACTTCCGCAGCCTCTTGGGACGTATCGCCGAAAGTCGGTTCCACCGTATCGCGATGTCGCTCGGCGATGGTCTGGTCTGCACCGATGAACATCATCGGATCACGGTCTGGAATCCCGGTGCAAGCGCGATCTTTGGCTATATGCCGACCGAAATCATCGGTCACCCGTTCGAAACGCTTTGCGTGATTCCGGCGGAAGCCGGTGCGAAGGCCTTCGCGATCCGAGACGCGGCGCGACAGGCATTGCTGGTCCCCGGCGGCGCCGTGGTCGTCGAGTTCGAAGGACGACGCAAGAACGGCGAAACCTTTCCGGTCGAGGCGAGCTTTTCGGGCTGGCAGGGAACGGACGGCTTCCAGTATGGCGCGATCTTGCGCGACATCTCGGTGCGCAAGCGCGAGGCCGAACGTGTCAGATATCTCGCCGAATACGATGCGCTGACCGGACTTGCCAACCGCAACACGCTGCACGCCGGCCTCGTCGGTCTAATCGCTGCTGCGGAGCGGCGGTCCTCCGAGGTCGCATTGCTCGTGCTCGGACTCGATGGCTTCCAGCAGATCAACGACATGCTCGGACACGCAGCCGGCGACCTCGTGCTGCGGGCGGTGGCCGAGCGCCTGCGGACCGAAGTCGACGGCAAGGCGCTCGTCGCAAGGCTCAGCGGTGACGAGTTCGCGATTGCGCTGGATTGCGCCACCGTTGGCGAGCCTGTAGCCGCGTTCGCCGAGCGGATTGTGCGCGCGTTCGATGCGCCGCTCGCAACGGGTACGCGCCAGCACCGCGTCAGGATCAGCATGGGTGTTGCGGTCTATCCCGACGGGGGACAGAACGCGGACGATCTCCTTAGCAACGCCCATCTTGCGCTCACCAAGGCGAAGCTGACGCGGCGCGGAGGTCATGTGATCTTCGAAAGCGCGATCAGGCAGGAGCTGGAAAGCCGGCTGACGCTGGAGAGCGAACTGGCGCTTGCGGCGGATCGCAGCGAGTTCGAGCTGTTCTATCAGCCCCAGGTCCGCCTGATCGACGGCAGCCTGGTCGGAGCCGAAGCGTTGATCCGCTGGCGTCACCCGATGCGCGGCTACGTCTCGCCGGGCGAGTTCATGCCGGTGGTCAACACCTCGGCGCTGTCCGAGCGGATCGCGGGCTGGGTGATGGAGACCGCCGCCCGGCAGGCGCGCGCGTGGGAATTGTCGGGAAATGCGGTCCGCGTCGCAATCAATCTCTCGCCATCGCAGCTCCACTCCGGCGATCTCGCGCATTCCGTTGCGGAGCTGCTGAGAACGACGGGACTTACTCCCTCGCTGCTCGAGATCGAAGTTACCGAGGACATCCTGCTGCACGACGAGGTCCGGGTGCTCGACATGTTCAAGCGCATCCAGCAACTCGGCGTACGCATTCTGTTCGACGATTTCGGAACGGGCTATGCAAGCCTGAGCTACCTGAAGAAATTTCCCCTGGACGGGCTCAAGATTGACCGCTCTTTTGTGATCGATCTGCTCGCCGATTCCGACGATGCCGCCATTGTCGGCTCGACCATCGGCCTCAGCAAGCAGCTCGGCTTGACGGTTGTTGCCGAAGGAATCGAGAACCGCGCTACGGCCGACTTCCTGGTCGGTATGGGATGCGAAGAAGGGCAAGGCTATTTCTTCGGTCGCCCGATGCCTGCCGACGCGTTCGAAAAGACCTTCTTGGCGGCCGAGCTCGAAGCCGTCAGCGCCGCCTGAACCGATCGTCAGCGCCGGCGCGCGATTGCGACGCCAAAGAGGAATGCGACGAACAGGCTGGCCAGGGGGGCCTCGCGCGTGATCGCCGCCACCGTCGAAAGCGGCCGGCCCGGCTTTCGCGCTTCGTCGATCGCGTAAGTGAGGCGATCGACGGCGGCATGCAAGCCTCCTGCGACCTCGCCGATGGTGTGCGACACGTCGGTCGCTGCATCGATGGCGCGCTCGGCCATGCCGGGCTGAGGATTGGGCTGCGGTATGTCCGTGCTCAAGCTCGCGACCTCCAGAACCTGACGGAAGAACTGAGACCGGTACCTTTGGCTATCCGCGCGTGCGCTCGTTTTGAACAGCGGGCCCGAGGGCCTTTGGCTATCCGCGACAGGCGCCGTCTTGAACGGCGGGTACCGGCCTTGGTGGGAAAATGCCGCGCGCGGGAATTTGTTCCGGCTCCCCCGTGAAACGCCGGATGCGAATCTCTGTTAGGCTAGTGCAGCCTTGCTGACCTCAGGAGATTGCCGTGACCGATCGAACCATCACGGATCGAGCCCGGCGCATCGCGTTGCTGGGCGCGCCCATCGACATGGGCGCCTCGCAGCGCGGCACCTTGATGGGTCCCGCCGCGCTGCGGACCGCCGGCCTTGCGACCCTGCTCGAAAGCCTGGATTTCGAAGTCGTCGATTATGGCGATCTTTCGGTGGCCGAGATCAGGGATCTCGCCGACAGGCCGCCGGCAAACGCCAATCATTACCGCGAAATCCAGCGCTGGACGCGCGTGCTCAGCCGTCGCGGCTATGAAATCGCGCAAACCGGCGCATTGCCAATCTTCCTGGGAGGCGATCACACCTTGTCGATGGGATCGGTCAACGCCATGGCGCGCCATTGGCGGGAGCGCGGACGCGATCTGTTCGTGCTTTGGCTCGACGCGCATGCCGACTACAACACGCCCGAGACGACGATTACAGCCAACATGCACGGCATGTCGGCCGCGTTCCTGTGCGGCGAGGCAGGCCTCGATGGCCTCCTGGGCGATGATGCACGCGCCTCGATTGATCCTGGCAGGCTCGATCTGTTCGGCGCGCGTTCAATCGACAAGCTCGAAAAGGAGCTGATGCGCGCCCGCCGGATCAGGGTCGTCGACATGCGTCAGATCGACGAGTTCGGCGTTGCAGTGCTGATCCGGCGCGTGATCGAGCGCGTCAAGGCAAATAACGGCGTGCTGCATGTCAGCTTCGATGTCGATTTTCTCGATCCCTGCGTCGCGCCCGGCGTCGGCACCACGGTGCCGGGAGGCGCGACCTATCGCGAGGCGCATCTGATCATGGAGTTGCTGCATGATTCCGGGGTGGTGGGATCGGTCGACATCGTCGAGCTCAACCCGTTCCTGGACGAGCGCGGGCGCACCGCGCGCACCGCGGTCGAACTGATTGGCAGCCTGTTCGGCCAGCAGATCACCGATCGGCCGACGCCCAGCAACGCAATCGCGCCGGGCGAGTGACGCACGCACCGTTTGTGCGCTGCACGGAATGGAACTGCTGTCACGGCCGGTGAAACTAGACCAGTCTTGATCGAAATCGCCTGCTTTTGAAATGCGCGCCAATTGCAAACGCGCTTCGCGGCAGGTTTCATGCGGGCCGAGCTTCAGCCGAGGGCCCGCCATGAGCAACAAGATCCACACAAGCGACAAACCCATCGGGACCACACGCCGACGCTTCCTGCAAAGTGGCGGCGCCGCGGCGGGCGGCGTTGTCCTTGGAGCTGGTGCGTCGACGGCGGCGGAGACGGACAACCTTCCGCCCAACGTGCCCGATTGGATGAAGGCGCCCGGCGATCCCATGGGGAGCCAGCCCTATGGTGCGCCGTCGCCGTTCGAGAAGGGCGTGGTCAAGAACATCTCGAAGAACCTCAAACAGTACATCTCCGCGTCCGGCCGCACGCCGTTGCAGGATCTCGATGGCATCATCACGCCGAACGGGCTGTTCTACGAGCGCCACCACGGCGGTGTGCCGACCATCGATCCGGCGCAGCACCGCTTGATGCTTCACGGTCTCGTCGAGCGCCCTCTGATCTTCACGATGGACGATCTCAGGCGTTTCCCGTCGGAATCGCGCATTCATTTTCTCGAATGCTCCGGCAATCCCGGTTACACCAAGCCCTATGGCAGGACCGCGTCGGACCTCGTGGGTCTGCTAAGCTGTGCGGAATGGACGGGCGTGAGCCTGAAACCGGTGCTTCAGGAAGCTGGGCTGAAGCCGGAGGCCAAATGGATCATCGCCGAAGGCGCCGACGCCGCCGCGCTGACCCGCAGCATCCCCATCGAGAAATGCCTCGAGGATGCCTTGCTCGTCTATAGCCAGAACGGCGAGCGGCTGCGCCCGCAGCAGGGTTATCCGTTGCGGCTGCTCCTGCCTGGCTTCGAAGGCAACATGAATGTGAAATGGCTGCGGCGCCTGCACGTGACGGCGGAGCCCGCTTACTCGCGCGAAGAGACCTCGAAATATACCGATCTTCTGCCTGATGGCACGGCGCGTGAGTTCTCTTTCTACATGGAGGCGAAGTCGATCATCACCCGTCCCTCGGGTGGTCAGCGCCTCAACGCAACAGGTTTCCACGAGATCACCGGAATCGCCTGGAGCGGCCACGGCAAGATCCAGCGAGTCGAGGTGTCGGTCGATGACGGCAAGAGTTGGCAGGATGCGCGATTGCAGGAGCCGGTGCTGACGCGCGCGCTCACGCGCTTCCGCTTGCCCTGGCGATGGGACGGCAAGCCGGCGGTGATCCAGAGCCGTGCGGTCGACGAGACCGGCTATGTGCAGCCGACGCTCGCCGAGCTGCTCGGAGTACGCGGCGAGAACTATTTCTACCACAACAATGCAATCTGGCCCTGGCGCATCAGTGCCGACGGGGAGGTGACCAATGCGCTGGCGTGAGATCTGCGGCGTTGTTCTCGTATTCTTGATCTGGGCGAGCAGCGCGCAGGCGCAAAGCACCTATGGCATTGGGCGGCAGGCCACCGCAGCGGAGATTGCCGGCTGGAATATCGATGTCGGACGTGACGGCAGCAATCTGCCGGCAGGCCGCGGTTCGGTCAGCCAGGGACGTGGTGTATTCGCTCAACAATGCGCCTCGTGCCATGGCGAGAAGGGCGAGGGCGCTATTGGCGACCGACTCGTTGGCGGACAAGGCACAATCGGGACACCAAGGCCGATCCGGACGGTCGGGAGTTACTGGCCTTATGCGCCAACATTGTTCGACTATATTCGCCGCGCGATGCCGCAGAACGCGCCGCAATCGCTCAGCAATGAAGACGTGTACGCAGTGTCGGCCTACATCCTGAACTTGAACGGATTGGTGCGAGATGATGCCACGCTCGATGCCAAGTCGCTCGCAGCGATCAAAATGCCAAACCGCGACAAATTTGTCGGCGACGCGCGGCCCGACATCAAGCGTTGAGCAGAGTTGCCTGTGAGTTCCCCTCGCATTGGCTCGGAACTTGCTGATCCGAAACCGGAACTCGTCGGGCCCGCTTTGCGTTGATCCACGAGAGAAAAGGTGCAGTTTTTCCGATGGCAACAGCTCGCTTCGCAAATTCCATCTCAATAGCACTTCGGCACCCCGGCGTGATCGCGATGATCGTGGCCGCTGTGACGATTGCTGCGATGCTGATCGTTGACCACGGGCCGTGGAGTCGCGCCAAGACCCAGCCGGCTTATGTCGCGATGTATGCGACCACAGGCGAAGCCGCCCGCGCGGCGGGCGCCAAGGTGCTTCCGACCGAACCGAAATCGCCAGTCGAACCGGAACGGCCGGGGCCGAAGACATCCCCGACCGTCAATCCGGTGACACCTTAAAGCGAGATGCGATTAGGACGAATCGTCATCGCGCTTTAGCTCTTTGTTTGAGCATGATCTTTTCGGAAAACCGCTTCACACTTTTCCAGATCATGGTCTAGCCGTCAGCTCTTGCGGCCGTAACTGAGGAGCCCGCCTGTCGTCTTTGGCGGATGCGCGCGAAGCGCCTCCTCGTTGGGCTCGGTGCCCCAGCCGGGCCTATCAGGAATGATCAGATGGCCGTTCTGGATGTCCGGTTCATGCGTGAACAGTTCGCGATCCCAGGCGAGGCGGTCGATGTCGATCTCCATGATGCGCAGGTTCGGCACCGCCGCGCAGAAATGCGCGTTCATCATCGAGCAGAGGTGCCCGTAGAAATTATGCGGCGCGACGTTGACCTCGAAGGCTTCCGCCGCTGAGGCGATCTTCATCGACTGCCACACACCATTCCAGGGCGTGTCGATGATGGCGACGTCCATTGCCTGCTCGCGGAAATAGGGCAGGAATTCGCGCAGGCCGAGCAGCGTTTCGCAGGATGAGATCGGATGCGGGCTCTGCCGGCGGATGTAGCCGAGGGCCTCCGGATTAAAACTGTCGATCTCGATCCAGAACATGTCGAGATCGGCGATCTCGCGCAGGATCTTCAAATAGCCTTCGGTCTTGGCGTTGAAATTGCAGTCGAGCAAGATGTCGACATCAGGGCCCGCGCCGTCGCGGATTGCCTCGAGATGCATGCGCAGGTCGCGCAGGATCTTGCGGTCGACATTGATCTCGGGCGCAAAGGGCGAGCCGAAGCCGGGCCGCCAGCCCGTGGGTTTGCCGTCATCATAGGAAAAGATGTTGGTCTTTAGCGCGGTGAATTTCTTCTCACGCACCTCACGGCCCATGGCCTTGACGCCGTCGAGATTTTCGATCGGCGGCTTGTACCAGGAGGGATGATTGATCCGCCAAGTAGCGCAGTGGGACCAATAGACCCTGACGCGGTCGCGGATCTTGCCGCCGAGAAGCTCATAGCAGGGCACGCCCAGGCACTTGGCCTTGGCATCAAGCAACGCATTCTCGATCGCGCCTAGCGCCTGCGCCACAACGCCGCCGGCGGCAGGGCGGGTGGCGGCAAACAGCTCAGCATGGATACGCTCATGCTGGAAGACATTCTGGCCGATCACGCGCGCCGACAGGCGCTGGATCGCCGCACCGACGCCCGGCGAGCCAAAACCCTCGTCGAACTCGCTCCAGCCGACGACGCCGTCTTCCGTCGTCACCTTGACGAAGTGATAGTTTCTCCAGCCTGCATCACAGGCAAGGATCTCGAGACTTGTTGCTTTTGATGATTTTGCCATGTCGCTCCCTGTCGCCCGGCAAGGGCGTTATTGGTTTTGTGGTCCCGGTCGCAAGCTCGGGCCCAGCCACAATTGTTAGGCTAACGACTGAGTGCGGTGAAGCCCGCAAATGCTTGCCCAGCCATCGAAGTTTGGGCCTTCTGGCACGAGGCCCGTAGAATCCGGTGGGAATGATGTTTCTTGGGATGGTCCCGAAATGCGCCAAGCCCTGACTTTTTTGGCTGCAATCGGACCCGATCAAGGACGCATGCAGTTCCTAGCCATGATTTCGGTTCTGGCGCTCCTCACGATGAGTGGGGCCGCCATCTCCGATCGGTTGCTCACAGCCGATCAGCACGTCGCGCAAGGGGTGGAGTAGCGCGCACGAGCGAGGGCGCTTTGTCTTTCGGGAGACAACAATGCTTTCAGTCGACCAGTTCTTGCGGTTCATCAGTGTGCCGGCCGTGATTGCGGCCTTCATCATCGCCTCGCAGATATCGGCGGCGCTGTCGCCGGTCTAGCCTATCAGCGACGAGCCGAGCAGAGCGAGGACGGCCAGCGCCATCAGCGCGGTGCCGAGCCAGCCCAGTGCGACCAGCCAGCTTCTTGCCTTGAAGCGGCCCATGATCGCCCTGCTCGAGACGATCACCATCATCATCGCCATGATGGGGACCGCGACGATGCCGTTGAGCACGGCGCTCCACACCAGCATGTGGATCGAGTCGATCCCGGTAAAGCCGAGCCCGAAGCCGATGATGGTCGCGGCCGCGATGATGGTATAGAAGCCGACCGCCTTCTCCGGCCTTGCCTCCAGCGTCGCGCGCCAGCCGAAGATTTCCGCCACGCCATAAGCCGCCGAGCCAGCCAGCACCGGAATTGCCAGCAGGCCCGTGCCGATGATGCCGAGCGCGAACAGCGCGAAGGTGAAGTCGCCGGCGAGCGGCCGCAGCGCTTCGGCCGCTTGCGTCGCCGAGTTGATGTTGGTGACGCCGTTGGCGTTCAGCACCGAGGCCGTGGTCAGGATGATGAAAAAGGCGATGCCGTTCGACAGCAGCATGCCGAGCGTCGTATCGACCCTGATGCGCGTGAGCTCGGGATCGGCGCCGCGTCGCGTCTCCTCACGGAGCGGTCGGTCGCGCGTGCCGAGGTTCATTTCCTCGACCTCCTGGGAGGCCTGCCAGAAAAACAGATAGGGGCTGATGGTGGTGCCGAGCACGGCGACCACCATCATGAAATAATCGGCGCTGACGTTCGCCTTCGGCCATACCGCCGACAGCAGTGCGGTGCTCCACGGAATCTCCACCGTGAAGGCGGTCGCGACATAGGCGAACAGCGTCAATGTCAGGAATTTCAGCACCGGCGAGTAGCGGCGATAGGGCAGGAAGACCTGGAGCAGAGTCGAGCCGGCCGCGAAGATCAACGCATGTTCGTGATTGAGCCCGCCGATGACCAGCGAGAGCGCCTCCGCCATCGCGGCGATGTCGGCGGCGATGTTGAAGGTGTTTGCGGCAACGAGCAGGCCCACAAGCGCCATCACGATCCAGCGCGGAGCGAGCTCTTTTACATTCGCCGCGAGCCCCTTCCCGGTGACCCGACCGATCTGCGCGCTGACCAGCTGAATGGCGATCATGAACGGCGTGGTCAGGAATACCGTCCAGAGCAGACCGTAACCGAACTGCGCTCCGGCCTGGGAATAGGTGGCGATGCCCGACGGATCGTCGTCGGCCGCTCCCGTGATCAGGCCCGGCCCGAGCCGTTGCAGCAGCGTCGGCGCCGCCTTTGTCGGAGCGGCGGCGGCGCTGGACGCTTGAAGTTTGGATCGGTTTGACAGGGCTCACCTTCCGGAAATTGCGAATTCAAGGTTTAAGCGCGATCATGGCCGGAAAGTTCCATGGCCCGGTTTTGGCGGGTCTACCTCCACTTCAAGAACAGGGCATGACGCCCGCTTACGGCGGTCCGCGACTATCTCCGGAGCATGCTTCTAGGACGACGGCGACATCTGCAGATAGCGGCCGTCGAACTGGGCGAGCTCCTGCAGCTTGTGCTCGTTGAGGATCCGCACCGTGCCGCGCTGAAGCTCCAGCACGCCGTCGATCCGTAGTTCGCGCAGGATGCGGTTGGTATGCACGCTCGTCACGCCCATGGCTTCGCCGAACTGCTCCTGCGTCAGCGGGATTTCGAAGGTATTGTCGATCACGCGGCCGATCAGGCGCAGCCGTTCGCGCAACTCCACGATCAGATGGGCAAGCCGGTTGTGAGTCGAGCGCTGGCCGACATTGACGATCCATTCCCGCGACACCGCGGCATCCACCAGCGTGTCGCGCCAGAACATGTCGCCGACACCGGATCGCTGGCCGATGAGGTCGTTCAGCGCCTTGTGGGCGATGAAGGCCAGCGTGCAATCGGACAGCGCGATCAGGTCGTGGTCGACGGTTGGGAAGTGGAGGTTCTGCAGGTTCGGCAGGTCGCCGGGAATGTGGATCGAGAGGATCTGGCGCCTGCCGTCCATGATCGTCTTGGAGCGGACGCAGAAGCCGTCGGCGATCAGGCAGCATTCGCTCGGCTGTTCGCCGTCGCGCAGAACGGTCTGGTTTTCGCGAAAGGTGCGGAGCGTGAACGGCAGCGCAGCGAGTGCTTCCAAATCCCTGTCGTCCGCGCCGGTCGTCGTTTTCA
Source organism: Bradyrhizobium sp. CCBAU 51745 (assembly GCF_028128715.1). Classification (NCBI taxonomy): domain Bacteria; kingdom Pseudomonadati; phylum Pseudomonadota; class Alphaproteobacteria; order Hyphomicrobiales; family Nitrobacteraceae; genus Bradyrhizobium; species Bradyrhizobium sp. CCBAU 51745. The sequence continues at coordinate 129,959 of NZ_LBJP01000001.1, read as the reverse complement.
GGCGCTGAAACAGCGGCGCCCAGATCATGTCGCTTGTCACGGCACTCGATTCCCCCACGCGACTGAGCGCGTGACGGCCAAAAAGCATAGACTCCGGCGTGCTGTTGACAACAAAGGTTAAATCATGCCGCTCCCGCCTCTCAACATTGTGGACGATGCGTTAGCGAAAGAGGCAAACCCAACAAATGTTAAGTGGGGCGAGCCCGACCGCACCCGCGACTAACATTTATCAAGTCGGCCGCTGGTTTCGTTGGCGGCGGGCTGCAGCGGCCCGACGTCTGAGCTGATTTTCCGAATCAAATCGGCCGTACGAATTTTCACCAGCTCTGCTTCGGAACGGGGCGGGCGTGGCGACGTTCTTCTTTTCCGAGGAGGACGTTGCAATGGACCGCCTGACGAAGCGCGAGCAGCCGGATCGCAGCAAGATCAACATGCACGAGGCTTGGGAGGTCAAGTACTGGAGCCATGCGCTCGGCGTCTCCAGGGAGGAGCTGCAACAGGCCGTCGACAAGGTGGGGAATTCAGCGGCCGCCGTCCGCAAGGAGCTCGCGGTGCGACCGGCGATCCCTACTTGATGCTGACGAACATGCCCCAGGCGGCGGAGAGCGCCGCGCCGGTGAAGAGGACTCCGGGGCTGTCGCAGAACAGGCCGCCATAGCTGCACACATCGGCCCCGAACGAGCCGAGCTCGTGATGGCCCGCCGAATAGAACAGTCCCGACAGCCCAAGCAATAAGCCAGCAATGTAGTACATGGCTCCCTCACGCGAGAACGGACATGTGCCAACATGGCGCGAAGAGATTTCGTCTCGCCGAATCCGCAGGGGGGCATTCGATTAAAGATTGATTCGTTCCAGTGAGACCAGGTCGCCGTTAGAAGAGGCGGCGCTATGAGACTCCCACTTGCGGCTCTCAGCTAATAAGGGTTGAGCACGCTCTCGAGAAATTGCTGCTTTTCGCCGGGCGCGTAACCCTGGCAAGCGCCGTAATATGGTTCTGGCCTGTCGCAAGGGTTGGCGGACCGATAATATTGTCGCGGCGCATAGGCAAAGCCTGACCGGTACATGTGATGATGGGGACGAACCGCCGCGTGCCGGTGGTGCCCGTGATGCACGCTTGCCGCGTTCGCGACGCCGCACAGGCTCAGCAGGACGCTCAAGGCCAAAATCGGACGCATCGCTGTCTTCCTCCGAAGAGTTCGCTCTTTGCTCAATCATTACCATGACGCGGCGTTCCAAAGACTCGTTTTTCGTCTTCCGACGTCGCGGCAAAGCGTCGGGGAAATTTGGCAATAAGAAAGGGAACGGTGAAATCCGGATCGGGGTTGATCTTGCACTGAGGAGCACTTCGATGGACAGAACCTCGATCTATGATGAGTTGAGCCGTGTTGAGCGCGACGTGGTGGCAGGAGAGCGACAGCTTGCAGAACAGGAGCGGCTGGTGCTCGACTTGAAAAAGGAAGGCGAGAATACTTCGGCTGCTGAAAGGGAGCTGGAACGGCTGCGTGAAGCACAGCGCCTGCGCGATCAAGACCGCCAAAGGCTCCTCTCACTGCTGCAGCCCTGAGGCATTCCCCTACGCTCGCCCTAAAGCTGCTTGCGGCTGAGCACATCACCAGGCAATCGGCTAGACGTGGGAGAAGAGGGCGAACACAAGTTCGCGAGCTTTCAAACTCCCCGCCTCTGTGGGGTGCCAAAAAAGGCCCCAGCTCACGTAGTGGGGGCGATGGAGCTGGGGCCGACTTGGGGTCACCCTTTGGGGAAGGGTATCGGGAAAACTTGGTAGTAGCGATATCGTTCCTAAGCGGCTTTCCAAATGATGAGACCCCGGCTTTTACAGAAGCCGGGGCCAACCACCCTCCCGGGGGTTCGCGTCGTTTGTTCCTCATCCAGTGCCGGGAAAACGCGGCATCTCAAACTCAGTTCCGATGTCGAAGCTAAATTGCCAGTATCCGGATGAGTCCGGCGCCGGTCCGATCTTGAGCTCTACCATCAGGCTTGGTATCGTTTGCGGTGGAGGCCGGCGAAAATATTGCAGTCGTCCTCCGTTGGTAAACTTAAGCCCTTTGCGGCCCCGCCTTCGGGTGCCTCTAATAGCGTTGGGTGCGGCAACGTTCCCTCCGTTCTTCCCTTAGACTCCGAAGGCGGGTGCTTTTTGCCTGCCGACCCATGTCCGCCGCAGCGCCAACAAGCTACCCGCCTTCCACCGAGCGCGCGGGATGATCTCATCCCCGGATGGGGGACGGTCGCCGAATTGAACCCGCATCGCTTCCGGCGATACCAAGACAGGCAGAGATGTTGCCTTGGTGGCTGTTAGCTTTGGCCGGATGTTGGCATGAACCCCGCTCTTGATCTGCTCTATCGTCTTGCTGCGTTCGGGCTCGGCATCTACTGCGTCCGCAAGGCCTGGTACGGCTATGTCGAGCGCAAGATCCTGTTCGTCAGCGACGATTGGTGGGATTGGTCGAGATGGTCGCGGCAGGAGTTTTGCCGCGACACCATGCCGATCCGCTATTGGATGCAGATGGTCGGCACGGCCGGCGGCGCGCTGCTGTGCCTGGTCGGTGCGATCGTCGGCTGGCAGCCGGGCAGCTGAAGACAGCACATTGCCGCGAGGTTCTTTTAGTTTGAGCATGATCTTTTCGGAAAACCGCTTCACACTTTTCCGGATCATGCTCTTACGACGAAACCGTCCTGAAACAATCCTGAAACCAGATCGTCCTGAACTCCATCGCTGATAGGCCCGACCAACGGAGCGATAAGGAGACATCTGATGATCCAGATCGGTTCGAAGGAAGAAGTCGCGTTGCTGCTGGCCCTGTTCGGGACCCATACCCAGCCCGTCAGCAAGCCCAAGCCGAAATCGCGGCAAGGCTGAAGGCGAACCCATGCCGGGTCTGGCCGATTGCCTGAGCTTTCTGCGTTTGCTGATCGCGCGGGGAGATCCGAAAGGCATCCCTCTGGCGACCGATGCCATCGACGATTACCTCGCCATGGCTCCGGTCAGCGCACGCCGCCGCGGCCTGCGCGTGCTCCAGCAGGACGCGCTCAAGCTTCATGTCACCTCGGTTGGCGTGCAGCGCTCGTTCGCCGAGACGGTTGACGCCTATATCGAGCGGAAGCTGGCCGAGGAATGAGGCAAGCCCGACCTTTCAGGTCTCTTCCAAACGCTGGCATCCCTCTTGCTATGAGACGTCTTAATCCGGCCCGGCCCATCGGGCCGTTCCAGATTGAGGCGATCACATGCAGTCAACGTCCCGTTTTGAAGCGACCGCGTCCCTGCAGCTCCATGCTCTGATCTCCGACCTGCACTGGCGTATCCAGATGCTGGACGGCGATATTGCCGAGGAGGAGCGCAATGCCGGCAATGCCGATCCGCGCAGCCCCACTTATTCGATGCTGGCGCTGAATATGCGGGAGCGCCGCGACAATTTACGGACCTCGGTCGCCTTGCTGGAAGCGCGGATCGAGCGGACGGCGCAGCTGTCGCGCGCGGCATAGACAGAAGCCGCCGTCTTCGCCGGCCAGATAAGCGGGATATGCCCGCTCATGTCGGCGCCCTCAGGCCGGGCGAATGCAGCCAGGCCTCGATCTGAATGGCCGTCTCGTCCTGCCGCGCGCGGCGCAGCAGCATCTCGCGGCGACGTCCCGGCGCGAGCGCGCGCGCCTGCTCGCGCAATTGCGCGGCTTCCTCTTGAAGCCTCTGGTGAAGTGTCTTGGTCTGTTTGAAACGACGCCGCTTCAACATGGCGATGCTCCCATGTTCGAGAAGGCGGGAGCGCGATCAGGCGTTCTCATCACCGATATCTGCCGGGGGGCCTCGCGGTGATGGTTAACTGTACGATCCGTCTTGCAAGGAGTCCTCATCATTTGATAGGTCGGCCAGGAAATCTGCGCGCTATTTTCAAGCGCTGTTTGCAGCCTTTGAGCCACTTACTCATTTTGTGCGACGGCTGAATCCAAAGTTCACTTTTGAACAAACGCACCACATAGAGAGCTGGGAGGAGGGACGTCGTTTCGTTTGCTTCGGCCAGCGCGCGGGGCGATCGTGCGTTTGACTCGTCGGGCAAAACACTGGCACAATGGCATCATCGACATCTGAAGTTCAGCCCGCGCGAAGCCATTCGCCGCGGGTTTTTTGCTGCCGATCGACGCACCCTTCAGTCTCGGGAGGAACGGACTGCGCCGGCGGAATTTGTATGGTCCGGAGGAGACCATGTTGACAGACGCTGACATCGCCATGCTCTGCGACATCGGCCAGTCCATCGCCTTCAGCGATGACCGGCACGAACAGCTATTCCGGCTGATCGCCGACGGCTATGTGCAGAAGGATGGCGACACCTACGAGCTCACGCCCAGGGGTGAAGCGGCCGTGATCGATCGCGGCGCGGGACTGAACAAGGCGTAATGCCGGGTGGTCGCGGGGCGATCGGAAGCGCGTTCGCCGCCGGCTGACCCGCCGCTGGTCCGAGCCTGCCGTGAAAGTGCGACGGCCGGCCACATGGCGCACAAGTTGGCTCGGGGCGGAAGTTAGGAACCTTCGGTTCCCGGCCGGACTTGGTTCGTGCCGGCATACCGCCGATTGGCCGGCTGGAATGGCGGCTCTGGCGCACCAAGCCCCCCGTCATGCGCCGGAGCCGTTTTCGGTTTAGCCTAAATTGGCTTGACCCGTCGGGCAAAACACCGGCATAGTGGCATCATCGGAAGAGTTGGTTCAGCCCGCGCGGAAAACATCCGCTGCGGGCTTTTCGATGCCGCCGTCCTGATCGGAGTGCACGCATGAGCTCGTCTGGCGCCCCTGCCTTGTCAGGCCCCTTCAGGGTATGCCGCCGCGAATTAGCCGCAGGCGAGAAATTTTATTGACTTTGTTCCCGTTATGTTCCAAAACAACCTCAGGTCGAAATGTCGATGACCCATAGTTGCGTTCAATCCTGACTGAGGCGGTGATGAGTAAATCGTTTCTTGCGCTTGTCTTGCTGGAGACACCAGTAATGCCCGACATGATCGCGCTTGCCGAGGCGGTTCACAGACGGCACCAGAAATTGGCAACGAAGATGGATGTCGGCCAGGGGTCTGCCGGTGGGGCGGTTCTCCGCTGTGGTGATCAACTGATTGCGGTTATGTCGATGCCGGCGTCGATTCCGCAGGATCCAGGCTTGTGGTCGCGCGCGACTACGACCTGGCCCGATGCCGGCACCGTTGCAGCGCAACACCGCGGTCATTTGATCGTCTCGGTGATCGGACGAAACCAGCCATTATTATCCAAGGCTCGTCTGATGACAGCGGTTATCGGCGGGTTGATAGCGACCGTGCCGGAATGCCGCGCTGTTGTGTGGGACACCAAGGTCGCGCGTCCAGCCAGTCTTTGGCTACACCGGTCCAGGCAGTCCTTCGCGCCGTTTCCCGACTATCCCTTCCCGCTCTGGGTCGATGTCCTGCCTTTCCGCTCGCAAAAAGGCATCGGCGCGGTCACGATGGGGCTGACCGCTTTTGTCGACCGCGAGATCCAGTTCGAGACCTCCAGGCTGACGCTCGATGCGCTGCTCGAAAAGGTGGAAGGCCTCGTCGTCTATCTCATTGAGCACGGACGCGTGCTTAAAGATGGCGATACCTTTGGCGGCGATGCGAAAGAGCGCATTGACGTTCGTTACAAGAATTCCGATCAGTTCAATGGCATGCCGGTGTTTCTCTGTACTGACGGCTCGCCGTAGTGGAGCGTAACGAAGCAGATAGGCATTGCTCAGCAGAGTCGCTCATGAAAAGCTGAGGATAGACATCCCCAGAGAGTGCAATGATGACTGCATCCCCCGCTGAACAGCGTCCACGGAGGTCCCGGGCAGTCGCACGCCGGAGAAAGTTTTACCGAGTCGACGATTTTCGATCGGTCGGCGACTCATTCAGCTTCGAACTGGAGAATGCGAAGGAGCTCCCGTCCGGTTTAGAGCGCATCTCTGACTTGGCAGAAACCCCACGCATCGTTTTCGATAGGTCCGCCGTACGTCGTCCGCGGGATCTTGCACCTCTTTGGTATGCATGGCTGATCTCCGATCGGACAAAAGCGGTGTTCGAGTCTGTCGATCCGAACGGGTTTGTGTTTGCGCCATGCACGGTGCGAGTCCCGAAGGGGACCTGGGATCGGCCGCCATATTGGCTCTGTCAAGTCGTTCGTGTTCTCGACGCACTGGATGAGTGCCGGTCACGTTTGAACATTGGTGTCTGCGACGATCCACATATGCGGAACTTCGGTCAAAAGTATTATGGTTTTGGGGGGCGAACCGAGCTTGTCTTTCGGGAAGACTTGATCGGCGATGCTCATATCTTTCGTATGGCCTATTACGATTCCTGGGCAATATGCGACGAGGAGCTGAGGAACGCCTGCAAGTCGGCGGGCTTGAAGATATACTTTACTGATGTTCTGAATTACCGGTGAGACAAAGCGATCTCGAGCGCTGCCTCACAGCAGTCGCTGGCGCGGCAATGCGCAGATGCGGCATCTCCGATGCGTCACCCTATCTCTAGCTCATCATAGTTATATCTCTTCGCCTCTGTCAGTTGCCGTCGCATCTCGCCCCGACGATGGCATTTGCCCGTCCTCATCGGTTCTTTGAACCGAAACGCGAGACTGCGTGATCAAGCTTCTCGGCGACCGCCACTGAAATCATCAGTTTGCCCGGATGGACGCGCGTACGCCGAGAACCCGCGGCGCCCGATCCATAAGCGCGCTGTTGCGCGCCGCACTTTCTCGCCGCCTGGCGAAGTCAGTCAAACAGCCAACGACATTCAACACGCGCGAAGTCTGTGCCCATTTGGGGACGCCATGGCAATTCTGTGGGAACATCATATCATACCGAAGAAATTCAAATGTCACCCGGCATTTCGAGGATTGGATGAGCAGGTGCTTGGCGTGGAGGCTCCGAGCAACCTGATTTATCTGCCGGCAGACTATGGGTTGGCCAGAAAGATGGGCGTGTCGCCGCACCCAGGCGGGCATGATTTCCGTTACTACGAAGCGGTCGGTGATATTCTTGATGGGATCAAGGAAATTGAGGATCCAAATCTTCGCGCCGAGAAGATACGCCACTTGATGGATGCAATGCGCGTCGGTCTCGTTAACGGCGATCTTTACACCAACGCGCCGCTTGGAGGGACGGGTGAAGAAGTGGCTCGAGGAGTTAAGGCGGTCATCGCAGGCTATGCTCGGTACCGGGAAGAAAATCTGAATCAAGTAGACGCGCTAGGAAAATTTGAGCAGAGAAGTGCGGAGGCGGGAAACCACCATCTCGGGAAATGGTCCGCAATCCTCGGGAATGTTGCGAGAGAAAAGCTGCTGAGCGAAGCGATCCGGGACAACCCGCGACTTAACCTCACATCGGAGAACAAAGATCTGGCCGGTACACCGTGGCAACAGAAGTTCGTGGCTGCTGATGATAGTTTTGGCGTTCCAGGGTCACAGGCCATCAATCCGAACCACGTTCCGCAGTTGCCGGGCTTCATTCCATCTCCGCTTCCAGAGTTGGCTCCGGAAGGCTTCACTCGGATTGACCCGCGTTTGACGGACGGATTGTCTGGCTTTCCTGCGGCTAGTCCGGATTGGCAACGGTTCGGACAGCTGCCTCCGAGCACCGCCGCGCCATCAGATCCACTCGTCCTCAAATTCGATCCGATGACCGGGGCACCACTTCCATATGATGAGAATCCGCTGATGCGCGACCCCGACAGCAAGTCATCTGTCGCGCAGGATGCGCTTCCTTGGTTGTTCGGGGGAGCGGCGCTCGGCGTGGCAGCGCCATTCGTTCTATCCACGTTGCCGGCGTGGGTATGGGGATTGGGTGCTCTGGGCGCAGCAGGTGCTTCAGCGGGCGCATCTGCCAATGCAAAACCAAGCAATAATTCCAGCGGCGGGGTTTCTTCCACCGGTGCGCCTCCGTACAATCCGTTCAGCACAGACGCCGCATCGCACGTCAACGGCAAGGGTGGAGGGGTACTCGGAAGTCAATCGAGTGCGCCGTCGCTCACGAACAACACTGCCGATCAAGAAGTCGCGCGCCCCGGTGCGTTCAATGATCGCTTTGGTAGTTGGCCGGGGATTCCGGCCGTCGCTGCATCGTCGCAGCCGTCGGGCGATCCGCAGGCTCCAGCCGCTGGCGTCGCTGGAGCCGCTGCGTCCGACGAGCTCCGGCGCCTCACCCGCGTAAACGCCTCGAATGCTGGCAGTGCGTTCGAGTCTCGCAGTGCGCCGGTGCCCTATCTGCCTTCTCCTGAATTCGATGATCGATTTGGGAATTGGCAGCTTGAAGGAAAGCGGCCACAGCAGGTAAGCAGCCCTGTCAACACGTTCGCTGACGAGCCGAGCTATGCTATTCCACCGCCGATCTGGGGATTGGATACTCCGGCCAACCTGCGGAATGATTCAGAAGAATGGTTCTCTCGCTGGATACAGCCGCTTCTTCGCCAGGACTGAAAGGTTTCTGCGGATTTTTCTAACTCCGTTTCGATGGCGTTTGACACGTCGGGCAAAACACTGGCATGATGGCATCATCGAAAGAGCTCGGTTGATGCCCGCGCGGAATAATCCGTGGCGGTTTTTCGATGCCGCGGCTCGGCTCGCGAAATTCGATCGCCGCGAATGCAGCGGACGCCGATCCGGTTGCACTGAAGGTTTGACACGTCGGGCAAAACACCGGCATAATTGTATCATCGAAACGAGTTTGTCAGGCCCGCGCGGGGAGCATCCGCTGCGGGCTTTTTCGTTTCGATCCCAGGACTCGGACGGCGTCCCGCGCATCGCGGCCTCGCCCTCGTTGAAACGCGTTCATGGAGCGCCGATCGGCGCGCCGCCGTCCGAACTATTTTATTGGCCGAGCACGCGCGAACGTGCCGGCCCGCGGCGCGAGCCTTTTGCTTGCGCCGCCGCGGTCTCCGGAAGACGGGGATAAGGTTCGCGCCGAAACGATCGCGCGTAGTGCCGCGATCTGCCGCACTGTTTGTTTCTGTTGGAGGAACGAGGACGGTCTATCTGATATCGCTCGCGCTTGCGGGCCTGGTTGCGATTGTCGTGTGGGAGATTGATCCGCCGGATCGAACGCATCACGGTGCATCCGGAGTGTGCCGGCATAGCGAGAGCGGCGCCGACGCATTAGTCAGTCGTCAGAAATCCAAACTTTAAATCCGCAACACTGATCATTTGACATGTCGGGCAAAACACCGGCAGAACGACATCATTGGCGAGTTTGGTTTGTCCGCGTTGGAAGCATCCGCCGCGGTTTGTTTGGGGCCGATCACCGTCGCAGACATGAATGATATCCCTCATGAAAATCTGCACAATCGCGACCTTGAATCGTCGGAATCATGCCCGACTCAAGGGAGGCGTCTGACTTTCAGAAGGGGCGTTCGATGAGCGCAATGGAATACATCGGTCCTTGCGACTGCAGCCGACTGCGCTGCCTCGGTGATCTGACGGACGCGGAACGTCCGTTGGCGCAGCCGCTGATTGCTGCCAGGCCCGCGGCGGCGGCAGCTAGCGCACGACCGATATGGCACGGTGATCGAGGCCTGATGGATGTGCCAAGCGCTGGTTGGAGCGAAGGCAAAGGCACGATCCAGCCATGTGGCGTCGGCGCCTCTCACACTCGATCCGCGGAGACGAGTCATGGATGCTGATCAATTCCTAGACGCGGTCGTGACGACCAACAACGTCTCCACTGTCGCTTCCATCCTATGCGTGTTTCCAACATACTTTTTTCGTCTTCAGCCCACGACTTATAGACTCGTCCTGTCCTTGGGTATCGTCTTCGGTCTCTCGACATTCGCGCTTGCGATGACACCGATCTTTTGGCCGCCTGTGAATCTTTACTTTCGAGAGGCCATACTTCTCCGGGTTGTCGTCTTTTCACCGCTCGTCTTTGTCCTCATAGCGATACTTGCGGGCATCAGGCGCGTAACCCGTGTTGGCTTATGGAGCACGGTGGTTCTGGCTTGTGTCATCGTCGATTGGGCCGGACTCACCGCAATTTGGTGGGCTCTTAGCTCGTAGAGTTGGCTCGGTCGACTTAAAACATCATACCTGATCAAGGAGCTACCCATGGCCGGCAGGCTTCCGTCCTATACCAAAGACAATCTGATGTTGATCAGTAATATGGCGTCTCAGATCGCTGCTGCGGCGGCGAGGTACGGAGTGCCAGCCGAAGCGATCGCTGGCGCTCTAGCTCAAGAGCAATTTGACCAGAAGAACTCATGGATCAATCACGGGAAGATGGCGCTGTCTGCGGCCGACGCAGGTGCCTTCCTTACGGCGATGCTCGTTGGAGGGATGGTCAGGAACCCATTCAATCCCAGCCAGGGTGCCTCGGACAATATCCTGAACCGCTATCATGCCGATCCAAACGCGATGACGAACGGGCAGGATTTTTGAAAGAAAATGAACAACCCTCTGCTTGTCGACTATGGTCCTGCTGGAATGAAATTCCAGAATGCCATTCGGGCAATTCTCGGCAATCCGGACGATCCTGCCTTCGCGCCCTACGTGAAGGATCTATATTCGGCCGGGGTCGCTTTGCAGAAGGGCAGCGACAAAGCGCTCATGGCATCAACCATCGGCGCATATTTGCGTGAGGGCGCTCGAAATTATCAATCCAACATGAGCGTCAAGGGCGATCTGGCGACAGGAATCGAGGCTTGGAAACGTTTAGATCCATCGACCCGTAATGCACTGCTTGTTCAGTTCTACAAGCAGGGCCCGACACCGAAGCTCGCGCTGAAAAACGCGATGACCGCCACGCAAAACGGCGCCCCCTATGTTCCCCGCGTGGGGGTTGATGGCGCCGGTGCAACATATCTCGCAAACGAACCCGCAATTGTTCAAGCGTTGGCTGATGAGCCGGCCAGCTCTCCGATCGGTGGAATGCGACGAACGACCAAGAGAGACCTGCTGCCGACCCACAGGCTGCCAGAAGTTCCGCGGGTAGGATTGTCAGTCCTGCGGCTTATGCTGACACGCAAGGACCGGCCGACTCTAACGCCGGTTCGCCCACGTACATTCCGGAGTACCTGCGGTATCTGCAGAACGCGGATCGCGTGCCCCGAACCCGCCCCGAAGACGTGCGGATTCTGAGAAGGATGCCAGCCGCGGAGTCGGATCGCTCCGTTTTCAATTCGAGCGAGAGCGTGCCGGTGCCCTTTATTCCTCCTGACGCGTCGTTCCCACTCTCGCCGCGAAGCCACTTCGAGAGACGATATGGATCCTCGCCCACGCCTTCCGGGGGCGTTCTCGGTGGTTTCAATCAAGCTCCGCTGGGACAGCCCGGTACACCAAACAACGAAGACTGGTCTGCGATGTGGCGCAGACGAACCGGTCTGCCCTAGTCATCTGACTCATTCCCGTTTTGCCTCACGACTTGGATCCGCCGGTCTTCAGAATTGAACGTCCCGTCCAGCTTCCGCGAATTCAGTTCGATGTCGTTTGACACGTCGGGCAAAACACCGGCATAGTGACATCATCGAAACGAGTTTGTGAGGCCCGCGCGGGAGCATTCGCTGCGGGCTTTTTCGTTTGGATCCCAGGACTCGGACGGCGTCCGGCGCATCGCGGCCTCGCCCTCGTTGAAACGCGTTCATGGAGCGCCGATCAGCGCGCCGCCGTCCGAACCATTTTTATTGGCCGAGCACGCGCGAACGTGCCGGCCCGCGGCGCGAGCCTTTGCTTGCGCCGCCGCGGTCTCCGCGACACGGGGATAAGGTTCGCGCCGAAACGATCGCGCCTCGTGCCGCGATCTGCCGCACTGTTTGTTTCTTCTGTTGTTTCTCCTGGAGGAACGATGACGGTCTATCTGATATCGCTCGCGCTTGCGGGCCTGGTTGCAATTGTCGTGTGGGAGGCGCTTGCATGAGCGACGATCTTGAATACGAGCCCGGGATCGCGGAGGTCTACCGGCCTGTCGCGAAGCGGCCGTCGAAAGCGCGGACGCTGACCGAGATCCGGTCGGTCGCGCGCAGCCACACCAGGACGGCGATCAACGTGCTGGTCGGCATCATGCGCAGCAACGAGGCGACGCCGGCGGCCCGCGTCTCGGCCGCCAACGCGATCCTCGATCGCGGCTGGGGCAAGGCGGCACAGCCGATCGAGAACAGCGAAGACGGCGTGCTGGAATTGATCCACCGGATCGAGCGCGTCATCGTGCATCCGGAACGTGCCGGCGCAGGTGAGGGCGGCGCCGATGTCTAACTTGTCAGAAATCCGAAATCCGCGCGATTGATCGTTTGACACGTCGGGCAAAACACTGGCAGAATGGCATCATCGAAATATGTAACTCAGCCCGCGCCGGACAGTCGGTCGCGGGTTTTTCATGTCGATGAGCTTTCGGATACTTCGATCGGCTAGTTCTCTGTCTGCTTGCTGGTCTTGCGCTGCCCGGCATAGGCCCGCTGTACCTGCTCGCTGCAATAGGACAGCTTTCGGCCATCGCCGGTGAAGTGGCCGTTGTTGATGATCCACAGGATGACGGTCTTGTCGTCGATCTTCTTGAACATCAGGTTCTCGCGATCGGGCGTCGAAGCCCTGTCTTGTACGTTGATGGCGCCCGGACCTGGAGTCCGCTGCAACGTGCAGGTCGCGCCGATCCTGACGGTGTCGGGAAGCTGAACCCGCGTGTTGTCGATCTTGCAGATGTTCGAGGCTGTCATGATCGACTTCCCGGAGAACGCAACGATGGTGTCGTTGAAGTTCGTGCAGCGATCCTCGAAGTCGGCGCCTGGGACGGCGTAGACGCCATCGCGCGGATGGGCCTCTTTCAGGGCTTGCTCCTGGTCGGCCTTCTGCTTTGCCTCCACCTTGGCCCTCAGCGTGGCCTCGGCGAGCGCGCGCTGCGTCTTCAGAGGGCAGTAGGCCGCACGCCAGGGAGGATCCTTGAGCTTCCCGTTCAGGCTCTTCTGAACCGAGATCGCCGCCGCATCGAGCCGCTTGATGAACATGACCTCGTTGAATTTTCTGCTGTCCCAGTTGGGATCGCGAGGGTTGACGTTCTGCGCCAGATTGTAATCGTCACAGACCATCTCAACCTTCAGCGAGCCCGAGCCAAGTTCGGTGATCTTCTTGACGTCGCAGCGCCATTCGTACCCGCTGACTGATTTTTCTCCAAGATCGATCGTAAGGCCGCCGCTTTCGTCGCAGTTCGACTGGAAATTCTTGCCAGGCTCGGCATAGACACCGGCCTTGGGACGCCATTTGTCGAATGCCGGTGTAGGCCCATCCTGTGCGAAGGCGGCAGACGTGAATGCGGCCAGCGTTAGTGCCAGCATCGCATGGTCCACTCCTCTGAGAACCGACGACTTCGTCAGGCAAAATCTCCAGTGCCTCGCTGGATCGAACGTTCGCATCTGAACACCCCTGCGGGTGGGATAGTTAAGCAGAAATTCTGAGTTGAGCAAGCCGTCCGCCCGATCGCTGGGTTCGGTCGTAGGTGTCGGCTTGCGTCTCATGGAATGGAGAGTTGGATATGTCCTGGGAAGACATGATGCGGCGCGTTTTGCAACCCGCCGGGCGCGTGGCACCTCATGTTACGAGCCGATATGGAGAGACGTCGAACAGGCCAGTTGGCTCATCAAATCCGCATCGAGGTATCGACTTTAACTATGTCGGTGGACGAGAGGCTCGTCTGAACAAGAGCAATCCGGCGGTACGATCGCCGGTGGATGGCGTGGTTGAGAACGCTGGCGAGGATAAGTGGGGAACGATCGCGATCAGAGACAAGAATGGTCTCCTTCATCAGATCCTGCACACCAATGCCAGACATGTGAAGATCGGCGATCCAGTGGTCGCAGGTCAGCTCATCGGGACCATGGGGAATACAGGACTCTTCCGCAAGGATGGAGAGCCGGGAGACGCGCACGTTCACTATCAGATCAAGGATCCTGAAGGACGTCTCATGGATCCAAGCGCGTTTGCCGATGCGTTGGGGCCGTTCGATCAGAATCCCGCGTCGCCAGCTTACATTCCAGACCTTCAGCAATATTTCCGGGACGCCCGCTCGATGCCTACAACGTCTCCCGAAAACGTACGAATTCTTACGCGAATCCCCCCGAGAGGGCCGCACGGATCGGCGTTCGATTTAGAGCCGGTAAAGGTCCCGAACACCGGCCCGGCTTCTACTCTTCCGCCGGCCGCGCAGAAACAGTTCGGTGGGCTCTTCGGGCTTTGGCCACCATTCTCTGAAAGCGGGGCCTCTCCTGACCTGACTCAAAACCGACAGGAACAGCCTGACGCGCCAAACAACGAAGACTGGTCCGCGATGTGGCGCAGGCGCATCGGCCTGCCCTGAGGCAAACGAGCGTATCCATTGTCGACCTTAAAAATTCCAACGGCCAAAATCTTCGAGCCGCTGCTGAAACCTGCGCGCTACAAGGGCGTTTACGGTGGACGCGGCTCGGGCAAGTCGCATTTCTTCGGCGAGCTCCTGGTCGAGACCTGCCAGGCCGAGCGCGGCACGCTCGCGGTCTGCGTCCGCGAGGCGCAGCGGACGCTGGCGCAATCGTCCAAGCGGCTGATCGAGGGCAAGATCGCGAGCCTTAAGCTCGGTCACGGTTTCAGGCTCTTCAGCGACAAGATCGAGACGCCCGGCGACGGGTTGATCATCTTCCGCGGATTGCAGGATCATACGGCGGACTCGATCAAGTCTCTCGAAGGTTTTCGTATCGCCTGGATCGACGAGGCGCAGAGCTTGAGCGCGCGCAGCCTGGCGTTGCTGCGGCCGACCATTCGCACTAAAGCCTCCGAGCTGTGGGCGAGCTGGAATCCGCGCCGCAAGAGCGATGCGATCGACGATTTCCTGCGCGCCCGTCAGCCCGACGGCGCGGTGGTGGTGAAAGCCAATTGGCGTGACAATCCCTGGTTTCCCGATGTGCTGGAGGAAGAGCGCCTGCTGGATCAGAAGCTTTATCCGGAGCGCTACGACCATATCTGGGAAGGGGACTATGCGCGCGCCTTCGATGGCGCCTATTTCGCTTCGCTGTTGTCGGACGCGCGAGCTGAGGGACGGATCGGGAAGGTTGCCGCGGATCCGCTGCTGCCGCTGCGCGCCTTCATCGACATCGGCGGCGCGGGTGCTACGGCGGATGCCTTCACGATCTGGATCGTGCAGTGGGTGGGAAGTGAGATCAGGGCGGATTTCCAGCACCTGCGGCGGTGGCGAAAAAGCGTCGAGCAGGCCCAGAGCTATACTTTCAAAGCTGTCATTACCGTGATTGCGGCCGGCCTGATGGGGGCTGTCTGGCTCGGCGTGAAGGTCGTGCTGGGCAAGTGACCTTCTCGTGGCGGCGGCGCCGTCGCACGGCTGATCCCATTCGATGAGTCTTGCCATGTACCGAATTCGTATGGTCGACGCGTCCGATGATGACGTTGCAGACACCCTCGCTGATTTGCACCGGCTGACGTTCTTCGACACTGCAGCGATGCCGGAGTTCGATCTCGGAGCGTGGTGGCTCGCTTATCAAGGCGATGATGCGGTCGCCTTCGCAGGCATCGTGCGGTCCACCTACGGGCGGAATTTCGGCTACTTCTCCAGGGTCGGAGTCTTGCCGCGGCATTGGGGCAGAGGGCTTCAGCTCAGATTGATGCGTGCTGCCGAAGCGCACGGGCGGCGTGTCGGATGGAACGCTATCGTCTCCGATACAACGGACAATCTGATCTCGGCGAATAACTTTATCAAGGCGGGTTATCGGCTTTTCGAACCCGAAGTTCGCTGGGCCTGGTCGCATACGCTCTACTGGCGAAGGTCGCTTCGCTGAGTGTGCCGTGATGCGGAACGCGCCATTTCGAGCTTTACTTCTGCCGGGTTCCTCTTACGAATTGAAGCCTTGCGGCTGAAGCACTTGCGGAGTTGGTTCTCCCGGGCTTTAAATTCGCGTGCAGAAAATCGGCGAGCATAAGCCGATGTAAGGGAGCCCAGGGATGTCCACCAAGCCTCAATTGCCGGAACGCCCGTTGCGGGCGGCGGGAGGACCAACCGCGCTTGATGGCCTGCTGGTTGTCGATTTCACGCGCGTGGTTGCCGGCCCCGCCTGCACACAGACGCTGGCCGATTTCGGGGCGCGCGTCATCAAGATCGAGAACCCCGATGGCGGCGACGACACGCGCGCCTATGAGCATGCCGAGGTTGGCGGCGAAAGCGCAGCCTATCTCAGCCTGAACCGCAACAAAGCCGGTATCGTGCTCGATCTCGCCGTGGCTGAGGCGCGCGAGATCGCGCTGGATCTGATCCGCAAAGCGGATGTCGTTGTGGAGAATTTTTCCAGCGGTGTCATGAAGAAGTTCGGTCTCGACTACGAGGCTGTCGCGCCGCTCAACCCGCGGCTGGTCTATTGCTCGATCTCAGCTTACGGGCGCACCGGACCGTTTGCCTCACGCCCGGGTTTCGACCCGATCACGCAAGCCGAGAGCGGCTTCATGTCGCTCAACGGGTTCGCGGATGGCCCGGCGGTACGTACCGGCCCGCCCATAGTCGACATGGCGACGGGGATGTCGGCCTGCAATGCCATTCTGCTGGCGCTGTTGGCGCGGGACCGGCTCGGCCGCGGGCAGCATGTCGAGGTCGCGCTGTTCGACGTCGCCATGGGGATGACGGGCTTCTACGGGATGGCCTATCTGATCAACGGCGAGAATCCTGGCCGGTTCGGCAATTCGCCGGCCGGGTCTCCCACTGTCGGTGTCTACGAGGCGTCCGATGGTCCGCTCTACATGGCGTGCGCCAACGATCGGCTGTATCGACGGCTGGTGGTCGAGGTGCTGAACCGCCCGGATCTCATCAACGCGCCGCAGTTTGCGACACGCAAAGCAAGGTCTGAGAACAAGGAGCTCCTGCGTGCGGCCATCGCCGAGGTATTCGCAGGCGACACGCTCGAGAACTGGATGGCGAAGATGAAGCTGGCCAATATTCCGGTCGGCTATCTCCGAACGGTCGAGGAAGGGTTCAATGCGCCCGAAGCGCGCGAACGCGCGCGCCTGAGCCGGATCCCTCATCGTACCGCGCAGTGGGTGCCGAATATCGAGCCGCCCATCAGCATGAGCTTGACGCCGCCAGTTGATCCTGTGGCGGCGCCGCTGCTGGGCGAGCATACCGAGGGCGTCATGCGCGAGACGCTTGGTTACGACGCGAAGCGGATTGCGGCATTGGCAGAAAAAGGCGCATTCGGGTTGCGTAAGACCACATCGGACTGAGCGCAGCAACAGCTTGATTTGGCAGGGTTCCAGCCTCATAAATGCATGAGAGCGAGGGACGCGAATGGTGCCTGGTCAGGAGCCGAACATGGGTCAGTCGGGGGCGACAGACTCCGGCGAACGAGCCTATGCGGCGATGATTGCCAAGGCGCGGGCGCTCGTGCCGCAATTGCGGGAACGTGCGGTTCGAACCGAGGAGCTGCGGCACCTGCCGCCGGAGACCGAGCGCGACCTGCATGAAGCCGGCCTGTTCCGGATGCTTCAGCCGAAGCGTATCGGCGGCGCCGAGCTCGATTATGTTGCCCTGATCGATTGTGCCGAGTTGCTGGGGCAGGCCGACGCATCGGTTGCCTGGAATCTGGCTAATCTGGCGAGTCACCACTGGATGCTCGGCATGTTCGAGCAGCGTGCGCAGGATCTGGTCTGGGGCCGAGATCCGGACGTGCTGATCGCGTCATCGTTCATCTTCCCTGCCGGCCGTGCCAGGAAGGTCGAAGGCGGATACCGGCTGCGCGGAAGCTGGCCGTTTTCGTCGGGTGTCGGCTCCTGCGCATGGAACATGCTTGCGAGCGTCGTTTCGTCCGACGACGAGGCTGACGGGATCGAATACCGCATCTTTCTATTGCCCAGGGCTGACTACACGATCCTCGATACCTGGAATGTTGCCGGACTGCGCGGCACAGGGTCGTCGGATGTCGAGGTCAGGGATGCCTTTGTGCCCGATCATATGACCGTCGCGGTGGGGGATCTCGCGGGCGGCGCGACGCCCGGCAGCAGGGTGAACCCCAATCCGCTATACGCGCTTCCGGTCTTCTCGCTGTTTCCCTATGTTCTCTCGGGCGTCGCGCTCGGCAATGCACAGGCGTGCCTGGACGATTATGCGGAGGTCGCGCGTCACCGCATATCGACGTACAACCGCGCCAAGCTGAGCGACTTCCAGAGCACGCAAATCAAGATCGCGGAAGCTTCGGCCAAGATCGATGCCGCGCGCCTCATCATGCGCTCGGCCTGCACCGAGGCGATGGAGGACGCACGGCGCAACCGCACGCCCGATATGGTCACCAAGACCAGATATCGACGCGACGGTGCGTTCTCGGTCAATCTATGTACCGATGCAGTCTCGATGTTGTTCGCGGCGAGCGGGGCGCGCGGCCTGTTCACGACGGGCGTGCTACAGCGGCAATTCCGCGATGCTCACGCGATCAATTCGCACCTCGCATTCAATTTCGATGCAGCCGGAACTAACTATGGACGCGTGGCGCTCGGCCTGCCGTCCGAGAATCTCACCTTGTGAGGCCGGCCGATGAATGACCAGCCAAAGCATCCGGCCGCCGCCGATCCCGCCAACGAGTTCGCAAGCGACAACTCGCCGATCGACCCGCGTGATTTCCGCAACGCGCTCGGCACCTACGGGACGGGCGTCACCATCATCACAGCAACGGCTGCCGATGGAAAGCCGTATGGCATCACCTGTAATTCGTTCGCGTCGGTTTCCTTGAATCCCCCCTTGATCCTCTGGAGCCTCGGCGTTTATTCATCGAGCCTGACCGTGTTTCAGAACGCCAGCCATTTCACGGTGCATGTGCTGGGCACCTCGCAGCAAGCGCTCGCAAACAAGTTTGCCAAGTCGTCGGAAGACAAGTTCGCGGGCGTGAACTGGACACCGGGTCTCGGCAATGCGCCCGTGCTGGCCGAGAGTGTGGCGAGTTTTCAGTGCCGATCCGTCAACCGCTATTATGGCGGCGATCACGTGATCTTTCTCGGTGCCGTCGAGGCCTATGCTTACACCGCACGAGAGCCTCTGCTGTTCGTGCGAGGGACTTACGGCAAATTCTTGGCCGATGACGCGCACAAGAAGTAGCCGTATTGCGATTCAGGGGCACGGATCAGTTCAACGTTCCGGGGCCGAAAGCTTGTAAATTTCGAGTGCGTCCGCGTCTGCACCACGTGCCGCTTTGGCCAGCCTGAATATCTGCCCGGCAAGCGTCGCCATCGGCACCGGCGTCGACGTCGCCTGCGCGACATCGGCGACCGTATCGAGGTCCTTGAGCATCGTCGCGATGTGCCCGAGCGGTGGCGAGTGAATGCCCCGGACCATGCGCGGCACGAAGAGTTGAAGCGGGATCGAATCCGCAAAGCCGCCCGCGAGCGCCTCGGGAAGCCTGCTCGCGTCAATTCCGGCGTTCGAGGCAAGGCGCGTTGCCTCCGCAAGCACGGCCATCGCGCACCCGACAATCACCTGGTTGCAGAGTTTCGTGGTCTGGCCGGCACCCGTAGGACCCATGTGGGTAAATCTGCGCGCCATGGTCAGCACATAGGGCCGTGCCCGCTCGATGTCTTCAGCCTCTCCTCCCGCCATGATGGCAAGCGTGCCCTCTTCGGCGCCCTTGGTGCCGCCGGAAACGGGCGCATCGATCCAGCTTGCGCCGTTCGCAGCCTTCAACCGCGCTGCAAGCGCGCGCGCGGCATCGGGATGGATTGACGAGAAATCGACCAGGAGCTTCCCTGCGCCGGGAGTCTCGGCAAGACCCTCCGGCCCGAAGATTACCTCTTCGACGGCAGCGGCATCCGTCACGCACATGAAGAGGATGTCGGAACTCGCCAACAGTTCACACGGCGCGCTCGCGCGATTGGCGCCAGCCTCGACAAGCGGCGCTACCTTGCCCTCCGAACGGTTCCAGACGCTGACGCGATAGCCGGCTTTGAGCAGCCGACGGGTCATTGGCGTTCCCATCAGTCCCAGACCGAGATAGCCGAGCCTTTCGACGCCGTGCGGGTTTGTCTTGCTCGCATCAGCCATAGGTTGCCTCCTCTTGCCGCAGCGCAGCGGCGCACGACCCTTGCCGAACCATACATGACGCATCCCGCAGCGAAACCGGGTGGGCTTGCATGGCTTGCCTGATTGTTTGAACCATGAAACATTTGAATCGGTCGGGTTGGGTGGCGCTCGTCGCGCCGGAGCAACGGAGTGGGCACGATGCGGGCAGTTTCGAGGTGGATGCTGGCGGCAGGAGCTGTGGTGGCCATAATCGCGGGCGCGAGCCCCTCATGGGCGCAGCAGACGATCCGCGTGGGCTGGACCATCCCGGCCGAGGAATCCAAATACTGGATGATGCGAAGGCCGGCCGAATTTCCGGATATCGGCAAGACCTACAACATCGAGTGGACCCAGTTTCAAGGCACCGCGCCGATGACGCAGGCCTTGGCGGCCGGCGCTCTCGATTGTGCGACCCAGGCGCCGCTCTCGCTTGCCAACGGTGTGGTCGGCGGCAATCTCAAGGCCTACATCGTGGCCCAGCACGTCTTCGAGAAGCCTGGTGGCTTCTCGGTCTACTGGGCGGTGATGGATGACTCGCCGATCAAGACGATCGCGGACCTTAAGGGCAAGACCGTCGGCATTTCCGTGATCGGCGGCGGCACGCAAGGCCCGTTCAACCTGCTTTTGAAGCAAAACGGGGTTGATCCTACCAAGGACATCAAGCTGGTCGAGGTCGGTTTTGCCGTCTCCGAGGATGCGCTGCGGCAGGGCCGCGTCGATGCGGTCAACATGAACCAGCCGTTTGCGGCACGTGCGGAGGCAAAGGGCGGCACAAGAAAGCTGTTCTCGCTGTCGCAGGCCATGCCGAACATCGTGCACATCCTGGAAGCCTGCCGCGCCGATTTCGTCGACAAAAACCCGGACCTGGTGAAGGCCTATGTTCGCGACATCACCTCGGGCATGAAGAAGGCACTGGCGAACCGTGAAGAAACCTTGAAGGTCGTCAATGAAGTCCTGAAAGCGCCCATTCCGGTGCTCGAGACCTACCTGCTCAAGGACAACGATTTCGGTCGCGATCCCGGCGCTGCGCCGAATTTCCCCGCGATCCAGAAGATGCTCGACATCTATGCGGACACAGGAATGCTGCCAAAACTGGATGTCGCGCAGTTCAAGCACCCGGCCATCGTCGCGCCGCTGCAATAGGTCAGGGGCTGTTCGCAGGATCAACGAAGTCGCAATGCCCCGCCACGTGTGGGACATTGCATCGAGATAGTGCAGGCATGAAGAAGTTGCGATCACGGATCACCACCGACGGGCTCGACCGCGCTCCGCATCGCGCCTTTATGCGCGCGATGGGTCTGGATGATGCCGCCATCGCCAAGCCAATGGTGGGCATTGTCAGCATGAAGGGCGAGCAGACGCCCTGCAACATGACCCACGACTTTCAAGTGGCTGCCGCCAAGACCGGGATCGAGGAGGCTGGCGGCACGCCGCGTGAATTCTCAACCGTCTCGGTGTCCGACGGGATCAGCATGAATCACGAGGGGATGAAGTTCTCCTTGTTTTCGCGCGAGCTGATCGCCGACTCGATTGAGGCTGTCGTCCACGGTCTCGCCTATGATGCACTGATCGGCTATGGCGGATGCGACAAGACGCTTCCGGGCGTGATGATGGGCATGGTTCGTTGCAATGTGCCTTCCATCTTCATTTATGGCGGCAGCTCGTTGCCGGGCCGCGTGGACGGGCGGACGCTGACGGTGCTCGACTCCTACGAAGCCGTCGGCAGCTTTATGACTGGAGAGATCGACGCCGCGACGCTCGAGCGGATCGAGCGCGCCTGCCTGCCGACCATTGGTGCTTGCGCTGGCCAGTTTACTGCGAACACCATGGGGATGGTGTCGGAGGCGATGGGCTTGACTATCCCCAACGTTTCGATGGTGCCCGGCGTCTATGCCGAGCGGGCGCAGATCTCGCGTCGCGCCGGGCGGCTGATCATGGAAATGCTGAAGCGTGGTGGACCGCTGCCGCGCGACATCGTGACGCGGAAATCGTTGGAGAATGGCGCGGCGATCGTCGCCGCGACGGGTGGATCGACCAATGCCGCTCTGCATCTGCCGGCGATTGCAAACGAGGCAGGTATTCGTTTCACGATCGATGATGTTGGCGAGGTCTTTGCCAGGACGCCCCTGATCGGAAACTTGCGGCCAGGGGGCAAACATACCGCCAAGGATGTATACGACGTCGGTGGTGCGGCCGTGATAATCCGCGAATTGATCCAGAGCGGGCATATTCATGGCAGCTGCCTGACGATCACGGGACGTACGCTCGCGGAAGAAAATGGCGCGGCCAATGCGCCCGACGGGGAGGTCGTTTACGCGGCCCGCGCGCCGATCATGCCTGACGGCGGCGTTGCGGTGCTCAAGGGCAATCTCTGTCCCGATGGCGCCGTCATTAAGGTTGCAGGTCTGAAGAGCCAGCTCTTCGAGGGCGCGGCGCGTGTCTTCGAGGATGAGGAAGCTTGTGTCGAAGCGGTTCGCGACCGCAGTTACACGGCCGGCGAGGTCCTGGTGATTCGCAACGAGGGGCCGGTCGGCGGTCCCGGCATGCGTGAAATGCTCGGCGTCACTGCGCTGATCTACGGCCAGGGCATGGGCGAGAAGGTCGCCCTGATCACAGATGGGCGGTTTTCCGGTGCCACGCGCGGCATGTGCATCGGGTATGTCTCGCCGGAAGCGTTTGTTGGTGGCCCGCTGGCGCTGGTCCGCGACGGCGACAAGATCCGGATTGATGCCGCTGGCCGCCGCATGGACCTGCTAGTCGATGAGCAGGAACTCGCTGCACGCCGACGCAACTGGAAGCAACCTCCGCCGCGTCATCGCGCGGGTGCGCTCGCAAAATATGCGCGTCTGGTCGGTCAGGCCCCGGACGGAGCAGTCACGCATGAGGGCCCGGCGGAGTGGCCGTGGTTCGACTGAGTGGCAAGTTTCTTGCTAAGCTTGTTCCGCTGGTGAAGGCCATTCGGCAGATCGGCTGCGTGACGTTCGCGCGTGAGTGAGGCGAGAGGCGGGATGAAGGTAGTGCCTTCAAGATCGAGCGAATGGGTGAGACCGGTGACGTTACAGCAACCGGCTTGTGCGATCATCGAGATCGAACGCGTCTCCCAGGTTTTCCAGACCTCGGCGCGCAAGGATCATTTGGCGCTATCGGACATCTCCTTGACGATTGACGAAGGTGCATTCGTCTCCATCCTTGGTCCCTCCGGCTGTGGCAAGTCGACGCTGCTTTACATCGTCGGTGGTTTCGTCAACCCAACTAGCGGCGCGGCGAAGATGAAAGGACAGGCGATCACGGGCCCGGGTCCGGATCGAGGACCGGTCTTCCAAGAGTTCGCGCTGTTTCCGTGGAAGACCGTTCTCGGCAACGTGATGTATGGGCCGCGCCAGCAGGGCGTGCGAACCAACGAAGCCGAAGCGCAGAGCCGCGCGCTGATCGAAATGGTCGGCCTCAAGGGCTATGAGAACTTTTACCCGAAGGAGCTGTCGGGCGGCATGAAGCAGCGCGTCGCGCTGGCCCGGACGCTGGCCTATCATCCCGAAGTCCTGTTGATGGACGAGCCGTTCGGTGCACTCGATGCGCATACGCGTACGCGCCTGCAGAATGATCTCCTCAATATCTGGGAGCGCGACCGCAAGACGGTGCTGTTTGTCACCCATTCGGTCGATGAAGCCGTCTTTCTCTCGGATAAGGTCGTGATGATGTCGAAGTCTCCCGGCCGCATCCGGCAAGTCATCGATATCGACCTGCCACGACCGCGGCGCCGCAACGAGCTGTTGCTCGATCCGCGCTATCAGAAATACGTCGTTGACATCGAGCGCATGTTCGACGAAAGCGACGAAGCTGGCTCGCCCTCGTGATCTCCCCGACTACCATGGCCAAACGTGCTGCGCCGGCCCTGGCCTGCATCGGATTGCTGGCAGTGTGGCAGGTTGCCTCGCTTGTGTTGAAGAGCGACAGCTTTCCAACGGCGATCGAGGCGATCCGCGCAATCCCGGATATCCTCGGCGACAGGGAAGCCCTGATCAATATCTTGGCCTCGCTCCGCCGCATGGCGATTGGGTTCAGCGTCGCGGTACTGGTCTCGATGCCCCTAGGCCTGTTGATGGGCCGTAGCCGGGCCGTCGCAGCCTTTTTTAATCCACTGCTGATGGTAATCTATCCGGTGCCGAAGGCGGCCTTGATGCCGATCATCATGCTGTGGCTCGGTGTCGGTGACATCACCAAGACCCTGGTGATCTTCCTCGGCGTCAGCCTGCCGGTGATCTATCACAGCTTTGAGGGGGCGAAGGCCGTGGAAGAGAAGATGCTGTGGTCGGGTGCGGCGATGGGACTTTCGCCGTTGCAGCGCTTGGTCCGGATTGTGCTGCCCGCAGCGCTGCCTGAGATTCTGACTGGATGCCGCACTGGCCTTGTGCTTGCGCTGATTACCATGATTACCAGCGAGATGATCGCGCGCCAATCGGGCGCCGGCAATATCCTGTTCAACGCGCTCGATATGGGCCAATACGACACGGTCTATGCGATGATCATCATCGTCGGCGCGATGGGCATCTGCCTTGATGCGGTCTTCGAGCGCGTCCGCGCAAGGCTCGTGCGCTGGTCCGAGCCTCAGTTCGACATGCCGCTGAGCTTCTCATGATGTCGCGTTTCCTCTCAACGAACATTCTCTTGGGGGGCGCACCAATCGTACTCGTGATCGCGCTGTGGCAAGGTTTGGTGTCGTTCGGCGTTGCGCCAGCAGTGTTGCTGCCGCCGCCAGGTTTGGTCTTCAGCCGACTGGTCCAGCAGCTCGGGACCTGGACCTTTCAGCAGGAAATCGCGGCGACCCTGGTCCGGTTGTTCGCCGGATTTGCTATTGCAGTCGTGCTCGGCGTCAGCATTGGGATTGCAGCTGCTGCCAGTCCCGCCATGAACGCCTTGGTTCGGCCGATCGTGCGGGTGCTTGCGCCATTGCCGAAGGTCGCGCTCTATCCGGCGCTATTACTGTTGCTTGGCTTCGGTCACGGATCGAAGATGACGCTGGTGGCTGCGGACGCCCTCTTTCCGATCTTGCTGTCCACCTATTACGGGGCGTCGAGGGTGGAGCAAAAGCTTATCTGGTCGGCCATGGCGGCAGGAACGCCGCGCTATGAGATCCTGTTCAAAGTCGTTTTGCCGGCGGCGATGCCGGCGATCCTGACTGGATGCCGGATAGGCCTTGTCATTTCCTGCATCGTGGTGTTTCTGGCCGAGATGATCACGTCGACGGACGGGCTTGGCCATGCGCTCGTCACGGCGGCGCGAACATTTCAGGCCGTTGACATGTTCGTGCCGCTGATCACGATCTCCTTGCTTGGGTTGATCCTCAATGCGTTGTTGGGCGCGGTAAGGTCGTATCTCTTGCGAGGCTTCCCCGAAGCGTGACCTGACGAAAAAGAAACCAGAAGACCGGGAGTGAACCATGCTGGCTGATCGCATCGAGGCAAAATGGATCGACGCATTTTGCGAGATCTTTGAGCGTTGCGCCGTCAAGTCCGGCGACACCGCGGCGATCCTCTCGGAAACTCAGTCGCGGGCATTGAACGTGCATCTGGCGGAGCTGGCGCTGTTGCGGATGGGCGCACGGCCTTTTCATGTCGTGATGCCGACGCCGCGCAATCGAAATGTCGTTCCGGTTCGCTCGACGGGGGCTAGCGAGGCGATCCAGCGGCTGGGTCCTGTCATCAGCGCGCTTCAGCAGGCTGGCTTCGTGGTGGACTGCACCATCGAGGGCCTGATGCACGCGGTGGAAACACCGGAAATCCTGAAGGCCGGCGCGCGCATCCTGGTGATCTCCAACGAGCATCCCGAGGCGCTGGAGCGCATGGTGCCGGACCCCGCGCTCGAGAAGCGCGTTCGCGCAGCCGCAAAGATGCTGCGCGGAACTAAGCGAATGCGGGTCACCTCAAAAGCCGGCACGGCGCTCGATGTGGACATGGTGGGCGCTTCCACGGTCGGCGTCTGGGGTTGGACGGATAAGCCGGGTACGCTGGCACATTGGCCAGGCGGCATCGTTGTGAGCTTTCCGAAGAGCGGGACGATCAACGGCACGCTGGCCATGGCGCCCGGCGATATCAACCTCACCTTCAAGCGCTATTTGACGTCGCCGGT
Source organism: Bradyrhizobium sp. CCBAU 51745 (assembly GCF_028128715.1). Taxonomy (NCBI): domain Bacteria; kingdom Pseudomonadati; phylum Pseudomonadota; class Alphaproteobacteria; order Hyphomicrobiales; family Nitrobacteraceae; genus Bradyrhizobium; species Bradyrhizobium sp. CCBAU 51745. The sequence continues at coordinate 103,812 of NZ_LBJP01000001.1, read as the reverse complement.
CAAGATGACCTTGAAGGACGATTACGTCGTCGAGCTGGAAGGCGAGGGCACCGATGCCGCGATGATGCGCGCCTATCTCGCCGCCTGGGGGGATCGGGAGGCCTACGCCGTGTCGCATATCGGCTTCGGCATGAATCCAGCTGCGCGCTACGAGGCCCTCTCGATGTACGACCAGCGTGACACCAACGGCACGGAAATCCGCGCCGTCTCCGGCAACTTCCTGTTCTCAACGGGCGCGAACGAATTCGCCGGACGTTACACTGCGGGCCATTTCGACTTGCCGATGATGGGAACGACCATCGAGCTCGATGGCGTCGCGGTCGTTCTGGAGGGTGTCCTTCAGGACGTCTTCGACTAGTTGCGGTCGAGCACAGGCGGACGAGCCAGGTCGAAATGCCGGAGCAGGTCGACCATGGCCTGGAGCCGTTTTGCGCGATATGCGTCTACGTCCATCCCTGAATAATCGAGGAAGCCTGCACCGGTGCGCAGGCCGATCCGGCCTTCACGCATGTTGCGCGAAATGACCTCTGGCGCGCGATAGCGGTCGCTGCCGAGCGCGCCTTCGAGATATCGGCTGGCGTAGTACAGAATATCCCCGCCGCCCCAGTCGATGAATTCGAGCAGCCCAAGCACGGCATAGCGAAAGCCGAAACCATAGCGGATCGCCTTGTCGATCTCTTCGGCGCTCGCGACGCCTTCCTCGACCATGCGGGCGGCTTCGTTCATGGCTAGCGCCTGGATGCGCGGAACGATGAAGCCGGGCGTCGCCGCACAGACCACCGGCACCTTGCCGATGCCTTCGAGCAACGTTTTGACCTCGTCTACAATAGCGGGATCGGTGGTCTTGCCGGGCGATACCTCTACCAGCGGGATCAGATAGGCCGGATTTAGCCAGTGCACGTTGAGGAAGCGGCGTGGATTCACGATGGCATCCGACAGATCGTCGACGAGGATGGTTGACGTCGTCGATGCGATGATTGTGTCCGGGCCGACTTGCTTTGAAGCCGCCCCCAGCACTTCGCGCTTGAGCTCGACGATCTCTGGAACCCCTTCGAAAATGATTCCCGCCTCGGAAAGGGCAGGGCCGCTCCGGCTGGCCGGTACGACAGAGACCCGCGCGATCAGCGGATCAACGTCCGCCTCGGTCAGCAGTCCCAGCTTGGACAGGCTGGCAAACGTCTTTCTGATCTCGTCGAGTGCATCAGTCTCCAGTCTGGCAAACTCCTCTGCCGAGCGGGCCTTGATGTCGATCATCGTGACCGTGTGTCCCGCATAGGCAAACGCGACGGCGATGCCCCGCCCCATGCGACCGGCTCCGAGACAGGCAATCCTGGCGCGGCTGCTCATCGGCTAGAATCCTTCACGCAGCAGCGTCTGCAATTCACTTCTGTGAAGCTTGCCAAGCCCCAAGGTCTCCAATGTTCGGCCGCCTTGCGTAAAGTCCTCGCCACAGATGGCGCCGCCGATAGCCAGGAATGCCCTGGCAAGTGGCGTGGCGACCGCCACCACGCCTGCGACGGACACCAGTAGCGACAGCCCAAGCCGCAAATCCTCGCGCATGTAGCGGTGCTCGGTCAGCACGATCCGCTCGCGCCAGTCCCCCGAATCAGTCAGCCGGTCATGCGAGCCGCGGCCATACATCCAGATCTCGCCTTCTCGCGCGTAGTGATGAGCGAGGGGAAAATGCGGGGCGCCATATCCCAGCGCCTCGCGCACGGCAATCCGCTCGGCGTCGAGCGCGTCAGTCACGCGCCGGATCGCGGCTTGGGTGCCCTCCTTGTGGATGTCCCAGCGCTCGAAGTGCTCGATCGGGCCCGCATTCATCACAATCAATGGCGGATGGATGATGCAGCCCGCATTCATCAGCGCGCCAGATAGCGCGTCACCGCATGGCTCGATCACGTCAGGGAAGGCGCGCCCGATGATCTCAAGCGCATGCGGGGCCCGATCGAGAGGGAATACGCCGACCGGCAGCCGCTTGGCGCGGATGGTGATCGCGACTTCGAATGGTCCGTGCTTGCGGGTGAGCCAGGGCAGTGTGCCGGTTTCGGCGAAGCTCGCTTTGGCGCGATTGCCTGCCTCCCGTGCGGCTTGCGCGAAGATCATCGAGCCGAATGTCCCGGGTGGCAGGAACACCACCTGGCCGTCACGCAGATGCGGCGCGAGGAGCCGGGCGATATCCGGCTGAGCGAATGCGGGGGCGGGACACAGGATCAGATCGACGCTGTTGACGGCTTCGGCGATGTCGGTAGTCACCAGCGCCAACTTCACGTCGTGGCGGCCATTGTGATCCTTCACCAGGATGCGAGATCCGGCGGCACGATGTGTCTCGACCTGCTCTGCGTCACGGCGCCAAAGCCGGACTTCGTGCCCCGACAGGGCAAAATCGCCCGCGGCCGCGAAAGAGCCGTTTCCCCCACCCAGAACTGCGATCTTCAAGATGCTTCTCCTTGCGCGCGCGACTGCGCATCAAGCTGTTTCAGCAGAAAATGCTGAACCTTGCCGAGCGCCGTACGCGGCAAATCGGCAACGAAAATGATGTCGCGTGGAACCTTGTAGCGGGCAAGCTGTGTCTGAACGTGCGCTTTCAGCTCGTCTGCTTCGAGACGGCAGCCGGATCGTCGGATGACATAAGCGATGGGCACCTCGTCCCAGCGTGGGTCCGGCCGGCCGATCACGGCGCATTCGCTGACATCGGGGTGTTCCAGCAGGACGCGCTCGACTTCGGCTGGATAGATGTTCTCGCCGCCGGAAATGATCATGTTCTTCTTGCGGTCGCGGACCCAGAAATAGCCGTCGGCGTCGCACAGGCCGACATCGCCGGTGCGATACCAGCCGTCGCGTAGCGCCTCGCGCGTGGCCTCGGCATTGCCCCAATATTCGAAGAACACGTTGGGGCCGCGTACTGCGATCTCTCCGGGCGTGCCGGCCGGCGTCTCATTGCCGGCCTGATCGATCACCCTCGCTTCGCAGCAGAGGCCGGCTAGTCCGGTCGATCCCGTCCGGGACAGGTCGCCGCCGAGGCGCGTATAGATTGCGATGGGAGAGGTTTCCGTCGAGCCGTACACTTGCAGCACCGGCACACCGCGTGCGACGAAGCGCTCGATCAGGTGCGGCGGAACGATGGTCGAGCCGGTGGCAACGGCTTTCAGCGACGAGAGATCGGTCGTGGCCCAGGCGGGATGCTCACTAACGGCTTGGAGGATCGTGGGCACCATGACCGTCAGGGTCGGTCGCTCCCGTTCGATGGCCGCAAGCGCCATGTCCGGCGTGAAGCGCGCGTGGATCGTAACGGTCGCGCCAAGCTGAAGTGCCGCCGTCGTCTGGATGTTGAGGCCGCCGACGTGAAAGAACGGCAGCACCGTCAGTACATGATCGTCCGACGTCATGTTGTGCATGTGCTGGCTCATGACGCCGTTCCAGAACAACGCCTCCTGGCGCAGCACCGCGCCCTTCGGCCGTCCCGTGGTGCCCGACGTGTAGACGATCAGCAGCGGGCAGGAGAGATCGGTGTGTGGATTACGTGCGCTTCCCTTGCTGGCAGCCAGCAAGCTTTCGTAGCTCCCGCCGCGGGGCGGCGTGAAATCGAAGCCGACGACGGCTGTTCCGGGCGCGACCTCGCGAAGAACGCCTTCAAATGCCTGCTCAAGCACCAGCACTTTGGCGCCGGAATCGGTCAGGATGAACTGCTGCTCGGCGACCGCCAACCGCCAGTTCAGCGGCACCAGCATCGCGCCGAGACGAGCGCAGGCGAAGAGCAGGACCAGATAGTCCGGCCGATTCAGGCTCAGGATCGCGACGCGGTCGCCGCGCCCGACACCGAACTCCTGCTTCAGGGCTGTTGCGGTTTGTTCAACTCGACGGGCGAGCGTCGCGTAGTCCAGCCGCTGCCCCTCGAAGGCGATGGCGGTCTTGTCTGGCGCGAACGCCGCATTGCGATCGATCAGGCTGCAGAGATCCACCGTTAATCGTCCGTCTCGCCAGTCTCGTACAGCGCCTCGCGGCCGATCCGGTCGAGGCAGAGCTCGGCCGTCCAGGGCAGCATCAGCGAGCCGCACCGGCTGTCGCGATAGATCCGCTCCAGCGGCAACGAGCGCAGCATGGCCTGACCGCCGCAGGTGCGGATGGCGAGCGCTGCGAGCTCATTGGCGCCTTCCATCACCGAATATTGCGCTGCATAGGCGCGCAGCACCTGCTCCTTACTGGGATTGGCGCGCGCCTCCGTGACGGCCTGGAACCAGATCGCCTTGATCTGTTCCAGCTTGATCTGCATTTGCGCCACCGCGATCTGCTTGGTCGGATACATCCGCCGCTTAACCGCCGGCATGCCCGGCACCTCGCCGCGCAAATAGCGCACGGTGAAATCATAGGCGGCTTGGGCCAGGCCCATATAGGTCGGCGAGAGCGTCAGGAACATGTGCGGCCAGCGCATCGCCGCCTGGAAATAGACGCCGCGCGGCATCAGCGCAGCATCCTCCGGCACGAACACATCCTTGAATAGCAGCGTGCGCGAGACCGTGCCGCGCATGCCCAGCGGATCCCAATCGCCGACGACGGAGACGCCGTCCGACGCCGCGGCGATCGCTAGATAGAGTGTGTTGCGGCGCGAGGCCTTCTCCCCTTCCGCAATCTCGGTGCAGAGCACGCCGTAATAGTCAGCATGGCCTGACAGCGATGCAAATATCTTCTTGCCGTTGACGATCCAGCCACCCTCGACAGGCTTTGCTTCCGTGCCGAATGCAACGCCGCCGGCGGCGGCCGCGCCGCCTTCCGAGAAGGGTTGCGAATAGATCGCGCCGTCTTCGACGATGCGTTTGTAGTGAACCGCCCGTCGGCGCTCGTGCTCCGCGCGGGTCTCTGCATCCATGTCGAGATCATCGGCCAAAGGCCCCGACCACAGCGTGGAGCAGACATGCATGTTCCAGGTGAGGGCGGTTGCGCCACAATAACGGCCGATCTCCGCAGCGGCCAGCGCGTAGGTTTGATAATTGGCGCCCAGCCCGCCATGCTTTTTGGGCACGGCGATGCCGAGCAGGCCGACGCGATGCAGGTCGCGATAGTTCTCGGTCGGAAAGATCGCCTCGCGATCGTAGGCCGCGGCACGACCGGCGAACACGCTCTGGCCGATCTCACGCGCTCGCGTAATTATGCTCGCCTGCTCGTCGCTCAGCCGGAACGCCATGGGATCGAAGATCGGTGCATCCAGTGCGACCTTGTCGGTCGCGCCGATCGTCTTGCTGACCTGTATAGTCATGGTGCAATCATCCGTGTTTGGCGGCAACGGAATCGACGAAGCCCCTAAGGGTTCTATCGAAGGCGTCAGGCCGCTCAAGATTGGCGAGATGTCCGACGCCAGCAAGTTCGATGTATTCCGCCGAAGGAATATAGGTCGCCATCTTCGCCATCATCGGCGCCGGTGCGTTGTTGTCTTTGGAACCGGAAAGCAACAGCGTCGGAACGCATATATCTTTGAGCGTGCTGCGTTGATCGAAGCCGACTAACGCCAACATCATGGCGCGATAGCTCGCCTCCGGTACGCTTCCCATGCACTCGCGCGCAAGCTCCATTCCCCTGGGATCAGGATCGTCACCGACGAGCTCTTTCACCAACGAAGGTGCCAGCGATTTCATTGTCTCGCCGCGATCAAGCGGGCCCAGCCGCGCCGCGATGAACGACTTTTGCCAATCGCCGTCGGCCTTGCCGAAGGCCGGGCTTGTCTGTGCCAGAACCACCGCGCGCGCAAGTTTTGGCGTTTGGACCAGCCATTTCTGGACGATCATACCGCCGATCGAATGGCCGACCAGAATGGGCTTTGTCACACCGAGCTGCTCGATGAATTGCTGGAGCGCTTCGGCCAGGGCAGCGATACTGACGCTGGCGAGCGGCGCCGACCCGCCATAGCCCGGCATGTCCCACGCGATCACGCGAAAACGATCACCGAATGTTGCAAGCTGCTGCCGCCAGGCCCGCGCCGCACCGCCGATGCCATGCAGGAAAATCAGGGGTGTTGCGCCCGGATCGCCTGCGGCTTCATAGGCGAAGCGTCCGTCCTTTGTTATCATTGGCGAAGGCTGCGACACGCGACATCCTTTGGCTTGCCCCGGCGATGCTAACAGGCCTGTCGCGGATGGGAAGCAATAATTTTATACTTAAAGCAATTTTCGGGCCGCTCTTCCGCGTATTGGCATGCGCAGCATCAATCGGCGCTTTCGTTGCAAAAGCTTGAAGGTTAAAATATATCGAGGGGAACGACTGGCAGATCTTGAGGGAGCAAGCGCATGTCCGGACTGCCGCATTCGCCGCACGCGCTGGTGACCGGAGGCGGTCGCGGCATCGGCCGGGCGATTGCCGCGGCTCTTGTCGGCGCCGGCGCCACCGTGACCGTGCTTGGCCGGAATGCTGCGTCTCTCGAGGAAGCGATCAAAGCCGGTGCCGCGCATCATTCCGCCGTTGCAGACGTCTCGGACGAAGCTGCGATGAGGGTCGCCATCGCCACGGCGAACGCGCGAAAGCCGATCGATATCCTGATCGCAAATGCTGGCAGCGCCGAATCCGCGCCGTTCGCGAAATCCGACAGTGCCCTTTTTGCGCGTATGATGGATGTCAATTTCATGGGCGTTGTCCATGCCATCAGCGCTGTGTTGCCTGACATGAAGGACCGTCCCTATGGACGCATCGTGGCGATTGCATCGACGGCCGGCCTCAAGGGTTATGCATATGTGAGTGCGTACACGGCGGCAAAGCACGCTGTGGTCGGTCTTGTACGCTCGCTTGCGCTGGAGATCGCCGGCAGCAACGTGACCGTGAATGCTGTCTGCCCTGGCTTCACCGACACGGATCTCGTCGCCGGCAGCATCGACAACATCATGAAGAAGACCGGGCGAACCCGCGAGCAGGCGATCGCCGAGCTCGCGAAGCACAATCCGCAGGGGCGTCTGATCACGCCGCAGGAAGTGTCGAATGCTGTGCTCTGGTTGTGCAGCGAGAACGCCGGCGCGATCACCGGGCAGGCGATCGCGGTCGCTGGGGGCGAAATCTAGCGTCGTGGCGCAGGTGCGGAACAAGGAAGCCAAGGAGATCGCATGAGCAGACCAGCCAATCCCGTCACCGTGCCGCTTGCGGACTATTCGCCGCAACACTTTCTGCTGGCCGTTGTCGAGGGCGTTGCCACCGTGACGCTCAACCGTCCGGAGCGGAAGAATCCACTGACATTCGAGAGTTATCGCGAGCTGACGGATTTTTTTCGTGCGTGCGCGTTTGACGACGCGGTGAAATCCATCGTCGTCACCGGCGCGGGCGGTAATTTCTCGTCTGGCGGCGACGTGTTCGAGATCATCGGACCGCTGGTGAAGATGGATACAAAGGGGCTGACCGCCTTCACGCGGATGACAGGTGATCTGGTCAAGGCGATGCGGGCCTGCCCGCAGCCGATCGTGGCCGCGGTCGAAGGCATTTGCGCCGGTGCCGGCGCGATCATTGCCATGGCGTCGGACATGCGGCTCGCTGCGAGCGGAGCCAAGGTGGCGTTCCTGTTCAACAAGGTCGGTCTTGCCGGCTGTGACATGGGCGCCTGCGCGATCCTGCCGCGGATCATCGGCCAGTCCCGCGCCTCCGAGCTTCTGTACACCGGCCGGTTCATGACCGCGGAAGAGGGCGAGCGCTGGGGCTTCTTCAGCCGCATTGTCACGCCTGAGCAGGTGCTGACCCAGGCGCAGCTGCTGGCCAAGCAGGTCGCGGAAGGGCCGACCTTCGGCAACACCATGACCAAGCGCATGCTGGCGATGGAATGGGCGATGTCGGTCGAGGAGGCTATCGAAGCGGAGGCCGTTGCCCAGGCCCTGTGCATGACGACGGCCGATTTCGAGCGCGCTTTTCATGCTTTCGCCAACAAGGTCAAGCCGGTCTTCAGGGGCGACTGAGCGGCGGTTTCGGCCGCAATTAAGGCTAAGCCCAAGACCCCGGGCCGCGTCGAGGCGGAGACGACAAAGCCGCTTGCAGCGGGGTCACCGGCCGTGCGACGCTAACCCGGTTGCCTGTGTATCGAGTGGAGTTGAGGGCGATGAAGGCGATTATCGTCGGTGGCGGTATCGGTGGTCTCACCACGGCTTTGATGTTGCGGGCTCGCGGTATGGGGTGTGAGATCTTCGAGCAATCCGATACGATCCGCGAGCTCGGCGTCGGCATCAACACGCTGCCGCATGCCATGCGTGAGCTTGCCGGCCTTGGTCTGCTGCAAAAGCTCGACGACGTCGCGATCCGTACTGACCAGCTTTACTACCTCAACCGCCATGGCCAGGAGGTCTGGCGCGAAGCCCGAGGCATCGATGCCGGACACGACGTGCCGCAATTCTCGATCCATCGCGGCCGCCTCCAGGGCGTCATCCATCGCGCCGTCGAGGAGCGGCTCGGTCCGGAAGCAATTCACACCGGTTGCCGGCTCGGCGCGTTCACGCAGGACGAAGGCGGCGTGACGGCTTACTTCTTCGATCGTGCGGGATCGCACATCCGCACCGCTCGTGGCGATATCCTCATTGGCGCCGACGGCATTCATTCGCGCGTCCGCGACACGCTGTTCCCAAAGGAAGGGCCGCCCTGCTGGAACGGCCTGATGCTCTGGCGCGGTGCGCGCGATTGGCCGTTGTTTCTCACCGGAAAATCGATGATTGTAGCCGGTGGCCTTAATGCCAAGGTGGTCGTCTATCCGATCGCGGAGGGATCGAGCCCGGCGAGCCGTCTCACCAATTGGGCGGTACTGGTGAAAGTGGGTGAGGGCAATGCGCCGCCGCCACGCAAGGAAGACTGGTCAAGGCCGGGCCGGCGTGAGGAGCTGATGCCGCATGTCGCGCGCTTCTCGGTGCCCTACATCGACGTGAAGAGCCTGATTTCGGCGACGCCGGAGTTCTATGAATATCCGACCTGCGACCGCGATCCCTTGCCCTATTGGTCGTCCGGGCGCGTCACGCTGCTCGGCGATGCTGCGCATCCCATGTATCCGGTCGGCTCCAACGGCGCCTCGCAGGCGATCCTCGATGCGCGCTGCCTCGCCGACGCGCTTATCCGCGCCGAGCATCCTCTCCAGGCGTTGATGGAATACGAGAAGAAGCGCCTGCCGATGACGGCAGACATCGTCCGCTCCAATCGCCGTGGCGGCCCCGAGGGCGTCATCGACGCCGTCGAGCAGCTCGCGCCCGACGGCTTCGACAATATCGACAACGTCCTGAGCTATTCCCAGCGCGAGGCGATCGTGCGTGGCTATGCCACCAAGGCCGGCTTCGCCGCGGTCCCGGGACTCGCGGCGGTGCGCGCCTGAAGTTGCTGCTAGCCGGCGCCGGGAGGCGGCGGCAGGAAATGGATGTTGTACTCGGCGGCCATCGCCACAACGTCCTCCGGCTTCTGCTCCTTCATGTTGTGAAGGCCCCAGAATAGGTCGAACAGCTTTTTGGTCGGCGACACCCAGAACAGTACTTTTGCGGTTTGGTCCGACTTGTTGAAGATGCCGTGCGGCACGCCCATGCCGAGACGGATCAGGTCACCGGGCGTCGCTTGCGCCTCTGAATTGCCAAGCACGAAGTCGAGCTTGCCCTCCAGCATGTAGAGATATTCGTCCTGGTCGGGATGGATGTGCGGCGGCACGAATGTGCCCGGTGGCAACGTCGCGTGCCAGGAGAAGCTGGTCTCGCTGTTGCTCTTTGGCACATAGGTCTGGCCCAGGATGTTCCAGGAAATGCCCTGGATACCCTCGTTAGCCCGCGTGATGCCGGTGATTTCGCTCTTCATCGTATTCCTCCCTTGATGCGACGTGCGGCTTTAGTTCACCGCCTTGCAATCCTTGGCGTAACGGTCCCCGTAATTCTCGAAAACCTTCTGAACGATCTCGGTCTGGAACTTGCCGTCCGGACGCTTGGCGACCTTGGTCAGGTAAAAATCCTGGATCGGATAGCCATTGGCGTTGAACTTGAACGAACCGCGCAGCGACGTGAAGTCTGCCTTCTTCAGGGCAGCCCCAACGGCGTCCTTGTTGGAGAGGTCGCCCTTCGCTCCCTTGACCGCGCTGTCGATCAGCATCGCAGCGTCATACCCCTGCATGGCATAGGTGCCAGGCACGCTGTTATAGGCGGCCTCGTAGGCGGCCACGAACTTTTTGTTCTGGGGATTGTCGAGATTGGGTGCCCAGTTCGCGCCGCCGAACATGCCGACGGCCGCATCCTGCTGCGCCGGCAGGGTGGATTCATCCACCGTGAAGGCCGAGAGCACGGGGATGCTGTCGGCGAGTCCGGCCTGCTTGTACTGCTTGACGAGGTTGACGCCGAGGCCGCCCGGCATGAACGTGAAGAGCGCATCAGGCTTCTGCGACGCAATTTTGGACAGCTCCGGTTGGAAGTCCAGCGTGTTGAGCGGCATGTAGGATTCTTCGACGATCTCGCCCTTGTAGTCGAGCTTGAAGCCGGCGACCGAATCCTTGCCCGCCTGATAGTTCGGCACCATCAGATACATCCGCTTGTAGCCGCGATCCTGCGCGACCTTGCCGAGGATCTCGTGGACCTGGTCATTCTGATAGGACGTCACATAGAAGAACGGGTTGCAGTCCTTGCCTGCGAAGGTCGACGGACCCGCATTGGGGCTGATCAGATAAGTCTTGGATTCCGTGACCGGTCGGTGGATCGCCTGGAGGATGTTAGAGAAGATCGGTCCGACCACGAAGTCGACCTTATCGCGCTCAAGCAGGCCCTTCACCTTGGTCACAGCCGCATCGGGTTTGAGTTCGTCGTCGGCCACGACCACTTCGACATCACGGCCCCCCATCTTGCTGCCGAGATCCTTCACCGCGAGCGCAAAGCCGTCGCGAACTTGCTGACCAAGGGCTGCGGCGGGTCCGGAGAGGGTTACGATCACGCCTAGCTTGATCTTCTCCTGCGCGAGCGCCGGGCTCATCGCGGTGCCGAGAAGAAATGCGGCTGCGGCCAAGGTCAGTTGCGACTTCATGATTGATCCCCCGTAACGATTTGCGCTTGCGCTGCAAGCTGCGTACTCCGAGCCAAGCTTATGCCGACGACGGCGCTCGCGGCAAGCCAAGCTCAGGCGCCGCCATCGTGCGGGCAGCGGCGCATGCAAACGGCGCGCCAATTATTTGAAGCCTAAAGAAATTCGTGTGCGGTCGATTGTTGCAGCTTTGGGCTTGCGGCCGGCGTCGATTTATTTGAAGCTCAAAACGTTGGGGAATCCGGGCCGGCGCCAATATGCCGGCCGTGAATGATTGCATCGAAATGCTCGATTCCGAGACCAAGGCTGTCGAGACTCCGGAGGACCATGCCGAAGAGCTCCGGCTGTGGTTGCGTCTGCTCACCTGCACGACCCTGATCGAGGGCGAGGTCCGTGGCCGGCTGCGGCAGCGGTTCGACGTTACGCTTCCGCGTTTCGATCTGATGGCGCAGCTCGACAAGGCGCCCGACGGCATGACGCTGTCGGACGTCTCAAAGCGCATGATGGTGTCCAATGGCAATGTCACTGGCCTGGTCGAACGCCTCGTGGAATCCGGCCATCTCGACCGCCGCACCTCGGAGACTGACCGCCGCGTCCAGGTGATCCGCCTCACCAAGCTTGGTCGTGCCGAGTTTCGCAGGATGGCCTCGGAACACGAGACCTGGATCGCCGATCTCTTTGCCGACCTGACGCCCAAGGATGTCCGCGAGCTGATGCGGCTGCTGGCCAAGACCAAGGCGTCGGCGCAGAAATCTGCTGTGCGTCGCAAGCCTTAAGTCCACCGGCCGGCGTGTCCGCACGAAAATGGAGGGATGCCCAAAATCCGCTATTGCGCAAAATTGTTTTAAGCATAAAATGTTTTCCAGATGGTGCTGCCGGGTGCTTTCCATGCGCAAAGGAGCGTGCGATGGCCAACGCTGCCAAGGTTCAAGTGTCGGGCTCGCATGACGGCGATGCTGCGACCGCTCATGTCGATAGGTTTGCGCGGCAGCATCTGCCGCCGTCTGAGCTCTGGCCGGAGTTCATCTTCACGCGTCCGGAGCTGCACTATCCGGCGCGATTGAACTGCGTCAGCTATTTCCTCGATCGCTGGGTCGAGCAGGGGCACGGGGATGCGCCCTGTGTCATCAGTCCCGCCGTCAGCTACACCTATCGCGAGTTGCAGGCGCTCGTGAACCGCATCGCCAATGTGCTGGTCGGCAAACTCGGACTCGTCACCGGCGGGCGCGTGCTGCTGCGCTCCGCCAACAGTCCGATGATGGTCGCGACCTATCTCGCAGTGATCAAGGCCGGCGGCATCTGCGTGGCGACAATGCCGTTGCTGCGCGCCAAGGAGCTATCCTATCCGATTCAGAAGGCGGAGATCGCGCTCGCGCTCTGTGACGGAAAGCTTGCCGATGAGATGGAGAAGGCGAAGCTGGCCGCACCAGGTCTCAAGCATGTGGTCTATTGGGGTAATGGCGCCCCGGACTCGCTAGAGGCGCTGATCGCGGATGCCAGCGCTGAGTTCACGGCGGTTGATACTGCAGCCGACGATATCTGTCTGATAGCCTTTACGTCGGGCACGACGGGCGATCCTAAGGGCACCATGCATTTCCACCGCGACATGCTAGCGGTGTGCGACGGCTATGCGCGCAACATCTTGCGGGCCGAGCAGAGGGATCGCTTCGTCGGCTCAGCGCCGCTTGCGTTCACCTTCGGTTTCGGTGGCGTACTGTTCCCGATGCATATCGGCGCGTCGTTTGTTGTGCTGGAGAAGACGACGCCCGATGACATCCTTTCGGCGATCGAAAAGTACAAGATCACGGTCTGCTTCACGGCGCCGACGGCTTACCGCGCCATGATCGGCAAGCTCGCAGGCCGCGACATCTCTTCACTGCGAAAGTGCGTGTCCGCCGGCGAGACGTTGCCCAAGCCGACATTCGACGCCTGGCTGAAAGCGACCGGCATCAAGCTGATGGACGGCATCGGCTCGACCGAGTTGCTTCACATCTTCATCAGTGCGACCGAGGACGAGATTCGTCCCGGCGCCACCGGCAAGCCCGTTCCCGGCTATGAGGCAAAGATCGTCGATGACGATGGCAACGAGTTGCCGCCAGGCACGATAGGAAAGCTCGCCGTGCGCGGGCCGACCGGCTGTCGTTATCTCGCCGACGAGCGACAACGCAAATACGTCCAGAACGGGTGGAACATCACCGGTGACACCTATTTGATGGATACCGACGGCTACTTCTGGTACCAGTCGCGCTCAGACGACATGATCGTGTCAGCCGGTTACAATATCGCGGGTACGGATGTGGAAGCGGCCTTGCTCACGCATCCAGCGGTTGCCGAGTGCGGGGTCGTCGGTGCGCCGGACGAGGCGCGCGGAATGATCGTGAAGGCCTATGTCATACCCGCCCCCGGCGTGACGCCGGATGCAAAGCTCGCGGCCGAGTTGCAGGAACATGTCAAACGCGAGATCGCGCCGTACAAGTACCCGCGCGCGATCGAGTTCGTGACACAGCTGCCGAAGACCGAGACCGGCAAATTGAAGCGCTTCGCCTTGCGACAACTGGCGCAGGCGGCTGGTACGTCCTCGGGCGTCGCGGCAGAATGAGATAAAGGATCAAGAATTGTCCGTGACAACGCCGAAAGGCCCACAGCTTGCAGTGCTACCAACTGCTGCCGAGGATGATGCCAGCCCCACGGCGCAGGTGCTCCAGCCCTCCGGCTGGCCGATGCCGAAGGGTTATGCCAACGGCATGGCCGTCGAGGGACGCATTGTCGTCACGGGTGGTGTGATCGGTTGGGATGCCCAGGAGCGTCTCGCCGCCGGCTTTCTAGCGCAGGTGCGCCAGACCCTGACCAACATTGCCGAGATTTTGGCCGAGGCCGGTGCGCGGCCCGAGCATCTGGTGCGCTTGACCTGGTACGTCGTCGACATGGAGGAATACCTGACAAACCTGAAGGAGCTCGGCAAGATCTACCGCGCAATCTTCGGTGCGCACTATCCAGCGATGGCGCTGGTCCAGGTCGTGCGTCTGGTCGAGAAGGCGGCGCGCGTCGAGATCGAGGCCACCGCCGTCATTCCTCGCTGAGTAGATTCTCGCGCAAGTACCCGTCTCAGCTTGCTTTGGCGAGATCGTCATCCTCGGGCGAGTTCAGATAGACGCCTGACATGGTGTCGACCCAGCAGAGATGGTCGTGCACCTTTTTGACGCCCTCGACGTTCTCGGCGGCGACGACCGCAGCCTGTCGCGCCCGCTCCTCGGTGATGACGCCGCTCAAGTGAACGATGCCGTCGCGCACGATGACGTTCAGCCCGAATGGGCACCAGTCGTTCTTCTCCATGGCATCGATGATGCGACTGCGGATGTGATCGTCGTCGGCAGTCGGATCCGGCACCTCGCGGGCGAGGCCAGCGACTGCCTGCAGCAGGTTGGCGCGCGACACGATACCGACGACCTTGTCGCCGCGGACCACCGGAAGGCGCTTCACGTTGTTCTGTTCCATCAGCTCGACGATCTCGGCGAGCGCAGTATCCTCGGTGATGGTTACTGGCGATGCGGTCATCACCTCGGAAACCTTGCGGCCGTGCTCGTGGACGAAGTCGCTGGCCGACTTGCCGGGCCCGAGGATGAACTGCAACCAGCGTCCGCGTTTGCGCCCGGTACCGATCTCGCTTCGGCGGATGAAGTCGCCTTCCGAGACCACGCCGACCAGCTTGCCACCGTCGTCGACCACGGTAAGGCCGCTGACATGACGCTTCAACATGATGTTGGCCGCTTCGACGATGCTGGTATCGGGTGTGACCGAGATAACCGACCGGGTCATGATCTGGTGGGCGCGCATGGAATGCTCCGCTAGCTTGTCGAATTTTGATAGCTGAAATCTAGATCGTGCCCGGCAGTATGGTTTGACGCATGTCAAGTCATGGGCTCGGTAGGTCGATGGTTGAGCGATTGCGGTCAACCTCTGCAATTGATGCAGCTCAACGTTTCCCGGGCGGGAAGCCATATCCTGCTGCGCAATCAGCAGAAGCGCACGAGAACCCTTGGCCATGAGCATCGTACAGACCCTTCCTCGGACGGCAGAGCCGGTGTTGCCAGCGTCATCCGTCGAGCCGGTTGTTGGCGCCGCCTCGTCTGCAACAAGCACAAATTCAACCGGCAAGACGTCGACCGCCGAGCCGGCGTCCGAATGCTATCCTCTAGACCGCATGTTCCATGCGATGCTGGCGCGGTTCACGGGCGGGCTTTCGCCGACCGCATTGATGCTGGCCTGGCTCGATTGGAGTTCCCATCTCGCGTGGGCGCCGCAGCGACGGATGGAGATCGCCAACAACGTCATTCGTGATAGCAGCCGGTTGCTGGAAGCAGCTACGCACGCGACGGCAGCGGGGCCAGCACCCTGGTCGGTGATCCGGCCGGAGAAGCGGGACCGTCGTTTCAGGGAGCCGCAATGGGAAGCGCCGCCCTTCAATCTTCTTGCGCAGGCGTTTCTGCTTGGCGAGCGCTGGTGGCACGATGCTACATCGGGTGTGCGAGGCGTCTCGCATGCGAACGAAGCCATCGTCGAATTCTCGATGCGTCAGGTGCTGGACATGCTTGCCCCGTCGAATTTCGCCGCAACAAACCCAGAGGTGTTGGAGAAGGCGTTTCAAAGCGGTGGAGAGAATTTTGTCTTTGGCTGGCAGAATTGGTGCGGCGATCTTATGCGGATGCTCTTGGAAGCAAAGCCCGCTGCAAATGATCAGTTTGTCGTCGGCCAGACGGTTGCGGCGTCGCCTGGCAAGGTCGTCCACCGCAATGCGCTGATCGAATTGATCCAGTATCATCCGACGACGGCAAGAGTGCGGCCTGAGCCGATCCTGATCGTGCCGGCCTGGATCATGAAATACTACATTCTCGATCTGTCGCCGCAGAATTCGCTGGTTAAATTTCTCACCGATCAGGGCTTTACCGTGTTTGCAATCTCCTGGCGCAATCCGGACTCCAGAGATCGGAATGTTGCGTTTGACGACTACCGCAAGCTGGGGGTGATGGCCGCGCTGGATGCGATTGGCCGAATCCTGCCCGGGCAGAAGGCCCATGCGCTCGGTTATTGTCTTGGCGGCACTTTGTTGTCCATTGCTGCCGCTGCAATGGCGCGCGACGGCGATGATCGCCTGGGCACCATCACCCTTCTGGCGGCGCAGACCGACTTCACCGAAGCGGGCGAGCTGACGCTCTTCATCAATGAGAGCCAAGTCGCCTTCCTTGAAGACGTGATGTCGCAGCGAGGCTATCTGGATACGGCGCAGATGGCCGGTGCGTTCGCGCTGCTGCGTTCGAACGACCTGATCTGGTCGCGGCTGTCGCGTGACTACCTGATGGGCGACGCGGCGCCGCCGAGCGATCTGATGGCTTGGAACGCGGACGCAACGCGATTGCCCTATCGCATGCATTCGGAATATCTGCGTAAGCTGTTCCTTGACAACGATCTCGCCGAAGGACGTTACCTTGTGGAAGGGCGGAGCATCTCGCTCTCCGACATTCATGCGCCGATGTTCGCGGTCGGTACGATCACCGATCACGTGGCGCCGTGGCGATCTGTGCACAAGCTCCACTATCAGGTCGATGCTGATCTGACCTTTCTGTTGACTAGTGGCGGCCACAACGCAGGCGTCGTCGCGCCGCCCGACGAGCCCGGGCACAGCTATCAGGTGATGACCAAGGCTGCAGACGCGCCCTATGTCGGCCCGGACGAATGGCTGAAGCTGGCGCCCCATGTCGAGGGATCGTGGTGGCCGGAGTGGATCCGGTGGCTCGTCGCGAGATCCGGCGCGCTCTGTGATCCGCCGCCGATCGGATATGGCGATCTCGGCGGCCTGCCCGATGCTCCCGGCGACTACATCCGCACCTAGTCCTCAGGCTCCGCGTCCGGCGTCAGATCGGAGGACCGGAGGGGCTTGGCCTTGTTCAACTTGCGATACGCGGTCGAAGCAATCTGCAACAGTTTCTTCTCCCGCTTGCGGTCGAGAAAGCGGATGCCGGCTTCGGGAACGGCCTCGTTCAACGACGCGGCCAGTGTCTGGCCGCGCGCATCGTCGTTCAGCTGTCCGAGGGATTTTTGCGCCTTGCGCAATTGCTTGAGGATCGACTTCTGCTTCGTCTGTGACGTGCCTGCGAACAAATCCTCGAGCGACTCGATCGAATAGGTCAGCCGCTTGTTGAGAATCCGCAGCTTGTGCCGCTTCTCGACATCAAGCTTGTGCAGCCTTTTGGCCCTCCTCAGCAGCGTCCTTTCCCATTCGGTCAGCTGAGCCCTCGCGTGCTCGGCGAGCGGGCAGCGGCGTAGTCGGATGGCCACTTTGCTACGGCGCGTCGACCAGGGGCCGCTCTCGATCCAGTTCGAGGTCTGTTCGACCAGCCTACGATACCGTGCCGATTGCAGCGCACGGGCCAGCAGACGATGGCTTTCGGCGCGCTTCTCGTCCCAGTGCTGGAGTTCTGCGATGACGGCTAGTTCGCCGCCGGCCTCGGACGTGATGCGTTCAATGGCGACGTCGAGGTCGCGCACCATGCCGAGCTGACTATTCAGCCACTTCAACTCGGCCCAGACTTCGGGGCGCACCGCATCGTCGACCATAGGCGAAAAGAAGCGAATCGCAGTCCGCAAATGCGTCAGCGCGATTCGGATCTCGTGCAGCGCGTCGGGATCGCCACGGCAGGTGCTGTCGTGCTGGGCAAGGACGGCTGCGAGGTGACGGCGCGCGATGATCCGGAAGGCTGTGTCGCAGGCCATGCCGGGGTTCAGGCGGCCGGGCAGCGTATTGCGGCTTGCTGCCCGCTTCGCACCGGCGGTCGCCTTCGAACTCCTGGTGGGTCGCGCCATCCTAGTCCGCGCCAATCAGATTGCCCTGCCATTCTTAGCGATCGCGTCCCGGCAGTTCTGGAGCGTCTGCGCTTGCGTTCCGGACGCGTCGATGGTCGCCCAGCCGATGTGGCCGATATTATAATGCTCTTGCAACGCGGCAACCTGTTGCGTGGCATCCGATGCATCACTGCTGCGACCACCGATTCGGGCCTGTCGTGTCGCCAGATCGGCGACCAGGAAAAGGCCGGTGAAGGGCACGTGGCAATCTCGGGCTAGCTTGGCGAAGGCGTCTCTTTCGAAGTCGCGGGCAAATACGCCGTCGACGATCACGGAATGGCCCTGCGCCAATATGCGGCGGGTGTGCCTGGCCAATGTTGCGTAGACCCGTTCGGCAAGCTCGGGCGTATAGGCAGATGGCGGCAGCCGCTTCGTCTCGGCGACCCCGAACATCTGCTTGCGAATGACGTCGCTCCGCAACACGACGGCCCCCGGCTGCGGCCCGACGGTCGGCGCAAGCGCGCGCGCTAGAACTGACTTGCCGGTGCCAGACAGTCCGCCCACCGCGATCAGGCGGGGAGCGGCAGGCTGGATCAGCTTACGCGCAAGGTCGAAATAGCGGCGAGCATCATCTAGGATGTCGGGCTCGCTGGCATGCGGGCGCTTCAACCGCGCCAGGGCTACCTGGGCGCGGATTGCAGCCCGGATCGACATGAACAACGGCAAGGCGGCAAGCGCGTCCAGATTTCCGGGCGGTGTCGCGGCAAGATACCCGTTCAAGACGGCGTTGGCGGCAACGGGCTGGTCGTGACGGAGCAGGTCCATCAGCGTGAATGCGAGGTCGTAGAGCACGTCGACCGTTGCCATCCGTGCGTCGAATTCGATGGCGTCGAACAGCACGGGGCGCTGGTCGATCACCACGATATTGGCGAGATGCAGATCGCCATGGCAGCGCCGTACGAAGCCCTGACGATGGCGTTCCTCGAGCAAGGGACGTACGCGTACAAATGCCTCGCGCGAAGCTTTGCCGAGTTGTTCGATCGCTGCCGCGTCGAAATGGTTGTCGCTTCGCAGCCCCGCGCTGTTGCCATCGATCAGCGCGGGGATGGAAGAGACCCACTCCTCCCGGTTGGCGGGCGACGTCGCGGTGTGCGAAGCTGCGATCGCCTCGGCGACGGCCATGGAGAGGTTTGCATCCAGCGGACCGGCCTTGACCAGATGGTCCAGCGTCCGGTTTTCGTCGAAGCGCGACATGTCGACCGCATACTCGATCGGTCGTCCACGGCCGTCGACCGCCACCGAACCGTCGGGCTCCTCGGTGATCGCGATGACGCCGTGATAGATCTGCGGCGCCAATGGCCGGTTGATCCGGATTTCCTCCTCGCAGGCCGCCTTGCGCTTCTCAAGCGTCGAATAGTCGAGGAAGGGAAATCGCACCGCTCGTTTGATCTTTAACGCGCGATCGCCGTCGAGAAAGACCGAGGCGCCGTGCGTATCGATCCGCGTCACGCCTGGATGACCAGCCAGTGCTTGGAAGATCCGTTCCTGGATGGTTGTTTGATCTTTCGTCGAGGCAGGCATTCGAAGCACCCTCAGGGCGTCAGGACGGCCGCACCCAGAATCTGACCGTTCCGTAGCATGCTGAGGACGTCGTTGGCTTGATCCAGCGGAAATGCCGTCGTCTCGGTGCGCACGCCGGCCTGCGGTGCGATCCTGAGAAAATCCAGGCCATCTTGCCGGGTCAGATTGGCAACCGAGACCAACTGCCGTTCCTCCCAGAGCAAACCATACGGGAAGCTCGGGATGTCGGTCATGTGGATGCCGGCGCACACGACGCGTCCGCCTTTTCGAACGGCGCGCAACGCGGCCGGAACGAGTTCGCCGGCTGGTGCGTAAATGATGGCGGCGTCGAGCGGTTCGGCCGGTATCTCGTCAGACGCCCCCGCCCAGACCGCACCAAGACGTCGCGCGAGCGTTTGTGCGGCATCATCGCCGCGCCGCGTGAATGCATAGACAGATCGTCTCTGCCAGACCGCGACTTGCGCGATGATATGGCCGGCCGCGCCAAAACCATAGAGACCGAGCCTCTCCGCAGGACCAGCCAGCACCAGCGAGCGCCAGCCGATCAGCCCAGCGCACAGCAGAGGTGCGATCTCCACGTCATTGCTGCCTTCGTTCAGTGGAAACGCGTAGCGCGCGTCGGCGATGGTGTGCGTCGCGTAGCCGCCGTCGCGCGTGTAGCCGGTGAACAGCGGAGTGTCGCAGAGGTTTTCCATGCCGTCCCGGCAGAATCGACAGATTCCGCACGTAGAGCCGAGCCAGGGAATGCCGACCCGATCACCAGGCGCATGTGTTGTAACATTGGGGCCGACGAGGTCGACCCGGCCAATGATCTCATGGCCAGGCACAATCGGATAACGAATACCAGGCAACTCGGCGTCGACGACGTGCAGGTCGGTCCGGCACACCCCGCAAGCGCTGATCTTCACCCGGATCTGGCCATTCCCGGGGATTGGATCAGGACGTACCTCCATTCGGAGTCGCGCTCGCGAGGTCGGCAACACCATTGCACGCATAAATCTCTCCGGGGCGAACCGCTCCGATTGAAATATCCATAGAATGACGGAGCGGCCAGTCCTTGACCTCGGTCAACGTCTGCCGCTGCTCGACCGGGCGGAGTTCCCCGCCTTGACCAGAATCAAGAGGCCTAACGAAAACCAGCCTATTTTGGTTGCCAAGGAGAATCCCGATGCCCATCAAGGACGTCTTTCTGCCGCTTTTTGGCGAGCCGCGCGCCCCCACGTTGGCCGCGATCGAGAAGTGCATCGCCGTTGCCGCCGATCTCGGCGCCAGGATCACCGGGCTCGCGCTCGAGGAAGACGCCTTCGTGCGGCCGAAGGTGGTGCTCCCCGATGACCCGGAGTCCGCCGAACTCGGTCATGTGGGCAAGGCGGGCGAGTTGCAGCAACTCTTGAACGCCTTCACCAACGCGGCCTCGCGTGTCGGCATTCGAGCTCAAAGCCGATCGGGCAGGGTGCCGGCTGAGCAGATTGCATCGACCTTGGCCGAGCATGCGCGCTTCAGCGATCTCGCTTTGATCCCCGTGAGGCCGCACGACAGCCGAACCGAAAACCTTATTGAAACGTTCCTGTTCCAATCCGGGCGGCCGTTGCTGCTGTGTCCGGAAGAGCACGCGGCGACGTTACGGCCGGAATTCGAGAATGTCATGATTGCCTGGGACCACTCGGCGCGCGCCGCACGCGCTGTCGGCGACGCATTGCCGATCCTGCAAGCGGCAACCGTGGTACACGTCGTCACCGTGGCAGACGATCAGGATGAAGCGATTGCGCAATCCGGCGACAGTCTCGTCCATCATCTCAGGGAACACGGGATTTATGCGTCCTTCGAAACGGTGAAGGGCGACGGGAGTTCGATCGGCAAGGTGCTCGGGAGCTGGGCACAATCCCACGCGGTCGACGCCATCGTCATGGGCGGTTATCATCACTCGCGCCTGAACGAGACCGTCTGGGGTGGCGTGACCAAGACCGTCATCGGCCAGCCACCATGCTGGGTGATGATGTCGCACTAGGTGCGTTTCAACTCATATCCTGTCGGGCCTAGCTTCTGTCGGACCCGTTGCCCGATCGGACGATTGTGATCATGTCGACTTACCGCCTTAAAAATCTGTTGTCGCCCCAGTCAGTTGCGCTGGTCGGCGCAAGCTCCCGCCCGGTTTCCGTCGGGCGTGCGGTCCTGGAGAACATTCGCAAGGCGGAGTTCAAGGGGCCGTTCGGCTTGGTGAACCCGCGCCATGCGGAGATCGACGGCATGATCGCCGTGGCCAGCCTGGCGCAATTGTCCTTCGTGCCTGAGCTCATCGTCGTTACAGCGCCGGCAGGCCAGATTCCCGACATCATCGATCAGGCCGGCCGTCTTGGCTCGGCCGGCGCCCTGATCGTTTCGGCGGGGCTTGGCCAGGGACCGGGCTCGCTCCAGGAAGCCACCATCGTCGCCGCCCGCAAATACGGCATGCGGCTGATCGGTCCCAACTGTCTCGGCATCATGATGCCTGGCACAAGCCTCAATGCGACCTTCGCGGCGCACATGCCGGCGGCAGGCAACCTCGCGCTGATCTCGCAATCGGGCGCAATCGCAGCCGGCATGGTGGACTGGGCCGCGCAGCGCGGCGTAGGCTTCTCGGGCATCGTCACCATCGGTGATCAGATTGACGTCGACATCGCGGATCTGCTCGACTATTTCGCGATGGACCATAAGACGCGGGCGATCCTGCTCTATATCGAGGCCATCAAGGACGCTCGGAAGTTCATGTCGGCGGCGCGCGCCGCGGCGCGTGTGAAGCCGGTTGTCGTCGTGAAGTCCGGCCGCATGGCGCAGGGGGCGAAGGCGGCTGCCACGCATACAGGTGCGCTCGCCGGTGCCGACGCGGTCTATGATGCGGCCTTCCGCCGCGCCGGCGTACTTCGAGTATCCGATCTGCGCGAGCTGTTCGATTGTGCCGAGACCCTGGGCCGGGTCGGGTCGCCGTCGGGAAAGCGCCTTGCGATTCTGACCAATGGTGGTGGCATCGGCGTCCTCGCGATTGATCGGCTCGCGGACCTTGGCGGAATTCCCGCGCCCATGACACCGGAAGCGCGCCAGAGGCTCGACGCGGTGCTGCCGCCGACCTGGTCCGGCGCAAATCCCGTCGACATCGTCGGTGATGCCGACGCGCCGCGTTACGCCGCTGCGCTGGAGGTGCTGCTCGACGATCCCGGCAATGATGCGGTCCTGGTGCTCAACGTACAAACTGCGATCGCATCGGCCGCCCAGATCGCGACGACTGTGACCGATCTCATCGAAAAATATCGCGAGAAGCACCGCAGTTGGGCCAAGCCTGTGCTTGCGGCCTGGGTCGGGGCTGATCAGGAGATCATTGCGACGCTATCCGCCGCCGGCATTCCGAACTACCCGACTGAAGATGATGCAGTGCGCGGCTTCATGCACTTGGTCCGACATCGCGAGGTGGTCGACGAGCTGAGCCAGGTTCCCCCGGCGATGCCCGACACTTTCGTGCCCGATGTTGCGGCCGCGAAGCAGATCGTCACGACGGTCATCGCCGACGGGCGCAAATGGCTGGAGCCTGTCGAGATCAAGCATCTGCTTGGGTGTTATGATATCGCCATGGTGCCGACCTACACGGCCGAAGATGTCGAGCAGGCGGTTGCCTACGCGGACGAGATATTCGCACGTGGCGCCACCGTCGTGCTCAAGATCCTGTCGCGCGACATCGTGCACAAGTCCGACGTCGGCGGTGTCGTGCTCAATCTGACGACGCCGGCCGCGGTACGCGCGGCTGCCGCCGAGATTCTCGCGCGGGCGAAGAGGTTGCGGCCCGAAGCCCGCATCGATGGCATCATTGTGCAGGCAATGGTGGTCAAGGCCAAGGCGCGAGAGCTGATCTTGGGTCTCGCCGATGATCCGACGTTCGGCACCGTCGTCGTATTCGGCCGCGGCGGGACGGCGGTTGAGATCATCAATGACAAGGCTCTGGCGCTGCCGCCGCTTGATTTACAGCTTGCCCGTGATCTGATTGAGCGCACGCGCGTGTCGCGATTGCTGCGCGCCTACCGGGACGTGCCGGCCGTCAAGCAGGACGCCGTCCCTTTGGTCTTGGTCAAGTTGGCGCAGATGGCAGCGGACATTCCCGAGATCCGTGAGCTCGATATCAACCCGCTGCTCGCCGACGAAACCGGCGTGACGGCCGTCGACGCCCGCGTGGCCGTGGGGCCGCCGCAGCGGAAATTCGCGGGCTCCGGGCCTGCAAATTTCGCCGTCCGTGCCTATCCGTCGCAATGGGAGCGTCGCTTTACGCTCAAGGATGGCTGGCGCATCTCGGTGCGTCCCCTGCGCCCCGAGGACGAACCGACCATCCACGAATTCCTGCGTCACGTCACGCCGCACGATCTTCGCCTCCGGTTCTTCGCGCCGATGAAGGAGTTCACCCACGAGTTCATCGCGCGCCTGACCCAGCTCGACTATGCGCGGGCCATGGCGTTCATTGCGTTCGACGACAGTAATGAGATGGTCGGAGTGGTGCGGTTGCACTCGGACTCGATCTACGAGAGAGGCGAATACGCGATCCTGCTGCGCTCCGACCTCAAGGGCAGGGGCCTCGGCTGGGCCTTGATGCAGCTGATCATCGACTATGCCAGATCGGAAGGCCTCAAGACCATCTCGGGCGACGTGCTCAAGGAGAACGTCGTGATGCTCGAGATGTGCCGGCAGCTCGGCTTCGAGATCAAGCCGGATCCGACCGAGCCAGATATCTGCGACGTCCGGCTGAAGCTCTGAGGCGGCTCGCTACGGACGCGCTTCGGAACTTGCGTCCGATGCGCTCTCTCTGGCGGTCTTCCGCATGTTCTTGACGATGATCGCGATGAGCGGCACCAGCACCGGCACGATCGTGCTCAGCGGATGATGGACCGCGCCGGTCAATTCGGCCTGAAACGCGCGGGCTTCGACCTGAAGCGCCTCGATCGATGTGCCGTGGATCTCATTGGCGAGCTCGATGTCGCGGCCGGATGGCGGGCGCCCGGCGACGATGAACAGAACCGCAGCGATGGCGAAATTGATCGTTCCGAGGACGGCCGCCGCGGCGGTCGCGCTCCAGATCTGGACCAGGGCGAAATAGGCCGACAGCTCCAGCATCAAGAGACCGAATGCGGCGATCAGCGCGGCGAAGGCCCGCAGGCCAAGTCCGACCAGCAGGTGGCGCAGCCGGATATCCGCGATGATCCTGTCGGTGCGCCACAAGACGCGCAGATGCTTGACCACATTCTCGCTATTCACCTAGTGCCTCCTCAGCATGAAGCCGACCACCACGCCGAGCGCAAAGGCGGACGCGAGCGAAGCGACCGGGCGCTCCGTGAGGAAGTCACGGAGTTGCTCTTGATCTTCGCTGACGGTTTCGCCGAGTTCGGCCAGCGCGGCCTTGATCTGATCGGCGAGAATCTGGGCACGGTCCTTCGAACTCTCGAACATCGCCTCGCCAGCCGTGCTCAGCAGCCGGGTAACGTCCACCTTCAACGTCCGCAGTTCTTCGCTCACCCTGTCGCTGTCGAACATGGATTTGATGCCTCCATTGAATGGAGCAAAACCTAAGTCGCGGCGGTGCGCCCGTGCTTGACTTGCGTCAAGCGGCGCGCGTGGTCGCAGTCTTGAGACAGGTCAAACCTGCCGCCACTTGCTGGTCTAGAAATAGCAGCTCAATGGGACCAAATCGTCCCGATGAGGTGGAAGCGTGAACCCAGAACCGCTGTTGCTGGCGACGTCGTCTGGCGATGTGCTGAAATTGCGCCCGGAAGGGCCCTGGACTGCGTCGAATGTGACGACGCTCGAGACTTTGTCCCGCTCGGTCGACGCAGAGGTCCATCGATCAAGAGCCGTGACGCTGGACATGTCGGGAATCAGCGCCCTCGATACGCTCGGGGCCTGGATTCTGGAGAAGTTGTCGCGCAAAGCCACCTCATCCGGCAGGCCAGCCGAGATCATGGGCGTGGCCGATCATTTCAGTGGCCTGCTGGAGGAGGTGCGGCAGGTCAATCGTCACACGCCGCCGCCGGCGGCCGCCTCCAACCCGGTTCTGCTCAGGCTGAACGACCTCGGCAAGGCCACGATCGGTGCGCGTGAAGATATTGCGATCTTTCTGCAAATGCTGGGCGCCCTGTTCATGGCGGTGGCCGGCGTCTTGCGGCGGCCCCACTCGCTGCGGCTGACGTCGCTGGTCTATCAGCTCAACCGGATCGGGTTGCAGGCGATTCCAATCGTCATACTGATCACTTTCCTGATCGGCGCCATCATTGCCCAGCAGGGATTCTTTCATTTCCGCAGGTTCGGTGCGGAGTCCTACACAGTCGACATGGTCGGCATCCTCGTCTTGCGCGAGCTTGGCGTGCTGATCGTCGCCATCATGGTCGCTGGACGTTCGGGAAGCGCCTATACGGCCGAGCTTGGCTCGATGAAAATGCGCGAAGAGATCGACGCGCTCTCCACCATGGGGCTAGATCCCGTCGACGTCCTGATCTTGCCGCGCGTGGCTGCCCTCGTCATCGCGCTGCCCATTCTCGCCTTCATTGGATCGATGGCCGCGCTCTATGGCGGCGGTCTGGTTGCGCAATTCTACGGCGACATGGGGCCTGCGATCTACATCGCGCGGCTGCATGAAGCCATTTCCGTCACCCATTTCGAGGTCGGGATCCTGAAAGCGCCGTTCATGGCCCTGGTCATCGGGATCGTCGCCTGCAGCGAAGGATTGCGCGTGAAGGGTAGCGCGGAATCCCTTGGTCGACAGACGACGACATCGGTGGTCAAGTCGATCTTCCTGGTGATCGTGCTGGACGGCCTATTCGCGATCTTCTTCGCTTCGATCGGAATGTGACGATGCCCGAGCCGCAAGCAGAGTTCGCGATCCGGGTCCGTGACCTCGTCGTTGGTTTCGGCCGTCAGACCGTGCTCGACCATCTATCGCTCGATGTCCGCTGCGGCGAGATTCTTGGACTGGTGGGCGCATCTGGCGGCGGCAAGTCGGTGCTGATGCGTACCATCATCGGTCTTATCCCGCGTCGCAGCGGCACCATCGAAGTCATGGGGCAGACGATTGGTGCCCCGCATGATCGCAGCCGCGCAGCGACATGGGGCATTCTGTTCCAGCAGGGGGCGCTGTTCTCTTCGCTGACCGTCAGGCAGAATGTACAATTTCCGCTTCGCGAAAATCTTGTGTTGTCACAGGAGCTGATGGACGAGATCGCGATCGCCAAGCTCGAGATGGTTGGGTTACGCGCGCAGGATGGCGACAAATATCCTTCCGAACTGTCGGGCGGAATGACCAAACGCGTGGCGCTGGCGCGCGCGCTCGCGCTCGATCCACCGATCCTCTTCCTCGACGAGCCGACGTCCGGCCTCGACCCGATCGCCGCGGGCGATTTCGATGCGCTGATCCGGACGTTGCAAAAAACCCTCGGGCTCACTGTCTTCATGGTCACCCATGATCTCGCAAGCCTTACCACGGTCTGCGACCGCGTCGCCGCGCTTGCCGATGGCAAGATCGTGGCGATCGGCCCCATGCGCGACCTCCTGCAATCCGAGCATCCCTGGGTGCGGGCCTATTTCCACGGCAAGCGCTCGCAGATGCTGCAACCACAGATGAGATGATACATGGAAACCCGCGCTCCCTACGTGCTGATCGGCACCTTCGTGCTGGCCGCGATCCTCGCGGTATTCGGCTTCGTCTATTGGCTGAACAACAGCGGTGGCATCGGGCCGCGCGCGAACTACCAAGTACAGTTCCAGGGGCCGGTGCCAGGCCTTCTGGTCGGTGCCGGCGTCCTGTTCAATGGCATCCGCGTCGGTGAGGTAACCCAGCTCGGCCTTGCACCCGACAATCCGCGCTTCGTCAACGCGACGATCTCGGTCGCTTCGGCAACGCCGGTGCGCACCGACACCAAGGTCGGGCTCGATTTCCAGGGGCTGACGGGCGTGCCGGTGGTGACGCTGGAGGGCGGCATGACCGCCGCGAGGTCTGGCGACCCTCTGACTTTGATCGCCGAGGCCGGCGCGGGCCAGAGCATGACGCAGGCGGCGCGCGAGGCGCTGCGACGCGTCGATTCCGTGCTTGAGGACAATTCCGGCCCACTCAAGGACACCATCGCCAATTTCAAGACGTTCTCGGATGGCCTTGCGCGCAACACGGGTAAGATTGACGGCATCCTGGCGGGCCTCGAGAAAATGACCGGCGGCGGCGCGCCTGCACAGAAGATCACTTATGATCTCCGCACGCCACAAGATCTCGGAGGTGCCGGCAAGACGCTCTCGGCATCGCTGGCCATTCCCGAGCCGACCGCTGTCGCGATGCTACAGACCCAGCGCATGCTGTTCTCGCCGGTTGGCGATATCAAAGGCTTCGCCGACTTCCTCTGGGCCGACAGCATTCCAAAGCTGGTGCAGGCGCGGCTGATCGACAGCTTCGAGAATTACGATATTGCGCACGCCCCGCTGCGAACGACAGAGTTGGGGCAGGCGGAATATCAGCTTCTGATCGACATCAGACGTTTCCGCATTGCCACGGACGGCGAGCCGCGGGTCGAGATTGGACTATCGGCACGGATCGTCGACAAGAATGGCAAGGTGATCGCATCCCGCCTGATCGAGACCAGCGAGAACCTCGACAAGGTCGAGCCGGCCGCCGCGGTCACAGCGTTCGACGCAGGGTTCGCACGCATCGCCAGGGAACTGATCGGCTGGACGGTCCAGGCGGTGTGATGCTTCCAAAGCTACTCGAGCGTCTTGAGATAGGACAGGAGGTCGTGGATCTGGTCGGGCTCGAGCTCGAAAGCGGGCATGTCGGCGTGGCCGGTATAGATACCTTCAGCGAGTGCTTCCTCGAGGGAATCGATCGCGTAGCGCCGGTGCAAGGTCCTGAACGGCGGTGCGATCTTGAGCGGGCTTTCGGAACGACGGTCGATCGCGTGGCAGCGCGCGCAATTGGCGCGCGCATAGGCCTTGCCGCGTTGTTCGGCGGTCTGCGCGGCGAGCGCGGGGGTGATCAGGAGCAGCGCAATCAGGCCGTAGCGCAGCGCGGCGTGCAGCATGGAAATCGGTCCCGTTGAATTCTCGGCGCAGAGTAGGGCGGGGACGTGCGTCAAATTTGATCTGGGTCAATCGGCTTTGGCGGGGTGCAGTAAAATGCACTTGGCGCGGTTTCTGTCGGTCGCGGAGATTCGATGACGCCTGGGCGATGGATGAAGGCTTCCGTGACGATGATTGAGCCAAACGATCATTTTTGCAGCGACTGCGCGGTCCGCGGCATCGCGGTTTGTGCGTCGCTGGACCCGGCCGAGCTCGGGGAGTTCGAGCATCTCGGGCGCCGCGTTCATTTCGGTGCCGGAGAGACGGTGTTTTCCGAGGAGGATATCACGACCTCGTTCTACAACCTCCTCGAAGGCGTGATGCGGCTCTACAAGCTGCTCCCTGACGGTCGCCGGCAGATTGTGGGCTTTGCCTTGCCCGGCGATTTCCTGGGGATGAACCTGTCCGGCCGCCACAATTTTTCGGCCGATGCGATTGGTGCCGTGACCGTGTGCCAATTCGCCAAGATGGCTTTTGGCCGCTTCATGGAGGACCGGCCGCATCTGCTCAAGCGCATCAACGAGCTGGCGATTCGCGAGCTGAGCCAGGCGCGTGACCACATGGTCCTGCTCGGCCGTCGCTCGGCAGATGAAAAGGTCGCGACCTTTCTGCTCGGCTGGCGGGAGCGACTGGTCCCGCTGAAGGGCTCGTCGAATATTGTCCCCTTGCCGATGAGCCGGCAGGACATTGCGGACTACCTTGGCCTGACCATCGAAACCGTCAGCCGCACCTTCACCAAGCTGGAACGGCACGGTGCGATCGAGATCATCCATGGCGGAATCAGCCTGCGCGACCCCGCCCGGATCGAAGCCTTGGCAGCGGCCTGAATCCCGACACGACCTGGCTTGGCCCTCGCTGATTTTTGATCCGGATCAATGACGGCAGTCGCGCCTCGCCAATAATGCCCCCACAACAAGGTCCGGGAGGGAATGATGCCGACTGACGCGCTGCTTGTGACCATGGCCGTGGTGGCCGTTTTTGTGGCATTTGCCTGGGCGCTGGCTTGGGCGGACCGACAGACGAGTGCTCGCAGGCTCGGTTCGGACACAAAGCGCTGAAGTTCCCAAGATTATTTTGATGCGCCTTCCGCGGCAGCTATCCGCCATTCCGCCGTGACCCGGCCTGATCGCGATCTGCTTTCGTTGCAACTCTGCATGGTGTGAATTGCATCGACGCATCCTGCGGGTGCGTATTTGGTGGGCGCCACCGCGACATTTTAGCGGCACTTGCCTCAAACTGTCCCGTGCTTTCCGGTTGAAAAGACAGGCAACACTGACTACGCAGGAACTCCAGCGCTCGCAGTCTTAGGAGTCCCGGCGTGCCTCAGGACAAGACCGGCGACCCCCGGCACTCGTCGGGTAACAAACTGTCGGTCCTGCGCAAGCATCCGATCTTCGCGGATCTTGAGCCGGACGCGCTCGATCAACTGTGCCGCTATGCCAAGCACACCACGGTCAAGCGCGGCGCGACGATCGCCGCGAAGGGCGATCCCGGAAACAATCTGTTCGCGGTGATCACGGGAACGGTGAAAATTTCTTCCTCGTCGCCCGATGGCCGGAACGCCATTCTCAACCTGATCGGTCCGGGGGAGATCTTCGGCGAGATCGCGGTGCTCGATGGTGCGCCACGGTCGGCCGATGCGACCGCCAACACCAATTGCGAACTCTACATCATCGATCGCCGCGACTTCCTCCCCTTCGTGAAGAGTCAGCCGGCGCTGGCAATGAAATTCATCGAATTGCTCTGCGCGCGGCTGCGCTGGACCAGCCAACAGGTCGAGCAGGTGATCCTGCAGAATCTGCCGGGCCGGCTCGCGAGCGCATTGCTCGGTCTTACCGAGGAGCGCAAGCTCGATTCCGGCAGTGGCACCCTCGCGATCACCCAGCAGGAGATCAGTGAAATGGTGGGGATGACGCGCGAGAGCATCAACAAGCAATTGCGCGCATGGGCGGGCCGCAACTGGGTCCGCCTTGAGCACGGCGCCATCGTCGTGCTCGACACCGATGCACTGCGAGAGTTGGCCGAGAGCGGCCTCGACGGCGAGTGATCTTGCCGGTCTAGCCGCCGATGATCGCGACTGCCGCCGGGTGCGGGGGTATTTCGTAAAAGCAGAATTATGTTCCGATTGTCCTGCCGGGTGCCGTCTGGCGGATCAATGCAAGTCCAGCATCGATCGATGCCGCATTTGGCTTGGACTCAGAATGTCGCCCGCCCTAGGGACGACGTTGGCGGTATCACGCCGATGGGGCGCGTTCATAATAGACGAGGCGATCGTCTCGCCCAAACTCCAAGCCGCAACCAATAGCGGTCGAGCACAAAGCAGAGGAACGTCTATGGATACGATGAGCATCGTTACCGCGCATCCGGCATTGGCCGACGGCGCGGCTCGATTGCCGGGGAGCCGGCACCTGCCGCACGGGTCCCCTGCAGGAGCGGGCGCGATGAGCCCCGCACGGTCGCAGGCAGAGATCGTTAACCAGCCAGATTTACTCGACCCCGCCGCGCTATCCTACGAAGGTGGTGCAGTTGTACGCTTGACTTCACACCTGAAGTGGAGCGACGCAAGGCGGTCTGTAGCACCAGCCCAACGACGACATAATCAACTCAGGAGGAAAGCCCAGATGAAGACACTCATCGGTATCGTCGCAGCCGCTACACTGGCTGTCTCGGCGCCGTTCGCGACTGCACGCGATTTCCGCTCGGCCGACGTCCATCCGGCCGACTATCCGACCGTCGAAGCTGTCAAGTTCATGGGCAAGCAGCTTGCGACCGCGAGCGGCGGCAAGCTCGGCGTCAAGGTATTTCCGAACGGGGCCTTGGGCTCCGAGAAGGACACCATCGAGCAGCTCAAGATCGGCGCGCTCGACATGATGCGGATCAACGCATCGCCGTTGAACAACTTCGTGCCGGAAACCGTCGCCCTGTGCCTGCCCTTCGTCTTCCGCGACACGCAGCATATGCGCACCGTTCTCGACGGGCCGATCGGCGACGAGATCCTTGCGGCCATGGAGCCTGCGGGGTTGATCGGCCTCGCTTACTATGACAGCGGCGCCCGTTCGATTTACACCGTCAAGGCACCGATCAAGTCGCTGGCCGACGTCAAGGGCCTGAAGATTCGCGTCCAGCAATCGGACCTCTGGGTCGGCATGATCCAGAGCCTCGGCGCCAATCCGACACCGATGCCGTATGGCGAGGTCTACACCGCGCTCAAGACCGGCCTGGTCGACGCTGCCGAGAACAACTGGCCCTCCTACGAGTCCTCGCGTCATTTCGAGGCTGCCAAATTCTATAACGTCACCGAGCACTCGCTGGCGCCTGAGGTCCTCGTGATGTCCAAGAAGGTCTGGGATACGCTGAGCAAGGAGGATCAGGCGATGGTCCGCAAGGCGGCGAAGGAATCGGTGCCGGTCATGCGCAAGCTCTGGGACGAGCGCGAGCAGGCGTCCCGCAAGACCGTCGAAGCCGCCGGCGTTCAGGTCGTCACGGTCGCGAACAAGCAGGAGTTTGTCGACGCGATGAAGCCGGTGTACCAGAAGTTCGCCGGTGACGAGAAGCTCCAGAGCCTCGTCAAGCGCATCCAGGACACCAAGTAAAAGCACGAGGGGACCAGATCCGGCGCTGCGCCTGCGCGGCGCCGGATCCTGACAAGGAGGGGCGGGATGACAGACCCACACGTCGCAGACAATGAGCAGGAGGCGGGCCGTCCGTCCACCAGTTTGCTGTCGCGGATCAATGCGCCTATCGCCCGTGCAGGCATGTATCTGTCCGTGAGCGGGTTGCTCGTCATCGTCACCATCGTGTTCTACCAGGTGTTCGGACGCTACGTGCTCAACTCCAGCCCAACCTGGACCGAAAACCTCGCGCTCGTCCTGATCCTCTATGTCACGCTGATCGGCGCCGCCGTCGGCGTGCGCGATGCCGGACATATCGGCATGGACAGTCTCTTGGTGATGCTTCCGGATCACCTGCGAGAGAAGGTCGAGCTCGTGATCCACGTCCTGGTGGGTCTGTTCGGTGTTGCCATGGCCTACAACGGCTGGATCCTCGGCGCGTCGGTCGGGACGGTGCATATCCCCAATCTCGGTTTCCCTGAGGTCGTTCGCTACGTGCCGCTGGTCGCCTCCGGCATCCTGATCGTCTCCTTTTCAATCGAGCACATCATCGCTCTCCTGCGCGGCGAAGAGGTCGTCCCCTCATGGAACTGATTATTCTCGGCGCCACGTTCTTCGGCTTTCTGGTTCTGGGCGTACCGGTCGCCTTCGCGATCGGCCTCTCGGCGATCTGCACCATCCTCTACGAAGGCCTGCCCGTTGCCGTCATCTTCCAGCAGATGATGTCGGGAATGAATATCTTCTCGTTCCTTGCCATTCCGTTCTTCGTCTTCAGCGGTGAGTTGATGCTCCATGGCGGCGTTGCCGACAAGATCGTGCAGCTCGCCAAAAATCTCGTCGGCCACATCCGCGGAGGCCTCGGCATGTCGAACGTGGTCGCCTGCACGCTGTTCGGCGGTGTCTCCGGCTCGCCCGTGGCCGACGTGTCGGCGATGGGCGCGGTGATGATCCCGATGATGAAGAAGGAGGGGTTCGACACCGACTACGCCGTCAACGTCACCACGCATGCCTCGCTCGTCGGCGCCTTGATGCCGACCAGTCACAACATGATCATTTATGCGCTCGCCGCCGGCGGCAAGGTCTCGATTGGGGCGCTGATCGCAGCGGGCCTGCTGCCGGCGCTGGTGCTGATGATTTGTATGCTGGTCGCCGCTTACGCGGTTGCAGTGAAGCGCGGCTATCCCGCCGGCAAGTTCCCCGGCTGGACCGAAGTGGTCCGCTCGTTTGCGGCCGCTTTGCCCGGCCTTCTGATCGTCGGCATCATCCTGACGGGTATCTTGTCGGGGGTTTTCACGGCAACTGAATCCGCCGCCGTCGCTGTCACCTATACGATCGTGCTGACGTTCTTCATCTACCGAACCATGACCTGGAGTAACTTCCTGCATGCGGCGGCCAAGGCGGTGAAGACCACGGGCGTGGTGCTGCTGTTGATCGGCGTCTCCACCATGTTCCAGTACCTGATGGGCCTCTATGAAGTCGCCGATTTCGCCGGCGAGCTGATGAGCAAAGTGTCCACGCAGCCCTGGATGATCTTGCTGCTCATCAACATCATCCTGTTCCTGCTTGGCACCTTCATGGACATGGCGGCGACCATCCTGATCTGCACCCCGATCTTCCTGCCGATCGCGATGAAGGCGGGCATGGATCCGGTGCAGTTCGGCATGCTGATGCTGATCAACTGCGCCCTGGGGCTGAACACTCCGCCGGTCGGAACCACGCAGTTCGTCGGCTGCGCCATTGGCGGCATCTCGGTAGGCGCGGTGATGCGCACCATCCTGCCGTTCTACGCGGCCCTGATCGCCGCGCTGATGTTCGTGACCTACGTCCCGGCCTTCTCGCTGTGGCTGCCTCGTCTGCTGATGGGGTACAAAGGATAGCTGTCGTGCGTCCGCCGGCGTTGGCCGGCGAACCGCGCTTGCGATAGTTTGCGTCACAGCAACAGGGAGAATCTGTCCGTGACTGATTATCGCAAGCTCTTCGATCTCACCGGCAAGACCGCCGTGGTGCTTGGCGCCGCATCAGGCATCGGCAAATCGTCGGCCGAGGCGATGGCCGGGCTCGGCGCCCGCGTTGTCTGCGCCGATCGCGCGCTTGACGCGGCAGAGGCGACGGCTGCGGGCATTCGCGACACGGGTGGCTGGGCCGAGGCGGCAAACTGCGATGCTTCGAGCGCTATTGACGTCAATGCGCTCGCCAAGTTCGTGATGCAGAAATTTTCCCGGCTCGACATCGCGGTGACGACGCCCGGGCTCAACATCCGCAAGACCATCCTCGACTACACCGAGGAGGATCTCGACCGCGTCCTCAACCTCAACATCAAGGGCACGGTCTGGTTCTTCCAGGCATTCGGTCGCATCATGGTCGAGCAGAAGGGCGGCAGCATCATTGCCTGCTCCTCGGTGCGTGCGGTGACCATCGAGCCGGGCCTTGGGATCTACGGCTCGACCAAGGCGGCGATCGGTTTGCTGGTGAAGGGCTTTGCCTCCGAGGTCGGCCATGCCGGCGTGCGCGTCAACGCGATTGCACCGAGCATCGTCGAGACTGCGCTGACCAGCCCGTTCAAGCAGCGGCCCGACATCTACAATCTCTATGCCGGCCACACCGTGTTCAACCGCTGGAGCAGCGCCGACGAAGTCGCCACGGCCGTTGCCTATCTCGCCTCGGATGCCGCGAGCTATGTCAGCGGCGGCACGCTGTTCGTCGACGGCGGCTGGACCGGGATCGACGGGCCGCCGACCGGTCTCACCCAGCTGCACAAATAAGCTCCGTTTCTAGCTCGCAAAACCCATGCGCTGGCGCAGATCTTTCTGGTCTGCGCCGGTCAGCAGCGCGATCAGCGCCGCCGCTTCCTTCGGATGCACCGCCTGCGCGGCGATGCCGGCCGTGTACATCGTCACCAGCTCGCATCCCGGCGGCAGCGGACCCGATAGCGCAATGCCGTCGGTCGCGATGATCTCGGTCGCCTGCGTGCATCCGATCGGCCGCGCGGCGGTGGACGTCGCCAGCTCGCACATCGCCGTTGCGCCGTTCGGAAATATCCTCAGGCGCGACGTGACCTCATAGGCGATGCCGAGCTGATCCAGGACTTTTGCAACGTGTCGGCCCGCGGTGGAGGCCTTGGTATCAGGAACGTAGATGGCGTCAGCGGACCGCAGGACGTCGCGCAAATCGGCCTCCGTCTTCACGGTCACCTTGGGGTCGCGGCTGCGGACCGCCAACGCGGTCTCGACCCGGCCGACATCGGAGATCGAGGAGGGCGCCACAAGCTTCTCCGCGGCGAGCTTAGCAAGCAGAGCCTGTGTCAGGATCACGAGGTCCGCAGGTGTGCTTGCGCGCAGCTTATCGGCCATCACGCCGACCGCGCCGAATTCGCCGTCGATGCCAAAGCCGGTCTGCGCCTTGAAAGCCTCGGCAAGGCCGCGCACCAGCCCCTGCGCCGCACCGCCGCTCAATATGTTCACTGTCGTCACGATGCAAGCTCCATGGCCGCGATGATCCTGTCGCGCGTGATCGGAAGGTCGCGCACGCGCACGCCGAGGCAATCGTGAACCGCATTCGCGATCGCTGCCGTCACCGGGCCGTGTGCGGCCTCGCCGGCGCCGGCCGGCTCGATGTCCGGCCGCTGGATGATCTCGACATCCACGGCCGGGACCTCGCTGAAGGTGAGGATCGGGTAGTCCGCCCACGAGGTCGAGGTAATGTGGGTCGGATCGAAGCGGACGCGCTCCTTCAGCACCCAGCTCGTCGCCTGGATCGCGCCGCCTTCGATCTGATTGATGACGCCATCAGGATTGATGGCCTCGCCGACGTCGATCGCAAGCGTCAGCCGTCTCACGCGGATGTCGTCGCTGCCCTCGATCTCGGCAATCGCCGCGCAATAAGCGCCGGTGTTCTTGTAGCGGGCAAAGCCGACGCCGTAGCCGATGCCGGATTGCTTCTGCGGTTTCCAGCCTGCGCGACGTGCGACGGCGCGGATGACCTCACGGGCCCGCTGGTCGCGGAGATGTCGCAGGCGGAGTGCGATCGGGTCTTCGCCGCGCAGGATCGCGATCTCGTCGAGCAGGGATTCGATTGCGAACACGTTGCCCTGCGCGCCGAGAGTCCGCAGCGACGAGGTGCGCACCGGCATGGTCAACAGCCGATGGCTGGTAATGGTCCAGGCCGGAAAGTCGTAGAGCGGGACGGAGTTGCGATCCCCGCCGCCGCCATTGGCGGGCGGCGGATTCGTCGAGATCAGGCGTGGATAGGGATTGGCGATCTCGCTTGCCGCCAACAGTGCGGGCTGGGCCGCGCGTCCAGGCCGCGCTGTATGGCCGTTGCTCCAGATCGCATGGCGCCAGCCCACGATCTCGTTGTCGGCATCGAGATGGGCTTCGATCTCGATGGCCATCGCGGCACCAAACGGCGCGTGGAACATCTCGTCGTGGCGCGACCACTGCACCCGCACCGGACGGCCACTGGCGGCTCTTGCCAGCAGCGCGGCATCGAGCGCGACGTCGTCGGCGGCATTGTGCCCATAGCAGCCGGCGCCTTCCATGTGCTCGACGACGATGTTTTCGGCCGGCAGCTTGAGCACGATCGCGAGGTCAGCGCGGAGCAGATAGACGCCCTGGCTGTGCGTCCAGACATGGACACGGTCGCCGTCCCAACGCGCCATCGCGCAGGACGGCGCGATCGAGGCATGCGCGATGTAAGGGCGGGTATATTGCCGGCGGAGCGTACGTGCAGCTTTTGTCGTAGCCGCCGTCCTGGTGTCGATGATTGTCGTCTCGATCGGTTGGCTTCTCAGGAAACCAGCCAGATCGTTCTCATCCGGGAGCGGCTCCCCCGGCGACCATGTCGCGCCCTTGCGCAGGGCTTTCAGCGCGGCTTCAGCCGCAGCCTCGCTGTCGGCGACGACGCCGGCAAAGCCGCCGTCGCGGACGATCGCGATGAGTCCGGAAACGCTGCGCGCCCGCGCCTCGTCGATCCCGATCAACCTGGCGCCCGAGACATCCGGCCGCAGCGCGCGCCCGTGCACCAGCGATGGCAGCGCATGATCATGGATGAAGCGCGGCCGCGCGAATACCTTGTCGGGAATGTCGACGCGGTGGATGGAATGCCCGGCGACCCTGCGCGCAGCAGCGGACTTGGTGACAGCGCCCGCCGTCGCATCGTGATCGAGCGAGATGTCGCCTGCAAGCTCCCAGTAGCTGGTCGCGACATTGCCGGGGCCGGAGATCATGCCATCCTCGACACCGAGCTGCGCCGCATCGACGCCGAGACGTTCCGACGCTGCTGCGAGAAACCGCAGGCGCGCCTCGGCACAGGCGTGGCGCAGTGCGCGGCCGGATTGCTGGATCGACAGGCTGCCGGAGGTGACACCTTCGTTCGGGCTCGCGGCCGTCGAGGCGCGGATCATCTCGATACGGCCGATCTCGACGTCGAGCTCGTCCGCCGCGATTTGCGCCAGCGCCGTGACGATGCCCTGGCCGATTTCGACCTTGCCGGGTGAGATCGCGACGCGGCCTTCGGCGGTGAACCGCACCCAGGACGACAGTCTTGGGTTGGCGGCAAGGCTCTGCGGCAGTTTCGGGCCGGGCGGTGGCGCGCTCATGATGTCGCCATTTCCGATGCCGCGCGCAGCACGGCGCGGACCATGCGGTTATGCGACCCGCAGCGACACAAATTGCGATCGAGCGCCGCTCTGACCTCCGCTTCCGTCGGCGATGGATTGCCGTTCAGCAGCGCTGCCGCGCTGATCAGGATGCCCGGGACGCAATAGCCGCATTGCATCGCCTGTTCGGAGATGAAGGCGCGCTGTAGCGGATGCGGTTGCTCGGCCGTGCCGAGGCCCTCCAACGTGACGACGTCCCTGTCAGCCACGGACCACATCGGCATGTCGCAGGATGTCATCGCCTGGCCGTCGACCATCACGCAACAGGCTCCGCATTCGCCGGCGCCGCAGCCGAAATGCGCACCGGTGATGCCAAGCGGGCCACGCAGCACATCGAGCAGCGTCTGGTCCGGATCGGCATCGACTGCCACCGTCGCGCCGTTGAGCTGGAATTGAATGGTGGGCATGACCTGCTAGCCTCAGGACTTGTTGAACTTCTTGACGACATCGGCCCATTTCGCGATGTCGCCGCGCAGGAATTTTGCGAACTCCTCTGCTGTCATCGACATCGGCACGGCACCTTGCTCCTTCCAGAGCTTGACGATATCGGGCCGCGTCACCATTGCGTTCACGGCTGAGTTGAGCTTCTCGATGACGCCCTTGGGCGTGCCTGCTGGGGCCATCAGGCCGAGCCAGATCGTCGCTTCGTAGCCGGGAAGGCCGGCTTCGCCGGCGGTCGGCACGTTCGGCAGCACCGCGGAGCGCTGCTGGCCAGTGGTCGCGAGTGCGCGGACCTGTTTCTCGCCAATGTTCTGTGCCATCGCCGGCACCGCGTCGATCATCATCTGGACCTGGCCGCCGATCACGCCGCTGCGGGCCTCGCCGCTGTTGCGGTAGGGAACGTGGACGACGTCGGTGCCGGCCATGGCTTTGAACAGCTCGCCGGCCATGTGATAGGGCGTGCCCTGCCCGGAGGAGGCGTAGTTCAATTTGCCGGGCTGCGCCTTGGCGAGAGCGATGAACTCGGCAAGCGTCTGCACCGGGACTTGCGGGTTCACCACAATGACGAGATCGGAAGAGTTCACCGGCGCGATCGGTGCGAGATCGCGCATCAGATCGTATTTGCGCTGCTCGGCCGTCAGCAGCGATTCATTCGCGGTCTGGGTGTTGGACATCATCAGCAAGGTGTAGCCGTCGGCCGGCGACTTCGCGGCCTCGACGGTGCCGATGACGCCGCCCGCGCCGGTGCGGTTCTCGACCACGAAGGGCTGGCCGAAGCGCTCCTGCAGCGCCTGGCCGATCAGCCGGGCTGCGACGTCAGCCGGTCCGCCCGCGCCGAACGGCACGACGATGCGGACCGCGTGGGCGGGATAATCCTGCGCCGGGGACGGGCTTGCGAAGAATGCGGCGAGCAAGCCGGCGGCCAGCGCCAGCGAAGTGTGTCGGGCCGTCACACCCACCTCCCTGAACTCGCTTTCGTTTGATGGTACTGTAGAGGGAGCGGAGGTGGACTGTCGACGCCTCACAAAGTCGATTTGATTGGGAATATCGGGCCGTTTTCGGTGTGTCCGCCCGGCATTTCGCGGTCGCGGCAGGAACAGGCCGCGCGCGGGCTTTGAGCATTTTGCATGGGCATTGCCGGATAAATGCCCTCGGCTCACAGGTCTTTTGATGTTACGAAATTGCCCATGAACCGGCACGCCAAGATCGAGATCCGCCACTCCACCTGTCCGCATGATTGCCCGTCGGCCTGCGCGCTCGACGTCGAGGTGGTCGAAGGCCGCAGCATCGGCCGCGTTCGTGGTTCGAAAAAGCAGACTTACACGGCCGGGGTGGTCTGCGCCAAGGTCGCTCGCTATGCCGAGCGCATCCATCATCCTGAAAGGCTGATGTATCCGATGCGCCGCACCGGACCGAAGGGCTCCGGCCAGTTCGCGCGGA
Organism: Bradyrhizobium sp. CCBAU 51745; assembly: GCF_028128715.1. Lineage (NCBI taxonomy): Bacteria > Pseudomonadati > Pseudomonadota > Alphaproteobacteria > Hyphomicrobiales > Nitrobacteraceae > Bradyrhizobium > Bradyrhizobium sp. CCBAU 51745. Next base: position 64,164 of record NZ_LBJP01000001.1, on the reverse strand, counting down.
TCTCCTGGGACGAGGCGCTCGACGAGATCGCCGATCGCTTCAACCAGGCCGAGCGCGAGTTCGGCGCGGAGTCGATCTGGCCTTACTACTATGCCGGTACGATGGGCCTGGTGATGCGCGACGGTCTCAACCGTCTCACCCATGTGAAGAAATATTCGCGCTTCTACCAGACCATCTGCGCCAATGTCGGACGCATCGGCTTTGCGATCGGTACCGGCAAGATCGCCGGCGTCGATCCGCGCGAGATGGCGCTGTCCGATCTCGTCGTGATCTGGGGCACCAACCCCGTCAATACCCAGGTCAACGTGATGACGCATGCCGCACGTGCGCGAAAGGAGCGCGGCGCGCGGATCGCGGCTGTCGATATCTACGACAACGAGACCATGAAGCAGGCTGATATCAAGATCCTGCTGCGGCCCGGCACCGACGGCGCGTTTGCCTGCGGCGTGATGCATGTGCTGTTTCGCGATGGCTACGCCGACCGCGCCTACATGGACAAGTACACCGACTGCCCCGCCGAGCTCGAAGCGCATTTGAAGTCGCGCACCCCGGAATGGGCCTCCGCCATCTGCGGCGTGCCGGTGGCGGAGATCGAGGCCTTTGCCAAGGCCATCGGCGAGACCAAGCGGACGTTCTTCCGTCTCGGCTACGGCTTCACCCGTTCGCGCAACGGCGCGACACAGATGCATGCGGCGAACTGTATTCCCGCGGTGACAGGCGCCTGGCAATATCAAGGCGGCGGCGCCTTCTTCAACAATTACGCGCTTTGGCACTTCAACGAATCCATCATCGAGGGCCATGACGCCCTCGACAAGACGGTTCGCGCGCTCGACCAGTCGCAGATCGGTCGCATCCTTACCGGCGATGCCGAGGCTTTGCTTGGCAAGGGTCCGGTCAAGGCGATGCTGATCCAGAACACCAATCCGATGACGGTGGCGCCGGAGCAGGCGCTGGTACGGCAGGGCTTTGCGCGCGAGGATCTGTTCGTCGCCGTGCATGAGCAGTTCATGACCGAGACGGCGCTGATGGCCGACATCGCGCTGCCGGCAACCATGTTCATGGAGCATGACGACCTCTATTACGGCGGCGGCCACCAGCACATCTCGGTCGGACCCAAGCTGATCGATCCGCCGGGCGAGTGCCGCTCCAACCATCAGGTGTTGCAGGCGCTGGCGCCGCGGCTTGGCGCGAAGCATCCGGGCTTCGAGATGACGCCGCGCGAGTTGATCGACACGACCTTGAGGCTCAGCAACCACGGCGACATCGGCACCCTCGAGGCCGATCTCTGGCGCGATCTGCAGCCGGATTTTCGCACCTCGCACTATCTCGATGGCTTCGCGCATCCCGACAAGAAATTCCACTTCAAGGCCGATTGGGCGCATCCGCCGTTCGGCCAGACCATGGGCGATTTCGACAAGATGCCCTCGTTGCCGGACCATTGGGCTGTGATCGAGCACACCGATCAGGCTCATCCGTTCCGGCTCGCGACCAGCCCGTCGCGCAGCTTCCTCAACACCACCTTCAACGAGACCCCGTCCTCGCAGGCGCGCGAGGGCAAAGCGAGCGTGATGATCCACCCCTTGGATGCCGCCGCGCTTGACATCGCGGACGGCGATGCCGTGACGCTGGGGAACACACGCGGCGAGACCACGCTGATCGCGGCGCTCTTCGATGGTGTGCGGCGCGGCGTGCTGATCGCCGAATCCGTGCATCCGAACAAAAACCATATCGGCGGTCGCGGCATCAACACGCTGACCGGCGCCGATACGATCGCGCCGATCGGCGGCGCGGCGTTCCACGACAACAAGGTCTGGATCAGGAAGGCGGCTGCGGCCTGAGCGCGCAATTTGCGTCGAGGCGCTAAGGCGGTGCGGCCTGACAGATTGCCCTTGCACCGCACGCCGAAGCTGCCGCAAATGGCCGCAACCAGGAGCAAGGATCAAGCGTCATGACCGACATCACAGCCGTCATCACCGAGAAGCGCGGCCAGGCGTTCTGGATCACCATCAACCGGCCGGAGAAGCGCAATGCGCTGAACGGTGATGTGATCGCCGGCATCGCGCGCGGTTATCGCGACGCGCATGACGACAAGGACGTTCGCGTCATCGTGCTGACCGGCGCGGGCGACAAGGCGTTTTGCGCCGGCGCCGATTTGCAGAATTCCGGCGCGGCTTTCGCGATGGATTATTCCCGGCCCAATGTCGACTACGCCGATCTGTTGCGCCTGTCGCAGAACGCGACTAAGCCGGCGATCGCGCGCGTTGGCGGCGTCTGCATGGCTGGCGGCATGGGCCTCTTATGCATGACCGACATGGCGGTTGCGGCGGATCATGTCATCTTCGGCCTGCCGGAGGTGAAGGTCGGCGTGTTTCCGATGCAGGTGCTGAGTCTGTTGCAGGACATCGCGCCGCGACGTCTCGTCAACGAATGGGCGCTGACCGGCGAGCCGTTCGACGCTAAGGCGGCACGCGATGCGGGCCTGCTCAACTACGTCGTGCCCACGGCCGAGCTGGATGCCAAGGTCGACTGGCTGATCGGCCGCATCGTCGACAAATCTCCGACCGCGATCCGCCGTGGCAAATACGCCATGCGTGCCATCGCGTCCATGTCGTTCGACGAAAGCATCGCCTACACCGAAAGCCAGATCGCGCTGCTGGCGATGACCGAGGACGCGAAGGAAGGGTTGAAGGCGTTCAGTGAGAAGCGCAAGCCGACCTGGTCCGGGAGATAACAATTAGCCCGGGCAGCCGTCTCGGCAAGATCGTTGCTTCAGCATGCGGCTGCGCCATCGGAGAGGCAACTGGCTTGCACGCAAGCGAAAGTTCATTTTGCTCTTACGCCGTATCCTTTCGACGGTCTGCCGGTCGGCTGACTCGCGAAGCTCTCCAGGTCATCAGAAGGGCCGCCAGTGTGAACTAGCGGCCACGAACTCGCGCTGACACTGGCTCATCCAAATCTACTCTGGCACCGCGGGACAGCAATTTCTTAATGCTGGGTTAAAGTCCGCGCCATTGCCCGACGCGCCGCGCCCGGGCGTGAGGCCGCGCGTTTTTCCTCGAAGCCCGGTGAGCCGTGTATTTCTTTCGAAGACCATTGGCAGGCTGCTGTTGCCGCCTGATCTCTTTGTTTCTGCCGGCATCTTAGGCCTGGTGCTTCCATCCACCCGGTATTCTCGCTCGGAAGTTGTCTAGTTCTTGGCGTCTTTGCTCCGTTGATGATCCGCGGGCTTGCCCCGGTTGGCGGATCGACTCGAGCAGTTCGGGAACAACTTTCTTAATCTTTTTGGTCGAGAAAGCTGGCGCGCAATGGTTGCGTTCTAACGGTGGAACTACTCGAGAATGTACCGGCATTGGACCATGGTCGTAACGATTCTCGTGTCTGCCATGGTGGTCCAGATACCGTTAGTGCTCAACGCTGACCTGGGGTGGCTGCTTACCGTGAATGAAATGATTCTCGCCGGGCAAAAGCTTGGCGCTGATCTTTTCGAGTCTAACCCGCCGCTGTCGGTCTACATGTACATGCCTGCGGCGTGGCTTGGGCGATCAACTGGTGTGGCGCCCGAGCTTGTCGTGATCTTTTTGGTCATCGTCGAGATCGTCGTGGCGCTCGTTGTGATCGAGAGCGCAAACGTGGCGGCCAAATTGGAAGTTGGAGAGAGATCTGTCTTCTTGCGGTCGTTTGCATTCCTGCTCGCGCTGCTCCCGGGCGCCGTATTCGGGCAGCGCGAACATATCGCGGTCATTGCACTCACCCCTTTCGTCGCCGTCGCGGCGCTGCGCTGGCGCGGTCTTTGTCCCGGACGCGCCGCCGTCGTCGCGGGATTGGGCGCGGGCCTGGCGATGAGCATCAAGCCCTTCTTTGCGCTGGTGGTCGGGCTTCCGATCATCGCCAATGTCGTCCGCCAGCGCTCGCTCAGGCCGTTGCTTATCCCAGAAGCGGTCAGCGCCGCAATCGTCGTCAGCGGTTACGCGGTGGTCGTCGCGACCGTCTTTGCCGAATATCTCTCCGTCTATGCCCCGATGGTGGCCGAGGCTTATCTCCCGATCAGGAAGGAGTTTGGCAGCCTGCTTCCTCTGCCGATCGCCATGATCGGCGGGTCGATCGTGTTCCTGCGCCTGTTGGCTCCGCGGCAATTCAGGGTCGCGGGCGATGCAACCCCATGGCTGGCCGCGTCGGTTGGCGGAGCCGCGAGCTTCCTGCTTCAAGGCAAGAACTGGCCCTACATGGCTTTCGGGCTCTCCGTGTTTGCCATCGCGGCGCCGCTACTGCAGGTCCGCACCAACACATTGAGGAAGTCAGTGGCGATCGGTGGCGCTGCGTCAATGGTCCTCATCGCGGCCTATCTGTCTTCGCCGCCCCCCGATTTTCCGCCGCTGGCGGAGCGAATTCAGGCGCTTGTGAAGCATCCGCGGTTGCTAACGATCACCGACCACATCGGTCTGGGACATCCGCTTGTGCGCGAACTCCACGGAGTTTGGGTGGGGCGTTCCTGCGCGGAACTCTTGGCTGGCGGCGCAATCTGGCGCGAACAAGATCCGCAATTGAGTGACGATGCTCGAGCAAGGTTGGATAACATTGCATCCTTTGAAAAACGTCAACTGCTGACGAGCTTGAGGATCGGGCGTCCAGATGTAGTTCTGGTAGACACTTATCTGTTCAGCACGATTCCCTTCGATTGGTTGTCCTGGGCGAAATCGGACCCTGAAATACGAGCTGAACTAGGCCGTTTCCATGAAGTTAAGGGTGTCGGACGAGTTCGAATATTCGTCAGCGAATCACAGCCGCCAGGAGCTTGAACGCTTCGGACTGCCCGCCTTTCACGGCGATCGCAAGAATTTGCCAGATCAGCAAATGGTGTGGCTCGTCTCGGGCCATGCGTCCCATGCGCGTCGGCCCCAATGCGGCTCCTTTCCCTTCGGGTTAAACTCGGGGACGTAGTGAGGGATCAAGGCCCGCATAACGCCGACGCGGGCAAATATCGTCCGACCGCCTGCAGCCACCAAATCAGCGCCTCCATAGCTGCTCGCCATTCGGGCGCGGCGTACGCCTTCCGCGGCAACGAGGCGATGTACTCGCCGGCCTAGGTCAGTGCTTTCTTGGGTTTTGGGCTACTTTACGTGAAGGCTTCACTCTGTCCTCGATCGACCTTTCAGCGTCCTAACAATCGGGACGAGCCATGGCATTCGGGCGGCGATGCGATGTTTCAAGGGGAGCATAAGCTCTCCACGCGCCGCTCTAAATGCTCGATCCGGATAATGTCGTCGTTTTCCGCTGCAACGTGTCGTCGTCAGCACCTGCGCTGAAGCGTCGATGGTTTGGACGACGTTGGCGAAGCCGTTTTGGCACCACTCGTCGACGGCTTTCGATACTCCTGGTGTGTCGGGGTTCATGTAGTCGTGGAAGACTACCGGGGTGTTAGGCGCCAGCAGTGTAGACAGCTCGGCAAGGTCAGCCAAGACGCCCTCGTAAGTGTGATCACCGTCGATGAACGCCAGCGTCGGAGTGATAGGAAACTTTGCCCGGAACTCGGGCAATGTCCCGTGGAAGAACAGCGCGCGGCTCGCAAGCCCGCGCCTTCGCAGCAGCTCATAAGCGAGCAGCCTGGCTGCCGGGTTGATATCTATACTGAAGAATTGCGCCTTGCTGAGGCGGACGCCTCGCCGTCTGGCGGCTCCGCTCGTTAACACGGTAGCTGATCGGCCTCGGAATGTTCCAACTTCTAGGATGACATCGCCGAAATCACGAGCGAGATCATAGAGTAGCTGCGTCTCTCCGGGCATCAACCATCCTTCGATGTCGCGCGTCTGCTCGTAGATGCTCAAATTCCTGCACTCCTGGGAGAAAACAACCAGATATACAACTTTCGGTGTGCCGTCTAGGAGCCATTCTGAGGGAGTTCCTCATCGGAATTTGGTCTTAGCCTGTGTGCATTGGTCGAGCCCGACCGATTGATTTGTTTTGATTTCTTTCAAAGCTGCCCGCAACCTTGCATGCGCAACGGGGCCCGATGGATTTGCTAAGAATGAAACTGGCTGCCGAACCACCCATCGTTGGCCATAAGAAAGAGATCGAAAAGCCTAATCAGCCTGCCCGCCCAGCCCCGATCAAAGGGAAGAGTGCTAAGGGCGAAAAGTCCCCGTGATTGCTTGACTGGCCTGCGCACCGACACGGTCGACTTAACTAGCTTTGGGGGCGCGCGGTTTGGCGTTTATGGACTTGAAATCTTTCTCCCGCTTGCGGCAACAGCGGCCACAACGGGATCGTTTAATGGGCAGCAGATCAGCTCTCGTCTGACATTCGGTTTGCAGGCCGAATATATGCCAACTATGGAGGGAGCTCCGCCCATCATCGGATCTCAGACATAACGTAGTCGCTGCACTTTTGCAGCAGACTGTCGCTGTGTTTCGCTATCGACGTTGAGGACAGCTACCCCGCGTTGGCCTTCAGCCCCGCCGCCTGGATACCGGCGACCGCGCAGGCCTCGTCATTGTCCGACGTATCGCCGGAGATGCCGACGGCGCCGAGCAGCGTCGTGCCGTCCATGATCAGCACGCCGCCGGGGACCGGGACCAGGGCGCCCCTGGCGATCGTATTCACGGCGTCGATGAAATAGGGCTGCTCCTGCGCGCGCTGGAACAGGGCTCGCGAGCCGAGGCCCATGGCGAGCGCGCCATAGGCCTTGCCGTGGGCGATCTCGGCACGCATCAAGCTGGTGCCGTCCTGCGCCGCGGCGATCTTGAGCACGCCGCGTGCGTCGAGGACGGTGACGACGAGCGGCTTGAGCTTGAGTTCACTCGCCTTGGCGAACGCGGCGTCGAGGATTTTTCGAGCGGTGTCGAGCGTGAGATCAGCCATGGCTGGGTTCCTTTGCAGTTGGAGACGTGGAATTGGTGTCGGCGCGATCGAGGCTCATCGCCAGCACGCGGGCGACGTGAAGCGCCTCGCGGCCAGCCCCGTCGTGGATCTGGTGGCGGCAGGAGGTGCCGTCGGCGACGACGAGTGTGGACGGATCGGACTTCCGCACGGCCGGTAGCAGCGACAGCTCGGCCATCTCGATCGAGGCGTCATAGGTGTCGGCGCCATAGCCGAACGCGCCGGCCATGCCGCAGCAGCTCGACTCGATGGTCTCGACCTCAAGGCCGGGAACCAGGCGCAACACTTGCTCGACCGGCTTGAAGGCGCCGAAGGATTTTTGATGGCAATGGCCGTGCACCACGGCCTTGTCCGCGACGATGCCAAGCGGCAATTGCAGCCGGCCGGCCTCCGCCTCGCGCACCAAAAACTCCTCGAAGGTGAGGGCGTGGGCGGCGACGGCCTTGGCGTCGTTATCCTTGCGCAGCGAAGTCAACTCGTCGCGCAATGTCAGCAGGCAACTCGGCTCGAGGCCGACGATCGGCACACCGCGCGCGGCAAAAGGCGCGAAGGCTGACACGAGACGGTCGAGCTCGGACCTCGCTTGATCGACCAGACCAGCGGAGAGGAACGTGCGGCCGCAGCAGAGCGGGCGGCCGCTGGCGGACTTGGGCATGTGCACGCGATAGCCGCCGGCCGTCAGCACGCGCAGGGCGGCGTCGAGGTTTTCGCGCTCATAAATGCGATTGAAGGTGTCGGCGAAAAGAACGACCTCACGGCCGCCCTCCGGCCCGGCCGTTTCGGCGGGCGACACGAAGATGTCGCTGCGGAAGGCGGGCAGGGCGCGGCGGGCGCTGATGCCGGCAAAGCGTTCGAACAGCTTTCGCAACAGCGGACTCTGGTTGCGCAAATTCGCCAGCGGCGCGAAGCGCGCGGCGAGGCCGGCATAGCGCGGGAGGTAGCCGACCAAGCGATCGCGCAAGCTCAGGCCGTGCGAGGCGGCGCGTGCGGCCAGCACCTCGATCTTCATCTTGGCCATATCGACGCCGGTTGGACATTCATGGCGGCAGGCCTTGCAGGAGACGCAGAGTTTCAGTGTCTCCATCATCTCGTCGGACGCAAGCGCATCGGGGCCCAGTTGGCCTGAGATCGCGAGCCGCAAGCTGTTGGCGCGGCCGCGCGTGACGTCCTTCTCGTTGCGCGTGGCGCGGTAGGACGGGCACATCACGCCGCCCTCGAGCTTGCGGCAGGCGCCGTTGTTGTTGCACATCTCGACCGCGCCCTGGAAACCGTCGCCGGCGCCGGGATAAGCGGACCAGTCGAGCTTCGTCTTGAGCTCGCCAACGCGATAGTCGGGCTTGAAGCGGAACAGCGAGCGGTCGTCCATCTTCGGCGCGTCGACGATCTTGCCGGGATTGAGCACGCCTTCAGGGTCGAAGCGCTTCTTCACCTCGCGGAAGTCGGCGACGAGGCGCTCGCCAAACATGATCTCGTGGAATTCCGAGCGCACCATGCCGTCGCCATGCTCGCCGGAATGCGAGCCCTTGTATTCGCGCACCAGCGCGAAGGCCTCCTCGGCGATGGCGCGCATCGCCCTGACGTCTTTTTCGAGCTTGAGGTTCAACACCGGGCGCACGTGCAGGCAGCCTTCGGAGGCATGCGCATACATGGTGCCGCTGGTGCCGTGCTTCGCGAACACCTCGTTCAGCCGCGCCGTGTAGTCGGCGAGATGCGGCAGCGGCACGGCGCAGTCCTCGACGAAGGAGACCGGCTTACCCTCCTGCTTCATCGACATCATGACGTTGAGACCGGCGGCGCGGAAATCGGCGATGCCGCTCTGCAGCGCGGGTTCGGTGATTTCGACCACGCCGCCCCATTTGCGCGTGTCGTTATTCCAGCCGAAGCCGAGATCGCCCATTAGCTCGGCGAGCTGCCTGAGACGCGCGAGATTATCCGCCTGGTCCTCTTCGGCGAACTCGACGACCAGCACGGCATCAGGATCGCCCTTGATCGCAGAGTTGATGATCGGCTTGAACATCGCGATGTCGCGGCCGAGCGCGATCATGGTGCGGTCGACCAGCTCGACCGCGATCGGCTTCAGCTTGACCAGATGCTGGGCCGCATCCATCGCCTGGTAGAAGCTGCCGAAATGGCAAACGCCGAGAGCCTTGTTGCGGATAACAGGCCACAGCTTCAGTTCAACCTTGGTGGTGAAGGCGAGGGTGCCTTCGGAGCCGACCAGCAGATGCGCCATGTTGTTGGGCGCGTTGCGCGGCACCAGGGCATCGAGATTGTAGCCGCCGACGCGGCGCTGCACCTTGGGAAAGCCTGCGGCGATCTCGTCGGCTTCGCGCGCGCCGAGATCGAGCATGTCGCGGAACAGAGTGCGCACGTTATCACTGGCATTTACGTCGGAGAGATCGCGAGACACCTCGCCAAAACGGCTCAGCGTGCCGTCGGCGAGCGCTGCCTCCATCGACACCGTGTTGTCGCGCATGGTGCCGTAGCGAAGCGAGCGGCCGCCGCAGGAATTGTTGCCGGCCATGCCGCCGATGGTGGCGCGCGAGGCGGTGGAGACGTCGACCGGAAACCAGAGGCCGTGCTGTTTGAGCTGACGGTTGAGGTCGTCGAGCACGATGCCGGGCTCGACCACGCAGGTCCGGCCGGCGACGTCGAGCGACAGGATCTTGTTGAGGTGCTTTGAGAGATCGACCACGAGCCCGGCATTGACGGTCTGGCCGCATTGCGAGGTGCCGCCGCCGCGTGGGGTGACCTTCACCCCCTCGTCGCGCGCGATCGCCAGCGCGCGTAGCGCCTCATCCATCGTCTTGGGGACGACCCCGCCCGTGGGCATGATCTGGTAGAACGAGGCGTCGGTGGCGTAGCGGCCGCGGCTAAAGCGATCGAACAGGACGTCGCCGGTGATGTCCGCGCGCAGGCGTCGTTCGAGCGAGGAGGCGTTTGTCATCCCTGGTCCCGGATTGATCCTACGCGGCCCCTGGACCTCGTCGGAATATTCATTCTCGTTCCTGACCGATTATATTCTGAATTCAAAATTGGCAAGCCGGCGGCCCTTCATGGCGCTGCCGGCGCGTCCTCCTGGGGCTCGGTCAGGTGCTCAATCGCGGCCGTCCGCTTGTTGCGCAGGTGCTGGAACAGGATGTCGCTGAGCTCGCTGCCGGCGCGCCGGCGCAGCGCGTCGAGGATCGCCTCATGCTCGCGCATCGCCTCCGCCCAGCGCTGCCGCTTGCGGGCGAAATTGGCGGAGTAGCGGACGCGGCGGATGCGGCCGGCAAAGTTGGCGTAGGCGGCCTTCAGGGTCTCGTTACGTGCGGCGGCGACAATGCTTTCGTGGATGTGCTGGTTGGTCTGAAAGTAGCCGTGCATGTCGCGATGCAGATATTGGCCGTACATCTCGTAGTGCAGCTGCTCGATCGCGATGATCTCTTCGTCCGTAATGGCCTCGCAGGCCAGGCGTCCGGCGAGGCTTTCGAGGCCCGCCATCACGTCGAACAGCTCTTCCAGGTCGCGCTGGCTGAGCTGGCGGACGCGGGCGCCGCGGTTGGGTAGCAGCTCGATCAGTCCCTCGGCGGCGAGCACCTTTAACGCCTCGCGCAGGGGCGTGCGGGAGATGCCGAACATCTCGCAGAGCTGGCGTTCAGGAATGCGCCCACCGTCAGGAATGTTGCCTTCCACGACATAGTCGCGCAGCCGCAGCAGGATCTCGCCATGGAGCGAGGCCTCCTGACGGTCGCTGCTATCAGCGGCTGATGGGGTGATCGGAACCCCAAGGTCGGGAATCGTGGACTTCATATGCAGGACAGTAATTTGCTCGCGGTGCCGCGTCGATGCTCGTAATCGAATACCAAGTTTCGATTGAAAAAACAAAAAATGAATGCAAAATGCCCCGCTGAACCGACCGGAATCCGTTGCCAAGGAGAGTCTTCATGCACCAGGGACGCCATTTCCTTCAGATTCCGGGCCCGAGCCCGGTCCCCGAACGCGTCCTGCGCGCCATGGACATGCCTGTCATTGACCACCGCAGCGCCGAGTTCGGCGCGCTCGGCCGTGCGGTGCTCGAGGGCTGCCAGAAGATCTTCCAGACCAAGGGCCCGGTCATCATTTTCCCCTCGTCGGGGACGGGCGCCTGGGAGGCCGCGATCGTCAACACGCTGTCGCCCGATGACAGGGTGCTGATGGTCGAGACCGGCCATTTCGCCACGCTGTGGCGGCAGATGGCGGGCCGCTTCGGCATCGAGGTCGATTTCGTGCCCGGCGACTGGCGTCGCGGCGCCGACCCCGCCGTCATCGAAGCAAAGCTCATCGACGACAAGGCGCATGCCATCAAGGCCGTGATGGTCGTGCACAACGAGACCTCGACGGGCGCGACCAGCCGGATCGCCGAGATCCGCGCCGCGATCGATCGTACAGGCCACCCCGCGCTGTTGATGGTGGACACGATCTCCTCGCTCGGCTCGGTCGACTACCGCCATGACGAGTGGAAGGTCGATGTCAGCGTCAGCTGCTCGCAGAAGGGTTTTATGCTGCCGCCCGGCCTTGGCTTCAATGCGATCTCGGAGAAGGCACTGGCCGCATCGAAAACCAACAAGATGCCGCGCTCCTATTTCGACTGGGCGGAGATGCTCAAGCCCAACGCCAACGGTTTCTTCCCCTACACGCCAGCGACCAATCTGCTCTACGGTCTGCGCGAGGCGATCGCGATGTTGCTGGAGGAGGGGCTCGACAACGTGTTCGCGCGTCACCTGCGGCTTGCCGGCGCCACCCGCGCCGCCGTCAATCATTGGGGGCTCGAAGTGCTCTGCCAGGAGCCGTCGGAATTCTCGCCGGTGCTGACCGCGGTGCTGATGCCGCCCGGACATGACGCCGATCAGTTCCGCAAGATCGTGCTCGACAACTACAACATGTCGCTCGGTTCTGGGCTCTCGAAGGTCGCCGGAAGAGTCTTTCGTATCGGCCATCTCGGCGAATGCAATGCGCTGACGCTGCTCGGCGCGCTCACTGGCGTCGAGATGGGCCTGTCGGTCGCCGGCGTACCGCACCGCTCCGGTGGTGTCGATGTCGCGATGAAGCTGTTGGAGCAGCGCCCGCAGGGCAACGCCTCGCCGCATCTGAAAGTGGTCGGCACTTAAATCTCGCGCGGGAGACGCGGGCGGCAGATCAAAAGAAACGATCAGAGAGGGTGGAGATGGGTATCAGGTTCAAGGCAACGCATGTCGTGCTGGCGATGCTGTGTGCGATGTATTTCATCACCTATGTCGACCGGGTGAACATCGGCACGGCCGCGAGCGAGATCCAGAACGAGCTGGGTCTGTCGAACACCCAGCTTGGCCTCGTCTTCTCCGCCTTCGCCTATCCTTATCTGCTGTTCCAGGTGATCGGCGGCTGGGTCGGCGATCATTTCGGGCCGCGCAAGACGCTGTTCTGGTGCGGCATGATCTGGGCGGTCGCGACCATCTCCACCGGCTTCGTCAACGGGCTCGCTGCACTGTTCGTCGCGCGCTTCGCGCTCGGCTTCGGCGAGGGCGCGACGTTTCCGACTGCGACGCGCGCGATGCAGTACTGGACGCCGGCCAACCGCCGCGGCTTTGCGCAAGGCCTGACCCATTCATTTGCCCGGCTCGGCAATGCCGTGACGCCGCCGGTGGTGGCGCTTTTGATCCTCTGGCTGACCTGGCGCGGCGCGTTCGTCGTGCTCGGCCTTGTCAGCCTGGTCTGGGGCGTGATCTGGGTCTGGTACTTCCGCAACGAGCCGAAAGACCATGCCTCCATCACGGAAGGCGAGCTCGCCGTGCTGCCGCCGCGCCCATCAGGCGAGCGGCCGCGCGTGCCGTGGGGGCCGCTGCTCGGGCGGATGTGGCCGGTGACGCTGACCTATTTCTGCTACGGCTGGTGCCTGTGGCTGTACCTGAACTGGCTGCCGTTGTTCTTCAAGAACAATTACAGTCTCGACATCAAGAACTCGGCGCTGTTCGCCTCCGGCGTCTTCTTCGCCGGCGTGGTCGGCGACAGCGTCGGCGGCGTGATCTCGGACAAGATCCTCGATCGCACCGGCAATGTCCGCTTCGCACGACTGAGCGTCACCGTTGCAGGTTTTGCGGGGGCGCTGCTCTCGCTGCTCCCGATCCTGTTCGTCCACGACATCACTGTTGTGGCGCTGTGCCTGTCGGCCGGCTTCTTCTGCGCCGAGCTCGTGATCGGCCCGATGTGGTCGATCCCGATGGACATCGCCCCGAAATACTCCGGGACAGCGTCGGGACTCATGAACACAGGGTCAGCCTTTGCCGCGATCGTCTCGCCGCTGGTCGCGGGCTTCGTGATCGACGCGACCGGCAACTGGTACCTGCCGTTCCTGATGTCGATGGGGCTATTGCTGCTCGGGGGCGTCTCGGCCTTCCTGATGCACCCGGAGCGCCCGTTCACGGACGCGGAAGACAGGGTGCCGTCCGGCAGGGTCGTGGCTGCGGAGTAGGGGCGACGGAGGCCCGCCGCTTATGCATGGGAGGAGCCTTAAGGAGAGGGGACAAGCCGGTCAAATGGTGCTATTCGGCGGCCACCAAAACAAGGCTAGACCGGGAAGGACGCCTATGACCGTGCATACTGGAAGGCATTTCTTACAGATTCCAGGACCGACCAACGTGCCCGACCGCGTGCTGCGGGCGATGGATATGCCGACGCTGGACCATCGCGGTCCGGAGTTCGCCGAACTCGGTTTTGCGGTCCTCGCCTCGATGCAGCGGGTGTTCCGCACCAAGCAGCCTGTGATCATCTTCCCCTCGTCCGGCACCGGCGCCTGGGAGGCGGCGATGGTCAATGTGCTCGCGCCCGGCGACAAGGTGCTGATGTGCGAGACCGGCCAGTTCGCCGTGCTGTGGCGCGGCATCGCCGACAAGTTCAAGCTCGAGGTCGACTTCATCCCGAGCGACTGGCGCCATGGCGCCGACCTCGCCGAGATCGAGAAGCGCCTTACGGCCGACAAGCAGCACGCGATCAAGGCGGTCTGTGTGGTTCATAACGAGACCTCGACCGGCTGCGTCACGCCGCCGCTCGAAGTGCGCAAGCTGCTGGATCGCGTCAAGCATCCGGCGCTGCTGATGGTCGACACCATTTCCGGCCTCGGCTCGATGGAATATGAGCACGACGCCTGGGGCATCGACGTCTCGGTCGCCGGCTCGCAGAAGGGCCTGATGCTGCCGCCCGGTCTCGGCTTCAACGCCCTCTCGGAGAAGGCGCTCAACGTCGCCAAGGCCAATCCCGGCATGCGCTCCTATTGGGACTGGCAGGAAGTGATCAGCTTCAACAAGCTCGGCACCTTCCCCTATACGCCCGCCACCAATCTGCTCTACGGCCTGCGCGAAGCGGTGAAGATGCTCGAGGAAGAAGGCCTCGAGAACGTCTGGGCTCGCCACAAGCGCCACAGCGCGGCGACGCGCGCGGCGGCGAAGGTGTGGGGCCTGGAGACGCAGTGCGTCGATCCCGCCGCGCATTCGCCGGCGCTGACCGGCGTGCGTGTGCCTGACGGCTTTGATGCCGACGCCTTCCGCAAGGTGGTGTTGGAAAACTTCGACATGTCGCTCGGCACCGGCCTCAACAAGGTCAAGGGCAAGGTGTTCCGCATCGGCCATATCGGTCATTTCAACGATCTGATGCTGATGGGCACGCTCGCCGGCGTCGAGATGGGTCTCGATCTTGCAAAGATTCCGCATCGGAGCGGCGGCGTGCTGGCAGCCATGGACGTCCTGAAGGGACGTGACGCGGTGCCGATGGCCAAGGCCCAGGTGGCCTGAACTAACTTGGAAAGTGATAGCGCGATGAACCTACCCGCGACTGCCAACGAAGACCTGCTCTACTCCGTCACGGACGGCATCGCGCGGATCACCTTCAACCGCCCGCAGGCGCGCAACGCCATGACCTTCGCCATGTATGACCGCATGGCGGAGATCTGCCAGGAGATCAACGCCGATCGTTCGATCAAGGCGCTGATCCTCACCGGTGCCGGCGACAAGGCGTTCGCCTCGGGCACCGACATCTCGCAATTCCGAGCCTTCAAGACGGCGCAGGATGCGCTCGACTACGAAGCGCGGATCGACCGCGTGCTCGGCACGCTCGAACAGTGCCGCGTGCCCGTGATCGCGGCCATCGCGGGTGCATGCACCGGCGGCGGCGCCGGCATTGCCGCCTGCTGCGATCTTCGCATCGGCACTGAAACGACGCGCATGGGCTTTCCGATTGCACGCACGCTCGGCAACTGCCTGTCGATGTCGAACATCAGCCGCGTCGTCGCGCTGGTCGGACCTGCGCGCACCAAGGATCTGATCTTCAGGGCGCGCCTGGTCGAGGCGCAGGAAGCGCTCGCGCTCGGCCTCCTCACCGAAATCGTGCCTGACGTCGAGACTCTTCAGCGCCGCGCGGATGAAACCGCAAAGCTCGTCGCGAGCCATGCGCCGCTGACGCTGGAAACGACCAAGGAGGCGGTGCGTCGCATCCGTCCGACGCTGTCGCGCGAACAGGGCGAGGACCTGATCCTCAAGGCTTATATGAGCGAAGATTTTCGCGAGGGCATGGACGCCTTCCTCAACAAGCGCACGCCGAACTGGAAGGGCAGGTAGCGCGTGCTTCGTCAGCCGAAAGTCATATGGGGCCGAATGTCCGCCGGCTTGAATTCGCAACCCTTAGTCCGCACAATGCATCGATAAATTTCCCGGCATCACAAAGCCAATAATAGTCAGGGGACGATACACGTGCGTATTCCAGTGAAAGCCGTCGGGGCTGCGACGGCCTTGTTGTTCAGTGCGCCGGCCGTCGCCGGCTGGGAACCGACCAAACCCGTCGAGATCGTGGTGGCGGCAGGCGCGGGCGGCGCCTCTGACCAGATGGCGCGGATGATGCAGGCCGCGATCCAGAAGAACAATCTGATGAAGCAGCCGATGGTGGTCTCGCTCAAGGGCGGTGCATCGGGCGCCGAAGCGCTGATGTACATGAAGTCCAGCGAGGGCGATCCGAACAAGGTGCTGATCGCCTATTCGCTGATCTACATGCTGCCGCTCTCGGCCAAGATCCCGTTCAACTGGCGCGAGCTGACCCCGGTCTCGGTGATCGCGCTCGACCAGTTCGTGCTGTGGGACAATGCCGCCGGTCCCAAGACGGTGAAGGAGTTCATCGCGGCTGCGAAGGCGGCGAGCTCGCCGTTCAAGATGGGCGGCACCGGCTCCAAGCGCGAGGATCACGTGCTGACCGTGTTCCTGGAGCAGAAGACCGGCGCGAAGTTCTCCTATCTGCCCTATAAGTCCGGCGGCGAGGCTGCCACGCAGCTCGTCGGCAACCACACCGAATCCAACGTCAACAACCCATCCGAAAATCTCGAAGTCTGGCGCGCGGGCCAGGTGCGTCCGCTCTGCGTGTTCGACAAGGAGCGCATCTCCTACACCACCAAGGTGACCGACACACAGTCCTGGGCCGATATCCCGACCTGCAAGGAGGAGGGCGTCGACGTCCAGTACCTGATGTTGCGCGCAATGTTCCTGCCCGGCAAGGTCACGCCGGAACAGCAGGCGTTCTATGTCGAGCTGTTCCACAAGGTGACGCAGACCGCCGAATACAGGGAATACATGGAGAAGCAGGCGTTGAAGCCGATCTTCCTCACCGGCAAGGACATGGTGCACTTCCTCGAGGAGGACGAAGCCCAGAACAAATCGCTGATGACGGAAGCCGGTTTCGTCGCGAAGTAATCACACCCCCACCTCATGCTCTGCGAAGGCGGGGCATCCACTATGGCACAGAATGCGACGAAAGACGGCTTCTGCACGGCGTAGTGGATCATCCGCCTTCACGGATGACGACGGCGCAACTTGATCTGGCAGAGCATGTCCCAAACCGATCTTGAAATCGTCGTCGACGATCCAACCGCGCCTGAAGACAACTCCCCGTCCGTCACGCCGACCAGCACCGTCGAACTGATCGTCTGCCTGCTGCTGCTCGCGCTCGCCGCCATCCTCGGCTACGACAATTGGCGCACCGGTGCTTCCTGGGATTCAACCGGGCCGGAGCCTGGCTATTTCCCATTCTATCTCTCCCTCGTCCTCGGCGGCGCTAGCCTCTATGGCCTGATCGTCGCGTTGCCGGCGCGGCGCGCGATATCCGAAACCTTCGTCACGCGCGCACAGGCGCGCCGCGTGCTGGCGGTGTTCGTGCCGACGCTGCTGTTCTGCCTGGTGACGCAGTTCCTCGGCCTCTATGTCGCGAGCTTCCTTTTGATCGCCGGCTTCATGCGGGCGATCGGCAAGATCGCGCTTTGGAAGTCGCTGCTCACCGCTCTCGTGTTCGCGGCGATCATGTTCGTCACCTTCGACGTCGCCTTCGACGTCATCATGCCGAAGGGCCCGCTCGAAGCGGCCTTCGGCTACTAGGCGGACTTGCGCGATGGAAGCTCTTGGTCTCCTGCTTCACGGCTTCACCGTCCTGCTGACCTGGAAGACGCTCGTGCTGATGATGGTCGGGCTCGTGCTCGGCATCTTTGTCGGCGTGCTGCCCGGCCTTGGCGGGCCGAACGGCGTCGCCATCCTGTTGCCGCTGACCTTCACGATGGATCCGACCTCGGCGATCGTGATGCTGTCCAGCATCTATTGGGGTGCGTTGTTCGGCGGCGCCATCACCTCGATCCTGTTCAACATTCCCGGCGAAGCCTGGTCGGTCGCGACCACGTTCGACGGCTATCCGATGGCGCAGCAGGGCCGGGCGGCCGAGGCGCTGACCGCGGCGTTCACGTCCTCCTTCATCGGCTCGCTGGTCGCAGTGCTGCTGATGACCTTCCTTGCGCCGATGATCTCGTCCTTCGCGCTGAAGTTCGGTCCGCCCGAGTTCTTCGCGGTGTATCTGTTGACGTTCTGCTCCTTCGTCGGATTGGGCCGCGAAGCCAGGCACAAGACCGTCATTTCGATGTCGCTCGGCCTTCTGCTCGCCGGCGTCGGCATGGACACGGTGTCAGGCCAGCTGCGCATGACGTTCGGTTCGGCCGAGCTTCTGCGCGGCATCAACTTCCTGGTCGCCGTCATCGGCCTGTTCGGCATCAGCGAGATTCTGCTGACGATGGAGGAACGGCTGGCGCTGCGCGGTCACGCGGCGAGCATCTCGCTGCGCGTGGTGCTGAGCGTGTGGAAGGACCTGCCGAAATACTGGGTGACGTTGTTGCGCTCCTCTTTCATCGGCTGCTGGCTCGGCATCACGCCGGGCGGCGCGATCGCTGCGTCCTTCATGGGCTACAATCTGGCAAAATGTTTCGCCAAGGATCCCGAGAGTTTTGGCAACGGCCGCATCGAAGGCGTGTTCGCGCCGGAGACGGCGGCACATGCCTCCGGCACCTCGGCGCTGCTGCCGATGCTGGCGCTCGGCATTCCCGGCTCCGGCACCGCTGCGATCCTGCTCGGCGGTTTGATGGTGTGGGGGCTCAATCCGGGCCCGCTGCTGTTCGTCGAGCACAAGGATTTCGTCTGGGGCCTGATCGCCTCGATGTATTTGGGCAATGTCGTCGGCCTCGTGCTGGTGTTAACGACGGTGCCGATCTTCGCCTCGATCCTGCGCGTGCCGTTCGCAGCCATCGCGCCGATGATCGTGGTGTCCTGCGCCATCGGCGCCTACGCGATCCAGAACGCGATGTTCGACATCTGGCTGATGCTCGGCTTTGGTGTTGTCGGCTACGTCTTCAAGAAGATCGGTATTCCCTTGGCGCCGTTCACGCTGGCGCTCGTGCTCGGCAACCGCGCTGAAGACGCCTTCCGCCTGTCGATGATCGGCGCCGGCGGGAACCTCGGAGTGTTCTGGTCGAACGGTCTGGTCGGTTCGCTTACGACGCTAGCGATCATTCTGCTGTTTTGGCCCCTCCTTGACGGTCTGCTCGCCCGCGTCGGATGGAGGGGGCGGGCGAAAATCGCGGCAGAGTGAGTTCGGGACCAATCGACGTAATATCAATGGCTTGGTCCATCCATGACGTCCTGGTCCAAGTCCTGATGCTGACCGATTATTTCCAAATGTTGCTGCCGCGCGACAGCGGCGCCTGTTCGAAACGCGTATGGTTCCACCCAGATTGCAGCTTTTATTTTGATCGCGGGGGCGAGTATGAAGCGGATTGTGATGGGATTGGCGGCGGCCTCGTTGCTTACGACGCACGCCATGGCGGCGGACCTGGCCGCGAAGCCATACGTGAAGGCGCCCCCGATCGTCGATCCCGGATACAATTGGACGGGATTCTACGCTGGATTGAACGGCGGCTATAGCTGGGGCAGATCGAACGCGACAGCTGACATCGGCGGGTTTTTTCCTGCGGGATCCATAGCCACGGTCAAGCACAACGTGGATGGCGGCCTCGGCGGCGGCCAGGTCGGTTATAATTGGCAGGTGGACCGGAAATGGGTCGTCGGCGTTGAGGCCGACATCCAAGGCACCGGCGAGCGCGGCCGTTCGAACGACACGTTTGGGACGATCCGAATCGGCAGTTTCGGTATCACGCAGTCCTCGGCCACCAGCACCGATTTCCCCTGGTTCGCAACCTTCCGTGGACGCGGCGGCTTCCTTGTCGATCCGAGCTTGCTGCTCTATGCTACCGGCGGTCTGGCGGTCGGCGAGGTCAAGTTCGCGAGCACGCCGACGGTTACGATTCAGCGGTTCGACGGCAACAGCAACACACCGATCGGTGGTCCCATATCGGCCACCGGTGCGACGGTGTCGGAGAGCCAGACGCGGGTCGGCTGGACGCTCGGCGCTGGCCTCGAGAAGAAGTTCGCTCCCAACTGGTCAGCGAAGCTCGAATATCTCTATGTCGATCTCGGCACCAAGACCTACTTCAGTGGGACAGGGAACGACATCGACGTCCGCTTCCGCGACCATATTCTGCGCGCTGGGTTCAACTACCAGTTCACGGCCGGCCCGGTCGTCGCCAAGTACTGATCGGCAGGCAGTGTCGGATTGGAAAAGCCCCGGTTTTCCGGGGCTTTTCTCATGTGGGTGTCCGTGCGGGCCAGCCTTCGCTCACACGACGTTGGCGGCCCTGAGCGCGGCGATCTCGTCGGCGCTGAAGTCGAATTCCTTCAGCACCTCGTCGGTCTGCTCGCCGTACTCAGGCGGGCGAGCCACCATCTTGCTTGGCGTGCGCGACAGCGTGACGGGCTGGCCGACCAGGCGGATGTGGCGGCCCTCCTCATTGGGCACATCCTGCGCGATGCCGAGATGCTTGACCTGTGCGTCCTCGAACATCTGGTCGATAGCGTAGATCGGCCCGCAGGGTACGCCGGCGTCGTTGAGCTCGCGCACCCAGGTCTCGGTCGACTTGGTCACGGTGCGCTTCTCAATCTCGGCGTTGAGCGCGTCGCGGTTCTTGGAGCGGGCAGGGGCCGTCGCATAATCGGGATGACTGTAGAGCTCGGGCGCGCCGATCGCCTGCGCGCAGCGCTCCCAGATCCGTCCGCCTGTGGTCGCGATGTTGATGTAACCGTCCGAGGTCTTGAACACGCCGGTCGGGATGCTGGTCGGATGATTGTTGCCGGCCTGTTTTGCCACTTCATTTTCCATGAGCCAGCGCGCCGCCTGGAAGTCGAGCATGAAGATCTGGGCCTGTAGCAGCGAGGTCTGCACCCATTGGCCCTTGCCGGAGACCTCGCGCTCGAGCAGCGCGGTGAGAATGCCCATGGCGCAGAACAGGCCCGCGGTGAGGTCGGCGACGGGAATGCCGACCCGCATCGGGCCTTGTCCGGGCGCGCCCGTGATCGACATCAGCCCGCCCATGCCCTGCGCGATCTGATCAAAGCCAGGCCGCTTGTGATAGGGGCCGTCCTGGCCGAAGCCGGAGATGCTGCCATAGACGATGCGCGGGTTGATCGCGGCGAGGCTCTCATAGTCGATGCCGAGCTTCTTCTTCACGTCTGGCCGGAAATTCTCAACCACGACGTCGGCCTTGGCTGCGAGGCGCTTGAACACGGCAAGCCCGCGCGCGTCCTTCAGGTTCAGCGTCATCGCCCGCTTGTTGCGGTGCAAGTTCTGGAAGTCGGAGCCGCGCCGCGGTCCCCCCGGCTGCTCGCCGCCGGCATCTTCCGTCAGCGCGTCGATCTTGATCACTGTGGCGCCCCAATCCGCGAGCTGACGCACGCAGGTCGGCCCGGAGCGGACGCGGGTCAGGTCGAGCACAGTGAAGCGCGACAGGGCTTCGGAAGCGTGAGGAAAGGGCATATGGGATGGCTCCGGGAACAAACCGCGCGCCCACCATAATGCCGAAAGATCATGCGGCAAGCGTCGGCTGGCGCAGCCAGCCATGCGCCGAGTTTGAGAGCATCTCGTGGAACGAGCCTCTGCGCGCGCTCCTCATCGAAGCCCGCGCTCTGGATTCCGTCACATCGGCCCGGGCCCGGCAAAAAGTCGAAAACAACCCCATGCACAGTAGACCTCGGGGAGCCGCGCGCCTGCGCGGTCACGCCAATTCAGCGTGCGTGCCCCGGGCCTTAGCCGGGCCAGCCGCCCAGGAAGTCGGAAGGTAGCTCACCAGCTGTACTTGAACACGCCCTTGCCGGAATAGCTGGCGACGTTGCCGGAGAACTCGCCGTCGAAGGTGCCGGCGATCGAGAAGCCGTTCAGCCATTTCATCTCGGCGCTGGCGCTCACCAGCGCGGAATCGGCGTCGACCCTGGCGCCGTTGACGACGAAGCTGGCGCCGGGCAGCGTCTGGAACAGCGCCGTGACGGCGCGGCTCGGATCGTAGTCATGCAGCCAGGCGGCGCGGCCGCGCAAGGTCAACACACCGTTCTGCATCGCATAGGATTTGTCGGTGCGCAGGCCGAGCTCGGAGCGGATATCGGTCGGCGATTGCGAGGCGTAGTTCAGCGCAAACAGGCCAC
Source organism: Bradyrhizobium sp. CCBAU 51745 (assembly GCF_028128715.1). NCBI lineage: Bacteria > Pseudomonadati > Pseudomonadota > Alphaproteobacteria > Hyphomicrobiales > Nitrobacteraceae > Bradyrhizobium > Bradyrhizobium sp. CCBAU 51745. The sequence continues at coordinate 42,418 of NZ_LBJP01000001.1, read as the reverse complement.
GGCCATTGAGGCTGACTTCGGAATAGTTGGGCAGGTTGACGTTCGTGACCTGGACGGCCGCGTAGGGCGTGATGCCGACCAGCGGCGTGGCGAAGCGATAGCCGCCCTCGACGCGCGCGGAGAAGGTGTCGGCCTTGAAGCGGCCCTGGAGCTGGTCGGCGCCGATCACGGTGCGGTTGGTGGTGACGTCGTGCCAGCCATAGGCGAGCGCGGCGGAAACATAGGCGGGGCCGAAATTGTGCCGGCCGTAGACGCCGGCCTGGAACAGGTCGGCCGAGCCCGTGCCCATCGCATTGGCAAGCGAGTAATTCAGCCCGCCGCCGCCGAGCGCGAAGCCGACCAGCGTATCCATCGAAACCCTGTAGTCGGCACCGGCCGCGCCGCCCCAGACTCGCGCCGTCAGATCCTGCGAGCCGACCGCGGCGTTGCCGCCGACCTGGGCCGAGCCGCCATAGCCGGCGGTCCAGACGCTCCAGCGATTGACCGGCTGCGACGACAGCAGCGGCGCCTTGGTCGCCATCGCAAAGGCCTCGCGCTCGCGCGCGGTGGCCGGGCGCATCGAGGCATAAGCTTCAGTGTCATCGCACTCGGCGAATTGCGCGACGCTGCCCGCCTTGGTGAAGCCGCTCGAGCGGCCCGCGATGGTCGGATCGAGCATCAGGTTGAGGAACTGGCCGTCGGCATTGATCGCGGACTGGATGATGCCGGTGCCGAGCTCGCCCGAGGCGGTGGTCAGCCCTGAAGGCGTCAGCGCGGCGAAGGCCGTCGGGATGCTGCCGGTCGTGTTGAAGAAGTTCGTCAGCGCGCTCGCGACGTTCTGCTGATTGGTGTTGAGGCCGCCGCTCACAGGCGTGAAGTTGACGCCGATGTTGAGGAAGACGTTGTTGGCGTTGTAGCTCAGCGTCGCGTTGATCGTCGATATGTTGGAGGTGACGGCCGGATTGAAGGTGGTGCCGCCGAGGCCGCCGGCTGCGGTCAGGATCGTATACTGCTTCTTGATGCTGCCGGAGCCGAAGATCGCACTCACCCTCGCGCTGCCGAGCGTGGCCGCGCCGGTGACGTTCGCGAGGCTGGCAGTGCTGGAGGAGACCTGCACCAGATAGGTCGAGGCGGCGGTGAAGCTCAGGCTGCCATTGACCGTCAGCGGCGCGAACGGATTGGCGGTGCTGCCCGGTGCGAGCGTGCCGCCATTGACGGTGACATTGCCGACCGCGCCGGAGCCTGGGGACGTGCTGCCGCCGGCGAGCGTGCCTCCGGCATTGACGGTGGTCGCGCTGACGATCGAGCCGTCGACCTCCAGCCTGCCGCCGTTGACAGTTGTCGCGCCGGTATAGGTGTTGGCGCCGGTCAGGATTTCCGTGCCGCCGGGCAGGGTGAGGCCGCCGCCGGCGCCGCCATCCTGGATGACACCGGCGAAGGCGCCGTTGCCGCTCGTGATCGTCAGCGTGTTGGCGCCGAGATTGACGCGTGCGGTGGCATCGGTGCCCGACAGCGATTTGATCGACGTGCCGGCGGCCAGGGCCGAGATGTCGAAGACGCCGTTGACGATGACATTGCGCGAGGTGGCGATGCTGCCGTCGCTGCCGCCATTGGCGAGATCCAGCTCGCCACCGGCCGCGATGGTCGTGGTGCCGGTATAGGTGTTGACGCCGTAGAGCTGCTGCGTCGCGCCGCTCGCGATGACGAGGTTGCCGCCGGTGCCGCCACCGATGCCGCCGTCCTGAATCACGCCACCGTAAAGACTGCCACTCGTGATCGTCAGCGTCCTGGACCCCAACGAAACGAAGCTGCCGCCGGTGGCGGAAACCAGAGCGTTCACCGACGCGCCGGAGGTCGTCTGCGAAATGTCGAATGTCCCGCCTGCACCTGGCGTGAACGTGACGCTCGCCGAGCTCGCGATCGATCCGCTGCCTTTCAGGGCCAGCGTTGCGCCGGCGTCGATCTGCGTCGCGTTGGTGTAGGTGTTCTCGCCGGACAGCGTCTGCGTTCCGCCGAAGACCTCGAGCCCGCCCGCCCCCTGGATCACGCCGGCGAACTCGGTCGCGCCGCTCGTGATGATCAGGTTCGTGTTGCCCATGTTGACTACGCCGCTCGAATTGCCGGCGAGCGTGGTGATCACGGCGGGAATTCCCGGATTCATTCCGGAAATATCGAAGATCGCATTCACCGTCACGACGCTCGATGACGAGATGTTGCCGAAGCCCGACAGCGCCAGCGTTCCGGCCGAGACCGTCGTCGCGCCGGTGTAGGTGTTGCCGCCGGTCAGGGTCAGCGTGCCGGTGCCGACCTTGGTCAGGCTGCCGCCGGTGCCGGAGATCGAGCCATCGACCAGGGTCGAGGTGTTGAGGCTGCCGGTGTTCAGCGTGTTGGCGCCGAGCACGTAATTGCCCGCGCCTTCGATCGAGCCCGTCGTCGTGCCGCCATTGGTCAGGCCGGAGATGATGACCGTGCCGCCGATATTGGTGACGAAGCGCGCGTTGCCGCCGCTGCTCGTTCCCGCGAAGCTCGTGATGCCGCCACCGTTGGTGGTGATCGTCACTGCGCCGGTGCCGCCGCTCGCGGTGCTGCTTTGCTGAAACGCCAGAGTGTTGCCGGAGGTGACGGCGAAATTCTGCGTATTGCCGGAATTGTTGATGATGCCTGTCCCGTTGACGGTGAATGGCTTGCCGACGGTGACCGAATAGGCCTGAGCGGTGCCGTTGAACAGGATCGTGCCGATGGTGACGGTGCCGTTGTTGTTGTCGACGGCGGTGCTTCCGGTGTTGCCGAAGGTTGCGGTTCCGTCCGGCACTGTGGGGCTCGACCAGTTCGTCGGAGCGGTCCAGTCGGTCGTGGCGCCGGTCCAGGTGCCGTCCACCGCATGCGCGGCGACGACGCCGAGGGCCGTGGTCGCGAGCAGGGTCGCCAGTGAATGCTTGATCACTGCACGCAGCCGGCCATCCATCCTTCCAGGCGCAATGATCGGGTCAGCCATCGGCCCTTCGCAAATCGCTAAAGTAAATCGGGAGCCACCGAGCCCCGGCACGATGATCCCACGGCGTCGCGACCGGCTGCAATGAACGGGCATCCATTGGCCCGACGTTCCCGCCCATTTCCCTTGTAATCTCAGCAATCGTGGCCGTTGGGCAACAATCTGTTGCATCGCAGCATAGCGGGGATTGAACCGGCGCGGGGCGGGTTGATGGCGGCGCCATCAACCAGGTTGCTGCTTCAGAGGTTGGCGCGGCCGCTCGTGGCTGCAAGGGACCTTCGATGTCGGGATGATCGACCGGGGTCGCCGTGCTGAGCGCGTTGCCCGGCGTTGCCGGGGCCATCGCTGCGCAGCGGTCTTACGGCGAGACGCGCCTCCTGGCGACGGTATAGGCGGCCCAGCTCTTCGAACTCGGCGCGTCCAGCGTCAGCCATGCGGCATGAGTGCCGGGCTCAAAGCCGCTCGCCGCGAGCGCGGCATCGATCTCGAACGGAAACCAGTAGCGCATATGATGCGCTTCATCGACCCGACGGATGGTTGCGCGATCGCTGTCCTCGCAGAACAGGGTGTAGTTCACGGTGACGGTCGCGGCCTGCTCGTCGTGGACGGATTGCGCGATGCGGGTCAGGCGCAACGGCTTCTGCTCGATCACCTTGACCCGCGTCTCGACGCCCTGCGCCAACACGGCGCCACCATACCAATAATCGAACAAGAATAGGCCGCCCGGTTTCAGCGCGGCGTGCGCGGTGCGAAACATCGCCGCCAGCGCATCGCGGCTGGTTTGATAGCTCGCGACGTGGAACAGCGACACGACCACATCGTAGTCGCGTTCCGGACCGGCCTCGCGGACGTCGCCCTGCCGGAACTGAATCGGAAGCCCAGCCTGCGCGACGCGCGCCTTGGCGCTTGCGATCATCTCATCGCTGAGATCGATGCCAGTAACGTTCCAGCCCCGTTGGGCGAAGGCCAGGGCATGCAAACCGGTGCCGCAGCCGATATCGAGCAGTTTGCCTGAAGATGTTCCATGGTCGCGCAGGCGTGCTTCGACGAAAGACGTCTCGCCCGCATAGTCCTTGTCCCGATAGAGCAGGTCATACCAGGGCGCGTAGTCAGCGAAGACAATCACGCCAGGATCTCCTTGAGCGCCTGCGCGGAGCGCGTGATGGATGGCCCTTCCGACGAGATCCGCCCGGTCCGGATACATTCGACGAGATATTGGGCTTCGTTGTCGTCGAGCAGCGGCGTGCTGACGGGAATGAACGGCGCGGTCACAGATTTGGACCCTTGATCCGGATCTCCGACGGCGCGACTTCCGCAAACCGTGTCTTGTCGTTTTCGCCGGAATAGGGGCCTTGCTTGATCTCGAACATCTCGACCGGCTCGAGAACGTGGAAGCCGTGGGCGCCGCTGCACAACAGGATGGTGTCGCCGGCACTCAGCACGCGGCTTTCCAGATATTTCTCGTTCATCGTGTAGAAGTCGACCTGGAGCTTGCCCTTCTGGATCAGCAGCACCTCCTGGGTGTAGTGCACCTCTCGCGTCACCTTGTTGTGGCGATGCGGCTCGATGCTCTTGCCCTTCGGATGGCTCATATACGCAAGTTGCTGCGACAATTCCGGTGTCGAGAAGAAATGAATCCCTGGCTCGCGGAACGAGGCGCGCACGATGATCGCGTAGAGTTGTTCGCCGAATCGAACATGTTCGACGTGTTCCATCCTGAGCCTCGAGTAAAAGTGATGCAATTAGAGTGACATAGATGTCCAGCGAGGCACTTTGGCCATTTTGGTCGGGACCGTCAAGGGCGGTCCGAAGAGGGGGCCTGCATGCGCGGGCCGGCAAACCGCAAAGGGCAGTGGAACCAGGATGGCTATCCGACTCGTATGACTACGGGACTTGATGCTTAATACGGTCTTGCGGAAGAGGCCGAGTCACCTCGCCCCATTTAAACCAAACGTATAGATATCAAGCTAGAATCTGCGTTCTACCCCGCTCGAATCGAGCGGGCTTACTGCTTCGGAGCTTTCCCTTGGCGACCGCGGTCAAAGCGTTGAACGTTTGTGCCCGATGGCGCGGTACTGGCGGGCATGTGTTCAAATTCACTTCGCGCTTCGCCTTTGCTTGGAGCCGAACTGCGGTTGAGCTGAATATTTTCGAGAGAGATAGGCCTTGAGATCAAAATCTACCCTGGACACAAATCTGGTGTCAGACGATCCGTTTTACACGGTCGTCGGCGATAGCATTCAGGGAAGCTACATCCCAGCGGGGTCGGCAGGCTCGGGGTCGGGTGGAGCAACGACCGGCTCTGTCTTGTCGGTCACCGCGGGCGGTATCATCATCAATCTCATTCTCGACGCCGCAGCGCAGGCCGCGCCGGCGAGCTTCAAGAGCGGCTTGCAGCAGGCGGTTGCGATCCTGGCTGCCAACCTAACAGACAAGATCACCGTCAACATCAACATCGACTACAGTGGCACAGGGGGCGGCGCAGCGGCCGGACCCGACAGCGGACTTTACGAGAACTATTCGTGGGTTCACTCGCAGCTGGTGAACAACGCCACCCCAGGCGACACCACGTTCAACAGCCTCCCGAGCGGGACAGCTATCCAGGGACAATCGAACGTCGCTGTCTGGAATGCGCAGCTGAAGCTGTGGGGTGTGATTGGTGCCAACGACACGACGACCGACGACGCCAGCGCGTATTTCTCGACCGATATCAATCCAAATCTTCTGGTCGGCGTTGCGCTCCACGAGCTGACCCATGCGATGGGTCGCGTGCCATATGGGGCGGCGCCTGACGTCTTCGATTTCTATCGTTTCACGAGTCCAGGCGCGCATCTGTTTTCCGGCGCCCAGACCGCGCCGGCCGCCTATTTCTCGCTGGACGGCGGTAACACCAAGCTCGCGGACTACGGCCAGTCTTCCGATCCGAGCGACTTCCTGAACAACGGTGTGCAGGGGCCCAACGATCCTTTCAACGAATACTATACAAGCAGCACCATTCAGGGCCTGACGGCAATCGATCTGAAGCAACTCGATGCACTCGGCTTCCATGTTGCCACCAGCACCCCGACGACGATCGAGGCTTATGGTGCGACCAGCCTTGTGCAGGCCGGCCGCAATTATTTCCTGGATCCGGTTGCAGGAGGCGGGGGACCGGCGCTGAAGCTGAATGGCGCTGCGGTCACCGTGGGGCAGATCGGAAATTGGGCGCCGATCGGGGTTGAGGCGACAGCGGGAGGCTACGAGGTCGCCTGGAAGCTGGCAGGTGCCGACCAGTACACGGTTTGGAACACCGACAGCAACGGCAACTATCTCAGCAATGCGATCGGCGCGGTCTTGGGCGGTAGCGTGGCCCTGGAATCGCTGGAGCCGAGTTTCCATCAGGATCTGAATGGCGACGGCGTGATTGGCCTGGTTGCCACTGTGTTGGAATCGTCAGGTGCGACGAGCCTCGACCTGATCGGCAGCAACTACTACCTGTACACGGCGGGCGCCGGACCGACGCTGAAGCTGAATGGCGCTGCGGTCACCGTGGGGCAGATCGGAAATTGGGCGCCGATCGGGGTTGAGGCGACAGCGGGAGGCTACGAAGTCGCCTGGAAGCTGGCGGGTGCAGACCAGTACACGGTTTGGAACACCGACAGCAACGGCAACTATCTCAACAACGCGATCGGCGCGGTGTCGGGCGGTAGCGTGGCCCTGGAATCGCTGGAGCCGAGTTTCCATCAGGATTTGAACGGCGACGGCGTGATTGGCCTGGTTGCCACTGTGTTGGAATCGTCAGGCTCGACGAGCCTCGACCTGATCGGCAGCAACTACTACCTGTACACGGCGGGCGCGGGACCGACGCTGAAGCTGAATGGCGCTGCGGTCACCGTGGGGCAGATCGGAAATTGGGCGCCGATCGGGGTTGAGGCGACGGCGGGAGGCTATGAGGTCGCCTGGAAGCTGGCGGGTGCCGACCAGTACACGGTTTGGAACACCGACAGCAACGGCAACTATCTCAACAACGCGATCGGCGCGGTGTCGGGCGGTAGCGTGGCCCTGGAATCGCTGGAGCCGAGTTTCCACCAGGATCT